>PLHW01000033.1 GCA_003139095.1 Acidobacteriaceae bacterium
ATGTCGCGCTGCGGCTTCACAATACCCATCATGCGGACCATATTGCACGGGTCATGCAATGTGACCGGGAAAGCGTTTCGCGCGGGATCGAGTTTGAGCCGGCCGCTCAGCACAATGTCGCGCAAGAAGGTCATGGAGCTTTCGCGAGGGATGTCGAGATCCTTCGACAAGAGCCGGTCGGCGGTGACCATCGACGCCTTATGCGCGTGCCCGCATTCCCCCATGACGATCTTCTTCACGCCGAGCTTCTTGGCCGCTTGCACCTGCCGAACGGCGACTCGCGCAAACTGGGCGTCGTCGTACCACAGACCGTAATTCACGCTGTCGTAGCCGGCGAGATCGCTCGACATCGTCCAACTGATTCCCGCAGCTTCCAGGATGATGGCAAATGCCATGGGGTTTTCCGGCCAGGCATTGATTTCTCCGGCATTGTGGATCAGGAGAACATCCGCTCCTGGCTTGTCCCACGGCGTATGGATGTTGAGACCTGTCTGCTCGCGGATCTCATCGTCGAGAAACTCGATGGTGTCCCTCACCACGCGCGGTTTCAAGCCGGTGCTTGACCCCACGCGGAGTTGCAGGACCGATCCCTGCTCATGAAGTTCCTTGGGTGCGATGCCCAATTCCATGCTGAACAGCTTGCGGATCTCGCGCGTGAGCAGCGCGTTGTCCACGCCCATGGGGCAGGCCTGGGCGCAGCGGCGGCAAAGGGTACACCGGTAGGCCGATTCGAGCAGCCGGAGAATCGTGGTGACGTTGAGTTGGATATCCTCACCCTTCAGCTTCGCCAGTAATTTACCGCCGCTCTTGGCGTACTTATTCACGATGCGACGAAAAATTTCACTGCGAAATGTCGGGCGATACACCTCTTCGCGGCCGCTGGCCGTGTAAATCGGGCACGACTCGACGCAAGTCTGGCAGCGGGCACAGTGGTCGAGCGACAGCGTGAGCTGCTGCAAAAACGTCCAGTTGTCTTCGGGCGAGAGCAACCGCTCCAACCCGGTGATGAAGCGCTCGATGAGTTGTTGTTCTTCAGCTTCGGTCTGTGGCCGGGTCATGCCGACGGCGAGAAAACCGTCGAGCGAGCAATCACAGTTCGCACAAGCCCTATCGGTGAGACGCTTGCGCGGCGGTAGCGCGTCAACTCCGTCGTAGGGATGGGGAAGCGGAACCAGGCGCTCCGGGACAATCTCGGTGAGCCGGTCGGCTGGACGCGCAATGTCTTCGATCTTAAGCATGATCGGTTTTTCCCGGTTGCCCAGTGCTCGATGCCACGTTGGCCCACGATTGCTCCGTCGCTTCGTGGATGTGAGGAGCTCGCCAGGACACCGGCCGTGCCAGATTCTTTGCAATCGCTTTCCGTCCGTCTTCGTCGAAGCGAGCCGGCAAGTCGTCCCAGCGCACGCCATGCCACGTAAAGTACTTCATGTACATATGCGTCATGTGGGTAAACGGGAAGTAGACGAGGAAGAACGCGACCAGCGCGAAATGGCAGTAAGTGGCCTCCGAGTACGCGCCCGTCGCGTGGCGCCAATTTGCGGCATCGGCGAGGGCGGTGAGGAGGCCGCGAGTTGGATGGATCAGGGCGATGAGGCCGGTGCCAAAGATCGCCGCGAGCAGACAGAGATTAAAGATCGTCGCGCGCGTGGTGAAGCCTTTCAGCCGAGAATTGAAAATCCGCGCGGCCAGCAACCCGAGACTGCCGATACTACCGAGTACGCATGCGGCAAAGTACCCGGCGAAGCAGGCATTCAACAGAAGCGTTCGTCCGAAAACCAGATGAGCGCCGAACGCGGAAACGGCAACGGCCGTCGCAGCTGAGGCCATGTAAAGGTAGAGCCCCCAGTGCAACAGCAGCGACCAGAGCCACAGAGCGCGAAAATTCTCAAAAACCCCTCGCAGAAAAAGAACTTCCTTCAGCATGAAGGCCAACTCGCCGCCGTGGCCGGTGTCGATGGATTTCGTCCACCACTCCGTCTCCTCGAAATAGGAGCCACCGTAGCGTTGCCGGTCGCGCGGACCTTTGGGAATGGGATAGAGGTCCCATCGAAGGTGGACAGGCATGAGCATCGCCTTCACCATCCGGCAGAGGTTGCCGAGCAGGAAGACCGAAATCGCCGCGATCAGCGCAAGGGCGAGTGGGGGCATGGGACTCCTGGCTACACGCAACCTGTCGGTTTCGGCAGGCCCGCCACTCTACATGCACCCTTGGCTGGTCCGGAAGGAAAGAGGTCGAAAATCTGCCGCAAGTTCACTCCTGTTTCTTTGCAAATCCTGCGGATCATGGGTGCGACGTCGTTTTCCTTGTAATACGCGCGAATGTAGTCGATGACTTTCCAGTGGTCGGGCGTTAGCTTCTCAACGCCATCGGTCGCGGCGAGCGCGCTTGCCATATCCGGGTTCCAGCGCTCCGGCTCCTGTATGAACCCGTCGTCATCCACCGGCACTTCGACTCCCTGCCAAACAAATACGTCCATCGGATCTTTCCTCGGAAGAAGGTTGCCTCGGCGCATTCGAGGCAGGACGCATCCCAGCGTCGAGCCAATGATACGGACGCCCAATCCTCAAAATACATGCAGGAGTGACGGATGTTGGCGGAATTTACGAAACGAAATGGAAGTGAGACTTCAGAATGCTTCTAGATCATCTGGCGCTGCCATGATCCTAGCGAAACGCAGGCCGAGTCGCCGCGGCATCCTGAGACGCGCTATCGGGCTTGACGATGTTTCCCCACGCCAGGGCGGTCGAGAGAACCATCAAGGTTGTGGTGGCCACGTACGGCATCAGCGCATCCAGTAAGCGTTCCAGATGAGCAACATCGGAGACGGCTGTTTTGAGCAGAAATGAATCCGCACCGGTGACCCGATGGCACTCCAATACTTCGGGCCGACTGGCGGCGAGATTCATGAAGTGAATAAGGTTCTCGCCGCTGACCTTGACCGTGATGAACGCCAGGATCGGAAGCCCAGCTTTGGCCGGATCGATCTGCGCGCGATAACCCAGAATGAT
>PLHW01000075.1 GCA_003139095.1 Acidobacteriaceae bacterium
CCAGCGCAAGCCAGTGTGATTGCGGGCGGCGCTACGACGATGCTGCAATTCGCCGTCGCCGTGCCGGCCTTCGAGCCCGTGGAGTCCACAACCTGAGCCGTGAAGTTAAACGTTCCGGCCTGCGTCGGCGTTCCCGTGATCGCGCCCGTCGAGGTGTTCAGTGACAAACCCGGAGGCAGCGAGCCGCTGATGATCGAGAACGTGTACGGTGGCACTCCGCCCGTGGCTACCAGCGCGGAGTTGTAGGGCACGCCTACCTGCGCGGTTCCACCAGCGCAAGCCAGGGTGATGGCGGGCGGCGCTACGACGATCGAGCAATTCGCCGTCGCCGTGCCTGCCTTCGAGCCCGTCGAGTCCACAACCTGAGCCGTGAAGTTAAACGTTCCGGCCTGCGTCGGCGTTCCGGTGATCGCGCCCGTCGAGGTGTTCAGTGACAAACCCGGAGGCAGCGAGCCGCTGATGATCGAGAACGTGTACGGTGGCACTCCGCCCGTTGCTACCAGAGCGGAGCTGTACGGCACGCCTACCTGCGCGGTTCCACCGGCGCAAGCGAGCGAGATGGGCAAGGGAGCAATTACGATGCTGCAATTTGCGGTGACCGAGGTGGCTCCGGCGCCGTTGGAATCGGTGACCTGAGCCGTGAAGTTAAAGGTTCCTGGCGAAGTGGGAGTACCGGTGATCGCGCCCGTCGAGGAGTTGAGCGAGAGTCCGGGAGGCAGAGAGCCAGCAATGATCGCGAAGGTGTAGGGAGGAATTCCGCCGGTGGCAACTAACGCGGAGTTGTAAGGCGTGCCGACCTGGCCGGTGCTGGTGGCACAAGCGAGAGTAAGGGGCGGGCCGATTTTGATCTGACATTTGAGGCTGAAAGTCGCGCCGAGCGAGTCGGTGACCTGTACAACAAAAATGTACGTACCAGCCTGGGTGGGAATACCACTGATGACGCCGGTATTGGGATTGAGGCTGAGTCCTGGGGGCAGTGATCCGGAGACGAGAGAAAAGGTGAAGGGAGCGACGCCTTTGAGGACGGGATAGGTTTCACTAAGGAATTCGCCAACGGCACCGATGTTCTGGCCGCCATTGGGGCAATCGATTTCGACGTGGCCGGCGATCGAGATTTTGCATTTTGTGGTGGCGGTATTGCCCTGGGAGTCAACCACTTTGGCGGTGTAATTGAAGTTGCCCGCCTTGCTGGGCGTGCCGGTGATATCGCCCGAAGAAGGATCGAGCGTTAAACCCGGCGGGAGGGCGCCCGCATTGATTGAGAAGGTATAAGGTGCGACTCCACCGCTGACAGCCAGAGCGGAGCTATAGGGGACATTGACTTCACCGATGCCACTGGCGCATGAGAGCGTAAGGGTTTGGGCCGCTACGGCCGGCGTCAGGCAAATCAGGCATAGCGTCGCAAGCAGAATGGCGACCGCATACCGGGAGACAGAAAAATTCATATCTTGCTCCTCGAACTTATAGTTTTTTGGGGAGATGATGAAAAAACCCACTTCAACATCGCAAGTTAAAGGCAGCCGCGAAAGAAGTCAAGTTAAAGTTATGTTGTATTTAGCGCAGACACCTAAAGAGGAACTTAAGTCGCAATCATTTGCAACAATAGATAAAGACAGTTCTCTTTAGGCGGAAAGCGGTTTCATAGACGATCCGAATTGGAGTCGAGGACGATTATGGGAAGTGATGCTGAAGGGGCGAAATCTTGAGATGGGAATGAGTAGAGGTGCATGAGTAGGGACGCGGATTTGCCGGGAGGTTTGGCATGGAATCGCGATCGAAGATCGCGGTCGGGACGCGGGCGCAACCGCGGGCGGGACGCCGGTTGCTACGGTTGGGACGATTGCCGCATCACGCCACGTCTTGACCTCGCGACGGGCAAGATGCAACACTAAGGAGCAGTCAACGACCCGCAGCGGCAAGGATTTTCAAAGCTCAAGCAGAGATTTTCAAAGACTCAATTGAGGCGGGAATAAAATAAGGGCCAAGGCTCTGGCGGAGTTTTATTGTCATGATGACGATTCTGTTCACCATCGTTCACATTATTGTGTGCTTTTTTCTGATTGCCGTGGTGTTGCTGCAAAGCGGAAAGAGCGGGGATTTGGCGGCGGCATTCGGAGGACAAGGGAGCCAGACGGCATTTGGCCCGCGGGGCGCGGCGTCGGCGCTTTCGAGAGCGACTACGTGGTCGGCCATCATGTTCATGGTTACGTCGATCACGCTGTCGATTTATGCGTCGCGGAGAGCGGGGCCGACGTCGGTATTTTCAGGGGTGAAAACGCAGACGACGAAATCGGCGCCAGTGGCTCCGGCGACGACGCCGACGGTTCCGCAGAATCAGAAGTAGGTTCTCAGCCGTCAGCTATCAGTAAAATCTTCTTTTGGGTACGGGATCTCGTGCCCAGCGCCTTCCGCATTCGTTCGAACTTGCGGGCAATTCCGGTTCAACTGACAACTGAGAACTATCTCAGGAAGGGATTCTCTTCTTTCTCTTCGCCAATCGTAGTGAGCTCGCCGTGGCCGGGAATCACTCTGGTGTCTTCTGGCAGAGTGAGGACACGGTCGTGGAGGGAGCGCATGATCTTGTCGAAGGAGCCGCCGGGGAGATCGGTGCGTCCGATGCTGCGGGCGAAAAGGGTGTCGCCGGCAAGAAGCAATTTCTCCGCGGGAAAATAGAGGCAGACGCTGCCCTCGGTGTGCCCGGGAGTGTGGAGGACGCTCGCCTCGACCGCACCGGTGCGGAGCTTTTGATCGTCGGCGAGGCCGCCTTCGACCTCCACTTTGCCCGGCGGCTTCATGCCGAGCCAACCGGCCTGCACATCGAGCATCTTCAGCAATGCATAATCATTTTGATTGAGGAGAATGGGCGCGCCGGTGAGTGCGCGCAGCTTCATCGCTCCACCGACGTGGTCGATGTGGGCATGGGTGATGACGATCTGCTGCACTTTGAGATGGTGCTCGTCGAGAATGGCGACGATGTCATCGATGTCATCGCCGGGATCGATGACCATGGCTTCGCGGGTGGTTTCATCACCGATGATGGAGCAGTTGCACTGGAGCGGGCCGACGGGGAGTATTTTGTGGATCATGCAGGCTATTTTCGCTCAAACACCCTGGGCGGCGCGACCGAAGCCGCTAGTTTATGAGCGCCGATCCGATGGCGTCTGGGTTCCCGGAAGGTGACAAGAGCCGGGCGAGCGATTGGACGAGAGCGGGCGGGTTTTCTCTGGGCACGATTGCGTCAGCTAATTCATGGATGCCGTCGATGTGTGCTGACGCTTCTGTAAGTACAATTGTGGGGAGGCGGGGATGAAGTTGTTTGATCTCGCGGGCAATGACTTCGACCTCGGCGCGATTGTGATCGAGATCGAGAACGACGGCATCGACGGGCTCGCGGGTACACAATTCGATGGTTTCGAATCCGTTGCTTGAGCTGAGGACGCGGTATCCGGAGGCGGCCAGGAGTTCGGCGCGCAGCGTGAGATCTCGGTCATCGCAGCAAAAATGCAGGATGGTATGGGTCGTACTCTGGTGTCTCGGCATGGCGACAACACCTTTCGGCGGCCGCCGGGCTAACGGACAGCCCGTGACAGACCTCTATCAATCCTTATTCTGGCATGAGGCGGAAAGGTTCGTTGGTGCAATACTGCACAATCGCAAAAATAAAGACTATTCGTGGAGTACCACATCGAGAAGGGTCTCGTTGATGCGCAATCCGCCGTTGTACTCGAGGAAACCGAGGTAGCGGAATTTGTTCATGAAGAAACTGATGCGGGCGCGGGTTGTGCCGACCATTTCCGCGAGGATCTCGTGAGTGATTTGCGGCGCTACAAACGATGCCCGTCTCCCCTTAGTGCCGAAGCGGGCGAGCAATAAGAGCGTGCGGGCAAGACGCTTCTCGGAGGAATTGAACAACTGGTCGATGAGGTCTTCCTGCACGCGGACGATGTGAGCGAGCAGATAGGCCATGAACATCTCGGAGAAGTCATGTTCCTGGCGAAGGAGGCGGGTGACGAGGGAGCGGTCGATGCGGGTGATGGTGCAGTCGTTCATAGCGACGGCGGTGGCAAGGCGGCCCTTGTGGCCGGTCAGGCTTTCATGACCAAAAAAGTCGCCGGGGCCGAGTATGGCGACGACGGCTTCCTTGCCCCGAGGCGAGGTGACAACCAGTTTGACGCGGCCAGACGCGAGATAGAAAAGAGCGGAGCCGGGATCTCCCTGGGAATAAATTACGCGCTTACTCTCGCAGCGCGAAATCTTCTTTCCGGTTCCGGGCTGAGATAGGAAGAGTTGAGGATTGAACGCAGCGCGCGCCACTGATACTGCCTCCAGTTCGGAGTTGTCCGCCCGTCGGAAAACGCGCTTCGATTTACTTCTGAAGCAGAGCAGGCATTCCTAGCAGGGACCTGAGAATGGCCTGGGAAGGCATGCCGAGCGGGCTCTCCCGCTATGAGCGGCAGCGAACAAATGAAACAGCCGCCACACGACATTATAAGGCAGCGCGGGCGGCGTAGTGAGAAAGATGCGACGAAGAAAGGTGCGCCGAGGGGGAGAGCGACAGTCCCCTCATCTCGACGCTCGATTATTTCTCTCGCTTACCTTCTTGCATTACCTCCTTGCCTTAGCTCCGATTCGTTTTCTACGAGGCGACCGCGACCTTTCCGGTGCGGCTTTGGTCGGAACGGAAGCGGAGTAATGCTGCGATGTTGCCGGCACGATCTAACTCGGAATGGTCTTTGAGACAGAAGAGCTCGATGTCGCGGCGGATGGCGATGGGGATAATCGCGTCGCAAACGTTTTCGAGTTCGTGCGTGGCGTGGCCGCACGCGACGCAGGTGGGGACGAGGTGGGCGTTGATGAGGCCGCAGTGGGGACACTCGACGGCGTGGGCGGAATAATTTTCGGCGAGGAAGATGCTTTGGACCTCACCGGCTTCGAGGGCTTGCAGCACCCGTTTTAGTCCGGTAACGCCGCGACCATTGGCCTTGGCGAAGCCGATAGCTTCGCTGACCTTTGTTGTGCCGCGATCGCCAAGCCATTTTTTGAGGACGGAGTTGGCGCGATCGCGAATCTCTTCGTTGGAAACGCTGGCGACGTCGGCGGAGAAGCGACCGATGAGGCGCTGTTTGACGTAGGGGTGGAGGTGAGGCTCGAAGTCAGCCCAATTGACGTCGTGGCAGCCGATGATGAGGCGCTCCCAGGCGCCGCGCTCGAAGTCGACGCGGAGGCGCTCGGCGACTGCTTTGTAGTGGTGCAAGGCTTCTTCGGCGACGCGGCGCTCGGCGTGCCCGGCGTCGTAGCCGTTGAATCCGTAATTGGCGCCGCTGCGGGAGAGGAGATGAACGAGGGAGGATTCTTCGCGCAGCTCATCGAGGCGGAGGTCGAAGAAGCGGGCGCGCTGACGATCGACGACGGCGACGGCGAGCGTGGGTTGAGCGCCGAGCAAGGCGGCCAACGGTTGGAGTTGAAAACGAGATTGGAGATAGATGCGGGTGGAGCCGAGGTCGGGAGGAAGCTCGTATTCTTTCCAGAAATTTTGCGCCGAGCAGGCGAACACTGCCCTGCCCCGCGACTGCCCGCGCAGGTTGGAGGCGACATCGAGCACACGATCGAGGTCGGCGTGCAGCGATCCGTTCTTGCCTTGTGCGGCGGCGCTTTTGAGCGCCTGCTTTACGACTTCTTTGGCAATGATCGCCTCGCTGCGGTGCGACCGATCCTGGGGAGGCTCGGGCTGAAAGTAAAAGCTGAGGGCGCATGCGCCTTTGGTTTCATCGGCCTGAAATGCGGCTAATTCACGGATTTCTTCCCGTGTCATCATCTCGGATTCTCCTTATTATTTGGATGCGGAAACGCGAGTCTTGAGGTGGAGATCGTGCTGAAACTCCCGGGCGACGGAAGGCGCTTTGCGCACACAGTCACGCGCGCGCTCTACCGACTCCCGAACGGCTTCGGGATGGCGGCCGGTGATGGAAGCAATCTCGTTGAGCGAGAAGCCCTCGATGCCATAGAGAAGAAAGGCCTCGCGGTCGGTGCGGTCGACGCCGCCGAGAGCGGCCTCGATGAGGCGAACCATCTCATCGGAATATGCAGTTTGTTCAGGACTCTGAACGCGGCGATCGGGGATGACACTTTCGCGCGTCCAGGTCTCATCGGCCTGGTGGAACTGGAGGGTGGATTCGTCGGAGGCTTCGACGTTTTGGCGGCGACCGCTGTCTTCGAGGTGCACGGGGGATTCGAGCTCATGGAGACGCGCGGTCATTTCATTGATCGATTCGAGGGCGAGGCGGTAAAGCCAAGGCTCGAGGGCAAGCTTTTCCGGACGATCCTGATCGCCAAGAGCGCGGGCGATGACTTCGTTGACGACCTCGGGTGGGGAGAGACGATCGTCGGGTTGTTCTTCTTCGGACTGGCGGAAATAAAGTTCGCGATCGACGAAGCGCTCGAGGCGGGCGAGATTGGCGTCAACATAGGTGCCGATGTCATCGGCGGAGATGGTGGGCGCCTGCACGGAGGCGAGGGTTTGCTCGAAGGGGACGCCGGGCTCGGGAGCGCCCTGGGACTGGCCACGCCAGCGACGCCAGCGATGGCCGGAGCGCAGGACTTCCTTGTGGCGGGTGATCTGCTGGAGGAGGTCGTCGAAGGCGGCCTTGATGGCGGAGGTTGGGCTGGAGGCCTTTTTTTGCGCCGCGAGCTGACCGGAGGGAAGGCGCAGATTAAGCGAGACCTCGATGCCTTCGCGCGGCGAATTCTGCTCAAGAAGGACTTTGAGGTGAACCAGTTCTGGCCGGAAGACCTGAAGACGCTTCCGGATTTTTTCAGACTGGTGGGTGATTTCTTTTTCGATGTCGGGAGTTTTCTGGACCTTGTAACTAACGTGAACGTTCATTATCGAGCCTCGAACGCGGGAGGAGATTCCCGTGAAGCTGCGGTCCTAATGGAGTAATTGTACACCCGGGGGGAAGTGGGGGAATACTGCTAATGAGTCGAGAGCACGGACGGGCGTGAAAAGGTTATGCCAGGAGCTGACCATCCCCAGTCGGATTGATCGGCTGATCGCGTCAACAGTTGGGATAACTGTTTCTAAGCTTTGCGGAACGCAGATCTCACCCCGAAAAGTCCGCGCTCTCCCACACGAAGGCGAGTGCGCACGCCCTTTATGAGGAAGCTGGGGCGGTCACTTCTCTACCACCTGTTTCACCGCTTTCGAGGTGCTACCGAGGAAGTTCGAGTCACCGGCATAGACCGCTTTTACCGATGTTGTACCCACCTTGAGAGTCGATGTTGTAAAGGTTGCGAAGCCACCGCTCAGCGTCCCGGCTCCGAGAACCGTTTTACCTTTCATAAACGAGATGGTTTCTCCGTCAGGCGGCGAACCAACGCTGGAAGTGACCACCACGGTAAAGGTCACCGCCTGTCCATAAGTAGAAGGGTTCGGTGCAGACACGAGCGTGGTCGTGGTCTTGGTCTTTGTCACCCCCACACCTACAACCCCGGCAAGCTTGAACACCGTGCCACAACCGGCTCCATAGTCACAGCCAACGTTAGCGCCGCCGAAACTTGTTGTGCCGTACAGGTTGCCCGCGGAGTCTTGGATCAGGCCAGCATAGGGGTACGCTCCGTCTGTGCAGTTCGGAGCAGAACAGAAACTGTAGAGCACCGCCTCCCCACCCGTGCTGTTCACCCTGAACACCGTACCTTCACCGTTAGCACCCCCTTGATATGTAGTACCGTACAGGTTACCCGCAGCGTCCTGGATCAAACCAGCCTCGGGCTTGGCCCCGTCTGTGCAGTTCGGAGCAGAGCAGAAGCTGTAAAGCACGGTTTCGCGGCCTGTGTCGTCCAACTTGAACACTGTTCCGCATCCATATGCACCAAAGGGGCAATCAGAATTAGGATTGCCACCGTTAATTGTTGTGCCGTATAAGTTGCCTGCGGCGTCTTGGATTAGACCAGCGGACGGGTAAGTCCCGTCCGTGCAGTTCGGAGCGGAACAGAAGCTGTAGAGCGCCGTCTCGTGACCCGTGCCGTCCACCTTGAACACTGTGCCACCGCCGCAATTACCGCAACCATCACCAGAGTTTCCGCCGTAGAAGGTAGTGCCGTACAGATTGCCCGCACCGTCCTGGATCAGACCAGCCTCGGGGCTGTTCCCATCTAAGCAAGGATTGCCCCCAGAGCAGAAGCTGTGGAGCACTGTCTCGTGACCCGTGTTGTCCAGCTTGAACACCGTCCCGCAACAGCCAACGCCCCCGAATGCCGTTGTACCATACAGATTGCCCGCAGCGTCCTGGATCAAACCAGCCTGTGGGTTCGCCCCGTCTGTGCACTGGCCAACCGAACAGAAGCTATAAAGCACCGTCTCATGGCCCGTGCCGTCCAACTTAAACACTGTGCCACTCTGGACGGCTTCACCCTGAAGGCCCCCAAAGTCTGTTGTGCCGTACATGTTGCCCGCATCGTCCTGGATCAGACCAGCCACGGGGTTGTTCCCATCTCCGCAAGGGTAGCCCCCAGGGCAGAAGCTGTAGAGCACAGTCTCGTGGCCTTTGGTGTCCAACGTGAACACGGTGCCGCAACCATAACCATTAGCGCAACCCGAGTATCCCCCCAAATAGGTGGTGCTGTACAGATTACCTGCATCGTCCTGGATCAGGCCAGCGTCGGCGTACCACCCGTCTGTGCAGTTTGGAGCAGAGCAAAAGCTGTAGAGGGTCGTCAAGTCGGCATAGTCAACCGAGAAGCTCGACTCATCCGCCATTGAAAGCGCAGAGGGAATCGCCTCAGCGGTGCCAGCTTGCGTGCCGTTCGTGCCGCTACTTATCATCGTGATTGCAACGTTGCTCGCAAACGACCCAATCGGCCCGGTAGCGCCCGCTACGGTCGCGTAATCTTGAGCGAAATTGACCTCTCCGAAATTAGCGAAGGGAACAACTTGGCCGGATTTACTCACCGGGTCTTCGGCAATCCATTCGGCAGTTGACCGTTGGGCACCGTTCACTATGGTGGGCAGGCTACTCCATGTCTGCCCCGCGGCGTCCGTGATAGTTACAGTGAACGTCTCGGTAGCCAAATCAAAGGATACCTCCGCTGAAATATGATCCCCAGGTGCGACCCCGAACTTCGGTATTTTTTTTTCTACCTTGTCGTGAGGCAGGAACTCGTACCAGGCGTAATAGACGGGTTCTGGCTTACCGCTTTTGCCAATCCGACAATCGGACTCGGTTCCAATCTGCTCGAGGGCACCGTTGTTACCGTTTCCATCATCAATACCCACCCAAAAGTTAGAGTACGTGTTATCCGACGGTGCGCACCTGACAGCCGGGACTATCCAAGAACCCCTAACATCCGTGACGGAGCCGGTCGCGCCAGTGACTTCGTAGCCGCTCCAGTTCCCACTCGTTCCCGTGCCGTTCGGACGCAGTTGGAAATTCCTGATCGGGCCGTGGCGGTGGCGATGTGTCTCCGCGCTAACCCGGGACGAGGTCGGCGCATTCTGAACCTGCGCGCCCGCTTGTCCAACGAAGGCGAACAACGACAACAGCGGAATCAGTGTGAAGGTACACTTCATGACGCTCCCCCAGTTTGAGACTTCAACCTTCTTGAGCGGCTCTTCGCCGACTGTGTTAAGCCGGAATTTCCTTGGCGGCCTCAAGACCCGGCAATTGTCCTCCTCGCTCCCCGGCGCGTCAATGTGGCCTCTTACTTTAGGTACACGGAGTCCTTGGCGAGGTCTGGGGGGACGTCGGGAACTCGGGGGAATTCTTCGCTGTAGCCCTGGAATAGCGGGGTGGTGACTTCGGCACGGCGGGTGCCATCGTGCACTGCGATTTTGTGGGGAGTGTCCTTGGTGTAGCCCTGCCAGAGGGAGACGCCGGCGTAGGCTCCGTCTTTGCGGAGGATGTAATAGGTCATGTCGACGAACTTGAGGCGGGTCATGTCGCCGTTGTAATTGCGGACGATGCGCTTGAGGGCGTCGATGCCGGCTTCATGGGGAGACATCCCGCGGCGCATGTTTTCGACGATGGTGTGGGCGCCGGCGACTTTGATATTTTCTTCGCCGCTGCCGGTGGCGCCGGCGGAGCCTATGTCCTGGTCGGTGTAGCAACCGGCGCCGATGATGGGCGAGTCGCCGCAGCGGCCGGGTAGTTTGAAGGCGAGGCCGCTGGTGGTGGTGACGCCGGAGATTTCACCTTTGTCGTTGAGCGCGGAACAGTGGATGGTTCCGGTGGGCGGGAAAAGAACGCGGCGGACGGCGGCCATGCGGAATTCGGGCTCGATGCCGAGCGCGGCGGCGCGGGCATGGAGTTGCAGAATGCGGTCTTGCCAGAGGTCGGCTTGGGGCTTGGCTTCGGGCGAGGTGCGGGGCGGCTTCCAGTTGGGATCGGCGATGCCGGGGCCCCACCAATCTTCGTTGGAGTGATTTTCCTTCCAGAGCAGCCAGATTTTGCGGGAGCGGTCGGTGAGGAGATTCTCGCGGGGGAAGCCGACGGCGACGGCGAAACGCTCTGCGCCCTCGCCGACGAGCATGACGTGGCCGGTGTGCTGCATGACGGCTTGGGCGACCATGGAAACATTCTTGATGTTGCGAACGGCGCCGACCGAACCGGCGCGGCGCGTGGGACCGTGCATGCAGCAGGCATCGAGTTCGACGACACCTTCCTCGTTGGGCAGGCCACCGAGGCCGACGCTGGTGTCGTTGGGATCATTCTCGGGACCTTTGACGACGCGGATGGCAGAGTCGAGCGTGTCGCCGCCGGACTTGAGGTAGGCGAAGGCATCGTCGAGATAGTTGAAGCCGTTGTGGGCGGAGATGAGGATGGGACGCTTGGCGGGCCGTGAGTCGGACTTGGGTGTGTCTTGCGCGTTGGAGTCGGCGGCGTTGAGGGAGGTGGCGAGCGAGGCGACGACGGCGGACTCGATGAATCCTCGGCGGGTGATGGACATGGAGGCTCCGTGCAGTGAAGGGGAAGAATATCACGTCGGACAAAAAGCATTTAACCGCCGAGTTCGGGGAGAAAACCAGCGGAGAACGCAGAGAAAACACTTTACGTCTGCGTGCGCATGAAGTCGAGGAGGCGGGCGATGCCTTGGCGGAAGATTTCTGGCTCGGTGATCAGGCTTAGGACTAGATGGCCTTCGGTGGGGAAATCGTAGAAGTGACCGGGATGAACACTGACATGGGCGTGGCGAAGGAGGCGAATGGCGAGGTCTTCGTCGCTTTCGAGGGCGGGCACGCGGAGGATGACGTACCATCCGCCTTCGACCTGCAAGCGGGCACAGGCGGGATGGGGCTTGAGCTGCGCATCGAGCTCGGCGAGGTTGGCGCGGAGGCGGTCGAGCAGGATGGGCTGGATTTGGCGGCGCAGATCGAGGAACGCGGGCGCGGCGAGCTGAATGGGGGCGTTCATGGAGAGGAAGGTGTCGGCGATGACTTCGAGGCGGGCGCAGGCTTCGTGGACGATTTCGCCGGGACCGCTGGTTGCGACCCAGGCGAATTTCATCTGCGGGAGGGCGGAGATTTTGGAGATGCCGCTGAGGGTGAAGGTGAGAGCGTCGGTGTTGGCGGCGAAGCTGGGGCGCGGCTCGCCGTCGTGGGCGTAGTCGAGGAAGACCTCGTCGACGATGAGGGCGGTGTTGTAGTCGCGGCAAAAGGCGTTGAGGGCCGCGGTTTCAGGGGCGGAGGCGAAGTTGCCGGTGGGATTATTGGGATGGACAACGATGACGGCGCGGGCGCGCGGAGACGCGGATTTGTAAAGAGAGTCGAAGTCGATGAGCCAGCCGTGATCGTAGATGAGGGGATAGGGAACGAGTTTGACGTCGGCGAGATCGGCGAGAAATTCGAAGAGGGGATAGCTGGGCTTGGGAACCAGGATTTCGTCTCCGGGATTCGAGAGGAGGCGGAAGACGTAGGAGTAGGCTTCGCTGGTGCTGGTGGTGAGGATGAGGCGATTGGGGTCGAGGTTGAAGACGCGGTGGGCGTCGTGATAGTAGCGGCAGACGGCTTGGCGAGCGCTGAGGAGACCGCGAGGCTGAGGATCGTAGCGCGTGGAGTCGGGGTTGACGAGGGCTGAGAGGACGAGTTCGGGGTCGGGAGAGATTCCGGCTTCGGTGGGATTGGAGATGGTGAGGTCGAGGATCTCGTGGCCGGATGAGCGGACGTCTTTGAGGACGCGGGTGAGGGCGTTTGGGGCGAGATGCCAGTTGGTGCGGGAGGAGAACATAAGTATTTATTAAAGAGGACAGTTTACGCCACTTAGGGGTGGATGTTTACCAGTTAGTATAGGAATCCCCCCTGGAGGGATCTTTGAGAATCAAAGACTTAGCGGGGCATTTTGGCCAGGTCTTTGAGGAATAAGGAGTTACTTGTAAAGTATTTAAGAATCAATGGTTTGGAGGGAGGCTGGTGGCAATTTTTGGGTGACTCCTTCCAGGTCTTTGAATAATAAAGGGTTAGGCCGCAATTCGGACCAGTCAAGAAGCGGGCCCTGCTGCCTATTAGTCGAATTTCAGACAGGAGAGGGAGGGCATCCGGGGCCCTGCGTGGAGGGCTTGATGCATGCCGAATGTCGAGAAATTGAGCGCTGCGCAGCTTGGGATTCGTCCACCGGGGATGGACGAGCTGCGACAGGTTTGGCGGGAGGCGATGGAAGACAAAGGCCCCGGCGTTCCGGTCAAAGAGGTATTGAATCGGCTGGAACGGAAGTACCGGGCTTTGGCGAAGTCGGGAAAATAATGCGGGTTGAACCCGTATTCCAATCGGCGCAAACGCTTTGACAGTGCCTAACGCGCCTCTCTACACTCGATTGGATGGAATTACACTTTAAACCGGAAACGGAATCGCGACTTTCCGAGTTGGCCTCGAAGAGCGGGCGGGCTGCAAACGATCTTGTAGAAGATGCTCTGGCCGCATATCTGGCCGAGGTGGGCGAGGTACGCGAGATGCTGGACGGACGCTACGATGAGATTACGAGCGGCCGGGTTAAGCCGATTGACGGTGAGGTTTTCTTTGAGAGCTTGCGGCGGCGGGAGAACGAACTACTCGGCAAGCGAAAAATAGAATGACCTATAACCAGGGCTTTGAGCTCCATCCTGGCGCCGCATCGGATATAACCAGCATCTGGGAGTTCATCGCTGACGAGAGTCTTCAAGCCGCGGGACGCGTTCGCGGGGACATTATGGAGGCGATTCGCAAGCTTGTCCCCTTTCCGCATCAAGGCCACCACCGGACAGAACTGACGTCACGACCGCTTCTCTTTCAAACGGTGCGCAGTTACCTCATCGCGTATGCACCCGATGCGAAGCCTCTTCTGGTAGTTGCAGTGCTCCACGGGCGGCGAAGCCCGCGAGTCATCGCGGTCATTCTGCAAGGCAGAGAATAGTCGGCCGCATTCAACAGACCCACGATCAAAAAAGCCTCACGATCACGACTTGGCGAAGGCTTCTTTGTTTACTACGTAGGGCATTTTGGTGATGTCGCCGCTGTAGTTGCCTTCCAGCACATCTAGCAGGCCCTGGATGCAGCGGCCGGCCATGCCTTTTTCGGGATCCGACGATAAGCGGGTGATGCGGGCGGCGCTGGCAAAGTGCGGCAGCAGGCGGCAGCGATCGGCGATGGTGGGATCGCGGAGGGGGGAGTTGGCGGGGAGCGGCTCGGTTTCATAGACATCCAGGGCGGCGCCGGCGATCCAGTTTTCGCGGAGGGCTTTGGCTAGCGCATTTTCATCGACGATGGGGCCGCGGGCGGTGTTGACGATCATGGCGTTGGGCTTCATCATGCGCAGCGTGGTTTCGTTGATTAGATGATAAGTGGGGGTGGAGCTTTCGCCTTCGCGCAGCAGCGGCACGTGCAGGCTGATAAAGTCGGCGGAGCTAAGGGCCTCATGCAGGCTGGTGTAGCGGATGGTGGTGCGCTCGCGGCTGATGCCGCGCTGGAAACGGAGGTCTTTCATCTCCTGAATGGCGTGAATGTAGTCGCGGTTTTCGTAGGCGGGATCGAAGCACAGGATGTTCATGTCGAAGCCGGTACATTTTTTGATCATGGCGAGACCGATGCGGCCGGTGCCGATGACGGCGACGGTTTTGCCGGTGACTTCGTCTCCGAGGAAGGGCAGATAGGGATGCCAGTAGCCCCAGCGATTTTCGCGCGTGAGGCGCTCGGCGGACCAGAGTTTGCGGGCGAGGGCGCCGAGCAGGAAGAAAGCAAATTCGGCGGTGGCTTCGGTGAGGACATCGGCGGTATTGGTGAAGGGGATTTTGAAACGATTGGCGTCGGCGCGATTGATGTTATCGAAACCGACGGCATATTGGGCGACGACCTTGAGCGCGCCGGGACTGGCGGCGAAGACTTCGGCGTCGATGGGATCGCGGAGGGTGGTGATGAGACCGTCGATACCGGATTTCACTTTTTCGACGATGAGGCTCTTGGGCGGAGCTTCGGGGCTGGGATAGACCTCGAGATCGTAACCTTTGCCGCGAAGAATGTTGAGGGCGTCGCCGATGTCGCAGGTGGCGAAGACGCGGGGTTTGGTGTGGGTCATGGTTGGTCGTTGGTCGTTGGTCGTTCGCTATTCGTCGTTCGTTGTTCGGGCGTTCGGGCGTTCGGGCGTGGGATTTTCGCAGCGCAATGTTTGGCGAGCGGAAAGACCCCACGCCTTTGGCGAACAGTGTATCGCAGTCGGCGGGGCGCAATAAGATCTCGACAACGGCGAGTTCACGGGTGAGGTAGGGGTCCTTCGACTGCGTGACGGCTGCGCTTTGCGCATCCGTCACTTCGCTCAGGATGACACGGAGTTGAGCCGTCCGTTCTGGGCTACGCTTCTGTTGACTAGGTGCCGGTGGATTCGGGGCGGGCGATTACGGCGGTTTGGGCGTGATGGCGGACGTCGGCGCCGAGGACCCAGAAGATTACGTCTTCGGAAATATTGGTGGCGTGGTCGGCGACGCGCTCGAGGTTGCGGGCGACGAGCAGCGCATCGAGGGCTTGCTGCGTGCTTTGCGGCTGCTCGTTCATGGTGCGGACGAGGACGATGAAAGCTTCGTCGCGCATGCGGTCGACTACGTGATCCATCTCGAGGACGGCCTGAGCGAGTTCGGCTTTGCCTTCGACGAAGGACTCGAGGGAGCGGCGAACCATGGCGCTGACGGCGGTGGCCATGCGGGCGATATCGACGGGCAGTTCGACGGCGGGGAGCTCGATCATGTCCATGACGCGCTCGGCGATGTTGACGGCCTGGTCGCCGACGCGCTCGAGATCGGCGTTGATTTTGGTGACGGCGAGGATGAAGCGGAGATCGACGGCCGCGGGCTGCTGGGTGGCGAGGATGTCGAAGGCGAGTTCAT
This sequence comes from Acidobacteriaceae bacterium, assembly GCA_003139095.1. GTDB lineage: Bacteria > Acidobacteriota > Terriglobia > Terriglobales > Acidobacteriaceae > Acidiflorens. The sequence continues at coordinate 15,337 of PLHW01000075.1, forward strand.
CGATCTCGCGCTCGGCCGCGTTGATGAGACTTTCGTTTTCGAGGACGAGCTGGCAGGAGTGCAGGTCGCGGTTGGTGTAGGCCTGGCAGGCGCGATCGACCGCCAGTTCGGCGAGACCGCCCATGCGCAGCAGTTTCTCGCGAAGTTCCTCCATCTGTTGTTGAAAGCGCGTGCGCATTGATCAGAACCTCTTTATCCGAATCTGCCGGTGACGTAATCCTCGGTCCGCTTGTCGGAAGGATTGGTGAAGACTTTTTCGGTTTTATCGAATTCGATCATCTTGCCGAGAAGAAAGAATCCGGTGAACTCGGCGACGCGGGCCGCCTGTTGCATATTATGCGTCACAATCACGATTGTGTACTGCTCTTTCAACTGAAAAATTAATTCCTCGATCTTGCCGGTGGAGATGGGATCGAGGGCGGAGCAAGGCTCGTCCATGAGCAGGACCTGGGGTTGCACGGCGAGAGCGCGGGCGATGCAGAGGCGTTGCTGCTGGCCGCCGGAAAGACTGGCACCGGATTTTTTGTGGAGCGAATCCTTGACCTCATCCCAGAGAGCCGAGTTGTTCAGGGATTTTTCGACGATCTCATCGAGCTTTTTGCGATTGGTAAAACCATTGAGCTTGAGGCCGGCGGCCACATTGTCATAGATAGACATGGTGGGAAACGGGTTGGGCTTTTGAAAGACCATGCCGACGCGGCGGCGAAGCTGGGTGGCGGAGGTTCCGTTGTAGACGCTGAAATCGCCGATGCGAACGATCCCGTTGACGCTGGTGTCAGGGATGGTTTCGTGCATGCGGTTGAGGCAGCGGATGAAAGTGGATTTGCCGCAGCCCGAGGGGCCGATCAGCGCGGTGGCGTGATTGGCCTCGACCTTGATATTGATGTCGAACAAAGCCTGCGTTTTGCCGTAGAAGGCGTTGAGGCGCTCGACTGTGATTCCGACTCCCATGACTGGTTAAGCTCCTGCCAAAGTTCCGTGGCGGACCGCGATGCGCACGGCTGCAACCGCACTGACGATGAGGACAATCAATACTAACGCGCCGGCCCAGGCTTGCCGATGCCATTCGTCGAAGGGAGAGATGGCATAGGTGAAAATTTGCAGCGAGAGGGCGGCGGTGGGCTGATTGACTTTTAAATTCCAGAATTGATTTCCGAAGGCGGTGAATAATAGGGGCGCGGTCTCGCCGGCCACGCGGGCAAAGGCGAGCATGATGCCGGTGATGACGCCGGAGGTCGCGGTGCGCAAGGTGATGGAGAGCGTGGTGCGCCAACGCGAGACACCGAGGCCGTAGGCGGCCTCGCGAATGGACTGAGGAACGAGAAGCAGCATCTGCTCGGTGGTGCGGGCGATGGTGGGGACCATCATAATGGCGAGCGCAACGCCACCGGCGAGCGCGGAGAAATGCTTTTGCCGGAGCACAACGAGACCGTAGGCGACGATGCCGATGACGATGGAGGGGACGCCATTCAGGACATCGGAGACGAAGCGCACGGCGTCGCCGTAGCGATTGCGACCATACTCGGAGAGAAAGATGCCAGCGCCGACGCCGAGGGGGACACCGAGCAGACTGGCAATGCCGAGGATGACGCCGGAACCGACGATGGCGTTGGCCATGCCGCCGCCGGGCTCGCCGACGGGCTTGGGGGTTTGCGTGAGGAACGCGATGTTGATGGAGCCGATGCCCTTGATTACCAGGTAAGCGAAGATGGCAAAGAGCGGCAAGAGCACGAGAAGGACCGTGAGAATGGAGAGGCCGGTCATGAGGCGATCCGTGGCGCGCCGACGCCAACTGATCTGCGGAAGGATCATCTCCGAATTCATAGCCGAGTTGGAATTGTTATCAGGCAACGGTTTTCGACGGTTGTCCTCGAGTTACGCTCCACACCATGAGACGCGCGAGAGCGTTTACAACAATGGTGACCAGGAACAGGGCCAGTCCGATTTCAATGAGAGCGGAAAGATATAAATCGCCGGTGGCCTCGGTGAATTCGTTGGCGAGGACGCTGGCCATGGTGTAACCGGGCGCGAACAGGGATTTGGCGATCTCGGGGCGGTTGCCGATGACCATGGTGACGGCCATGGTTTCGCCGAGGGCGCGGCCGAGGCCAAGGATGACAGCGCCGACGATGCCGGCGCGCGCATTGCGGAGGACGCCCATGCGAATCATTTCCCAACGCGTGGCGCCGAGGGCGAGCACGCCTTCGCGCTGATGCTGGGGGACGACGGTCAGCACTTCGCGGGTGATGGAGGAGATGATCGGGATGATCATGATGGCGAGAATGATGCCGGCGGCTAACATGCCGATGCCGTAGGGCGGGCCGGTGAAGAGGCCGGTCCAGCCGAGGGTTTTGCCGAGGAAGGGCTGGACATACAGACGCAGAATTGGCACGAGAACGAAGATGGCCCAGAGTCCGTAGACAACGCTGGGAATGGCGGCCAGCAACTCGGTGGTGAAGGAGAGAATGCCGCGCAGACTGACTGGGGACATTTCCGTGATAAAAACCGCGACGCCCACCGATAGCGGAACTGCGATCACCAGGGAGAGGAGCGACGAGACGAGAGTGCCGTAGATGAACGGCAATGCGCCGTACTGATCTTCGACGGGATTCCAGTCCGACGTGCCGAAGAACTTCCAGCCAAAGGCGTGCCAGGAGAGGTTTGAGCCGATGACGAGCTGGTAGACGATGAGGGCGAGAAGGCCGACGACGGCAAAGCCGCAAAAGCGCATGGCTCCGGCAAAGAGAGCGTCGGGGACTTCGCTGACTTTCCCGTCCAACAGCGGCGCAGTAGTGTCTTCGATTTTCAGGGCAGCCTTAGTTCCGTGCTCCGGATCGGGAGCCTCAAAACGCGGCCGGGGCACGGCATGATTCGACATTCCGCCTGAGGCTATCAGAGGCTTGTTACAAAAGCGTTAAAAAGTCAGCCGCGCTGGAATGAGGGGCTTCCCTGCCCTTGCATCGCGCCGCGCGATTGTGAGATGACTGATCGTATCTTAAATCCTTTATGCCGACCTTTGCCGCCATCGATATTGGATCGAACTCGGTCCGGCTGAAGATCGCCCGTTTGCAGCACGGGCGGTTGAAGGAGATCCATGAAGACCGGGAAGTAACACGGCTGGGCGAAGGCGTGTTTGACGGCGGGCTTCTTTTGCCGGAATCAATGTCAGAGACGGTGCGGGTGTTGCGGCGCTTCAACCGGGCGATTCAGGAGTGCGGAACAGATTCGGTGCGGGTGGTGGCGACGGCCGCGTTGCGCGACGCGCGCAATGCGCATGCGTTTCTGGAGTGGGTGCGGGCGACGACGGGATGGACAATCGAAATTATTTCCGGCATTGAAGAGGCGCGCCTGATTCACCTGGGGATCGTCTCAAATGCGCGGCTGGGCGCGTCGAGCGTGCTGCTGGTGGATTTGGGGGGAGGCAGTTGCGAGCTGACGCTTTCGCGAGATGGGCAGATTCGCGACACGGTCAGCATGCCGCTCGGAGCGGTGCGGCTGACGGGGACATTCCTGAAGCACGATCCTCCGCGCAAGGACGAATTGAAACAACTGCAAGGATTCGTGACGCGAGAGGTGGGACGGATCCAGAACCGAATTCGGGGAGCGCGAGTGGGGAGGGTGATTGCCACGTCGGGGACGGCGGCGGCGCTCTCGGGCATGGCGGGATATTTGGCGCGCCCGCGAAGGCGAGGGACAGCGACTCCGGTGACGCGGGAGACGATGCGGCTGATCGTCAAGCTCATCACGCGCATGACACTGGAGCAGAGACAGAAGGTGCCGGGGATTGGACCGCGGCGCGCGGAGATTATTTGCGCGGGCGCGATTGTGTATGCGGATTTGCTGGAGCGCTGCCATCTGACGGCATTTCGCTATTCGCCGCTGGGATTGCGCGACGGCATTCTGGCGCAAATGGCCGCCGAGCACGATCGCAGCACGCGGTCGGGGCGGGCGATTGAATCGGAACGGTGGGAGTCGATTAAGCGGGCGGTGGAGCATTACGGGGTCGATCTGCATCATGCGTTGCATGTGCGCGAGGCGGCGCTGCTGCTGTTTTCCTCGCTCAAGTCGGTACACCAGTTGACGCCGGAATACCGGGAGTTGCTGTCGGCGGCGGCGATGCTGTATGAAGTGGGCGATTATGTGAACCGCAACGGACATCACCGGCATACGTATTACATCATCGCGAATTCCGAGCTACTAGGGTACACGCCGCAGGAGCGGCGAATTATTGGATCGATCGCGCGCTACCTGGGGAAGTCGCGGCCGACGCCGGGCGATGGGCCGATGAGCGCGTTGAGCCCGGAAGAGCAGGAGTCGGTGAAAAAGGCATCGATGCTGCTGCGGATTGCGCGCGCGTTGAATATTGGGAGGAGCCAGTCGGTGGCGCGGTTTGGCGTGTCGGCGCGGAACGGGCGAGTGGCGATGAAACTGATTGCCGGGCACAACGCCAGCGTGGATCTGGAGGCGTGGGCGATTGAGAAAGACCGCGCTTATTTCCGCGAGGTTTTTGGGCGCGAGCTTTCGGTGGCGGCGGTGTGAAGCGTGCGCAAGATGCGGGGCGTGACGCACCAACTGAGCGAGCCGACATTGCGGCGCATTTCGACCTTGGCGATGGCGCCTTTTTTTAGTTCGACGATGGCCTCGCTGCCGTTGTCGCCGATGGCGCGACCCAGGAATTCACGCAGATTGGGATTGTGGCCGACCAGCAGAATGGCTTCCTGGCGGGCGAATTTCTCAAGCAGTTTTTGAAATTCGGCGAAGCCGGACTCGGGGCGGAGAGCGTTATCGGTGACCAGCCTGCCTTCGTGACCCATTTCATTGCCGACGAGAGCGGCGGTTTGGGTGGCGCGCTTGAGCGGGCTGGAAACGATGACATCGACCTGCACACCGAGGGCGGCAAGGGCGCGGCCAATGTAGCCGCATTGCTCGATGCCATCTTGATCGAGCGGGCGCTTTTCGTCTTTCTTGGCGCTGACCAGCTTGCGTTGGCCAGCGCTGGCGTGGCGCAGGAAATAAACGAACATGGTGAGATTTTATTCCCTTCCGAGCAAAACCTTTGCATTCGAAATGGTCGAGGCGCCGCGGGGAACGGCGGCGGGTATATTGTCGGGGGACTCGCGGCCTTCGGCAAGAGAAATCAGGAAGTCCTGCGCGCTGAAGGCGGCGCGGCCGCGGGGGGGGCGTTTGCCGCGTCCGGCGGGCGATTGCCAGGAGCGGAGGTAGCGGCCATCCTTTTGCAGAAAGCGCGCTTTGACGTTGTCGGCGAGATAGGCGGCGAGAATCTCGTGGATGACGCGCTCCCGTAGAAGGCGGTCTTTGAGGGGGAACAGGACCTCGACGCGCTCATGGAGATTGCGCGGCATCCAATCGGCGCTGCCGAGGAAAACTTCCGGCTCGCCACCATTTTCAAAACAGAAGATGCGGCTGTGTTCGAGGAAGCGGCCGACAATGCTGCGCACACGAATGCGGCGGCTGACGCCGCGAATGCCGGGGCGCAGCGAGCAGATGCCGCGCACGAGGAGATCGATTTCGACTCCGGCCTGCGAAGCGCGATAGAGAGACTGAATCATGTCTTTATCGAGGAGCGAATTCATCTTGGCGACAATGCGCGCGGCACGGCCCTGGCGGGCGTGTTCGGCCTCGCGATCGATGAGCGACATGCAGCGCCCGGCGAGATCGAGCGGGGCGACCATCAGCGGGCCGTAGCTGGAGTGCTCGGCGTAAGCGGTCAGGAAGCTGAAAACATCCTGTACGGCGCCGGTAATTTCTGGATCGGCGGTCAGGAGGCTGAGGTCGGTGTAGAAGCGAGCGGTGGTGGCGTTGTAGTTGCCGGTGCCGAGATGGGCGTAGCGGCGCGCGACGCCGTCGGGATCGCGGCGGACGAGCAGGGAGAGTTTGCAGTGGGTTTTGAGGCCGACGAGGCCGTGAAAGACCTGGACGCCGGCGTCTTCGAGATCGCGCGCCCAGCGGATGTTAGAGGCTTCGTCGAAGCGAGCTTTGAGCTCGACGACGGCGGTGACTTCTTTTCGCGGAGCGGCGGAGATGAGGGCAGGCACGATGAGCGAGTGCTCGCTGGTGCGGTAGAGGGTCTGCTTGATAGAGAGAACATTGTCGTCTTCGGCGGCGGATTGAATAAAGGAGATCACCGCATCGTAGGAATCGAAGGGATGGTGGAGAAGGACATCGTGACGGCGGAGCTCTTCGAATAGATCGCGAGACTTGGCGGTGAGGCGCAACTCGCGCGGCAGGAAGGGCTGAAACTTTAATTCGGGGCGGGCCACGCCCTCGTAGACATTGAAGAGGCGGGAAAGATTGACGGGACCTTCGACGGGGAAAACCTGCCAGGGATCGAGTTCGAAAACGGTGCGGAGGCGCTCGATGATTTCGGGATCGGCGGCGGATTCGATCTCCATGCGGACGGCATCGCCCTTGCGGCGGTTGTGCAACTCGGCGCGAACGGATTCGAGCAGATTGCGCGACTCCTCTTCCTGGAGGTAGAGGTTGCTGTTGCGGGTGACGCGAAAGGCGGCGGAAGAAACGATGTCGTAGCCTTTGTACATGCGGGCGGCGTGGTAGACGACGAGATCGGCGAGGAAAATGAAATCGATGGTGCCTTGCGACGGCAAACGGACGAGACGGGGCAGCGCGCGCGGGACGGTGACGACGCCGGTATAGGTGAGCGAGGAGCGGCGGCGGCGGCGCAAGAGGAGCGCGACGCAGAGGGCTTTGTTGATGACGCGCGGGAACGGGTGCGCGGGATCGACGGTGACGGGGGTAAGCAGCGGATCGAGTTCACGCTCGCAATAGTCGTCGACAAACTGCTGGCTCTCGGCGTCGAGTTCATCGATGCCGAGGACGCGAATTCCCTGCTCCGCGAGTTCGGGACGAAGGAGTTCATTCCAGCAGGCGTACTGCTCGTGGGTAAATTTGCGGGTGGCGCGGTTGATGAGGTCGCGCTCTTCGGCCATGGTGAGGCCGGCGGAGGTCATGGAGTTCTGACCGTCTTCGAGTTGCTGCAAGAGGCCGCCGACGCGGATTTCGAAGAATTCGTCGAGATTGCTGGCGGTGATGGCGAGGAACTTGACGCGCTCAAGGAGAGGATTGGAGGCGTCTTCGGCCTCTTCGAGCACGCGCCAGTTGAATTTGAGCCAGGATTCTTCGCGATCAAAAAACAGGGCGCGGGGATTGTGCGTCTCACGAGCCATAGGATCGGATGATGGGTCTTCAGTTCCCTTTCGGCAGGTTGGCTGGCGCGGCTGATGGACGCCGACTGAATTGGGCGTTTGGGCCCCAGCTGGAATTCCCACCCTCAAAAGCTTTCAGCAGTATATCAAGACGAAAAAGGCGCCGGTTGGGAGCCGGCGCCGCGAGTGGTAGTGCGAATTTGCAGGTGGCCTTGCGCTCAGACTTGCGCAAGGCCACTGTCGAGAGACTGCCCAGACTATGGCAGGTAATAGCGGAAGGAGGTGAAAATCATGTTGTCCAGCCCTTCCGGCGTGGCATAGGTGACCGGCTTGACACCGGAGGCGGAACCGATCCCGGCCCAGGTCTGACGAGTCACGTAGGAGTACTGCGTTCCGAACTGGAAGGTGCCCCGGGGCCCCTTGTAGAAGCGATACCAGAAGCCGAGCGTTCCCTCGATGAGGGCACGAGTGTCGCCGGTGCAACTGGAGAGCGAACTGGGATTGAAACCGGCAGTACCCGTCGAACTCGGCGAGACCTCGGTATAGCAGCCGCTATTGTTGAAGGTGGGAGCGCCATAGCCAACATTGGCGCCCTTGCCGCTCTTGGCTAACGGATCGAAGTCGTAGGAACGGCCGGCATATTCCGCGCCGCCGTACCCATAGATGGTGAGCTTATTGTGAGTCACTTCGAGGCTGGCCAAGCCGTGAAGGTTCTTGATGAGGTGAAGCGTGCCGTCGGCATTGATGGAAGCATCGGAAAGTCCGCCGGGAGCGTAGCGACCAACTCCGCTGCCGCCAAAGCCCTTCAGGCCAAAGCTGAGATGCTTATCAAAAAATCCCCAACGCGCGCTTGCGCCCACGCCGCCGCCTTCTTTGGAGGTGTTGTAGGCGCCAGTCGCGGAGGTCGCGGTCGAGGCCGAGCACAGCGCGTTGCTGGCTGCGAACTCGACGCACGGGAATACGCGATCGGTGAACCGGGAGGCTAGGCCATAAATCTCATAGTGGCCAAAACCGGGATCGAAGGCAATCTTCGCGACGATATCGGGCGCGGGGTTGAAGCCGTAATTGGCAGTGGAGTTATAGCTGTTGCTGGCGCCGGGTTGCCCTAACAGGAAATTCAGGGCGTTACCGTGGCTGGTGACGGTGGCCTGGGGATTTTCCAGCGAGAAGGCGACCGCGACTTTATTGCCCAGGGTCTGGGTGGCGCGGATGCCCCACTGGCGGGCGAAATCGAAGCCGACGTTATATGACGGATCGATGGTCTTCGGACGGACGTCGTTGGTCTTGCCCATATCGTCATCCGGGGCAATTCCCTTCGCGTCCTCGGTTACAAGGCTCCAGGTCTGGCCGCCGAGGAAGCTGAAGCCGTTGGAGAATTTGGCCTGCGCCCACGCCTGCCGAATGCGCAAGGTGTAGCTGTCGGTTTGGGTGGAAGTGGAGGTGACGCCGGCGGAAAGAAAGTCGGCGGAGATGTAGCTGGAAAGATCGACGTTGCCGAGGCGGCCGTCAACAAAGACGGTGGTTTTGGACTGGCGACCCGATCCGAAGAACTCGGAGACCTGGCTCTGGGAAGCGCCCGGCATGGTGAGCGAACTGAACGGCGTGGGCAGGTCGGCGGTCAAGGCCCGCGAGCGATGCACGAATTCGGCGGCGGCGTATCCGCCGGGAGTGATATTGATACCGCGGAAACGGATGGTGATGGGACTCTCCAATTGCTTGTTGAAGACTTCGCCGGTGGCAGGCTGGGCTGAAGCCGGAGGCGGTTCCTCGAGCGTCATGACCGCGTTTTCTAACACGGGGGCGCTGGAGGATGTAGCGCTGACCGATTTCAGGCCGGCAACGTCGCTTTGCAGTTCGCCGACGGTTTGCTGTTGTTGAGCGGCAGCGCGCTGGGCGGCATCGGCCTTGGCTGAGGCATCGGCGGCGGTGGTTTGGGCCTGCTGAACGGCCTGATCGCGGCGTTGCAGTTCCTGCTGAAGGGCCTGAATCTGCTGCTGGGCGGCGGCCAGACCGTCTTTGAGCGCCTGAATATCGGCGGCGCTAGAAGACTGTGTTGCGGCGGGGGCCACCGCATGAGTTTTGTCTTGAGCCGGACTCGAAGCCGTCTCGGTTTGTGCCCACGCACCCGCCGCGAAGACGGCGAGCGCAAGGACGGAAACGAAGGCAATTTTGATTGATTTCATATTCATGGAAACGGAATCCTCTCCTTTGACCTGGTGTTCTTTTTATCGATGTGACTCAACCTACGTGACTCAGGGGGACTATTGCATGCATCGCGCTAGCTGACGCGACGTGAACTTCTTTCTCCCGTCTCTCCCGAAACTGGCGCCTGGCTTTTGCAGCTCTAACGGCTTTTGAGGGGATCTCTTTGTTGTTTCCGAGAGCGAGCGTGTCATTCTACAATCACGATTATAATACTAGACATCATCGACAAACTCAGCATTTTTCGTTCCTCGAACCGCGTCCCACGCCTAGTGATGTAAGCCTATGACTTTTCTAGTGTTTACGAGAGTGGGCGAAAAGCCCTCGAAGGGGGAGAGTGTGCAAGTTTTTTTCCATCTTGAGAAGCGACTTCCTAAAACAACCCGGTGCCGCGCTCCCTGAGAAGTGCGGCAAGCCGTCTTGACCTTGCTAGAACCGGTTTCATAAATGGTTTCCGAAGCAGGTTGCGGGGCCATCAGGGGCTAAAGCCCGTATTTTTGTTGGCGCTAAACGGCACGGCTGAAGCGGTGCCCTACCCAAAGCCATTTTATGAAACCAGTTCTAGTACCGAACCGGTTCTAATGGACCTGCTTGATCGCGTCTTTGACCTTCGCTGCCACATTACTTGGCAGGGGCGCATAACTCAGAGAAGAGGTCATCTTCTGTCCGTCGGTCACCATCCAACTGAGGAAGTCGGCCATAATCTTCCCCCGTTTGGGGTCCTTCGCCGGAACCGGAATGAGCAGCCAGGTAAAGCTGGAGATGGGGTAGGCTTCCTTGCCCGGAGGGTTGGTGATGGAGACGCGAAAGTCGGCAGGCATATTCTTCACCGACGCGGCCGCGTCGGTGACGCCGTCGAGGGAGGCTTTCACAAAATTTCCCGAGGCATTCTTCACCGAGCCGTAGGAAATTTTATTTTGCAAGGCGTAAATCAGCTCGATGTAGCCGATGGAGCCTTCGAGCTGGCGAATCTGACCGGCGACGCCCTCGTTGCCTTTGCCGCCCAGACCGACCGGCCATTTGACCGACGTATTCTTGCCCACGGTCGATTCCCAGTCCTTGCTGACCTTGGAGAGATAATCTGTCCAAATGTAGGTGGTTCCGCTGCCGTCGGAGCGGTGGACAACGATGATGCTCTGATTGGGGAATTTCACGCCCGGATTGGCCTTGGCAAACTCGGGATCGTTCCAGTTCTGGATCTTGCCCAAAAAGATTCCGGCCAGCGCCTCAGGAGTGAATTTGATTTCCGCGCTGACGCCGGGGACATTGTAGGCGGGAACGACCGCTCCCAATACGGTGGGGATGTGGAGGATCTTCACCTTGGATTCTTTGAGCTGATCGTCGGTCATGGGGCCGTCGCTGGCGCCGAAGTCAACCGTGCCGTTCAGGACCTGGCGGATGCCGCCGCCGCTGCCGATCGACTGGTAGTTGATCTGCACATCCGAATGCAGCTTGTTGTATTCGTTGAACCACTTGGAATACATGGGATACGGGAAGGTAGCGCCCGCTCCGTTTAACGTGGTCTGGGCGAGAATCGGCAAAGAGAGCGCGAGACCGGCGACGAGCAAGACGAGGCGTCGGATCACTGGATAATTCCTCCTGGAAGTATTTTTGCGATTGAGGGGATACAGATTGGTTCTAGCGGCGAATTGTTAAAGAACTGTTACAGAACGATGAATTTCTGATAAACCGCCTTCAGTTTCCAACCACTTAGCGAATGGTGTCGTGATCGAGGCGGGCCAGTTCTTTGCCGAAAAGAGAATTGTCGGGAAATTCGCGCTGGAGGGAGATTAGCGTCTGGCGGGCACGCTGCGTATCTTTGTCTCGGACATAGGCGATGGAAAGCAGGATGCGGGCGAAGGGCGCGAGCAGATAACCGCGCTCGGCCGTGGTCTGCAATTCGGCGATGCCTCCGGCCTTGTCGCCTTGGACGCCGCCGACGCGGAGAATCCAGCGGACCGGAGCGGCCATCGAACCGACGATGTAGCGGCTGACGCCGCTGGCCAGGTGCGCGTCGTAGCAAGTGGGATCGACGGCAAGCAACTGGTTCGACCAGTTGGTGGCTTCCTTGGTGTAGTGGAGGGCAGCGAGATTTCGTTTTTCGATGAGGGCGCAAAAATCGGAGCGCAAGCCGGAGGCCATGGTCATGGCGAGGAGAGCGTCACGGTCGTGGGGATCGCGGCTGAGGCGCGCGCGGGCGAGAGTTTCGGCGCGGCTTAGCTCGTCCTCGAAACGCTTTTGTTGCGCGGGATCGGCGTCGTATTTTTTGCGGGCGGCGAAGATCGAATCGTTCTCGTAGAATTGCGCCTCGAGGACGCCGAGCCGATTGAACTCGGAAAAGAGAATGCCGGCGGCCTCGCTGACCGGGCCCATGGGATTCTCGGGATTGAGCTTTTCCCAGGCCTGGAAATCCTTTTGGGCGCCGCCGAAATCGAGGTCGTAGAGGCGGCGATAGCCGTCGTTGAGGGCGGGGGCGGGAACATCGGCCCGGGACGAGTACGGGATCAACGACGCGATGATTAACGACGCGAAAACGACAACCCATGCCACGGGTAGGCCGCGCATGATTGACGCCGATGGTGTTGGGCTTTTGCGGCGGGTCGACATGTATGCCGTTAGATGCATCGAATAAAAGTTGTCACTTATCGCCAGCAGGGAAATCTATCTTCTGGCACACTGCGAACCGGCAAGGGGGACCACTGGTGAATGAAATTCGATACGCTCCGGGTTGGCCGGGGATTGAACCGCGCTGGACGTCGAGCGCCAAGACCGGCGCGGGCACAGCGCTGAATCTTCAGAGCCGCGTCTGGTTCACAGTCAGTCATGGCATTCTGAACGAAGTGTACTTTCCGCGCGTAGACCAGGCCTGCACGCGCGATATTGGGCTGATCGTCACCGACGGCCATGCGTGGTTCTCCGAGGAAAAACGCCATTGTACATTTGAAAACCTGCCCTACGAACCGGGAGTACCCGCCTATCAACTGAAGAACATGTCCGTCGACGGGCGGTACCGGATCGAAAAAGAAGTGTTGACCGATCCCTGGCGGAACGTGGTGCTGCAAAGGATTCGGTTTATCCCGCTCCAGGGAAGTTTGCGCGATTACCGCCTGTACGCGCTTCTCTCCCCTCATCTTGCCAACTCGGGATACGGTAACACAGGCTGGGTGGGCGACTATAAAGGCACGGGAATGCTGTTTGCGGAGCGCGATTCGGCGGCGCTCGCGCTGGCGTCTTCGGCGGGATGGCTCAACCGGTCGGTGGGATTTGTGGGCTCGTCGGACGGTTGGCAGGATCTTTCCCGGCACTTTCAGATGACGTGGCAGTACGATCGGGCGGAGAATGGGAATCTTGCGCTCACGGGCGAGATCGACCTCCCGGCGTGCAATGGCGAGTTCATCCTGGCGCTCGGCTTTGGCGGCATTTGGGCGGAAGCGGGCCAGCAGGCGCGGTCGTCGCTGCTGACGCCTTACGAGCAAACTCGGGAGGATTACATCTCGCAGTGGCACGCCTGGCAGATGACCCTGAAGAAACTGGACGCGCACCCGCGGCAAAAAGATCTCTATCGGGCCAGCGTGGCCGTACTGCGCACGCACGAGTCGAAGGACTTCCTGGGCGGAATTATTGCCAGCCTGTCGGTGCCCTGGGGATTCAACAAGGGCGACGAGGACCTGGGCGGTTATCACCTGATATGGCCGCGCGATCTGGTGGAGAACGCGGGCGGCTTGCTGGCGGCGGGAGCGCACGACGATGCCCTGCGGGTTCTGCACTACCTGGAGGTTACGCAGGAGGCCGATGGCCATTGGTCGCAGAACATGTGGCTGGATGGTCGCCCTTACTGGAACGGCCTTCAGATGGACGAAACGGCGTTTCCGATTCTGCTGGTGGATCTGTTCCGGCGGGAGTCTCCGCGATGCTATGAGAGTTGCGAGCGATGGTGGCCGATGGTGCGGAAAGCGGCATCGTTCATCGTGATGAATGGACCGGTCACGCAGCAGGATCGGTGGGAGGAAGATGGAGGCTATTCGCCATTCACCATGGCCGCGGAGATTGCGGCATTACTGATAGCGGCGGATATGGCGGAGAGGCTGGGACACGCGAAGCCGGCGGAGTTTCTGCGGGCGATGGCGGACACGTGGAACTTCAACATCGAACGCAGGACGTATGCGGCGGATACGGATCTGGCGCGGCAAGTTGGAGTGGAAGGCTATTACGTGCGCATCACGCCGCCGCCGAGCGGAGATGGAGCCGCGTCGCCGTTGCAGGGATATGTTCCGATCAAGAACCGCGCGGCGGGCAGTTCGCAGGCCGCGGCAGTGGAGATCGTGAGTCCGGATGCGCTGGCACTGGTGCGCTTCGGAGTTCGGAGTCCGGACGATCCGCGCATTCTGAACACGATCAAGGTGGTGGATGCGTTGTTGCGGGTGAAACTGCCGCAAGGGCCCGCGTGGTATCGCTACAACGGAGATGGATATGGCGAACACGAAGATGGATCGCCGTTCGATGGGACGGGAGTTGGGCGTCCGTGGCCGCTTTTGACGGGCGAGCGGGCGCACTACGAATTGGGTGCGGGGCGCGCCGACGCAGCTGAGGCGCTGCTGGGCGTAATGGAGAATGCGACGAGCGATTCGCGGCTGATTCCGGAGCAGGTTTGGGATAAGCAGGACATTGCGGAGCGGGAGCTGTTTGCGGGGAAAGGGTCGGGGTCGGCTTGTCCGCTGGTGTGGGCGCATTCGGAATATATCAAGCTGCGGCGGTCGCTGATCGATGGGAAGGTATTCGATCAGCCTCCGCAAACGGTGGAGCGGTATTTGGTGCAGCGGAAGTCGGCGGAGTATTTCAACTGGCGGTTCAACAACAAGCCGCGCACGATGCCGTGCGGGAAGAAGCTGCGCATCCTGATGGCGCATCCGGCGATGGTGCATTGGAGCTTCGATAACTGGCAGACGAGCGCGGACGGCGATTCCGAGGAGAGCGGGTGGAACCTTCAGCATCTGGACCTTGCGACCGAGAAGCTGGCGAGCGGGCGGCAAATCGCGTTCACCTTCTACTGGAAAGACAGCGGCCAGTGGGAAGGGCGGGATTTCACGGTGACGATCGAATGACACGCGTTTGTTAGACTCTGTGAAACTCCATTCCATGCATCTGAGGACTTCATGCGCATTGCTTCTATGTTTGTTAAGGTCGTTGCCATGGTCGTTGTAATGAGTGCCGTTGCGTTATGCGAGAGCTTGCCTGCTCCGCCAGCTGTCACCGATCCCAAGCAGATAACTTCCAAGCCCGACGCGCGGGTGGAGAAGAGCCTCAGCATCGAGAAGCTGTATATGACGCGGCAGATTGGGGGTGCAACGTGGTCTCCGGATGGAAAGACGGTCGCGTTCATCAGCAATCTGAGCGGGCGCAACAACATCTGGCTTGTAGCGGCGGAAGGCGGATGGCCGACACAGTTGACGGTAAGCGAGCAGAGGCAGATGAGTCCTGCTTGGTCTCCGGATGGAAAGTGGATTGCTTACATGTCGGATTACGACGGCGACGAGCAGTGGGATATTTTCCTGGTGTCGCCGAAGACTGGGCAGGTGGTGAACATCACGAACACGCGAGAGACTGCGGAGGAAAGTCCGACGTGGTCTCCGGATGGGCGATATCTGGCTTATGCGGTGAAGCCGAAAACATCGTCGGTGTTCGAGATCGACGTGTATGACACGGTGCTGCGCGACGTGAAACACATTACGACTGGCACTCGGAAAGATAGGATGAACGTCGATCCGATCTGGTCGGAGGATGGGAAGTACATCTTCTATAACCAGGAGCAAGCGAAGGGAACGGACTCGAACATATATGTTGCCGATGTGGCGAGCGCGGAAAGCACCTTGCTGACGCCGCACGATGGCGAGCGGTTGTATATGGCAGACGATGTGTCGCCGGATGGAAAGTATCTGCTGATTACGTCGGATGCGGGGAACGGATACGAGAACGCCGCGCTGCTGGAGCTGGCGACTAAGAAGGTACAGTGGATTACGCAAGATAAGTGGGCGATTACGGGGCATAACTTTACTCCGGACGGCAAGGCGCTGACTTATACCGCGAACGTGGACGGGAATACTGCCATTTACTGGTATGACATTGCAGCGGGCAACGCGCGTGAGATGCCGTTGCCG
The DNA here is from genome assembly GCA_003139095.1 of Acidobacteriaceae bacterium. GTDB lineage: Bacteria > Acidobacteriota > Terriglobia > Terriglobales > Acidobacteriaceae > Acidiflorens. The sequence continues at coordinate 30,878 of PLHW01000075.1, forward strand.
AACGGCCTGAACCGGCCAGTGGGCCGCAAGTCGCCGTTTACGCGCGATGGAGGGCGAATGCTGTACAGTCACTCGGGGGCGACAGCTCCGGGCGACCTGTGGGTTTACACGATTGCAGACGGGAAGTCGCAGCAGTTGACGCATTCGCTGGTGGGAGGCGTGCGCGCGAGCGACATGGTGGAACCTTATCTTGCGCACTTCCCGAGCAAGGATGGTAAGTGGACGATCTCGGCGTTTGTGTATGTGCCTTATAACTTACTGCGCAATGCGGAGAGTCCGGCGATTGTGTTCGTTCACGGCGGACCAACTTCGCAGACGATGAATGGATTCCACCGGTTTGTGCAGTACATGGTGAATCAGGGCTATCTGGTGATTGCGCCCAACTACCGCGGCTCGACTGGATATGGGAAGGAATTCCAGCAGGCGAACCTGTTCGACATGGGAGGAGGAGATTTGGAGGATGTGCTGGCGGCCGCGGAATGGATCAAACAGAGCGGATATGTGGATGGGAAGAAAGTGATTCTGATGGGCGCCAGTTATGGCGGTTACTTGACGATGATGGGAGTTACAAAGGCTCCGGAGATGTGGGCTGCTGGAATTCCGATTGTGCCGTTTGCAAACTGGTTTACGGAAATTCAAAAGGAAGATCCGGTGCTGCGAGAGTCAGACCTGGCGACGATGGGCGATCCGGTGGCGAACAAGGCGCGGTATGAAGAGCGCTCGCCAATTAACTTTGTGGACCGGATCAAAGCGCCATTGTATCTGCTGGCGGGCGGAAACGATCCGCGATGCCCGAAGACGGAGGCGCAGCAGGTGGTGGATGCGGTGAAGAAGCGCGGTGGAGTGGTGGAGTACAAAGTTTACGAAAACGAAGGGCACGGATTTTCGCGGGTGGAAAATCAGATTGATGCGTACAAGCGCGTGGCTGATTTTCTGATCGCGCATGTTCCGCCGGCGGATTGCGGGTGCGTGGTGAATGAATGAGCCGACCCGGTTGCTTCGGGAACGAGTTTTCCGGGTTCTTTGAAAATACGCCGCGTTGAGAGGACACGGAGAGAATGCCTTGCGTTTTCGTTGGTGGCGTTTACAGGGTAGGGGTCCTTCGACTGCGCGCGATCATCGCTTCGCGATGATCGTGCTGCGCTCAGGATGACACCTAAAAAAGTCACAGGCGCTCAGGATGACACGGAGAAACAATCACACACTCTCAGAATGACACCTGGAAAAATCACACATTCTCAGAATGACTCCTAGAAAAGTCAACCACTCTCAGAATGACAGCGTGGGAGGGGTTGAATCTACCCTCCCACGCCTATTGCAACGAGGCATGTTAGTCGGTGTCGGGGGGCTCGGGGGGGTGTTTTTGGGCTTGACCCAGGAAGTAACTGGCCGGCTCTACCGCGGGGACGAAATTGTAGGAGCGGAAGGAGCCGGTGAAGAAGTTACTTAGATCGGTAGTGGAGCGGGCGTCGGCGAAACCCAGGGCACCCTGGTCGATTCCGTAGATGCCTTCGATGGTGCGGAGGACGCTGCCGAAATCGTAGGTGCCGTTATCGATGTAGCCTTGCGGCGTGTAGGCCGAGACTACGACGAGCGGGACGCGGAAGCCGAACTGATAGTCGCCCTGGCAATTCGTGGAAGTGCAAGGCAATGCGGACTGCTGAGGGGGAACCTGATTATCGGACCAGCCACCCCAGTCATCCCAGGTGAGGATGATGGCGGTGTTGTTCCAGAAGGTCTGGCCGGCGTCTGCAGTGCCGGCGGGGCAGACGGGATTTTGGCCGATGGCGTTGATGATAGCCGCAACCCAGGAGGGTCCGTACTTATTGGTCTTACTGGGATGGTCGGACCAAGGGCCATCGGGAATGATCCAACTAACGCTGGAGAGGTTGCAGTTAGTAATGTCATTGAGTACGTCGGCGCCCATGAGGTTGAGGTCGACGTTGGCGTTCCACTCGCCGCCGGTGCATTCGAGCTGCGTGTTCTTGGGAGGGTTGGAGAACTGAGGCACGCAGATGTTCTGGATCGAGTTGGGAGCGGTCCAGATGGAGCCGGCCGAGGGCGCGTAATACTTCCAGGTAATGCTGTTGCTGTCGAGTAAGGCGGCCATGTTGGGCTTGGTGTAACAGAAGCTGCCTACAGGATTTTTCTTCGTAAGGGCATTTTTGATTGGGCACTCCTGAACGGAGTTGTTGTCATAGGCGGTGCCGCCGGTGCAGAGAGTGTCGCCGGGGAGGAGCGGGGAGACGGTGGAGGTGGCCAGGTTCGCGGCGGCGAGGCAGCCGACGTTTTTGACGTTGCCGAAGTTCTCGGAGATGAAAGTGGAGGCTTCGTCGTCGGCGGCGGAGCGGGCGGAAGTGCCGCTGAAGATGAACTGATGGGCGGGATAGCTCGGACCCTGATTGGTCTGAAACATGAAGTTAGCCCAGCCGTATTGGGTAGCGTAAGTGGTGTAGGGATCGAGGAGAAGACCGTGCGAACCGTCGTAATTGGTGACTTTGATGTTGTTGACGTAGCCGTAGGAGGTGGGTTTGGCGACACCGGCGGTTTGCTTGATCTGCCACGCGCCATCGTTGCGGCAATTGAGATTGTTGGCGGGATCGGGGTCGCACATCTGCTCGAAGGCGAGATGGGCGTGGCTGGGATCGGTGCTGTTGGTAAAGGGGACGGTTTCGAGCGGAACGGCGACGACGGAGCCGGACTGGTTGGAGAGGCCGCAGGGAGAGATGTCATAACAACTGCTGGTGACGGTGGGAGAGCAGGCTTGGAGGCCGGTGGCTCCCTGTGGGATTTGGCAATGCGAAGGGAGGGATTGGAAGAGATTGTCGGGAGTGCGGTTCTCCTGGAAGATGACGACCACGTGTGTGATCTGGGATGGGAAACCGTTGGGCTTGGCCTGCGAATTTTTGGACTGGGCGAAGAGCGTTACGGACAGCATTAAAAGAAGTAGCGATCTGGCGGCGAGCTTCATAGAGATCCTCCTTGGTGAGTTTGGGCAGGGCGCGCGGATGAGGCGCGGGGTGAAAAAGAGCGGGAGCCTCGGGGAGGCTCCCGTTGATTTTTTGCGGTCAAAGGTTAGTCGTCGTCGCCATCGTTGTCTGGGGGTACGGGGGCGCGTTTTTGCACGGCTTGGCCGAGGAAGAAGCTGGCAGGTTCGACGGCGGGAACCGTCATGTAAGGACGAAATGAGCCGCCGAAGAAGTTGGAGAGATCGGTGGTGGAGCGGGCATCGGCCACACCCATGGTGCCTTCGGTGACGCCGTAGATTCCCTCGATGGTGCGCAGGATGGAGCCGAAGTCGTAGTTATCGTTGTCGATGTAGCCGACGGGGGTGTAGGCGGAGACGACGACGAGGGGGACACGGAAACCGATCTGATAATCGGCCTGACAATTGTAGGAGGTGCAAGGCAGGCCGGGCTGAGTGAGAGCGGGCTGATTGTCAGACCAGCCGCCCCAGTCATCCCAGGTGATGATGATGGCGGTGTTGTTCCAGAAAGTCTGGCCGACATCGGAGCCGGAGGTGCAGGTGGGGTTAGTGCCGATGGCGTTGATGACGGCGGTGACCCAGGAGGGACCGTATTGGTCGTTGGGGCCGGCGTGATCGGACCAGGAGCCGTCGGGAATGACCCAACTGACGCTGGGGAGATTGCAGTTGGTGATGTCGTTGAGGACGTCGGCGCCTTTGAGGGTGAGGTCGACTTTCTGGGTCCATTCGGAGCCGGAGCATTCGAGCGTGGAATTTTTCTTGCTTTTGAATTTGGGGACGCAGATATCGGCGATAGAGTTGGGAGCGGTCCAGATGGAGCCGGCCGAGGGCGCGTAATACTTCCAACTGACGTTGATGCCATCGAGGACGGCACCCATGTTGTTTTTGGTGTCGCAGAAGCTGCCGACGGGGTTGGTGGGGAAGACGAGGGCGGTGTTGGTGAGCTGGCACTCCTGGACGGAATTGCTGTCAAAGGCATTGCCACCGGAGCAGAGAGTGCCGCCCGAGAGCAGCGGTGAGAGCAGCGTGGTGGTGGCGTTGGCGGGGGCGAGACATCCGACAGCGGTGCCTTTGGGCTGGTAATTTTCAGAGATGAAAGTGGAGTTCATGTCCTCAGTGAAGGAGCGGGCGGAGGTGCCGCTGAAGAGGAATTGGTGGGCGGGATAGCTGGGGCCCTGGTTGGTCTGATACATGAAGTTTGCCCAGCCATATTGGGTGGCGTAGGTGAGATAGGGGTCGAGGAGGTGGCCGGAGGAGCCGTCATAGTTGGTGACGGCGGGGTTCTGAACGTAGCCGTAGGAGTTGCCGCTGACGCCGCCGCCCTGCTTGATCTGCCATGCGCCGTCGTTGCGGCAAGCGTAGCCATTGGCGGGATCGGGGTCGCACATCTGCTCAAAGGCGGTGTGGGCATGGCTGGGATCGGAACTTCCGAAGAGAGGGACGCCGGTCAAGGTAACGGCCTTGACGGTGCCAGATTTATTGGAGAGACCGCAGGGCGAGACGTCATAGCAGCTCGTGGTGACCGGGCTGGGGGTGCATGCCTGAAGACCCTTGGCTCCGATAGGGATGGGACAGGCGGGGGTGATGAAGTGGAAGAGATTGTCGGGAGTGCGATTCTCCTGGAAGATGACGACCACGTGGGTGATCTGGGATGGGAAGCCGGTGGGCTTGAGTTGAGAATTTTTCAATTGGGCAGTCAGGCTGGTGGAGAGCAGAAGCAGAGAGAGAGAACTAGCGATGAGCCTCATGGATTCCTCCTTGGAAAGATCAGAGCGGAGGGCGATGGGGGAATCGCGGTCCGCAGGCCATTTGAGCCGATGGGTGCGAGCCAACCGGCCGGCCGGTGAAGTGGTGGGCGAAAGTATGCGTCAACTGTTGTGCATAGTCAAATGAATGTTGGGGGAATTTTTGCGGTGGGGGATTGGCGCGCGATTCGTGGTTACGTCGGGAGGCGGGTGCGGGGAATCAGTTTATGTGAAGCATACACGCGGGTTAATGCTGGGTGGCGGGCTTGCGGGGGGCATGGCGGAGCTTTTGCGCTACCACGCGCAGGTAAAGCATATAGAGCACAATGAGCAAGTTGATGACGATGACCAACAGCCGGAACCAGGTGGCGCGATGAAGGAAGTCGGCAACTTCGAAGGGGATATAGATGCCGCCGGTGATGGCGGCCATCCACTCGGCCCAGGGCAAGGCAAACCAGAGGCCGTAGGCTTCGACGAAACGGAGAATCACGTAGACGGTGACGATGAGAGCGATTTTCCAGAGGCGCACGTCGCTGATGCGGGAGACGAGGTCGATGAACACGCCGACGAAATGATGGTTGGGACTGATGTGGAGGAATTCGAGCAGGCTTTCGGCGACTCCCCAGACACTTTTGTGGCGCATGGAGAGCAAGCCGAGCCCGGCGAGAACAACGATCACACCTTTGGCGAACTCGACGGTGGCGACGGTGCGCAGGCCACGGATGTGCTCGGGATCCCGGACGACGGGATGCACTTTGAAGGGATGCATGGCGACCGGGTGTGGCTTCACGGCTGAAGGCGCACGGCGGCGCGCAACTCCTCGACAATTTCCTGGGCGGCGCGGTGGGCCGCATCGCCCTGGGTGACTTCGAAAGAAATGGCGCCGACGCGGGCATGGCCGCCGCCGCCGTAGCGTTCGCACACTTTGGCAAGGTTGACGGTGGGCTCGCGCCGGGACCAGGGATTGGAGCCGACGGAAACCTTGACGCGAAAAGCGCTTTTACTGACGCCGACGCTGTAGACGGAATCGGGATGGAGGTAATAGGGAATGAACTTGTTGTAGCCCTCGAGTTCGAGATCGGTGATGTTGAAGAAGATGGTGCCGTCGGTCTCCTGGGTGCGGTCGCGAAGAATATCGATGGAACGGCGATGACGTTCGAGGAGGGGCGGGAGGATGGCGGCGACGAAAGGCTCCTGCAAAAGGTCGGCGAGCGGGCGATAGGCGAGCAGGGGGATGAGTTTCCTGACGAAATCGCGATCGGTCGAGGCCTCGATGGCCATGGTGAGCTTCATGGCGGGAGCCTGCATTTCGACTGCGGATTTGGCATCGTCGTACATTGCGCCGTCAACGATATCGGTCCAGTGGACGAGTTCAGAGACAGGATGCGGGTCGAAGCCAAAGTGTTGTTCGGCGATCATGGCGATGAAGCTGGTGCAGGATTTGAAGGCAGGATCGTAGAACTTGCGGTTGCTCTGCTCCTGCTCGAAGTGAGCGGCATCGTCGGGCGAGAGGAAGGCGCTCTCGTGATGATCGAACCACCAGGTGATGCGGGGCGAACTGGAGTATTTGAAGTCGACGATGGCGTTCTCGTCGCCATCAAACTGGGATTCGTCGAAGAGCGCGCCGGCGCGATGCAGCAGGCCGGAGTAGACGAAGTCGACATCGCCGCGAATGCGTTCGCGGTAAAAGCGGCTGAACAGGGCGGCCGCGGAAGCGCCGTCGAAACACTTGTCGTGGTAGAAGACCCGGACTCGCAAAATGCTCCCTTCGCCTCCCCCGTTGGATGAGGGGTGAAAAACAACTAGGGTTGCTGGTTTGGAGATTTATGTCAAGGCGGAAGTTGTGGAGATTGCCTCCCGATTTGGATTGTTCACCACGGAGTCACGGAGAAAAACGTGAATTTAAGAACAAGGAAGCCGGAGTCATTACAGGCAGATTAATTTCGCAATGTGAGTCGGTGAGGCTGCGAGGGGAAATTGAATTAGGACGCACGTGCGCACCGTGGAAAAATCCCCAGCATAACGTCGCAACGGAGAGCGGATTCCTCGCCCACTTGCTGCGCTCGGGCTCGGAATGACAAATCCAACGGAGATCATTTTTTGCGGCGGCGGATTTTCAGGTCGAAACTTACTACGCCGTTCTGGTCACGCAAGGCGATGATCGAGATGTTGCGGGTGAGGTTGTACTCGGCCTGGATAATCTGCTGGTTGGAGACCGAAACATTGGTGCTGTAGGTGACGGTGAGATTGTGGACAACTTGCTGTTCGACTGTGACCTGCGGGCCCTGGGTGCCGTGAATGACGCTGGTTTGGCTGGCTAGGCCCTGGGGATCGATTTTGATGCGGCTGACGCCGAAGAGGCGCTGCACGCGGCTGCTGACGCTGCTGTTGAGGGCTTGATTGATTAAGAGGTTGGAAGCATCGCCGCCAAAACCCAGCGATCCGGCGGACTGGGCGTAGTTGGATTCCTCCTGGGTGCGGCCGAGAGCGAGAAGCGCGATGACGTCGGCTTCGGGAAGCTGGGGCTCGGATTGCCAGGAGATTTTGAGGCCATTGGGGACGCTGGCGTCGCCGCGAAAACGAACGGTGATGTCGTAATCGCGGACGCGGGTGGTGGCCTGAAGGTCGACGATGGGCTGAGTTTTTGCGGGATTGGCAAAAGTAACGTCACCGCGCTCGAGGGAATATTTATTTCCGTTGAAGGAAATCTCGCCTTCGAGGACTTCGGCGCGGCCAAGAATGACGGGGCGATCGGCGGTGCCGCGGAGGCGGAGGTCGGCATCGCCGGAAAGGCGGGCGATGGCGGTTTGCATTTGAAGTTCGGGGGTGGTGGAGACGTGTACGTCGAGGCGGAGGCGGCTGGCAAGACTGTCAGCCTGCGTGAACACGACCGTGTGCGAACTTTGTTCGATGTAGGCGCCGAAGTCAAAGCCGGGAGTGACGGCCAGTTTGGTGACGACGATGTCGCCGCTGAGGACGGCGAAGGCGGTGCTGCCGGTGAGGCGAAGATCGGCGTCGGCGGTGGAGCTGACGCCGGGGGGATAGCGCAAACGAACATCGCGGGCGCTGGCGCCGAGATCGAGACGGAGGTTCGCGTTTTCATAATCGGCCGAACCGGTGAGCGTGATGACGCCGCCGCCGGTGGTGCCGCTGAGGTTTTGAATCTGAATGTGGTTGCGGTCGAAGGAGAGAATGCCGTTGAGATTGCTGAGGCCGCTCGGGAAATCGCTGTGACTGACGAAAGTGTTTTGGACGTCGAGGCGGCCCTGGAGGATGGGCTGGTGAAGATTGCCGGTGGCGGTGAGATTCACGCCAAGGTTGCCGCGCGCGAGGATTTTGGGATTGAGCAACTGGAGAAGCGTCATGTTGACGGAGCCGTCGAGGCCGAGATCCATTTCCTGCGCGCTGGAGAGGTGGATGCGGCCGTGGGCGGTGAAGTCGGTGCCGCTGCCGGCGAGGTGAAGGCTTTCAATGCGCAGGGATTCGTCGGCGATTTCGAGGCGGATGGGCTCGGTGTTTTGGATCTGAATGCGCTCGACCTCGGCGCTGAAGGCTGCGATGTCAGCCTGCGCTTTTAGCTCGCGGGGACGGCGGAGGGGTCCGCGCAATTGCATGATGCCACCGGCGGGGGCGCGACCGGTAAGTTTGCCGGGGAGATAGATATTGAGGAGAGAAACGAGGTCGAGGTCGTGGAAATCGAGCTTGAGATCGGCGGGGAAATCGCGATCGAGGGCAACGCTGCCGTCAATGGTGAGGGCGGATTTTTCGAAGGCGGAGTGGGCATGGACGTTGAGCTGGCGGTTGAGGGTGGTTGCGTCGATATAGAAGTCGCCGGAGCGGCGGTTGTCGAGGGCAAGGTCTTTGAGTTGGACGTGGGCGTCAAGGGAAGGCTGTTGCGGCGTGCCGGCGATGCGCGCGGTGAAACTGGCGGAGCCATCCATGCGAAAGCGACTGGAGTGAAGCTGGGGAACATGGGCGAGATTGAGGTTGCGGCCGGTGAGGTTGAGGAGGAAGTCATCGGCCGTTGTGCTGAGGCTGCCGCTGCCGGATAAGGACGCGTCGAGGATTCTGGCTTGCAAGTTGGTGAAGCTGAGTTCGCCGGGGACGAGCTTGAGGGTACCGCTGGCGGAGGGAACGGGGACGCCAGACAGAGTTGCGTCGCGAATTTCGAAATGGCCGTCGCCGCGAGGGCTGCCGGTGACGCCAGAAAGATTCAGGGTGAGCCCCAGCCTGCCGGAGACCGGCGCCTTGAGGTTGACGAAGCGGGCGAGTTCGGCGAGGTCGCCGTTGAGTATGTCGAGATGAGCGGTAAAGGGACCGTTCGCGAGGAGAGAGCCGTCGGCGAGCGCGGCGGTGAGATCGAAATGCGTGACGGTGTGACCGTGAACGAGCGCGCCGTTGCGGGCGGAAAAATTGTTGGACGAATATTGGAAGGCGGTGGAGAGGACATCCCAGTGGACGACTTCGGCGGAAGTGCGGGCGGTTGCGGGAATGCCGGTTTCGAAATCGTAGGCTTCAAGATTGCCGGCGAAGGAAAGCGCGGAGAGCGAACCGCTGGTGTCGCCCGTGAGATTGGCCCAGCCACGGAGGACGAAGGGCAGTTGGGACGAACCGTAAATAGCCTGGAGCAGCGGCATCCATTCGCGAATATTGTGAGTGTTGATGGAAGCGTGGAGGGCGGAGCCGGGGGCGATTGTTCCGGCAGCTTCGATTTCGGATGAGGCCGTCTTCAGGTGGAGTGCGGATAATTCGAGCTCATCGCGAGAGGCGCGAAAGGCCCCGTCGACATGGCCGCTGACGCTGGTGAGATTCGGGGAGGATGAATCGGGGGACAGGTCGAGTTTCCAGCGCGATTCGGCGTCGTAAATGGAGCCGATCCAGAGGAGTTCGACGGAGCCAGTTGCGCCGGCGGCGAAGTCGAGACGATCGAGAGGAAAGCGCGAGGAGCTGATCGCATCGAGGATGGGCGTCAACGGGAAGCGCGAGAGTTGGAGGTGGGCTGCGCCGCGCTGCATGCTGCCCGCGGTCGCGCGTGCGGGTGAGCGGCGGGCGGCGCTGGATTTGGAAGCTCGCTTGGAGTTGATGTTGGAATTGGAATTGAACTCGGACCAGGTGGGCAGCGAGTTCTGCCAGTTGATGACGTTGACATCGCCGGCGACGCTGCCGCCGAGAAGATTTGCCTTCAGCGAGGAGACGAAAAAGCGCGCGGGGTCGACGGTGAAATCCGCCTGAAGGTGCGCGTTGCGGAGGGCGAAATGTTTTCCGTTTGCCCAGTCGACGCCTTTGGCGTCGAGTTTTCCCTGGGCAGAGAAGTCACTCAAACTCCAGGAACCTTTGCCGGAAAATTCCACTGTGCCCTGGCGCAACTGGGGCTGAAGGGCGATGCGCGCGAGTTCGCCGAGATCGGCGACGCCGCGATAGTCGCCCGTGAGGTGGGGATCGTGAAAATCCTGCAACGCACCGGCGAAATGAAACTCGGACTGGCCGGACTTGAGGGTGAGGCTTTTGATGTCGGCGTGACTGCGGCCGAGCAGGAGGGAGGCGTCGGCGCTCCAGGTGAACTCGGGATACTGCTGCCATTTTGTAGAGACGCTGCCGGCGGTGGCGCGTGTTTCGTAGCGCTGATGGAGCAGCGAATAATTGAGCAGGAGGGAGAGATCGCGGGCGTCAAAGTCGAAGGGAACTTTGCGGTCGTCCCACAAAAGACTGCCGTCGTGGGCTTCAATATGGGCGACGGACAGTGAAATCAAATTTTCGATGGGACCGCGATCGGAGGAGTACTGGCGCATGGGCGCGGGAACGTTGGTGGTGCCATCGGGATAATTCACGATGTGAACGGCGGGATGCTCGAGCGTGAGGGAGTGCAGTCCGATGGAGGTTTCAAAGAGCGCGATGATTTTGAGTTCGGCCTGAAGGCGCTCGACCTGGATGAAAGGGGCTTGATCGGCGGGCTCGTTGCCGTGGATGGTCAAGTTGCGCGCGTCGATGCGAAGGCGGAAGGGGATAGTGTGGAGTTCGCCGAGTTCGACGCGGCCGCCGGTGGCCCGCTCCAACTTGGCGATGACGCGATGGCGCACGCGCTGCTGAAAGGCGTCGGTGGTCACCCACCAGCCGAGGAGGGCGAAGCTGAGCAGGGTGAAGGCGAAAAACAGGAGCAGAAGGTTGCGGAGAATGCGACGGCGCGCGGGCGGGGGCGGCGGCTCGCTCAACGGTTTTGTTCTCCGCTGGGGGAGTTGGGAGTCATGATGTGGCCTTCGGAGCGCAGACGGGCGAGCCAGCCGGATAAAAGTTCGTTGATTTTGCGCTCGGCGAGGAGAGTGCGAATCTGGCCGTAGACTTCGGTGAGAGGTTCGGCTTTGGAGCCCTGGCGTTTGAGGGTGGGCAATAACTGGTCGTGATAATAATTTTCCACGGCCTGCTGATCGATCTGGATGGAGGGACGCAGGCGGTCTTCGACGAGCTTCATGAGCTGAATTTCATTGCCAAGGCGGGCTTCGAGGGCGGATTGCGTCAGGCCGTAGCTTTGGAGAACGGCGCGCCAGCCCTGATCGGTGGAGGCGCCCGGCTGGAGCTTGCGGACTTCGGCAAGGCGGGCGGCGACCTGATCGGGTGGGGCGGACTGGGTGGGGCGGACCTGCTCGCGCAGGAGTTCCTGATCGATCATGCGGTCGAGAGCGGCTTTGCGTTCAACGTCGGTAAAGGAAGCCGGATCGCGGGCATCCTCGATGGCCTCGAAAGCAATTTCTTCCTCCCAATCGCTTTGCAGGACGACGTGGCCGTTAACGTTGGCGACGACGCGGTCGACGATGGGTCCGGCTGAGCATGGGGCGCCCAGGGCGAGACAAATGGCGAGCGCGAGGCAACCGGCGACGGAGCTATGTTGGAAAAACTCCGTTTTGCGGATTGTTGAGGTTCGTTTCATCAAATACGTTTCATCAGAAAGATTGTCCGACATTAAAGGAAAAATTAAAATGTCCGGCGCGTTCAGCGCCAAACACGCCCGTCGTAGCACCGTTAACCTTGTTGGTCGTGATGTTCGTATAACTGGGAAAAGCGGGCGGATTCAGATTGTATCCGAAGTCGAAGGTTAGTGGGCCGATGGGGGTTTGATAGCGTACCCCCATGCCGATGGCGTGGGAGAGATAGTTGTAGTTGCATTGGAGATGAGTCTGTTCAGTAAAGCAGAGGCTGGGATTGGGCTGGTGCCATCGACCGAGGCTGGAAAGCATTTCCTGGGGGCGGGCGAAGACGTTGCCCATATCGTGAAAGACTGCGAAGCCGATGTTGTCATGCAGATAGGGGACGGCGACGTTGGGAAAGCGCAGTTCGAGATTATTGAGGAAGACGGCGCTGCCCCCGACGGGATATCCGGTAAAGGGATCGCGCGGCCCCGCCTGATTTAAGCCAAAACCGCGATGAGAGTTGCCGCCCCCGCTATAAAAACGTTCGGGCAGCGGAATGAGAGTCTGGTCGGCAGAAGCGGTCTGGGCGGGATCGAGGACGACGGTGTTGCCGAAGCGGTTTTCGATTCCGACGGTGGTGGAGCGAGCGAAGACATAGCGGCGACCGGTGACGGAATTGCGCGCGAAGGAGTAATAGGTTGAGTTCTTCATGAGGAGGCGGCTAAAGTCGGCCTCCGAACCGAAGTAGCCGGCGGCGACTCCTCCTTCGACGGTGGTATAGCTGCCGCGCGTTGTCTCGAGATCGTTATCGCGGCGGTTGCGGATATAGAGAAAGTTGGGCGTGCCGACGCGCGTCGGCTTGGAGAGCAAGGGAATGAGATTGCTGGTCACCTGAATATTAGATGCCTCGATACGGCGATAGCTGAAGCCATAAGAAATGGTGGTGAGGTCGCGATCGCCGACGCGGTAGAGAATCTGGAGGTTACGCAAGCTGCCCTCCAGCCGGCGCGAGGTAAAGGTGGAGACGTCGACCGTGTTGTCGTAGAAGGCGGTGAACGAGAGGTGAAGATCCTCGCGGTTGAGAAGCTTGGGAATGTCGTAGTTGAGCAAGGCCCTTTGCTGAAGGCGGCCGATGTTGCCTTTGAAGGTAAGGGTTTGGTCGCGGCCACCGAAGTTGATGCGATTGACGGCGAATAAAGCGCGCGGGCTGACGCCGGTTTGGCCGAGCGGCTGGCTGGCGCCGAATGCGGGCTGTCCGGTTTGAAATTCGAGGCCACCACCGTAATCGAAGGTGTAGCGCTGGGCCTCGCGGGCGGTGATGACGACATTCTTGCGGGACTCGGTGCCTTCGGGATTCTGGATGGCGGTATCGACTTCGCTGAAGAGGCCGAGATCGTAGAGGCGGCGCTGGGACTCGAGCATATCGCGCTGACTGAGCGGGTCTGCGGCGTGGACTCGGAGTTCGCGGCGGGCGACACCGGCGCGGGTGTAATGGAGGCCATCCAAGAAAACCTGACTGACGAAGAACTGCTCGCCTTCGTGGATGCTGAAGGTGACGCCGACGCGAGGGAGGTTGTCGGCCTGGGAGGGAGCGTTGGTGTAAGCGACGTCCACGGAGGCGTTGGGAAAGCCGTTGTCAAAATATTTTCCGAGAATCAGATCGCGATCGGCAGCGAGAGTGCCCTCGTCGAATCCCTGGCCCTCGGCGGTTGAAATTTCGGGAAGCTGGTCTTCGGGGAGGGTGTAGTTGCCGTCGATGCGAACCCATGCGACGCGAGTCTGCGGGCCTTCGTGAATGGTGATGTCGATGGCAAGCCGGGACGGATCATTCTGATAATTGTCGAGAAGCTTGGCGTTGACCTCAGCCTGGCGAAAACCGCTGGAGCGATAGAGATTCTGGATGCTGGCGACGTCGTCGGCAAGGAGAACTTCGCTATAGCGGCCGTGGCTGAAGAGACGGCCGGCGGTCTCATCCTTCAGGCGCTGGCGAATCAACTCTTCGGGAAAATAGCGGTTGCCAACAAGGCGAATGGCGGCGAGTTTATGGCGCTCTTTTGGATCGATGGTGTAGACCACGTGCAGGGTCTTGCCGTCGTCGGTGGCGTGCTGGCTGACGGAGACGTGGGCCTCAAAATATCCCAGGGTCTGCATGTGGTTTTGAATATTGCGGGAGCCTTCGTTGAGCAAATCTTCGTCCACCGCGCCCTCTTCGTAGATGGGCACGAGACGGCGGAGTGTGCGCTGGCTGAGAGTGAAGCCCTCGGCGGAGATCTCGATCACGGGACCGCGATCGATCTGGAAGGTGTAATCGACGGCATTGCGCTCGGGGCGGTAGTGAGTGCCGGCGAGGGAAACCTGGGCGAGCAGGCGATCCTGCTTTTGATAGCGGGCGCGGATGCGCTGCAAGGCGCGGGTGACGCGGCTGGCGATGACGGGATCGCCGGAGTGGAACTTGGCGATATCCTTGATTTCGCTTTTCGAATAACTGGCATCGCCCTCGACGATGACCTCGCCAACTGAGGCGCGCGGGCCGGGGGCAATGGAGAATGTGAGACTGATCTGGTGCTGGGTTTCGTCGCGCCGCTCGGCGCTGGTTATTTTCGATTGATGGAAGCCGTTTTCCTCGAGCATGCGGCGGAGGCCCGCCATGGCCTGCTCGAGGCGCTCGGCGGTATAAAGTTCGCCGAGTTGCAGGCGAGTCGCGCTGACGAGTTGATTGGGCGAGGGATTGGTAGAAACGCCGGCGACGGTAACAATGCCGACAAAATAATTGGCGACGGTCAGGAACTGGAGCCGGATTCCGGCGGTTGCGGTGCGATTGACCTCGGCCTGAATGTCGGCGAAGCGGCCGGTGGCGAAGAGGACCTTGATGGCGTCGCGGAGCGTGCCGCGCGTCAAGGGCTCGCCGATTTTGAGGGGCGTGGAGGCGAGGAGCGAGGCGGCATCTTCGGTGGAGAGACCGGGGATTTCGATCTCATCGATGGTGAGGCCGAGATAGGGATTGATGGATCCGAATTGCGGCGTGGATTCGTCGGGGCGCTGGGAGGCTGGCGCGGCAATGGCCTGAGCGGCGGCGAGGGTGGACGACGCCAGCAGGGAGAAGGCGAGCAGGGGCGGGAATACCCATGCAAGCCGTCTCAAAACATGGCCCTTCCATCGTGGCAAACTCTGTCCACCTGCTCCGCGATCGTTGATGAGACCTTTCCAGTTCGATGAACCGCTGACCGGCACACGTTGCTCGACTGGAACCTATAATACTGTTTACAAAGCAGGTTGAAGGTAATCGCCGGGGAACCAAGGCGGGAAGCGGCGGGGCACGGGAAAGGACCATTTGACGACGGGGCCGATGGAAGATCGCTACTCGCGACAGATATTGTTTAAGGAGATCGGGGCGGAGGGGCAGAAAAAGCTCTCGGGGGCGAGCGTTGCGATTGTGGGATGCGGCGCAACGGGATCGATTCTGGCGGCGCTCGTGGCGCGGTCGGGGGTGGGGACGATTCGAATTATTGACCGCGATTACGTCGAAGCGAGCAACTTACAGCGGCAATCGCTGTTTGACGAAAGCGACGCCAACGAGTCGGTGCCGAAGGCGATTGCGGCGGCGCGCCAGATTGCGCGGTTTAATTCGCAGATTGTGGTCGAGCCGCAGGTGGCGGACCTGATTCCGCAGAATGTGGATTCCCTGCTCTCTTCGGCAGAGGTCATTCTGGATGGAACGGATAATTTTGAGACGCGGTATCTGATCAACGATTATGCGGTGAAGAATTCGAAGCCGTGGATTTATGCGGCGGCGGTGGGCAGCTATGCGGCGACGATGAATGTGCTGCCGGGCGAAACGGCCTGCCTGGCGTGCATTTTTCCGGACTCGCCGAGGGGCGCGATTGAGACCTGCGAGACGGCAGGGATTCTGAATTCGGCGGTGAACCTGGTGGCATCGATTGCGGCGACGGAGGCGCTGAAGCTACTGGTGGGCGCGCGGGAGAAGATGCGCGGCAGTTTGTTGTCATGGGATGTGTGGACGAATGAGCATGCCGAGGTGAGGGCAGACGCGGCGCGCCCGGGATGCCGCTGCTGCGGGCAGCGCGAGTTTGTGCATCTGGAGGGTCGAGGGCGGGCGCACATCACGCTGTGTGGGCGGAATTCGGTGCAGATTCATGAGCGGGAACGGCCGGTGGATTTTGCGGAGATCAGCGCGAGGCTGGAGCCGCTGGGCACGGTGCGGCACAATAGTTTTGTTTTGAAGTTTGCGCGGGAGGCGTACGAGATTACGCTCTTTCCGGATGGGCGGGCGATTATCAAAGGGACTACGGATACGGCGATCGCGCGCAGTCTTTATGCGCGGTACATCGGGAACTGATCCCAAACCAAACTATTGTTATGAGGCAAAGTCGTTGGGCCTTAGAGGACGAGCACGTCGTCGTGGCTCGCTGCCAGGGATCGGTCGAATGTAACCAGCTTAAGACCGGCAGCAGCGGCGAATGCGAGAAGATAAGCGTCGGCCCAGACCTTCGGCGATCGGGTTGACAGCCGCGAACGCGATCTGAATTCCCTCTCAAGCCCTTCGGGTTCGGCAAGAAGAACGATATGACTATCCCCCCGGACGCGATCCCAGAGGTTCCACGCTTCTGCCATCGTTGCCGTATCCGGTCCCATAATCTGCTGCGTCGCGAGCAACCGTAATACGGTGATTTGAGTGAAGCGGCAAAGGAAGAACTGCTCGTCAACGATATCTTCAAACCACCGGCGGGCTTGTTCGGAGTGCGCATGTCGGCTCCAGATGAGCGCGAGCCAGACATTCGCGTCAAGGAAATTCAACGTGTTCATATATCTGTTCGTTCGTCAGATTTACTTTGGGACCATCGGAAACAATCAGAGGGAATTTCACTGTTTTCCGCTTTGGCCGCTGCCCCTGGAGCAGGACAGTCCGGACACCGGAGAGAACCAACTCGCGGATGGAACAACCACCCGCCGCAGCCTGCTCCTTCAATTTCCGGTAGAGGGTCGCTGGAATATCGACAGTTGTGCGAACACTCTCGCGCTTCATGCAATTATTGTCCCACATCGCCATAAATATGGCATCAGTTCTTCCCGGCTAAGAAAAGGGAGCGGGTTCAATTTTCATTCGCCTTCGGGTAGGGTGAGCACGGCGCAAGGGAGTTGCGTGATTTGCGCATTCCGTTGCATCTCCACAGCAACTGGCGGGTGAGAGCGGGGCGCCGCGTCTCCGTGGTTTGGCCGACATCGCAGATAAATGAAGGGTGAAAGCGGGCGACTGGCGGGGCATCTGACGATGGCAGGCAAACTGCACGCCCCTCGGTAAGCAGTCGTTTTTGTGGAGGAAGTATGCGACCCTATTTTGTTCTGACCCTGGTGGTTTTTCTCTCCTTTGCAGCCTTTGCTCAGCAGCCCATTCCCCACCCGCGTGACGGCGGCTGGTACGGGTATGGTCCCTACGTCCCGCTGGTGAGCACGCCCAGCATTTCGTTTGAGACCGTTTCGCCGGATCCTGTCGGGGCGAGCAATGCGACGGCGGGCCTGATCGCGGGCGCAACCAACTCGACGTTGTCGGAACTTCAGGGGCCGACGAGCGCGAGCTTCACGGTGCCGGTGTGGTACCAGGGCGGAGCGCCGCTGTTTAGCCCTCAGGTGAATCTGTTGCCGGAGCCGCTGGCGCGGAAAGCGCGGCGGTTGGCAGGACGGGGAGCGATGGAAGAAAGGGGCGCCGAGCGCGAGCCTCGTCAGGAGGCGCGGGCCGGGTGGTTATATTTCAGCGGCCCGGAATACACCGCGGATGTGGCCAGCGCGGCGAAGGGACCGGGAGCGGGCCGTCACACCTACGGCAATCAGGATGTGATGCGGCAAAACGAGAAAAATGGCGCGGTGCACTACGACGGGAAAACTGAAAAAATACAGTAGATAGATTTCGCCAGTGCGCGAAACGCGGCTCCCGGTCGAGGATTGCAACTGGGAGCCTTTTTTGTTCTGCGGGATGGGGGAGGCGACGACATGTGCACTTGCCCGCGGCGGGAGTTGCACTTTGGGATAACCGGCTGACAGGACTCCGTCGCGAGAGACTGCTAAACTCTCGGAATGCGGCAATTGATCGTGAACGCCGACGATTTCGGCCTGACTGGCGGAGTGAACCGGGCGATCGTCGAGGCGCATCGAGACGGAGTGGTGACGTCGGCGACGCTGATGGCGAACGCCGGCGAGCCGGCATTCGGCGAGGCGGTGGAAGCGGCGCGTGCGTTGCCGAATCTTTCGGTGGGTTGCCATGTGGTGCTGGTGGACGGCGCGCCGGTTTCGGCTCCGGGCGCGGTGGACACGCTGCTCGACATCCGGTCGAAGGAGCCGGAGAGATTTTATTCGAGCCTTTCCTCGTTTGCCGCGCGGGCGACGCTCGGCGGGTTCGATCGCGAGCAACTGGTCGCGGAGATCACGGCGCAAATCAGAAAAATTCAGGCGGCGGGGATCGAGGTCAGTCATCTCGACTCGCACAAGCATACGCATATTTTCCCGGAGATTTTGCAGGCACTGCTGCGGGCGGCGAGAATTTGCGGCGTGCGCGCCATCCGCAGCCCGTTCGTGCCGATGAAGGCGATCATGGCGCAGCAGTTTGCGGGCAAGCGCGTTTTGCTGAAGCGCTATGGCCAGGTGCGCGTGCTGAATGCTTTTGCCGGGAATTTTCGGCGGCAGGCGGCGCGTGCGGGCATGCACACGCCGGACGGGATCGTCGGAGTGATTGAGACCGGCGAGATGGACGCGATGTTGCTGCGCCAGGCACTGAAAGGCCTGCCCGAGGGAACATGGGAACTGGTGTGCCATCCGGGATACGCGGATGCCGATCTGCGCGCGGCGCGCACGCGTTTGGTGGAGTCGCGCGAACGAGAACGCAAGCTGCTGGTTTCTTCGGAGCTGAGGCAATTTCTGGAAGAGCAGGAAATCCGGTTATTCAGCTATCGAGGGCTGAGGAACGGGATGAAGACGGCGGCAGTACTGAAGTGATACTCCCAACGTGTGGGGACAAACTCCGCAGGTAATGTGGCGGGGGTAACGGAAGGCGGTATCATCATGGTGTTCCGTGTCCGCATGGGGCGCGGGGAGAAAGAATGTCTGACCATCAAGTCGAACCACGCCTGACCGTCGATCTGCCGGTGCGCATTTGGGGACTGAATGCCCAGGGCCGGCCCTTCTCGCTCCGTGTGCGCGCCCAGAACATAAGCTCGGAGGGCGCACTGCTGAGTGAAGTGGAGAGCGAACTGAAGGTGGGCGACGTGATCGGCGTGCAGTGCGACGAGAGAAAAGCGCGGTGCACGGTGGTTTGGGCAGTGAACACGGGCAGCCTCAAGAAAAACCAGGTGGGAATCAAGTTACTGGCGGACCAGGAATGTCCGTGGGAGAGCCATATTCCTACGGATGGGAAGCCGGCGATGGTTTCGCCCTCGAATCGGCGGCGCTATCATCGGCACAAAATCACGCTGCCGGTTGAGATTCGCGACGAGCGCGTGCAGACGCCGATCCGCATCAACGCCACCGATGTAAGCGGCAATGGCTGTTATATCGAAACCATGATGCCGATGCGAGTTGGCACCGTGCTGCGAGTGGACATGCACCTGGATACCGAGCGCATCAACGTGACGGGAATCGTGCGGACGTGCGACCCGGGCGTAGGAAACGGGATTGAGTTTACGGGACTGGCGCCCGAGGGAAAGAAGAAGCTCCAGGGCTACCTGGATGCGATCGATCCGCAGTTGGGATTGGCGGAATCAGAACACAAGAACGCGGCGGGCAGCTAGGCCGGAGCTAGACCGACGGTTCGGCGTAGCGGGCGAGCACGATCGCGCGAATTAATCCACCCATCGTAAATTCACGCGCTTCAATGGAAGCGGGCAGCCCCAGTTCGCGCAGAGTGGACGAGGTTACAGGACCAATCGACGCGAGCTGGACATTTTCGAGCGCGGACGGCAGGGTGGGCGCGGCGTTCGGCGGCGCGGCGCCGGCATTGGAATTGGACAAGCCGAGCAGGTCGGCGAAATTGCGGACAGTGGAAGAACTGGTAAACGTTATGACGTGCGGACGGCGCTGCTTGTTTTTGAAGAGTGCGCGCAAACGCGTTTTTGATTTTTCGGGCACGACGGTTTCGTAGGCTTCGATGACATCGATGTGCGCGCCCGCATCGCGCAGCGAATCGGGAATGACGTCGCGGGCGACCTTGGCGCGGACGAGCAGAACGCGCTTGCCGTTCACTTTGTCGCGCAGCCCCTTGACCACCGATTCGGCGACGTACTCTTCGGGAACCATCTTGACCTTGAGGCCGTGCTTGACGATGGCTTTCTTGGTGGCCGGGCCGATGGCGGCGATTTGCAGATGCTTGAGTTTTGTGCGCGGGATGCGGAGCTTGCGCAGGCGCTGCCACATGGCTTCAACGCCATTGGCGCTGGTGAGGATGAGCCAGTCGTAAGTTTTGAGATTCTTGAGAGCTTCGTCGAGAGGCGCGAAGGATTGCGGCTTGCGAATCTCGATGAAGGGAATTTCGATGACGCTGGCGCCCAGGCTGCGTAGGTCGGAGGACAGGCTGCCGGCTTGATGACGGGCGCGGCCGACGAGAATGCGAGTTCCGGTCAGGGGGCGGCTTGCGGTGGGTTTGCGCATGAAAGAAGTTCTCGGTTGTCAGTTCTCAGTTGTCAGTTAAATCTCTAGCTCTCAGCTCTCAGCTAAAAGCAAAATCATATAAGACAGGGCTAGAAAAGGAACGGGGCGAGGATGCATCTCCGTCCTCGGTTACTGAAAGCTGAGAGCTGACAGCTGAGAGCTTTTCACGGTTGTTGCGGCAGGGCGAAACCTTCGCCGTATACCTCTTCGAGGATAGCATCGCCGCCGCGGCTTAAGAGTATGTCGCCGACTTCTTCGCCCAGGCGGACGGGATCGGCGCCGTCGCGCTGCTCGCGCAATACCGTCTTGCCGTCGGGATGGGCGACGAGGCCGTTCAGATGGATGGTTTGGCCCCGCATCTCCGCGAAGGCGCCGATTGGAACCTGGCATCCACCGCCGAGTTTGTTGAGCAGAGCGCGCTCGCAAGTGGTGGTGGCGCGGGCGGCAGCGTCGTCGAGGAATGCGAGCAGTTGGCGCGTCGCGGCATCGCCGCGGCGAATTTCGATGCCCAGCGCGCCCTGGCCGGCGGCGGGCGTCATAACTTCAGCGGGGATCACCTGCTTGACGAGCTGCGTCTTGCCGAGGCGATTGAGTCCGGCGGCGGCGAGGATGATGGCGTCGTAGTCTCCGGCTTCGAGTTTGCGCAGGCGCGTATCAACATTGCCGCGTAACGGGTGAATCTTAAGATCGGGGCGAATTGCCATGAGCTGCGCCTGGCGGCGCAAACTGCTGGTGCCCACGTTGGCGCGCTGCGGAAGCGCATCGATGCCAGCGAATTTGACCGAGCAGAAAACGTCGCGCGGATTTTCACGCGTGGTGATGGCGGCGATTTCGAAATCGGAGGCGAGCTCGGTGGGCAGGTCCTTGAGGCTGTGCACGGCCAGGTCAACGCGATTTTCGACGAGGGCTTCTTCAATTTCTTTAGTGAACATGCCCTTGGTGCCGACTTTGGCAAGAGCCACGTCGGTGATTTTGTCGCCGGTGGTCTTGATAATCTCGAGCTCGACGGTGTGGCCTTGGGCGCGGAGCAGATCGGAAATGTGGTGAGCCTGCCAAAGAGCAAGCTGGGAGCCGCGGGAGCCGATGCGGAGGAGAGCCATTAGTTTTGATCTCCTCGGCCGGCAGGACGCCCGGCGGTCGTTTGGGCCTTGTCGCTATCTTTATTTTTGTCGTCCTGAAGATTGAAGAGTCGCCGGACGAGATCGACGACGGTGGTCGATTCGGGATCGCGGGCGGCGGTTTTCAGAGTGCTGATTGGGGTGTGCATGATTTTGTTAACGATGCCGCGCGTGAGCGCTTCGACGGCCATCTCCTGATCGGTGGACAAGGGACCGAGACGGCCGCGGACGCGATCGATCTCGGCCTGGCGGATGGTTTCGAGATGATCCTGAAGGCTGACGATAGTGGGCACGACGTCGAGCGTCTGGAGGCGGAGGTGGAATTTCTGAACCTCGCCATTGACGATGGCCTCGGCCTTCTCGGCCTCTTTTCTGCGATCGGCGACGTGGGAACTGACGGCCTGTTGAAGATCGTCGATGTCGTAGACGAAGATGCCGTCGATCTTGTTCATCTGCGGATCGACGTCGCGGGGGACGGCGATATCGATGAAGAACATGGGACGATTGCGGCGCTTGGCGAGAAATTTTTCGGCGTGCTCGGGGCGGAAGATAAAGTGCGGCGCGCCGGTGGAGGTGATGACGATATCAGCGCTGTCGCAGGTGTCATAGAGGCGGCTGAACTCAACTGCCTGGCCGTCGAATTTTTGCGCGAGGCGGATGGCGCGATCGTAGGTGCGATTGGCTACGAAGATCGACGACGCGCCGTGAGCGAGCAGATGGCGCGCGGCCAGTTCGCTCATCTTCCCCGCGCCGACGAGGTAAACGCATTTGCCTTGCAGGTTGCCGAAGATTTTTTCGGCGAGTTCGACGGCGACCGAGGCGATGGAAACGGACGAGGAACCAACCGCGGTTTCGGTGCGAACGCGTTTGGCGACCGCGAAGGCGCGCGTGAGCAACTGGTCAAGCTGGGCGCGCACCGCGCCCACCGCGCGGGCGGTG
This sequence comes from Acidobacteriaceae bacterium, assembly GCA_003139095.1. GTDB lineage: Bacteria > Acidobacteriota > Terriglobia > Terriglobales > Acidobacteriaceae > Acidiflorens. The sequence continues at coordinate 53,220 of PLHW01000075.1, forward strand.
GCGTAGGCTTCCTTGACCTGGCCAAGAATCTGCGGCTCGCCAACGACCATGGAGTCAAGACTGGCGGCGACGCGGAAAATGTGGCGAACGGCTTCATCTTCGCGGAATTCGTAGAGATGGGTTTCGAACTGGCTGGGATCGACCTGGAAATAATCGCGCATGAAATCGCGCAGATCGCCGGCGCCATTTTTCATGTTGGCGATAAATTCGACGCGGTTGCAGGTGGAGACGATCATGCCCTCGGCGACGGCGGGATGCTCGGAGAGCTTCTTGCAGGCGTCGGGCAGGCGAGACTCGGGGATGGCGAAGCGCTCGCGGACCTCGACCGGGGCCGTTTTGTGGTTCACGCCGATGAGTTGGAATCTCATGAGGAGATGAACCTGTGCATTCCGCTGAAGTAGTTCGCGATCCAGGCGACGATCGCGGTGACAAAGGCAAGGCTGGCGAGCACGGCGGCACGACGTCCGCGCCAACCGGCCTCAAGGCGCGTGTAGACCATCAGCAGGTAAACGGCCCACATCAAAACGGAAAGCAGAATTTTGGGATCGAGAAAATCGACGTGACCGTAGGCGGATTCGGCGACGACCGATCCGGCGATGAGGCCGAGCGTCATGAACGGGAAACCCAGCATCAGCGAGCGATAGCCGATGTCATCGATGACCTGGAGCGCGGGCAGGCGCGAGAACATCCAGGTGGAGGTCTTTAGTTTGAGAGCGCGCTCCTGAAGCAGGTAGAGAATGCTGGCGCCAAAACTCAAGAAGAGAGCGGCGTAGCCGGTGAAGATCATCAGGATGTGGACGGCGAGCCATCCGCGCCTGACGGCAATGGAAGCAAATACAAGAGGCTGTTGGCCGGTGGCGGCCACAAAAGTTAAAAGGAAAACGAGAGGGAAAATTACGATGCCGGGCGTGGTCGTCTTATAGATCATGTACGCGAGCATGAAGACGACCATGATCAGAAAGGCGAGCAGGGATTCCGAGTTGTGCACGGAGGCGGAGACGAATTGGCCGCGCTGGACGATCGCCTCGGTGAGCGAGACGAGATGAAAGACCATGCCGAGATAGGCGGAGTGGAGAGCGAGTTTGCTGAGAAGTTCAGTCGTGCGAGTGAGCGCGACCAGGGCATAGAGCAAACCCACGGCATAAAAAGCGAGCGCCACACGCAGCCACATCAGACTCATAAAGTTGAATGCTTGCCTGTCCGGCGGATCGAACTCCCCACCCCGCCCTGGCAATTATAGTTTGCCGCTGGGATTGAAAACGGGAAAACGGGCGCGGTCACAGGCGGTTGTGACGCGGATCACAATGCAGCTAGTCAACGCCGAGCGCGACGAGCGCTTCTTCGAGAAAGGCGATGTCAATCTGGAGGGAGCGGCCGTGGGTCTGCATGTCTTCGGCCTCATCGAAGGCGCGAAACAGGCGCAACTTGACGGCGGCGTACTGCTCGGAATCGCCGAGGGGACGAGTGCGCGACTCGACCCATTGCAGGACCGCCGAACGCGGCAAGAGGATGCTTACAGAGTAGGTAAGCTTGCGATCGGACGTGACATCAAAAATGTACTCGGTCGCTTCGAGCGGACTGGCCGCCGGGCGCTGGCCGACGAAGTAATACTGATACACGTACCCTTGCGATCCGGCATAGGTTTTCAGGCGACGGATAGTCATGGCGAGGCCGGTCGTTGGTCGTCAGTCGTTGATCGTTGGTCGTAAGACTGAGTCGTCAACCCTCCATTTACAACTTCACATCGCGCAGCCGCTTCACCGCGGTCTCGGAGGTCAACGGCGAATAATACGTCTCCTTGAAGGTGTAGGACTTCGCCTTGGCCTCGAGGACGGGCAGAATCTCGATGTGCCAGTGGTAGTCATCGTCGAGTGTCTTCCAATAACCGAGCGCCTCGGAAGGATGCTGACTGTTGGGCGAGGTGTGAAGCACGAGGTGAAAGGCCTGCGCAACCGTGAGGACGCGTTGCAGGGTGCGGCGCAGAAGACTGGCGAGATCGGCCAGGTTGCTGACGCGGGACGCGGCGGTGCTCTCGAAGGCGGCTTCATGGGTGCGCGGCAGGATCCAGATCTCGTAGGGAACGCGCGGGGCGTAGGGAGCGAGCGCGATGTAGTCTCCGCGCATTTCGACGACGCGCACGTCCTGGCGTTCTTCCTGCGCCATGATGTCGCAGAAGACGCAGCGCTCCTTGCTTTGGTAGTAGTCGCGTCCGGCGCGCAGTTCGTAGAGGACGCGGCGCGGCACAAACGTGGTCGCGGTCAGTTCCGAGCAGGGATGGCTGAATTCCTGGCCGGCGCCTTCGCCGTGATTCTTGAAGATGCTGACGTACTTGAGGCGGCTGTCGCGCTTCAAGTCCTGAATGCGCATGGCGCATAGGCGGAGGAATTGCTCGACTTCGAGATCGCTGGCGTTCCAGATGTGACCGTCGTGGCGCGGGTTTTCGACGAGGATCTCATGCGCTCCGACCGCGCGCATGCGGTCGTAGAGGCCCTCACCGCGGCGCGACGCCTCGCCTTCGACGTGATAAAGCGCCTGGGGATGAACCACTGAGCGCGCCGACCAGGGATTGCCGTTCAAACCGGGCAAGGTTGCGATGATCTGCGCGTTCTCGGCAGCCGGGCCGCAAAAGGGGCAGGCAGCGGAGGGAGCGGCGGCCTCGACCACATCGTCGCCCACAATAACCCAGGAGCGAGTGATCGGATCTTTGCGAAGTTCCATGGAAGTAAGAAGAACAAAAGTACTGGTAATTTGCAATTGGTGATTTGGAATTTGGCTGAACTGGCCGACCCGCGGACACAATCCAGAATAGAATTGCGGTTTATCCAATTACAAATTACAAATTACAAATTACCAATCGCCAATTCCTTATGTCAGAACCTTCCACGCCTTTGATGCGGCAATATACCGCCATCAAGAAAGAGCATCCCAATGCTCTGCTGTTTTTTCGGCTGGGCGACTTTTACGAACTGTTTTTTGACGACGCGGTGCTGGCCGCGCGCGAGTTGCAGATCACGCTTACGTCGCGGAATAAGGAAAAAGGCGTGGATATTCCCATGTGCGGCGTGCCGTACCATGCCGCCGAGGGATACATTGCCAAGCTGATTCGGCGCGGGTTTAAGGTGGCCGTCTGCGAACAGGTGGAGGATCCGCGTTTGGCGAAGAAGCTGGTGCGGCGCGAGGTGACGCGTGTCGTCACGCCGGGGACGGCAGCCGATTCGTCGCTAAATGCGGAAGAAAACAATTTTCTGGCGGCGGTGGCCACGACGGGTGATCGCGTGGGTTTTGCTGCGCTCGATCTCTCGACGGGCGAGTTTCGGGCGACGGAATTTGCGGGCGAGCAGGCCGCGCGCCGCATTCAAGAAGAGCTGGAGCAACTGCGTCCGAAAGAGGTGCTGTATGGATCGTCGGCGCCGCTGTTTGAGCTGGCGGCGGGGCGGCGCACGCCGCGGCCGGTCGCGCCGGCTAAGACTGGTCCAACGGCTACGAAGAACGACGCGGGTTGGGCGGAGACTCCGTTAGACGACTGGATCTTCGCGCCCGACCATGCAATTCCGCTGCTCGAAAATCATTTTGGCGTGCTGTCGCTGGAGGGATTTGGACTGGCTGGGAAACCGGCGGCGGCCTCGGCGGCGGGCGCGATCCTCTATTACATTCGCTCGACGCAACGGGGCACGCTCGATCACATCGACCGCATCGGCTTTTACGAGCGACAAAATTGCCTGGTGCTGGATGCGGTAACGGTGCGCAACCTTGAGTTGGTTGAGCCGCTGTTCGCCGGGACGGCGGAAGGAGTGACGCTGTTTCGCTCGCTGGACGCGACCGTCACGCCGATGGGCAAACGGTTGTTGCGGGCATGGATGCTGCGGCCGTCGGTGGATGCCGCCGAGATTGAGGCGCGGCTTGAATCGGTCGAGGCGCTGGTGAAGGACATTGTGCGGCGCGAAGAGTTGCGACGCACGCTGGACGGCATTCTGGATCTGGAGCGACTACTGAGCCGGGTGACGCTGGAGACGGCGAATCCGCGCGACGTGATCGCGCTCGGAGCTTCGCTGGCGAGAATTCCCAAACTGCGTGCGACGCTTGGCGGGACGGCGGCCGCGCGTCTGGAGGCGCTGCATGCGGCACACGATGAGTTGGGAGATTTGCGGGCGAAGATTGAGCGGACGATTGTCGGAGAGCCGCCGCTCACCTTGAGCGATGGCGGCGTGATTGCCGCCGGCGTCGATAAGGACCTCGATGACCTGCGCGACCTGAGCCACAATTCGAAGCAATACCTGGCGCAAGTGGAGCAGCGCGAGCGCGAGCGCACGGGCATTGGCTCGCTCAAAGTGAAGTTCAATTCGATTTTTGGCTACTACATCGAGATTTCGAAGGCGAACCTGGCGCACGCGCCGACCGATTACGAGCGCAAGCAAACGTTGGTGAATGCGGAGCGCTTTACGACGCCGGAGCTGAAGGAATACGAATCCAAGATTCTGGACGCTCAGGAAAAGATTGTCGAGATTGAGCGGCGGCTGTTTGCGGAGCTGCGGTCGGCGATTGCGGCGGAGGCGAAGCGCATTCGGCAAACGGCGCTGGCGCTGGCTGAGGTCGATGTGCTGACGTGCCTGGCGCACATTGCGGCGCTGCGAAATTATTGTCGGCCGAAATTTGAGGCAAGACCGAAACCGGATTCACGCGATCGCCCACAGACGGGCGGTCATGACTCCGGCGATCTCGAAATTGTCGAGGGCCGGCATCCGGTGATCGAGCAGCAGGAACTCGCGGCAGGCACGGAGCGGTTTGTGCCGAACGATTTATTTCTGAATTCGTCGACGCATAACATCATCGTGCTAACCGGGCCGAACATGGGCGGCAAGAGCACGTACCTGCGGCAGGCGGCAATGATCGTGATCATGGCGCAGATGGGGTCGTTCGTTCCGGCTCGCTCGGCGCGGCTGGGCATTGTGGATCGCGTGTTTACGAGGATTGGCGCGAGCGACAACCTGGCGCGCGGACGATCGACGTTTATGGTCGAAATGACGGAGACGGCGGCGATCCTGCACACGGCGACGGAGCGCTCGCTGATTTTGCTGGACGAGGTTGGGCGCGGTACATCGACCTATGACGGCCTGGCGATTGCGTGGGCGGCGGTGGAATATCTGCACGTGCACGTGCATGCGAAAACTCTTTTTGCGACGCACTATTTCGAACTGACGGAACTCGCCGAGCAGTTGAGCGGCGTGAAGAACTATCACGTCTCGGTGAAGGAAGCGGGCGGGAATGTGGTGTTCCTGCGCAAGGTTGAGCCGGGCGCGGCCGACCGCAGCTATGGGATTGAGGTCGCAAAACTGGCTGGCCTGCCGCATGAAGTGGTGGTGCGGGCGCGCGAGGTGCTGGCCGAGCATGAGTCGTCGGAGCATCGGCTGACGGAGCGCATTACGCCGGGGGCTTCGACGGCGCCGGAGCGTCCGGCGCAGTTGACGATTTTCACTCCGCTGTCGCAGCCAGTGCTGGAGAAGCTACGCGAGGTCGATTTGAACCGCCTGACGCCGCTGGAGGCGCTAAACTTGCTGGCGGAGCTGAAGAAGGAAATCTAACCGCCGAGACGCGGAGTGCGCCGAGGAAATTGTTCAACAATGCCCCACACTGCCAGCAAAGCTTTTCCCGCGCAACTCGGCCCACTGCTTATCATCGGGTTTGACGGGGCGGAGATGTCGCCACGGCTGGCTTCGCTGCTGAAGACGGTTCAGCCGGGCGGGGTGATTTTGTTTGCGCGGAACATCAAGAGCGCGGCGCAGACGCATCGCTTGCTGCGGGACTGTCAGAAGTGCGTATCGGCGCCGCTTTTCGCGTGTGTCGATCTTGAAGGCGGCACCGTGGACCGGTTTCGCGAACTGCTCGGGCCCGCGCCGTCTGCGGCGGAGGTTTTTTCTACTGGCGACCGCCAGCTTTTTCGCAAACACGGGCGGGTGATCGGCGAGAACTGCCGGGCGCTCGGGTTTAACGTGGATTTCGCGCCGGTGCTCGACCTGGCGTTCGAGGCTTCGCGCAGCGTGCTCAGTTCGCGCGCCGTTTCCGCGGACCCGAAAGAAGTTGTCGCATACGCACGGGAATTTCTGCGCGGCCTACGAGACGCGGGCGTGCTTGGATGCGGAAAACATTTTCCCGGACTCGGCGAGGGCGCGCTCGATAGCCATCACGAACTGCCCGTAATCAAAAAGAGTTTTAAGAAATTGTGGGCCGAGGATCTTTTTCCTTATGCTGCGCTGCGGCGGCAGCTTCCTTTTGTCATGGTCGCGCACGCGGCGTATCCAGAGGTGACGCGGGACCGGACGCCGGCGTCGATCTCGAAAAAATGGATCACCGACATTCTGCGCAAGCGAATCGGCTACAACGGGCTGATCGTCTCCGACGACCTGGAGATGGGCGCGGTGCTGAAGGCGGCACCGGTGGAGGAGACAGCGCCGCAGCATATTCGCGTGGGCGGGGATCTCGTGCTGATTTGCCACAATGAGGAACTGGTGATGCGCGGGTACGAGGCGCTGGTGCGCGCGGCGGAAAACGATCGGCGGTTCGCAAGGCGGGTTGCCGAGATCGCGAAACGAGTTGAGAAGTTCAAGCGGAGACACCTCGGCACACCACTCAACGAAATTCCTGCGCCCACCGAGCGAAAGACGGAACGGCTGGCGCGACGGCTTTGGGAATTGAGTGAAGAGGTTCGGCTGGCTGCGCTGGCGCGCGAGGAGCGCGGCGCATGATTGTGGCCGGCGTGATGAGCGGCACATCGGCGGACGGGATTAATGTGGCGCTGGTGCGAATTGAGGAGCCGCATTCCCCAAAGACTTTTTCTCAGCGCCAGCCTTCACGCGGGCGAGGGCGACAGCGCTACACGCTGATTGGGCATGAGGAATTTCCCTTCCCTGCGCGGGTGCGACACACGATTCTGGAAACGATGAATGCGCAGACCGCTCGCGTTGCGGATCTGGCGCGGCTGAACTTTTTGCTCGGCGAACTTTACGCGGAGGCCGTGGCAAAGACCGCGAGAAAACACCGGACGAAGCTGGACCTCGTCGGGTGCCACGGGCAGACAATTTATCACCAGGGCGAGGCGGCGGCGTTTCTCGGGCGCAAGGTCGCGGTGACTTGGCAAACGGGAGAGGCCGCGATCATCGCGGCGCGGTTGGGCGTGCCGGTGGTTTCCGATTTTCGTCCCGCGGACATGGCAGCGGGCGGCAAAGGCGCTCCACTCGTGCCATTTGTCGATTTCCTTCTCTTTCGCGACGAGGGTGTGGGGAGGATTGCGCAGAACATTGGCGGCATCGCGAATCTGACGGCGATTCCGGCGGGCGCAAACTCGCGGCAGGTGATGGCATTCGATACCGGGCCGGGAAACATGGTGATGGACGCGCTGATGCAGGAACTTTATGGGCGGAGCTACGATCGCGATGGCAAAGTGGCGGCGTCGGGAAAAGTGATCGAACGCGTGATAGCGCAGTTCATGCGGGCACGATTTTTCCGTCAGCGTCCTCCGCGAACGGCGGGCCGCGAGGAGTTTGGGCGCGAGTATGCCGCCAGTTTTTTGCAGCTTTGCGGTGGAGCGCGAAAGCAGGACATCATCGCGACCGCGACGGCGCTGACCGCGTGGTCGATTGCGGATGCGATTCGGCGGTTCGTCCTGCCTCAGCATAAAAGTTATCGCGAGCTGATTGTTTCGGGCGGGGGCACAAAAAATCGCACGCTCATGGAAATGCTGCGGGCCGAACTTGCGCCGCTCAACATTCAACTTCGGTTTTCCGATGAGTTTGGAATTCCGTCAGAGGCGAAGGAAGCGGTGGCATTCGCCGTCCTCGCCTACGAGACGTGGCATCGCGGGCCATCGAATCTTCCGTCCGCAACCGGCGCACGGCGCGCGGCGATTCTGGGGAAGATTTCGTATGCGTGAGAGGGCAAGGGTTGTTCCGGCGCGCTGCGAAGGCCGTTCTGGCGTCCGTGCAAGTTTCAGTCGTCCCTCCGGGACTGCGCGCGGCCCCGGAGTTTTCCCGGCGCTGAAGCGCCGGGCTATTTTCAGCCGCCGCTCCGCGGCTGACGTTCGGTCAGCTACGAGCCTGACTGCGATGCAGGGGTCACCGCTGCTCGGGCCAGCATTGCTCGCCGTCGCGTTGCTCTTTGCTCTTCTTTCCTGTTCGCAAGCTCCCGATCCCAACACGCTGGTCATGATCATCGAGAGCAGTCCGACAAATCTCGATCCGCGGGTCGGCATCGACGCGCAGTCGGAGCGCATCGACTCGCTTATCTTCGACGACCTGCTCAACCGGGACGAGCATTTGAATGTGACGCCCGGACTGGCGGAGAGCTGGGAGATTCCCGATCCCATCACCTATGTCTTCCACATTCGCCGTGGTGTGCGCTTTCACGACGGACGCGCCCTTACCGCGCGAGACGTGAAGTGGACTTTCGATTCTCTGTTGCAGGGAAAGATTCGCACCACCCGGGCTGCCGCGTATCGATATGTCGATCGCGTTGAAGCTCCGGACGATTCCACGGTTGTGTTTCGGCTGAAGGAACCATTTTCGACCTTGCTCTGGAACTTGTCGGATGGAGCGATGGGCATTGTGCCGTATGGGAGCCTGACCGAAATGACGGACCGGCCGATCGGCTCGGGGCCATTCCGGTTCGTCAGCGCGGAAACGGACAAAGAGGTTGTGCTCGAGCGCAACGAGGGCTATTGGGGCGAGAAGGCGCATGTCCCGCGGGTTCGCTTCACGGTGGTGCCCGATACCACCACGCGCGCGCTGGAATTGCGCAAAGGCAGCGCCGACATCGTCAGCAATGCGCTGACCTCCGATATGGTGCTTACCCTGGAGAACGAACCGAACCTCCGCGTGGAACACGGCCCGGGCACGGTGCTGAATTACCTCGCATTCAACTTACGGGATCCCGTCCTCGGTGACGTGCGCGTGCGTCAGGCGATTGCCCATGCGGTCGATCGCGGAGTCATGATCGAATACTTGTGGCGCAATTTTGCCCAGCCTGCCGCCAGCATCCTGCCTCCCCAAAGCTGGGCGTACAACCCGAACGTGCCGAAGTACGAGTATTCGCCGGAGGAAGCGAACAAGATTCTGGATGATGCGGGCTACCCCGCAACCGAGGGCGTGCGTTTTCACCTCACGATGAAGACGTCGACCGAAGAAACGCCGCGCCTGATCGCCGCGGTGTTGCAGCAACAGTTGCGCGCGGTTGGCATTGCGCTCGACATCCGCACCTTTGAGTTCGCCACCTTTTTTGCCGACATCACCAGCGGCGCGTACCAGATGTATTCTCTGCGCTGGATTGGCGGCAACGAAGATCCCGACATCTTCGAATACGCTTTCCACTCCGAGAAGTTTCCGCCGCACGGCGCCAACCGGAGCTTCTACGTCAATTCAAAACTTGATGCGCTGGTCAATCGAGGCCGCGCCCAAACCGACCCCGCGCTGCGCAAACCTATTTACGATGAGATTCAGACCCTCCTGGCCACCGATCTTCCCTCCATCAACCTGTGGTTTCTCGACAATGTGCTGGTGCATTCCAGGCGTGTGCAGAATGTGCCGCTGAATCCCGAGGGGAACTACGACTTCCTCAAGACGGCCGAGATCGTGGGGCAGTAGTCAGTTCTCAGAGCCATTGCAAAGGCCGGGTTAGATTGCAGCGGTTAAACCCCTTGATTTTGGCGGCGAATCCTCACTCCTCAGTTCTGCGTGATACCATCAAAATTCGATTCAGCGGCGCGACAATTCCGCACAAGTCAGCACCTGCGGAGTGCTGGGAACTGACAACCGAGAACCGGTCTTGAACATTCTTTTCATTGGCGACATTTTTGGGCGGCCTGGGCGCAACATCGTTCGGGAGCGGCTGCGGGAGATCGTCAAGCAGCACTCGGCCGACCTGGTCATCGCCAATTGCGAAAACGCGGCGGCGGGATTTGGGATTACGCCTCCGCTGGCGGAAGAGCTTTTTGAACTTGGCATTGACGTGATGACGACCGGCAATCACGTCTGGGACAAGCGCGAGATCATCGAATATTTCCAGATGGCGGATGGCAATCCACACAGCCCGGCGCGACGCTTGTTGCGGCCCGCAAATTATCCGTCTCATCTGCCCGGCTGGGGAACCTACGAAGGGCAGAAAAATGGCATCGCGTATGCGGTCATCAATCTTCAGGGGCGGGTTTTCATGGGATCGAGCGACGACCCTTTTACCTATGCCGATCGGCTGCTGGAGAAGATTAAGGCCAAAATTGTTTTTGTGGATTTTCACGCCGAGGCGACATCGGAAAAAGTGGCCTTTGGTTGGTATCTGGATGGCCGAGTGACGGCGCTGGTGGGCACGCACACGCACGTCCCGACGGCGGATGAAACGATTCTTGCCAAAGGCACAGCCTACATCACCGATGTTGGAATGACCGGGCCGTATGACGGCGTGATCGGCGTCAAGAAAGAACTGGTCATTGACCGCTTTCTGAGCGGAATGCCGGCGCGCTTTGAGCCGGCGTCGGGCGATGTTCGGCTGTGCGCGGTGGTCGTGGAATGCGACGATGAGACGGGCCGCGCCAAACGGATTGAGCGGTTAATGCTGAAGTAGGGCCAGCTCGCCACTCGCACATCGTTACTCGTGCTTCGCTTACTCGCGATCGTTCGGAAAGTCGTTCCCCGGCGTTACGACCGTAGTTCCCTTCCGAGTATTTCGCTTGCAAGACGGCGGCTGCCGGGCATTCTATAGTGTAAGCATGCGAGGCTATTGGGCAGGAATTCGTCTGGGCACGGCCGAGCTGTGCGCGGCGATTTTGTGCCTGGCCTTCTTCTGTTTGACCCAGCCTTGCATTGCCGGCGACACGCCGACAATCCCTGCGAGCGAGAAAGCTTCGACTGCGGCCAGCGGTGACGGTCCCTCCGGCCCGGGCCCTACCAACAACACTTCGACCCCAACTTCCGCTGAAATATCACACGGAGCGCCCGACGGGGCGGCTTCGCAGGCACAACCGGCGTGCTCTGACGCCGCCAAAACGGATTGCGGCACGGCAGTTTCTCCATTTGTCATGCCTTCGAAAAAAGAACTGAAGGCCGCGCACCGCGCTTTTGACCGCGGGCTCAAGCTCCAGAAATCGGAGCAAATCGACGAGGCTTTTTATGCCTTCGAGGAGGCGGCGAACCTGGCTCCGCAAGATGCCGAGTACGTGGCCGCGCGCGAGATGACACGCGAACACCTGGCGCGCCAGCACATCGACCGGGGCAACGGCGAAATGCTGAAGGGACGCCAGGCCGAGGCGCTCGCCGAATTCAGAAGCGCGCTCAGTCTCGATCCGCAGAATGAGTTCGCGCAGCAGCGCATGCTGGACGCCGCCGGGCCTCCGCCAAAGAGTTTTTCCGGTCCGGCCCAGGTCGTCGCCAGCCAGGACAGTTTGGCGGTCAGCCCCGCGCCCGGCGTGCACGATTTCCATTACCGGGGCGACTCCCAAGGCTTGCTAACGGCGGTCGCGTTAAGCTACGGATTGTCCATCACCTTCGACGAGAGCTTTCAAACGCGGCGGGTTCGCTTCGACATCGAGCAGGCTGATTTTGCGACTGCGATGCACGCGGCCTGCGCGGTCACAAAGAGCTTCGCGGTACCGGTAGAAGATACGGTCCTGTTTGCCGCCGCCGATACGTCCGACAACCATCGCCTTTTCGATCGCATGGGCATGCGCGTATTTCGCATCCCCACCGCCGATGCTTCCAAGGATTTGCAGGACATCGTGAATGCCCTGAGGGGCACGTTTGAATTTCGTTTTGTGATGCCCAGCCCGATCAACGACACCATCACGGTGCGCGCACCGCTGAACATGCTGAGGGCGGCCACGCAGTTTGTGGAAGGAGTGAGCGAGCCGCTGCCCGAGGTGCTGCTCGACATTCAGGTGATGGAGGTCGACCACACCTACGCAAAAAACATCGGCTTGCATGTTCCCGATCAGTTCAATCTCTACAACATTCCGGTGGCGGCTCTGGCCTCGCTGGGCGGGCAAAACGCGCAGAACCTGATCAACCAGCTGATTTCGTCAGGCGGCATCAACCAGGCGGGCAACGCCTCGATTGCGGCGCTGCTGTCGCAGTTAGGGAGCCAGCAGAGTGGGATTTTCAGCCAGCCGCTGGCAACCTTTGGCGGGGGCCTCACGCTCAGCGGGCTCAGTCTCGACCATCTGGCCGCGGTGCTTTCTATGAACGAGAGTTCCGTGCAGTCGCTCGACCATGTGACCTTGCGCGCCTCGCAAGGCAAGGAGGCGACTTTCAAGCTGGGAGAGCGCTACCCCGTTCTGAATGCCAGTTTCTCGCCGATCTCGAACAGCTCAGCGATCGCCGGCGTACTGGGAAACCAGTCGTACGTCGCGCCCTTTCCGTCGGTCAATTACGAGGACATTGGATTGACACTGAAGGCCAAGCCGATGGTGCATCAGAACTCCGACGTGTCACTGGAATTGAGCCTGCAACTGCGGGCGCTCGGGACGACGAGCGTGAATGGCGTTCCGATCATTACGAGCCGGGAGTTCACGGGCGGAATCTATTTGAAAGACGGCGAGCCCGCATTTGTCGCGGGCATGGTGACCACGTCAGACCAGCGCAGCCTGGATGGACTGCCCACCTTCGCGCAAATTCCGGGCTTTGGGCTGCTGACCTCGCAGCATTCGCATCAGTCGGAAGAGGATGAGCTGCTGATTCTGATCACGCCCCACGTGTTGAGCGATCCGCGGCGGGCGGATGCGCCGCCCATCTGGGTAAAGTAGCGTAGGCGTGTCACAGGCTAGCCGCAGTGCCACTCAGCAGAGGCAGGCTCAGGCTTCCTGAGGCATTGCTTCGGGGCTGCTCTGTGCTACCGGGGTCAGTCGAGCATTCAAATTGGCCAGCACTTCAAACGCGTCGGCTACATAAAGCACGTCGGCTTTTCCTCGCGCCCAGCCACAATTCGGATCGAGATTGACGGCGCGGCGCTCGTTGATGAAGCGCCAGCCTACGACGTGCGGCTCCTCGCCATGACAGCACATGGAGAGGCCTTTGGGATGGCGGGGAGTCGATCCGGTCTGTCCGACCTGGTTCAGATGGGTCATGAAACGCAGCACTGCCTGACTCTCACCGGATTGATCGACCAGCGATTTGCTGCCGCCCAGGGATGAGCCAGCGGCACGCAGAAAATCGAGAATCAGCTTCTCGGCTTCCGGGACATGAGTCTTTCCGTCCGACTGCTTTTTGGTCCAGCCCGCACCTGCGACAAACAACAGGTCGGCATCGGGCCGGATGGTTTGCGCATCACTCTGGGGAGCGCGAATGCCGGTGACTGTCGTTCTGGTGGCAAACTTAGGCAGGGAGAGTTTTTCGATCTTGACCGGGCCGGGCATCCCCGTCCAGGCCGCTTCGCAACCGGGCTCGAGCAACACGATCCATGGGCGCGCGTCGCGGCGAATGACGGTTTCGATCCGCTGGCGATAATACCAGCGGGCGGCGCGCAATTCGCCATTAACGGCATCGGCTTCGAGCGAAGTGACATGCGTGTCGGCACATCCGTTCAGACGGTGGGCTACTCCCGGCAAGACGCGCATGAAGCGCGACGATGCGGGCGCGAGAATCAGATCGGCGGCTGCTGACCGGCAGATGGCTTCTGCGGCCGCTGCATCACTCGCGTAGCGCGCAGTCGCGAAGTCGGGGCCGGAGACCGCGAGAATTCGTTCGGTCCCGGCGGCGGCAATTGTTTCCGCAGCGGCAGCCACGTCCTCGCCGATTAGGCCGATGGTTAAATTTGCGCCGAGTTGCTTCGTCAACTTCACGGCAGCGCCTAGAACTTCATACGATGCCTTAGGAAGCGCGTTACCGGCTTCCGAAACGTGCGCCAGGAACAAAATGTTTTGTGACATCAGAGTTTTGCTCTCCGCTGTTGTTCGCTTACTGACAAACTACAGATCCCTCGCTGCGCTCGGGATGACAACTCGTATAGGTCATCTGTCTTACGGGTTACTTGCCAATCCACTCCGCGATCTCTTGTGCAATCTGCGCAGGCGATAGATCTTTCACCACGCGCGTCTGGCGCTGTTGCTTCGGCGGGCTTGCACTCAGGAAGTGCAATCCACCGGCGGGCAGCGGCAAGGATTTCGCTTTTTGCAATGCGGGCATCACGGTGCGCATGTTCGCCATTCCGATCTGCGGGTTGTTGCGCGGCTCGGGCAGATTGCCGGTCGCCCAGCCCAGCAAAGCCGGCGGGCCCGCGCAGACCGAAACCTGATGACGGCCGCCCTCGATGCGCTCCAGAACTTCGAACGAGCCGTCGGGCTGGGCGTCATCGAGAACTCTGAGCTGATCGACACCTTGAAACTGGTCGAGAATCCCGAGCCGCTCTCCCACCAACTGCATGGTTGCGCCCGCGCCTCGCGACGCCGATTCCCAGCCGCCAAAGACGAGCAGGCGGGCGCGATCGAGGCCGGGGATACTTTGGATGGCTTCGGCCAGCAGCGCGGCCGTTGAATGCGAATCGGCGAAGCCGCTGGCGCTCGCATCCACGGGTACAAGTTCAAAGCTCACCCGCTGCGCAATCGTCATCATGACCTGCTGGAGCTTTGCTTTTGGCCCAACGCTTACCAGCCACACTTTGCTGCCGGCGACTTTGGAGGCCAGGTTGGCAGCTTCATACAGAGCGTGAGCGGCCCAGGGATCCAGCACCGCCGGAAGCATCATTTCGTTCTTGAGCGCGGGACCGGTTGGCGTAGAAACTGGTTCCAAAGTTTGCAGCGGGTCGGGCACGACGCTCCCGCACACTACGATGTGATATCCGTTGGTCATTCGCATCCTGTCAACAGCAGATTCCGCTCCCTTTGCTTCGCTGGGGGCCGGTGTGACAATTCAAAATGAAATTTCAATCGCGATCAGTTCAGCGTGGAGTGCAGTCCTCCCGCACCCGCGTTGAACTCAACATTTCCGCATGCTCCGTCGCCCTCGGCCCGGCAATTCCAAAGGCATGCGCCGCAGTAAACACACTTCTCACGATCGAAGGCGGGAACTCCCTCCTCACCGTGAGTGATGGCCTGGCCTGAGCACATTTCTACGCAGAGTTTGGTTGCGCACTCGCGGCAAAGCTCCGGGCGGCGAAAGATGACGTGGTTGGCAAAACCCGGAGGCGCCTGCACGCCTCCGCCCATAAGCAGAGCATCCTGATGCGAGATCAGGAGCTTGCCATCCAGCGGAATCTGCGGCCAACCACAACGGTCCATGACGCGGTCATGGAGCGATGTTCCTTTGGTGGAACAGTCTTCTTTTATCTGCTTCAGTTCGGACGCGGAAATTCTTGAGCGGTAAGCTTCCTCGAGTGAAGGCACGCAACGGGGCACCGGGCGCAATGCTGGGGCAAAACGGCCACCCGTCAAGCCTGCAAAGAACATGCCGATCATTCCTGTCACAACGCCCTGCTGAAACCCATTGCGCGCGTTCGCTGCGACCTTCGATTCTGTGTCGACCCAGCTTCCTCGCCGTCGGCGCACATAGGTCCGTTCAAGCTCCTCGCGCGTGAACGCGCGCTTTTGTTCGGCAAGTTCAATGACCGCCTCCGCCAGTTGCACGCCCGTCGTCCAGGCTTCGTCCACCCCAGAGCCCGCGAGAACATTTGTGCTTCCCGAGCCTTCTCCGATGCGGGCATAACCGTTACCCGCGAGAAATGGTTCGCCGTGCCGGCCCGATTCCTGCAGCGACTTCGCTCCCCATGACTTCAGCGTTGCGCCCTGAAGATAACGCCATAAATAAGGATGAAGCATGAAGTGCTGCAAGTAGCGATAGGCCGTGCGCACCGGGCTGCCGAACCAGGACGGAACGAAAATTCCCACGGAGGCGAGCCGATCCGGATGAACGTAGAGGAAGCCAAAGATTTCGGGCTCCGGAAATCCGATGGTGTGCAAGACCGTGCCAGCTTCCAGCCCGCTGTCGTCGCGGAGTTCAACCACCATCTTCATGCCGAGAGCCCACTCAAGGGACTCATGGCCGGGCGGCATGCCAATGTTTGCGTGCGCGTCGAGTTTTCGGCCGACCGCTCCCACTGGACCGTCGCCAATGACGGTGAGCGCGGCGTGCAGATCCATGCCGGGAGTGAACCCTGGCTCGGGACGCCCGTGCAGATCGGTCCCCTGATCGGCGAGGCGCACTCCGGTAACGGTGTCACCTACGATCAGCGGCTCGGCGACGGGCATACCCGGCCAGATTTGCACCAGGCCGGACGCGGCGACCTGATCGCTGACCCACTGATTGAATTGGCCGAGCGACAACACGAGGCCATCGTGTTTGCGCATGAACGGTGGCGTGTAGGGCAACTCGAAAGCTTCGTGCTTCACACCGAACAGCAAGCCAAGTGAGCGAAGTGCGCGGTCAGCGGCCTTGAACGCGAAGGAACGCCGACTGGCGCGCAAGGGGTCCAGCAGGTAAACAAGTTTTTCCTTCGTTACCTGAGCCGCCATGGGAATCTCGGTGAGATCGACGCCGGGGAAGCTGCTGCGTATGCCGCGTGCCCGCGTGACCGCGCCTGAGACTCCGAAGCCCAGCCCGTCGCCGCGTTCGTAGCAGATCACCTGCAAAGGCATGCCGGGAGACGACGCGCTCTCCAACCGCACCGATCCGTCCGGATTCAGCAGGCTGCGGGCGAGCGTAGTTAGAAATCCGCCCATGGCGGGGCCGAAGCCAACACAGGCGATGTCAACCGCCATCTCTTGCCGGTCGATCGTTGGTTGGTCATTGGCAGCGTCCGAATCTGGGGGAGCGGCGCTCATGCGGGATAGTCCAGCGCCTCCGGGATCATGAGCTTTGAAATCGCCTCGGCCGCCCGATCCTTCGAAAGCCGGCAACCCGTTAGGCAGGTGCTGAGCTTGGTTTGCAACGAGAGAAATTGCTCGGCTCCATTGCACTTCGCGCAGGGACCAGCCTTCTTCGGATGCGATCCATCGTTCCCGATCACGTCGAGGCCGTAAGAACCGATTCCTGGAATGATGCCTTCGAGAGAATCCAACTCGTCCTGCTGGTAGCAGCCGCGATAGCCGGGTTCGTCCCACGCGGGGTGACGGTTGTGTCCGAAGACCAGCTCGGCGCAGATGCGGGATACTTCCCCACTGGCCCGTGCCGACTGCACGTGGCACAAGTCGCTCATAAAATTCACCAGACCCGGCAGACCTTCCGCAACGGCAGGATCGTCGGCTCCACGCTTTTCGAGTTCGATGGTATCGAGAATCTGGCAGCGCGCCGCGAGCAGCCAGCAGAGCGCGTCGGCCAGCGGGAAGGTAACGCCCTGGCGTGCGCTCTGGTACAAGCGACCGCCGTCGGCGTCGGTGCTGACCTGCAAGCGCTCGAGTGTCCACAGCCACATTCCCATGGCTGTCGCGAGTGCGCATGCGCCGGTGCCGGGACGGTCGGAGGCAATCCCGCGCATTTCCTTGATCCACGTCTGGAATTGCGCGCGGAAGAGCGGGTTGGTCATGGTGATGGAGAGTTGGCGCCGCTGCACCGCTTCGGGTCCCTCGTAGGTTGCTTCCAGTTGCGCATCCATCCACTTGTTGCCCAGGAAGCCGGGACAGTCTTCGGTGATGCCGTAGCCGCCCATGAGGCTAACGGCCTCGCGCATCATCTGGGCGCCCCAGCCCGTGTTCCACAACTTGGTGGCGGGACACAGGACGTCGGCCAGCGAGTCGAGAAGAACAAAACGCAGAAGAGGATCGGATTCCAGTTGCGCTTTGTTGGGATGGCCCGCGGGCAGGCGGAGCAGATTAGCGGCCCTCTCCGCGGCTTCGCGCTGCAACTTGGCGCGCGCCTTGGCGCTGGTGACGCCTCGCGCTCCCAGGATTTTGTCCGCCTCGCGCTCCAGTGGATCGAGTTCGTCAAACACACGCGCCGCGGTAAATCCAAGGGCGGCGCCAGCCTCGCCCGTCGCCCAAACATCCACCAGACGATGCAGCGTGTCCTCGCGAGCCTGCAGTCCGAGTTCATAACGCACGGATCCGGGAGTTGCCGTCTCCGCCCCACGGAAGCGCCCACGCTGGTAACGGATGACGGGCTCGACCGCCGAGAGCAATTTTGCCGCGGTCATGACGCCCACCGTCACGCGGGTTCGGCGAAACACAGCTTCAATCACCTCGCTGTGACTGTGGCGGGGCACGATGACGCCATCTTTCACGTCGTAGCCGCCGACGATGCGGCTCGCCGGAATGCGCAGGTTGAAAATCGGGTCGCCGGTGGAGGAAAGCTGATGCACCAGCTTGCGCGTCGGCGTGCCACGGTCGAATGTCCCGGGATCTCCTTCTTCCAGGATCACCATGCAGCTTCCCTTGATCCGTTCATCGCCGGAATCGACCGCGGCGGTGACGAAATTGGCAAAGCCGATGTTGGTGATGAAGCGGCCGCGCTTCTCGACCTGGAGAATGGGCTCTGCTCCCTCTTTCCATTCGGCAATGCGAAGCTTTCCATTCAGCATGCCGGTATCGACGCCGACGTAAGGAATGGGTTCGGTCAGGCAGAATGCGCCGCGCCATGGTTTGCGATCTTCTCCGGGCTGAGGCGGAGCGGCCAGTTGCATATACCTGGTTTGCTGCTCAACCGTGCCCCGTTCGTGAATCGGCGCCAGCGCCAGACAGCCGGCCAGACTGCCGGTTGCGGCCCCACCGTCCACCCATGCCAGTTCAAATGCCACCAGAGCCAGCGCCAGGTTCTTCGGCCCCGCGATAAATCCACCGTGCTCGGGTTCCATGAAGACGGCGGTGATGCCGGATTTATCGAACGCCTCCAGCAGTTCGGCCTTGGCGGGCGTCCAATCATGCGAATTGCGGCCGCCGGCGGCAACCAGCCGCGCCACCGGACCGCGAGCCACGGCTCTTGCCGATTGCACCAGCATCTGCAGGTCGTAACGGTCGGCGAATCGCCACTGAATCTGGCGCACACCATCGGAAGGAAGTGTCCGTAATAGTTCTGGTTTGACGGGGGTGGCAGTAGAAGCCATGGCCTTTTTCCTTTAACAATCGTTTTGATACTGCCTTCGCCATGACCCACGGGTCTGTGATCCAGATCATGAGGGCTTGTGACCGGGGAGATTGCCGTGCGTTAAGAGGAGTGATTGCGCCGGGATGGTGCGTTTATTAGGAACCGAACGAGTTTAGTTTGCCTGGCGCAACTGGAATTTGCGCGTCGTGGTGCGCCCTTCAAAATTTGCCTGCACCAGCACGGAGGAATCGGCGAGGGCGCTCTCGTCGACCTGAACGCTCATTTCGGCGTTGCCATCCGCATCGCTGAGAATCTGCGCGTAATAAGGAGTGGCGCCAGGACGAGCCAGACGGAGTGTGAGCCGGGCGCCCGGTATGGGAAGCCCGCCTTCGGTGACGCGGAGGTTCATGATCAGCGCGCCACCAGTGTGGACAGAATCCGCGTTGGTCCACTGCACCTCGATTTGCTTGACGCTGGCGAGGGTGTCGGGTGTTTCGCGCTTGTCGAGGATGGAATCGAGCCGGCCGTCGCGAATGGCGTCCAGCACGTCGCGATGCAGATTGCGCAGCAGTTTCTCTTTGTCCTGATCGCTGCCGGGTTCCGCCATGGCTGAGTCCGCGTTCCCCGCATTCGCGCTGGCTGGCTCGCCAGTCGGATCGGGCGCTCTCCCGCCGCCGGGACTGGCCTGACTGGCGGTGAGGCCGTTCTCTTCCGACAGAGTTGCGCCCGCGGCTGCGGAGGCATACGAGATGGCTCGCTTGCCGATGCAGCGGCCGCGCACGAAAACCTGGGTTTGCAGCAACTGCTCTCCCTCCCGCGCCTCACTTTGCACGTGGTAGACGGTGTCTTCGTGGCGAATATCGGTGTTAAAACCGAAGATCATATCGATTGAGCTTCTCTCAGCCTTGCGGCATTGGCAAGTTACGAATTAATTGCTGGTGAAATCGCGCGCTTTGCTTGACACTTCAGCCGTCCAAAAATTAGTCTAGACAGTTTACTGGTGCGCCCGGCGCGAATTATATATAGCTCCTCCTATGCCCGACAATCCCTTTGCCGCTTACCTGCCGCTTCTCCTGCACCTGATCATCGCAGTGGGATTGGCGACGGCGATCGTGCTGCTCTCGTACTTCATCGGCCAGCATAAGCCGAACCGCGCCAAAATGTCTCCCTATGAATGCGGCGTGCAGCCCATCGGAGACGCCCGCGAGCGCTTTTCGGTCAAGTTCTACATGGTCGCGATGCTGTTCATCCTGTTCGACGTGGAAGCCGTATTTCTTTATCCGTGGGCGGTGATACTGCGCGAACTGAAGATGTTCGGCTTTTGGGAGATGATGGTGTACATCGCGATCGTGCTGGTCGGCCTCTTCTATGTGTGGAAAAAAGGCGTGCTGGACTGGGGTCTGAGCGCCGAGCGGCGGGGGGACATCTAGTGGCGCTCGCTCCCCCGATCACCGACATCGAACAACTGAAGCCGCATCCGGCGCTGGCGCGGCTGATGGAGGCGATCCCCGCGGCCGTACAGGCGGCGAAGTTCGACCGCGACGAGTTGACGGTGTGGATCGATAAAGGCTCGTTGCGCGAGGCGTGCGCAATTTTGCGCCATAATCCCGACTGTCCATTTAATTACCTTTCCGATCTCACCTGCGTCGACTGGTATCCGTCGGAGCCGCGCTTCGAGGTCGTCTATCATCTTTTGTCGATCTCCAAGAAAGAACGGGTGCGGCTGAAGGCTCGTCTGCATGGGTCGAGCACCGCCATTGAGTCGGTCACGTCGGTCTGGCCCTCGGCGAATTTTTACGAACGCGAGGTGTTCGATCTGTTTGGCATCCGCTTTACCGGACACCCCGACCTCAAACGCATCATGATGCCCGATGACTGGGAAGGCCATCCGCTGCGCAAAGACTACCCCGTGGAGGGTTACCGCTAGTCATGCCGCAACTTCCCGCCAGTCTCGCCGAGCCCGGCCAGGACGGAACGCTTGTTCTGAACATGGGGCCGCAGCATCCCTCGACGCACGGCGTGCTGCGCCTGGTGCTCGAAATCGACGGCGAAACCGTGGTGAGCATGCGGCCGGAGATTGGGTATCTGCACACGGGCATCGAGAAGACTTGCGAGGCCAAGTTTTACCAGCAGGTTGTGCCGCTGACCGATCGCATCGATTACCTCTGCCCGATGACGAACAACCTGACCTACTGCCTGGCGGTGGAAAAGTTGCTGGGGCTGGAGATTCCGCCAAAGGCGCAGTGGATACGGGTTTTGATGAATGAGCTGACGCGCATCAATTCGCACCTGGTGTGGCTGGGCACGCACGCCATGGACCTGGGGGCGATGACCGTCTTCTTATATTGCTTCCGCGAGCGCGAAGATATTCTGCGGTTTTTCGAGATGATCAGCGGCCAGCGGATGATGACGTCGTATTTCCGCATTGGCGGCGTGGCGCTGGAGCCGCCCATCGGATTTTTCGAGAAGGTCAAAAAGTTCGCCGACCGCTTTCCCGGCAACGTGGATGAGTATGAAGGCCTGTTGACTGGCAATCCGATTTTCATGATGCGCACCAAGGGCGTCGCTCACCTGAGCGCGGAAGATGCGATTGCGCTCGGCGCCTGCGGGCCGACGCTGCGCGCGAGCGGCGTCGATATCGACCTGCGCCGCGACCTGCCCTATACGGGATACGAGAATTTCAGGTTCAATGTGCCGACGTCCGACGGTTGCGATGTGTTTGCGCGATACGTTTGCCGCGTGCAGGAATTGCGCGAATCGATTGGCATCGTGCAGCAGGCGTTGGCGGGCATGCCCGAGGGGCCGATCAAGGCCGATGCGCCGAAGGTGGTGCTGCCCGATCGCGAGAAGATGAAAACGCAGATGGAAGCGCTCATCTATCACTTCAAGATCATTACGGAGGGCTTCTCGGTTCCGGCGGGCGAGGTGTACCAGGCGGTGGAGTCGCCGCGCGGCGAGATGGGCTACTACATCGTTAGCGACGGCACGGCTAAGCCATACCGGGTGCACATGCGGGGACCGTCGTACGCGAACCTGCAAACACTCACAAAAATGTGCGAAGGCCGCCTGATTGCCGACGTGGTTGCCGCCATCGGGTCGATTGATATTGTGCTGGGAGACGTGGACCGGTAGAGAATTTGTAAATTGTGAATTGTAATTTGTGATTGAAAAACTCATGACACCCGAGGATTTGCGCGCTCGGACCAAGGCATTTGCGCTACGGACAGTCAAGCTTTATCGCTCGCTGCCGCGGACTGCAGATGCTCAAGTCATGGGGAAGCAGCTTTTGCGGTGCGGGACCTCTGTAGCGGCAAATTATCGGGCTTCCTGCCGGGCGCGATCACGGGCTGAGTTTGCGGCGCCGATTGGAGTAGTTGCCGAGGAGGCTGACGAAACCGGGTTCTGGCTCGAGATGCTGGCGGAGGCTGATGTTGTACGAGCGGCTTTGCTGAAGGATCTGTTGCAGGAGTCAAAGGAGTTGACGGCAATTTTCACGGCAACATTGAAAACAGTTCGGAAGGCGTCGCTGAAGCGTTAGGGTTTTAGATTACAAATTGCAAATTGCCAATTGCAAATTTATGAGATTTTCGGACGAATTCGAGACTCGCTTTAGCGAGATGATCACCCACTATCCGACGAAGCGGTCGGCGCTGGTGCCTACGCTGCTGTATGCCCAGGATGAGGTTGGGTATCTGAGCGATGAAGTGATCGCGGAACTGGCCGGGCGGCTGGGCTTGACCGAACTTGAAGTGCGGAACGTGATCAGCTACTACTCCATGCTGACCACCAAACCGCGCGGCAAGTACAACGTGCAAGTATGCACGAACATCGCCTGCATGCTGCGCGGGGGCGAGGAAATCCTTGATCACTGCAAGAAGAAACTGGGCATCGGCCACAAGGGCACAACTGAGGACGGTCTGTTTTCGCTGGAAGAAGTGGAGTGCATCGGCGCGTGCAGTTGGGCCGCAGCCGCCCAGGTGAACTACGATTTTCACGAGAATCTGACCATCGAGAAAATGGACAAGATTCTCGACGAGTATAAGAAGAAGGGAACGCAGTAATTTGTGATTGGTGATTTGTAATTTGTAAATTGAGGAACTGGGCGCGATTGGCTTGGGTTTCAATTACAGATTTCAAATTACAAATTCTCAAATTTCAAATGGCTTACTTGGTTTCCCATCCCGATGAGGTCAAGGTCGTCTCCAAGCGCTTTGGCATGGGCGCGACCGACATCGATCGCTACCTCGAACTCGACGGCTACGAGGCCGTGCAGAAGGCGCTCGGCATGGGCCCGGACGCCATTATTAACGAGGTCAAGAATTCTGGCCTGCGCGGGCGCGGCGGCGCGGGATTTTCGACCGGCATGAAGTGGTCGTTCGTCCCCAAGCAGTCGGCCAAGCCGAAATATGTTTTGTGCAACGGCGACGAGAGCGAACCTGGGACCTGTAAGGATCGGCTGATTTTCGAGCACGATCCGCATGCGGTGATTGAAGGCGTGATGATCGCCGCCATCGCCGTGGGCGCTCACACCGGATACATCTACATTCGCGGCGAGTATCGCTACCTGTCGGTCATCATGCAGAAGGCGATCAAAGACGCGTACGCGAAGGGCTTCGCCGGCAAGAATATTTTTGGCAGCGGATATGATCTGGACATTTACTGGCATGGCGGCGCGGGCGCCTATGAAGTTGGAGAAGAATCGGCGCTGATGGAATCGCTCGAAGGCAAGCGCGGCATCCCGCGTATTCGGCCGCCGTTTCCGGCCGTGGTCGGGCTATGGGGCGGGCCGACGGTCATTAATAATGCCGAGACGCTGGCCAGCGTGCCTCCCATCATTCTTGGCGGCGCGGAGGCCTACGCGAAGGTCGGCACACCCAAAAACGGCGGTACGCGGCTGTTTTGCCTCGCCGGGCATTTGAATAAGCCCGGCGTTTACGAACTGCCCATGGGCTACAACCTGAAGAAGATGATTTATGACGTGGGCGGCGGAATTCCGAATGGCCGCGAACTGAAGGCGGTTGTGCCGGGAGGATCGTCAACGCCGGTGCTGCTGCCCGAAGAAATTGACATCGCCATGGATTTCGATTCCGTCGCCAAGGCGGGATCGATGCTTGGCTCGGGTGGCGTGGTTGTGCTCGACGACACAACCTGTATCGTCAAATTCGCGCTGCGCACTATCAAGTTTTACCAGCATGAGAGCTGTGGCTGGTGCATTCCGTGCCGCGAAGGTACCGACTGGCTGAAGAAGACGCTGACGCGCTTCCACAATGGCGGCGGCGTGAAAAAAGACATCGACAACATTTACTACCTGGCAGAAAACATGCTGGGCAGGACGTTCTGCCCGCTGGGAGACGCCGCAGCCATGCCGACCATGGCATTCGTGAAAAAATTTAGAAAAGAATTTGAAGATCACTTGGACGGCAAGCCCTGTCCGTATGAGAGGGCGGGGGCAACCGAGCCGGTATTGGCGTAGAGAAAATTCGAAATCATGGCTGACGTAACTCTCATTGTCGATGGCAAGAAGGTCACGGCTCCGGCAGGGACTTTGCTGATCGAGGCCTGCAAGTCCGCCGGCATCGAGGTGCCTTCGTTTTGCTATTACCCCGGGCTCTCGCTTCAGGGCGCTTGCCGCATGTGCGTTGTAAAAGTCGAGAAGATGCCCAAGTTGCAAACCGCCTGCACCACGGTGATCACCGAGGGCATGGTCGTTATCACCGACAGCGAGGAGGTTCGGCAGTCGCGCAAGGCGATGGTTGAACTCTTGCTCGGCAACCATCCGCTGGATTGCCCGGTGTGCGATGCGGGCGGCGAATGCGAATTGCAGGACATGGCGTTTTCCTACGGCGCGCCCGAATCCAGATACACCGAGGCGAAGAACCATCGCGAAGAGCAGCAATGGTCGCCCGTCGTCTACTTTGACCGGCCGCGCTGCATTTTGTGTTATCGCTGCGTGCGCGTTTGTGGCGAGGGCATGGATGTTTGGGCGCTCGGCGTGCAGAATCGCGGCGTCAGTTCGATCATCGCGCCGAATCAGAGCGATCACCTCGAATGCGAAGAGTGCGGCATGTGCATCGACATCTGCCCGGTCGGCGCGCTCACTTCGGGCGCTTATCGCTACAAGACGCGGCCATGGGAAATGAATCACGTCGGCACGGTCTGCACGCACTGCGGCGACGGCTGCAAGACCACGCTCGGCGTGCGCCGCAGCGATACTGGCATGGAAATCGTGCGCGGCGACAACCGCGACAAAAGCGGCATTAACAATGATTTTCTCTGCATCAAGGGCCGCTACGCCTTCGACTTTGCGCACAATGAAGAGCGCCTGATGCAGCCGCTGATTCGCAAGAATGGAAAGCTTGAGCCCTCAACATGGGAAGAGGCGTTTGAGCTCATCGGGCGGCGCTTCCGCGAGGTGCGCGACAAAGACGGCGGCCAGGCAATTGGCGTGATCGGCTCCACGCGCACGACCAACGAAGAAAATTATCTGCTCTCGAAGTTTGCGCGCGCGGTACTGAAGACGAACAATGTCGATCACCATCGCAGCGCCGACTTCCCTGCCCTGGCGGCGGCGTTGCACGGCAAACCGGGAAAGACCGCGACGATGCGCGATGTGCTCACCGCGCCCGCGATTCTGCTGATCGGCAACGATGCGACCAACCAGCATCCGCTGCTCGCCTGGCAGATTCGCACCAACGTGCGGCTGCGCTCGGCGAAGCTCTACGTCATCAATTCGGCAGAAATTAAGTTGAAGAAGCAGGCTGCTGGATTTGCGTTACTGCCGGCTGGAGCCGACGCAAAAGCAGTAGCATTTCTTTCCGGCGACGATTCCGTGCTTGATTCGCTCGCCGCCGCCGGGACCGCCCGCGACGCATGGACCGCGCTGCGCGACCAGGTCCGCGGCGAGCAAAATCTGGTAATCGCGTTCGGCTCAGAAC
The DNA here is from genome assembly GCA_003139095.1 of Acidobacteriaceae bacterium. Classification (GTDB taxonomy): domain Bacteria; phylum Acidobacteriota; class Terriglobia; order Terriglobales; family Acidobacteriaceae; genus Acidiflorens. The sequence goes on from PLHW01000075.1 coordinate 79,132, forward strand.
TGCGCGGCGCCGATATCGAAAAACTCGCCGCATTTGCCTCCACGCTTACGGGCGCGAAACTCATCTGCCTCGCCGACTATTCCAATTCGCGCGGCGCCAGCGACATGGGCCTCTATCCCGATCTGCTGCCCGGATACGAGCCCGCCGCCAGCGCAAGTAAGTTCCAACAGGAGTGGGGCTCGCTTCCCGCCGAAAAGGGCCTGACGCTCCCTGAAATGATCGACGCGGCGAAGGACGGCAAGCTGAAGGCTCTCTACGTTGTCGGGGCCAATCCGGTCGGCCGCCTTGGCATCGACCCCTTCCTGCTCTCGAAAAGTTTCGTCGTCGTGCAGGACATGTTCCTGACGGAAACCGCCCGGATCGCCGATGTGGTTTTGCCGTCGGCCAACGCCTACGAAAAGTCTGGCACTTGCACTAACACATGCGGTGACCTGCAACTGGTGAAAAAAGCGGGCGAGGTCACTGACTGCAAGCCCGACTTCGAGATGATCGTGCGCATCGCCGACGCGATGGGCTTCGACGTGCGCGGCCTGGTTCCCTTCGGCGGCGGCACGCATTCGGACATGGGCCAGACCCGCGGCGCGCAATCGGGCGAGGCCGACCGGCACGCGGTGTGGCTCGAAGCGCATAACCTTGAGCCGAAGATGACGCCGTTCGATCCAATGGCAATTCTCGACGAGATTCAGCGCGTGGTCGCAGGCTACGATGTTTCGCGCGTCAACCTGCTAGCGGGCGCTGATCAGCACATTGAAATTGCCGAGGGCGGCGCCGGCGCAATTCACAAACCGGAGTTGATCGTTCCGGCCAACGACGGCCTGTTCAGCTCGGGAACGTTAGGACGCTATTCGAAGACTTTGAATTCGGTTATGGAAAACAGATCCGCTGATGTAGAAGTTGCGGCGGACTAGCGGCGCCGAATAGAAGCATAGAAGCTAAGACCAAATGCCGCGGGCGAGGGCGCCCGCGCCACAAGATTCGATGAGCATAACGACGTTCGCCATCATTTCGATTATCAAGTCGCTTGCCGTGATTGGCGTGCTGCTGACGGCCGTGGCCTACAGCGTGTGGCTGGAACGCAAGGTGTCGGCGCGCATCCAGAACCGCTGGGGCCCCACTCGCGTCGGCCCATTTGGGCTGCTGCAGCCGCTCGCCGACGGCGTCAAATTCATCTTTAAAGAAGACCTCACGCAGCCACACGTGTACAAACCGCTTTACATCGCGGCGCCGATGATCGCGATGGTTTTCGCCATCACGTCTATTTCGGTCATCCCGTTTGGCAACTGGGTCAACATCGGGCCGTGGGGCACGTACCTGCAAATTACCGACCTCAACATCGGCCTGCTGGTCGTGCTGGGCATCACTTCGATGGGCGTTTATGGAGTTGCGCTCGCCGGCTGGGCCTCGAACAATAAATATTCGCTGCTCGGCGGACTGCGTGCCAGCGCGCAGATGGTGAGCTACGAAGTTTCGCTTGGCCTGTCACTGGTGGGCGTGCTGATCATCGCCGGTAGCCTCAGCCTGCGCAACATCGTCGACGCGCAGCGGCATTTGCACTGGAACATTTTTCTTCAGCCCGTCGCGTTTTTTATTTATCTGATTTCAGCGTATGCGGAGACGAACCGCACGCCCTTCGATTTGCCCGAAGCGGAGTCGGAGCTGGTTGCTGGCTACCACACGGAATACAGCGCGATGAAATTTGCCATGTTCTTCATGGCCGAGTACGCCAACATGGTGACGGTCGCGTGCCTGGCGACGCTGCTGTTTTTTGGCGGATGGCTGGGGCCCGTGTTCGGGCCGCCGCTTTTGCAGGCCGTGCTTCCCGTCCTCTGGTTTTGCCTGAAAGTTTTCTTTTTCATGTTTCTGTATGTGTGGGTACGCTGGACGCTGCCGCGGTTTCGCTATGACCAACTCATGGCGTTTGGGTGGAAGGTTCTGCTGCCGCTGGCGGTTGCGAATATCGTGGTCACCGCGCTGATCGTGGCGTGGAGAGCTTAAAGATGCTCCACTTAATTCTATTTCTCTTTTTCGGCGCAATCTGCGTGGCGGGAGCGGTCAACCTGCTGGTGCAGAGCCATCCCATCAACAGCGCGCTCTCGTTGATCGTAGTGATGGCCTCACTGGCGGCCGAATATCTGTTGCTGGGGGCCGAGTTCGTTGCCGCCGTGCAGGTCATTGTTTACGCAGGCGCCATCATGGTGCTGTTCGTCATCACGATCATGCTGTTGAACGCCGGCGCTGAACAGCACACCAAAGGCAGCCGCGTAGCCATTTTGATTGGCGTTCCCGGCGCGCTGATCGGCGCTGTGCTCGTTGCCTGGACGCTGCTGACGCGCGGCCATACCGGCTCGGTCGCCATGGGCGCGCTGCCTGGCAGCCCGCAGGATATTGCGCGGCTTCTGTTTCACGAATTTCTGCTGCCCTTTGAAATTACGTCCGTGCTGATTCTGATTGCGATCATGGGCGCGGTCGTGCTGGCGAGTCGGCCGGAAGCGATCGCGCGCCGCCATACCGAATCCCATCAACCGGATCCGCTTCCGCAGGAGCGGCAGCCGGCGCCGCAACTCGTCGGCTCGGGAAAGGAGCACTAGGAAGATGGTTCCTCTCTCTTACTATCTCGTGCTCAGCGGATTCCTCTTCGTGTGCGGCGTGCTTGGCTTTCTCATCAAGCGCAACATTATTACCATCTTCATGTCGATCGAACTGATGCTCAACGGCGTGAATTTGTCGTTCGTGGCGTTTGCCGCGCAGTGGCACTCGCTCAGCGGGCAGATCTTCGTCTTCTTCGTGATGGTCGTTGCCGCGGCTGAAGCGGCCGTCGGTCTGGCCATCATCATCGCCGTCTATCGCACGCGTGAAACTTTGAACGTCGACCAGGTGAACCTGCTCAAGCTATGACGCCGAATCCTTATCTCTGGCTCATTCCGATCCTGCCGCTGGCCGGCGCGGCCATCAATGGCTTCTTCGGACGCCAGTCGTCGAAGAGGGCAATCACGGCCGTGGCGCTCACTTTTTGCGGCGCGGCGTTTGCGGTGGCTCTGTTCATCGCGTTCCGCTTCTCGTCCGAAGCCGCTCCTTATTATTTCGACCTCGCGCACTGGCTGCGCTCCGGCGACTTCCACGTCGATTTCAGCTTCTACCTCGATCAGCTTTCGCTCGTTATGATGCTCGTCGTCACCGGCGTCGGCTTTCTCATCCACATTTATTCGGTCGGCTACATGTGGGATGACGACGGCTACTACCGCTTCATGGCCTACATGAACCTGTTCATGTTTTTCATGCTGACGTTGGTGCTGGCCAAGAATTATCTGATGATGTTCATTGGCTGGGAGGGCGTCGGCCTGGCATCGTATCTGCTGATCGGATTCTGGTTCCTCAAAGATTCCGCCGCGTCCGCCGGGAAAAAAGCATTCATCGTTAACCGCATTGGCGACTTTGGATTCCTGATCGCGCTGTTCCTGATGATCAAGCATTTTGGGACGCTGGATTTCCCGGCGCTGTTTGCGAAAATTCAGCCGCTCGGAGTGGAGACTGCCGGGGCCGGACTGCTTACGGCCATCGGTCTGCTGCTCATGGTCGGCGCGGCGGGCAAGTCTGCGCAGATTCCGCTCTACGTCTGGCTTCCCGACGCTATGGAAGGCCCGACACCGGTCTCTGCGTTGATCCACGCGGCCACTATGGTGACGGCAGGCGTCTACATGGTCGCCCGCTCGCACGTAATTTTCGAGCGCGCACCGTCGGCCCTGACCGTGGTCGCCATCATCGGCACGCTAACCGCGATCTTCGCCGCGACCATCGGCATCGCGCAAACTGACATCAAGAAAGTTCTCGCCTACTCCACCGTCTCGCAACTCGGTTACATGTTCATGGCTTGCGGCGTGGGAGCATTCTCGGCCGGCATCTTCCACCTGATGACCCATGCGTTCTTCAAAGGCCTGCTGTTCCTCGCGGCGGGGTCGGTGATTCATGGCGTCGGCGGCGAGCAGGATATGCGCAAGATGGGCGGCCTCCGGCGCTACATGCCCATCACGTTCATCACGATGGGCATTGGCACGCTGGCGATCGCGGGCATTCCGGGCCTGGCAGGATTCTTCTCGAAGGACGAGATTTTGTGGAAGGCCTACTCCCAGGGTAGCTGGGTTTACTGGCTGATCGGCGTGATCACCGCTTTCATCACGTCCTTCTATATGTTCCGGCTGATGTACATGACTTTCGGCGGCGATTATCGCGGAGGCTCGGAACATTACGAACACAGCCATAACAGCCATGGGCACGGGCATGGCGATGCCCACGGACATGACGCACACGGCCATGGCGAGCCGCATGAAAGCCCTTGGGTCATGCTCGCGCCGCTGGTGATTCTCGCGTTTCTCTCGGTGGTCGGCGGCTGGATCGGAATCGGCGGGCGCTTCGAACATTTTCTGGCACCCGTGTTTCAATCTGCGCCCGCAGCGGAACTCGCGCACGAAACTGGTGGCGAAGGAGCCAATCAGTTCACCGAGAAGCTGCTGATGGGTGTCTCCATCCTGGCTGCGTTTGGGGGATGGTTCTTCGCGTATCTGCTTTACAGCAGCAAGCCGCAATTGCCGGCGCGCATCGCGCGGGCTTTGGGCGGCCTGTATGAAGCGGTGGCGCACAAGTACTACATTGACGAGCTGTATGCAGTGCTGTTCGTCAAGCCACTGATCGACGGCTCGACTGAGATTCTGTGGCACGGCGTTGACCAGGGCGTGATCGACGCGACCGTCAACAACTCTGCCGTCGCCGCGCGCGAGGTCTCTGATGAAGTGCGCCACATGCAGTCCGGCAACCTGCGCTCCTATGCCGGATGGGTCGCCGCCGGCGGCGCCTGCGTGATCGCCTACATGGTTTGGATGGGAATTCGATGAGGAAAGCCCGATGAACACTGCCAGCCTCAATCCGATCGTGCTCACGCTGGTGACTTTCATTCCCGCGTTCGGGGGCCTGCTCATTCTCTTCATCCCGCGCCGCGACCGCGACATCAAACTGTTCGCGCTCGTCATCTCGCTCCTGGCCTTCGTCGCGTCGCTGCATTTGCCGGTGCACCTGCATCGCAACCTGGCGGGCTTTCAATTCGAAATCGATAAGCCCTGGATCGCCAGCCCCAACATTCATTACCACATGGGCATTGACGGAATCTCCGTGTGGCTCGTCGTTTTGACTACGTTCCTCACGCCGCTCTGCGTGCTGATTTCGTGGAAGTCGATTCACGAGCGGGTGAAGGAATTCTTCATCCTGCTGCTGCTGCTTGAAACCGCGCTGATCGGCGTATTCACCTCGCTCGACCTGTTCCTGTTTTATTTTTTCTGGGAAGCGACGCTCATCCCGATGGCGCTCTTGATCGGCATGTACGGCCACGGGCGCAAGGTCTACGCCGCCGTAAAGTATTTCCTGTTTACGATGATCGGCTCGATGTTCATGCTGGCCGCCATTTTGTGGCTGTATGCCAAGGTCGGCAGTTTTGATTTCGTCATCATCCAAAACGCAATTCGCAGCGGGAGCATCGCAAATTTCCCGGCCGCCGCGAACTGGCTCTTCCTCGGCTTCTTCATCGCCTTCGCCGTCAAAGTTCCGCTGTTCCCGCTGCACACATGGCTGCCTGACGCGCACGTCGAAGCGCCCACCGCCGGCTCCGTGCTGCTGGCGGGCGTTTTGCTGAAGATGGGCACTTACGGGCTGCTGCGCTTCAATCTCTCGCTCTTCCCTGAGCAGGCGCGCCACAACGCGCCCTGGATCATGGTTCTTGCGCTGATCGGCATCATCTATGGCGCGCTGGTTTCGCTCGTACAGCCGAACATGAAAAAGCTGATCGCCTACTCTTCGGTCAGCCACCTCGGCTTCGTCGTGCTCGGCATCTTCAGCTTCACCACCGCCGGCCTGAACGGAGCCATGTTCATCATGCTCTCCCACGGCGTCGCCACTGGCGGACTGTTCATGCTGGCCGGCATTTTGTACGAGCGCCGCCATACCTACGAGATCACCGAGTTCGGTGGCCTGGCAACGCCCATGCCGAAGTACGCGACGTTCTTCCTCGTCACGGTTCTCGCCTCGGTCGGCCTGCCGCTTCTCAACGGCTTCATCGGCGAATTTCTCGTGCTTAGCGGAGCTTTCCAGGCCCGGCCCATTTACGGCATTCTGGCCGCCACGGGCGTCATCTGGAGCGCCTGCTACCTGCTCTGGATGTATCAGCGCGTCTTCTACGGCAAAGTGACGCATGAGGTGAACAACACGCTGCCCGACTTAAATCTGCGTGAAAAAACCGCCCTCGTGCCCATCGCCGTCGCCGCCGTCGTGATGGGCGTCGCGCCGATTATGTGGCTCAACGCCATCGATCCCGCAGTGCAAGCGGCCCTTGCGCCCTACGTGCAATTGGCAGCCAAGGTGGTGGGCCAATGACAATCACAATGATGACGGCTCACTTCCCTGCTCTGCTGGCGGCAGGAACGTTTGCGACTCCGGCGCTCGACGATTACCTGCGCATTCTGCCCGAACTCGTTCTCTCGATCTTCGGCATGATCGTCATGGTCATCGATCCGCTACTCGACCCGGAACGCAATCAAAAGCCGCTGGGCACCATCGCGCTCATCGGCGCAATCGCCGCGCTCGGCTCGGCCTTCATTATGGCCGGGCATCCCGGCACGGCGTTTTCCGGCGAGGTGCAGGTCGACAGCTTCAGCATCTTCTTCCACGTGCTCATCATCGCCATCGCCGCGGTCGTCATCCTCAGTTCGTACGAATACATGGCGGTGCAGCGCATTCGCGCCGGAGAATATTACGGCCTCATCCTCTTCGGCACGGTCGGCATGTGCCTGATGTCGTCGGCCATCGAACTGGTTCTCATTTTCATCGCGCTCGAAATTTCGTCGATCTCCACCTACGTGCTTGCCGGATTCCGCCGCCGCGACGCCGCCAGCAGCGAATCGTCGCTCAAATATTTTCTGCTCGGGTCGTTTGCCACGGCATTTTTTCTTTACGGCGTGGCCATGATGTTTGGCGCCACCGGATCGACCAGCATTCCCGTCATTCGCGAAGCCCTGCTGGCCGGCCAAAGCGGCCTGCTCGCCTATGTGGCCGTCGCGTTCATGTTCGTCGGCCTGGGCTTCAAAGTCGCCTCGGCTCCCTTCCACATCTGGACACCCGACGTCTACGAAGGCGCGCCCGCTCCCATCGTCGGCTTCATGTCGACCGCTCCTAAGGCCGCCGCCTTCGCCGTGCTGCTGCGCGTTCTGGTCGAAACCAAAGCCCCGGGCTGGTTCTGGCTGCTCTGGGTTTCGGCCGCGCTCTCCATGACGCTCGGCAACCTCGGCGCGCTCGTGCAGAACAATGTCAAGCGCCTGCTCGCCTACTCTTCCATCGCGCACGCCGGATACCTGCTCGCCGCCTTCGCCGCCCGGCCCGATCTCGGAGTCTCCGCGGCCATGTTCTACACCGCCAGCTATGCCGCCATGAACGTCGGCGCGTTTGTGGTGGTCAGCCACTTCGCCAATCAGGGCGAGAAATATGTGACGCTCGAGGACTATGCCGGGCTCGGACGAAAATCGCCCGCGCTCGCCGCCATCTTCACCTTCTTTCTCATGTCGCTGATCGGCATCCCCATCACCGGCGGCTTCTTCGCCAAGTTCTACGTGCTGAATTCGGACCTCAAATCCGGCCTCGTGGGCCTGGCCATCATTCTGGTGCTCAACAGCGCAATCGGCGCCTATTACTACCTGCGCATCATCGTCATGATGTACATGCGCGAGCCGCGCGGCGACGTGCCCGTCACTACGATTCCGCTGGCGGCGGCCATTGCCATGGCGTTCTGTGTAGCTGCTACGCTCGCTCTAGGCATCTTCCCCGGCCGCGTGCTCGACTACACGACGCAGTCCGCAGATCAGATTGTGCGGGGTGACGCGCCGCCCGTCTCGGTTCAGCAGATCGTGATACCGTTAGAGGCTGCTCCACGTTGACTTTTCTTTCTGTCACAGGCACACTTTTCAATTCGCCCGTGCGGCATGTGCGGCAAGACGGGTGACCAAAGCCTTGTTATCATAGCTGCGGCGTCAAAAGTACCGGTGCGGCCCATGCCGGCTCAGGACTCATCTGCTCTATGGCTCATGATCACGTCTCCTATACGCTCGATTCGACGTTGGAGACGGTGAATAACGCGGAAGAGACGGCGGGTCGCATGGCGGCTGCGGCGGGCTTTGACGACGAGGAGATCATGAAGATCTCCATGGCCGTGCGGGAAGCGGCCGTCAACGCAGTTTTGCATGGCAATGCGTACGACCCGAACAAAAAGGTGACGCTCGCGTTTGAGCGGACCGCCAGCGATCTGGTGATCACGATTCGGGACCAGGGCAAGGGACTGGAAGCCAGCAAGATTCCCGACCCGCTGGCGCCAGAGAACCTGATGAAGACCTCGGGCCGCGGCATTTTTCTTATCCGCTCGTTCATGGATGTGGTGGAGATCCACCCCTCCCAGACGGGCACCGAACTTAGAATGATCAAGCATGTCCGCGGCAACGCGGAATCCAAGGAGGCTCTCCAGTGACCATGAAGTCCAGTACTCGACAGGTCGATGGCGTCACCATTGTCGACCTCAGCGGCCGGATCACCCTCGGCGAAGGCAGCGTCGTCCTGCGCGACACGGTTCGCGATCTGCTTTCCAAGGGTCAGAAGAAAATCCTGCTGAACCTCGGCGACGTGAATTATATCGATAGCTCCGGCATCGGCGAGCTCGTCAGCGCCTTCACCACCGCCAAGAATCAGGGCGGCGAACTCAAGCTGCTGAACCTCACCAAGAAGGTGCACGACCTGTTGCAGATCACCAAGCTTTATACCGTCTTCGACGTGAAAGACGATGAAGCGAGCGCGGTGAAGTCGTTCAACCACTAAGAAGCTTCGAGACCGGAAAATCTGCCGAGCCGGAGGCTCTCTCCGGCTCGGTGATTCCCTTTTCGGGAAGTCATTTACGAAAAACTTGCGGCCACGTTAGCGTCCGCTTGCGCGATCCCTCATAAAATCAAAGCTGAGACCGGCTGTCGAGAGCGGTCGCCGCTTATGCGTCTTCGTCACTTGATTCTCCCCGCTGCATTTGCGCTTGCGGCGGCTTCGCTTTCGGTTGCGGGCAGCCGCCCTTCGAAGCCACCGTGGTCGAGTGACTCTTCGAAAGATTCGTCAAGCAGTGCATCGCCAGGCGACGGCTCGTCGAAAACCAACTCGCCGCAGAACTGCCTCGCAATCGCCGACGCCGCCAAACATCTGGGCAAAACCCACTGCATCACCGGGACCGTCGTGCGCGTCGAAGACGGCGGCCACGGCGTCACCTTCCTGGATTTTTGCGCCGACTATCGCTCCTGCCCGTTCACGGCGATCGTGTTTCCCGGAGACCTGAGAAAAGTGGGCGATGTTCACCAGCTTCAGGGACGCGTCGTAACTATCCAAGGCAGGATTGAGGAATACGACGACCGCGCAGAAATCATTCTTCGCCACCCGCAGCAGTTGGGCGAGAGCGCGGCTATCCTGACCGCTCTGCCCAAAGACTACGACGTCGAACGCCAGGGCCACTTCAGCGCCGGAACCTTCCGCGCTACGAAAACGAAGAAGGCCAAGCAGAAGGTGCAAGGCGCCCCGATCCCGCTCGAAGACCCGGAAGAGCCGTAGGGGCAGTCTTGCGGTTCTTGACACGTATTGCGTGTACACATATACTGTGTCCGTGAACCTCACTCTCTCCGTGGACGAGCGGGTGGTCGCAAAAGCCCGCAGTAAGGCGAACGCCCTGGGCAAAAGCCTGAATCAACTCATCCGCGACTATCTCCAGAACTTAGCGGGTGGCGACGATCCCGAGCGCAGCATCGCCGAGTTCAAGGAACTTTCCGGTCGTGGCCACTCCCGCGGCTGGCGTTTCAATCGCGATGAGATTCATGAGCGGCGCGATTCCTGATCGGAGCAACTCGTGAGCGCTCGGACCTTCTTCGATACCAATATCATCATCTATGCGGACGACAGGGCTGCGCCGGCCAAGCTACGGCGTGCCCTCGATCTTGTGGCTGCGCACCGACGCGCGGGCACCGGTGTCGTGTCGCTCCAGGTCTTGCAGGAATACTTCGTTACAGTCACCAGGAAGTTAGGTATCGATCCGCAAATTGCGCGCCGGAAGGTGGAACTTCTCTCCGAATTCGACGTTGCAACGATTGAGGTCTCAGACGTTCTTGCCGCGATCGATCTTCACCGCCTCCATAGCTTGTCTTTCTGGGATGCGCTCATTCTGCGCGCCGCAAAACAGACGGGCTGCAGCATTGTCCTATCCGAAGACATGCAGAATGGCAGAGAGATCGACGGCGTCCGAATCACAAACCCGTTTCTTTAGGATCGGCGACTGCCCTACACCATTCCCTTCCGCAACTCTTCCAGCGGATACTTCGTTCCTCGCCACACAATCCCGCCTTGTCGCAGAGTCAATACCATCGAGCGCGCTACCGTGTAGACGACCACACTCGTGCTGACCGGGTGCAGAAAAAAATAATACGCAGGCACGTCGGACATACGCGACATGCCGTAATAGATTCCAAACAGCGATGCCAACGCGACGGCATACGGCACTCGCGCCCATCCGTGCGCCAGAAATACTCCAACAAAAGGCCCCAGATTCAGAAAAGCGAGCGCGACGATCGAGGCCACCGTTCGCGGCCACTGAAACGATAGCAGCGCAAAGAAATTCTTCGTCAGATTCTCGACGAGGCCGAATGTCCCCCTCACCCAGTGCAGCGAAATTAAGTCTTCCCCAAAGACGTTGCGCTGCGCGTAGCCTGCATTCTTGATGATCTTTCCCAGTTTCATGTCGTCCAGCACTTCCATGCGCAGTTTCCGGTACGAGCCCACTGCCTCATATACCGGCCGCCGCACCATGTTGAACGCGCCGACTCCCATGTGGTCCTGCGCCCCCGGGTCTGCGACCTTCCACGGACGATGCCCGAACACAAACAGCGCTTGAAAAAATGCGATCATCATGCGCTCGCCCGCATGCTCCATGATCATGCGCGGAAAGAGAACCACATGATCGGCTTTTTCCGCTTCGGCGTAGGCGACCACGCGGCGCAAAGACTCGGGTTTGAACAAGACGTCGGCGTCGGTAAACAGCAGCCAGTCGCCTGTAGCCTCGTTTGCCGCAGTCCACATGGCATGGGTCTTGCCCATCCAGCCAACGGGCAATTGTGAAACGTGAAGGATGCGCAGGCGATCACGCAATGCCGCGTCCGCCGCCACCTCGTCCATGATCTTCCCGGTGCGGTCCGTCGAACGGTCATCAACCGCGATGACCTCGTAGTTGGAGTAATCCAGTTCCTGCAAGCGTTCGAGCGTCGCGCGAATGTCCCGCTCTTCGTTGCGCGCGGGAACGATGATGCTCACGCGCGGCTCACCGGCCGGCGTAGGCGGCTTGCGATCCCACTCAGGCCGCGCCACGTCCGCGATGCGCGGCATTCCGATTGCTGCCTCCGCGATGCGCGAGAACCATGCCAGCGCCAAAACGATGCCGGCAATCCAGTAAAAATATTGGAGAATCATTCTGAAGAATTAGATGTCGACTGGGCTAAGGAGTCGCCGACTGCGGTGTTACGACCTCGACCTCCGGCGCAAACCTCATCCCATAAAACAGTATTGCAGATGAGAGCGCAATCGTGACGACCGGCCCCAGAAATGCCAGCCGCAGCGAATATTTGTCTGACATGTAGCCGATGAGATACGCGGAAGGCACGTCGCCCAGCAAATGAAAGATGAAAATGTTCACTGCCAGTGCCGTTGCGCGTACGTGCGGCCCCACCGAATTGATCACCGCCGCATTCAACGGTCCGGTATTGAGCAGCAGCAAAAACTCGGCGAGAAAAATTCCGACGATCATGGTCGTGCCGCTGGTGAAGAGGGCCATGCACATCGCAGGAATCCCCAGCCCCAGGCTGACCGCCGAAACCAGGTAGTGTGCCGAGCGCGTGCGCCGCAGCAGCCAGTCGGAAATCCATCCGCCCGCCAGCGACGCGAAGATTCCGTTCACAATCGTGCTCGCACCAAATAGAAGATTCGCTTGAAGCAGACTGTAGCCGTGCGCCCGATGTAAAAACGTCGGCATCCACACCTGCAATCCGCCGAGCGAAAACACCATCATTGCCATGCCGAGCGTCGCGGTCAAAAATGCCGGATTCCGCGCCAGACCTTTCAGCGTATCGCGCTCCGGAGCTTTTTTCGTGTCATCGAACTGCCCCAGTGGAGGCTCCGGAATAAACCAGAACATAAGTGCCAGCAGCATTCCCGGCGCCGCGCCAATGTAAAACGGCGCGCGCCACCCGTACTTCGGCCCCATAATTCCGCCCAGCAGATAGCCCAGAGCGGTGCCGACCGGAATCGCAAGATAGAAAATTCCCATCACCCGCCCGCGCTTATCCTCCGGAAACATGTCGGCCACAAACGTCGGCGAAAGAATGACAAAGCTCGCCTCGCCAATTCCAACCAGCGTATGCCGGATGAGCAGTTGATCGAAATTTCTTGTGATGGCGGTGAGCAGCGTCGCCGCGCTCCACACCAGCGTGCCCGCGATGATGACCGCCTTGCGCGAAAACCGCACCGACAACGGCCCCATGAATGGCGCCGCGCACATGTAAAAAATAAAAAAGACGCTGGTCAGCAAACCAAATGCCGCGTCGCTGCGATGAAACTCCGCCTTCACCAGATCCTGCACCGCAAACAACACGGAGCGATCGATGTAGTTCAGTAGATTGAGCGCCGTAAGCAGCGCGAGCGCGGTCCGGGGATAAAGCTTCTGTGGCACGAGTCGAAAGAATATAGCAGATTGCAGAGGTCAGATTGCGGAGGTAAAAAGCCCAAGGTGTTCACTTCTGCATTCTGACTTCCTACTTCTGACTTCTCCCGCGCGGCCACCTCGCCACCACCACCGTCGAAATCCCTCCCCGCGGCCGGAAGTCTCCCTTTACCTCAGCCCACACCGGCTTCGCCCAGCGCACCACATCCTCCAGCACCCGGTTCACAATATTCTCCTGAAAAATTCCCAGGTTCCGATACGACTGCAAATATTCCTTCAGCGACTTCAGTTCCAGGCAGCGCTTGTCCGGTTGGTAGCGTATGACGATCGTCCCAAAATCCGGCAGTCCCGTCTTCGGGCACACCGACGTAAACTCCGGATCGTCCACGACGATCTCATATCCCGGAAACTGATTGGGCCACGTCTCGATCTCCGGAAAACTGTGGTCCAGCCCGGCACTGGCATGTTCATCGGTGTAGCGGCGCGATTTCGGCATGCCTTATTGTATCGAGAGACTAAGGCCAGATCACAGCGAGAGCTAGTAGAAGACATCTGTTCCCCAGCATCTCAAGCCTGAGACTTGATCCCAGTTCCTGACACATTCGTCAGCAATTCACCGCTAAAATTGACGCAAAAACACCTCTCGCCGCATCTAACAGGGCAAGTACCAAATATCACTTATACGTGCTCCGCGGCGGCGCGCGAATGATACATTGAAGCTTGCACTTTCCCCTGCATGCCATTGAATGGAAACAGTTCGCAATCTCCACCTAAGCGCTGGTGGGGGACAGCACTCGCGGTCCTGGCGGCGGTCGCACTACTCGCCGCCGTCGTCTCGCGCCGCGATGAAACGGTCCCCATTCGCACTGCCGAAGTTCAGCAGGGAGAAATCCGCAGCCTCGTTTCCACCAACGGCAAAATAGAGCCAGTCAACAATTTTGAAGCGCACGCCCCGGTCGCAACCAGCGTGGAACGCGTTTTTGTCAAAGAGGGCGACGCGGTCAAGAAGGGTCAACTGCTGGTGGTCCTCGATGACGCCGATGCGCGCACGCAAGCCGCTCGCGCCGCGACGCAGCTGAAAGGCGCCCAGGCCGATCTCGCCGCCATCGAGCGTGGCGGGAGTCAGGAAGAGGTGCTGAACCTCGACGTGCAACTCGTCAAAGCCCGCACCGATCGCGAGTCTGCCCAGCGCAATCTCAATGCGCTCAAAAAGCTCCAGCAGGACGGGGCCGCCTCGGGAGGCGAGGTGCGCGAGGCCGAAAACACGCTAGCCCGCGCCGATGCCCAACTGCAGTTTCTGAAGCAAAAACAGACCAGGCGTTATTCCAATCCCGAGATCGCCCGCGTTGAGGCGCAGCGCGACGAGGCGCACGCCGCCTACGATGCCGCGCAGGATACGCTCGCCAAATCCAACGTCCGCGCCCCCTTCGACGGCATTGTCTACTCGCTGCCCGCCAAGCAGGGCGGATTCGTCAATAGCGGAGACCTGCTGCTCCAAGTCGCCGACCTTCGAAAAGTGCTGGTGCGCGCCTTCGTCGATGAACCCGACGTCGCTCGCCTCTCCCCCGGAGACGCGATTCAGATTACCTGGGACGCCGTGCCCGGCCGCGTTTGGCAGGCGGCGGTGAGCGGCATTCCCTCCACCGTCAAACTGCATGGTTCACGCAATGTCGGCGAAATCACCAGCATCGTCGATAACAACGACCTCAAGCTTTTGCCCAACGTGAATGTCGGCGTCAACATCATCGCCGCCGAACACGCCAACGTGCTCGTTATCCCGCGTGAGGCGCTGCGCACGGATGACTCCAAGCCCTATGTCTTGCGCGTGGTCGGTCATCAACTCAAACGTCGCAGCGTCGAGACCGCCCTCTCCAACCTCACGCAAGTGGAGATCGCCAGCGGCCTCGCCGCGAACGATGTCATCGCCATCAATTCCACCAACGGCAAGCCGATCGCCGACGGAACGCAAGTGAAATTTTGAGAAAGGCATCTGCAAAACAAATTTAAGTTTCATGATGAAACGTCTTACTCAGATATTCGTTTTTTTATTGTTACCGCTGGCAACTTTGTCGGCCACCACCGCAGACTCCGCCCAGAACCTATTGACGGCCGGAAGAATTGACGACGCCATCGCCGCGCTCCGCACGGCGCCCTCTGACGCTGAGTCGGCCAACCTGCTCTGCCGCGCCTACCTCGCCGTTGGAGACTTGAATCGCGCCGAATCGTCCTGCAAGCAGGCGGTCGCGCTCGATCCAAACAATGGCCGTTATCATCGCTGGCTCGGCCACGTCTACGGAGAAAAAGCCGATCACGCCAATTTCCTCTCGGCCGCCGGCCTCGCCGGAAAAACTCGTCAGGAACTCGAGCGCGGCGTCGAACTCAGTCCGCATGATGTCGAGGCCCGCGCCGATCTTGCCGAATTCTATTTTGAGGCTCCCGGCGTGGTGGGCGGCGGACACGACAAGGCTCGCGCTCAAGCCAAAATTCTCGGCACCACCTCGCCCTTTCTCGAGCACTGGGTTTACGCCCACATCGCGGAGCGAAACAATGCCCCTGACGTGGCTGAGCGCGAATATCGCACCATGATCGAAGTCAGCCATGGCGACGCGGAGGCATGGCTCGATCTTGCCCTCTTTTTCCGCCACCAGAAGCGCTTCGACGACATGGAGGCCGCGCTCATCAAGGCCAGCGAGTCGCCCATTACCAAGCCTGACGTGCTGGTTGACGTCGCGCAAAACTTATATCGCACCGGACGCAACCCTGCTCTTGCCATCCAGGTTCTTCAGCGCTATCTGGCTTCGGGGCCCGTCGAGCAGGCGCCGGCTTTCAAGGCGCATTACCTGCTCGGCACCATCTACGAACGCCAGGGCGACAAATCGGCCGCCGCGCGCGAATACCGCACTTCCCTCTCTCTGGCCCGCCAGTTCGGCCTCGCGCAGCAGGCTCTCAACCGAGTTACTCACTGAGGAGCGAAAAATATCTTCGCTCCCCTTTCCCGCCTTCATATTTCGCCAGTCAGTGCCACTGACTTCCCGCGCACTCCATCCAGGCTTTACCCCGCTGGGGATTACAATTTCCGCATCGCCGCAGTCGCGGCCGAATTCATCGCTGATATCGAGTGGTTCACAACGTCGAGGTGACGAGATGCTTCTCCGATTGCCACGCTGCTTGCGCTCTATAAAGCTGCGCTCTCTAAACCGGTTCGCACTTCCCGCTGTCTTACTTGTATACGCACAAGTCGCGCCCGCCGAATCCCTGTCGCTCGAGCGCGCCATCCGGCTCGCCCTGTCGCACAGCACCACCACGGCCATCGCCGACGCCGATGTTCAGCGCGCCATTGCCTCCTACCACGAACTCCGCAACAGCGCGATCCCGCAACTCGTGGCCGGCTCCGGCCTGGGCTATACCTATGGCTTTCCGCTCTCCATCGAGGGCTCCGCTCCGTCGCTCGTCACCGTCGTGGCGCAAAGCTCGGTCTTCAATCCTGCCAAGCAGCAGTTCCTCGGCGCCGCCAAAGCCGACGTCCGCGTCTCCCGGCTTCAGGAAAAGAATCAGCGAAACGTCGTCATCCAGGACGTCGCCATCTCCTACGCCGAACTCGTGAAATGGGAGGCGCGCTCAACGCGCTTACAGCAGGACGAGACCGAGGCCCAGCAACTCGTTAAGGCCGTCAGCGAGCGCGTGCAGAATGGCGTCGACAGCGCCACCGATCTGAACAAAGCCAAACTTACTGCGGCCCGCGTCCGGCTTCACCAGGCCGAGGCCAGCGGCTCCGCCGACATTCTCCGCCGTCATCTCGCCGATCTCACCGGCCTGCCCGTTTCCGCCATCGAGCCCGATCCCGACAGCATCCCGGCTCTCCCGCCCCTCGCGTCCGAAGACGAATCACAAACCAGCGCCGTCGCGTCGAGTCCCGCCATCAAGATCGCCGAACAGCGCTCGCTTGCCGAGTCGATGCGGGCCTCCGCCGAACATCGCGCCGCCTACCCAACTCTCGATTTCTCCGCCCAGTATGCGCGCCTTGCCTCGTTCAACAACTACAGCACTTACTACAGCCATTTCCAGCCCGACAATGCCACCATCGGAGTTGCCATCCGCATTCCCTTGTTCAACGCCAGCCAGCGCGCCCGCGCCCAGGCTGCCGACTTCGAGGCACTCAAGGCCAAAAAGCAGGCCGAGGCTACCCACAACCAGATTTCTGAGGAGACCCTGAAACGTCAGCGGGCTGCCGAACAGCTCGCCGCCGCCCGCGACGTGGCACTGCTGGAATATCAACTCGCGCAGTCGAATCTCCAGGCCACGCAAACTCGCATTCAGGCCCAGACCGGCACTTACCACGAGCTAGCCGATGCCGAGGCGCAAGCCAACGAGCGCTATCTGCTCTACCAGGATGCCGACTTCGAATACCAGCGCGCCCGCTTGAACCTGCTCCACGCCACGGGCGACTTGGAGAAATGGGCATTGCCCGCACCCGCAAAATAAGCCGCGATCCGAACAACCGGTGAGGCCCAATCCCTATGTCGCGCGGCTCGTGGCGTCCGCGCGGGCCATCGCGAAATGTGCCCCTTTCTGTGCCGCGCCCGCATCCAATCCCCAGTGCCCTAAACCGTACCTGACTGGTAGCTACTCCGCGGTCTTCCCGCGCACATCAATGTTAAAATAGGAACTAACGATATGCCTTTGAAGACACTCTTCTTAAATCCTCCCTCCTTTGAGAATTTCGACGGAGGGGCCGGTTCACGCTGGCCTGCCACGCGTGAAATTGAGTCCTACTGGTATCCCGTCTGGCTCGCTTACCCGGCCGGCATGCTGGAGGGCGCGCGCCTGCTGGACGCGCCGCCTCACCACGTCACCGCCGAGGAAACCATCCGCATCGCCAAAGAATACGAACTTCTCGTGCTCTTCACCAGCACTCCCGGCTTCCAGGGCGACCTCCGCATTGCAGAAGCGATCAAAAACTCGAACCCCAACATTAAGATCGCCTTCGTCGGCCCTCATGTCAGCGTCCTTCCAGAAAAATCGCTGAAAGAAGCGCCTGTCATCGATATCATCTGCCGCAAGGAATTCGACTACTCCATCGTCGAGTACGCCCAGGGCAAGCCGCTTGAGGAAATTCTCGGCATCTCGTATCGCAAAAACGGCCAGGTCGTGCACAATCCCGACCGCCCGACCATCGAAAATCTCGACGCGCTGCCGCACGTCACCGACATTTATCGCCGCGACCTCGACGTTCGCCGCTACAACGTGCCGTTTCTACTTCATCCCTTCGTCTCGCTCTACACCACCCGCGGATGCCCCGCCCAGTGCACTTTCTGCCTGTGGCCGCAAACCCTCAGCGGGCACCCGTGGCGCAAGCGCTCCACCGACGACGTAGCTCGCGAGATGGCCAAGGCCAAAGAATATTGGCCGTACGTGAAGGAATTCTTTTTCGACGACGACACGTTCAACATCCAGAAGGCGCGCACCATCGAACTCTGCGCCAAACTCAAACCGCTCGGCCTCACCTGGTCCTGCACGTCGCGCGTCACCACCGACTTCGAAACGCTCAAGGCCATGAAGGAAGCGGGCTGCCGCCTGCTCATCGTCGGCTACGAGTCCGGCGATCAGCAGATTCTCAAAAATATCAAGAAGGGCGCAACCGTCGAGCGTGCCCGCCAGTTCACCAAGGACTGCCACAAGCTCGGCCTCGTCGTACACGGCGATTTCATCCTCGGCCTGCCCGGCGAAACGCGCGAGACCATCAAGAACACCATCAAGTTCGCAAAAGAACTCGATGTCGAAACCATCCAGGTCTCTGTCGCGCACGCCTATCCCGGCACTGAATTGCACGAGTACGCCGTGAAGAACGGCTTCATGACCGCCGAAACAAAAATGGTCGACGACGCCGGCCACCAGATGGTGCAGATCGAATATCCCGGTCTGCCCGCCGCCGAAGTGCTCGAAGCCGTCCACCACTTCTACGACGAATATTATTTCCGCCCCAAGGCCGCCTTCCGCATTTTGAGGAAAGCCTTCTTCAACAACGCCGAGCGTAAACGCCTCTACAAAGAAGCGCGCACTTTCCTCAAACTCCGCGCCCAGCGCCACAAGTGGGTCAAGGACAAACGCAAGGAAGAAGCCCCGGCCCCGGAGCCGGCCAAAGCCTGAGGCAGACTCTGGACTTAGCTTACGGCGTTGAATCATTGAATTGAGGCATTGGATGATTGCGGCGTTGAGTCGTTCGGGGCCATTGACTCTTGGGTCTCAAAATGCCTCAATACTGCAATGATTCAACGTTTCAATCTCTAATGACCCAATGCTCTGACTCCACTCGCGAAATAATTTTCCAGTGACCTTCCGCAAATACCTCGTCATCGCCGGCATTACGGTCTTCAGCACCGTCGGTGACTCCCTGCTCGCCCGCGGTATGAAGCAGCTCGGCGGCATTTCTCTGCATAATGTCTCCGGACTTCTCCTCGCCATTCTCAATCCCTGGGTCACCATCGGAATCCTGCTGCTTCTTGCCTACTTCGCATCGTACATGTCGGCGCTCTCCTGGGCCGACCTCACTTACGTATTGCCCGCCACCTCGCTCGGCTATGTGCTGGTCGCACTCATCGCCCGCATCGGATTTCACGAAGTGGTTTCGCCCGCGCGCTGGCTGGGCATCGCGCTAATCGCCGTCGGCGTTGGCGTGGTGGCCGGCGGTCCTTCTTTAACAACGCGACGCGACCTGCCTGCCGCCCAACCCGCAGGCCCCACTCGATATCAGCCCAACATAATTTCGCAGAAGGAAGCCAACCGATGAGCGAACTCTACGCGTGGGCCGCGATCGCGCTCATCACCCTCGCCGCCACCACCGGCGACGTCCTCCTCGCGCTCTCCATGAAGCGCGTCGGCGATGTCGGAGAACTCTGGCGCGCCCACGGGCTTTGGGCCGTGATCGGCCGCGTCTTCCGCACTCCAACTTTCTTTCTCGGAGTGCTCGCCATGGCGGTCGCTTTTTACAGCCTGCTCTTCGGACTTTCCTGGGGAAACCTCAGCCTCGTGGTCCCGGCTTCCGCTTCGCTGACCTTCGTCGCCAACGCCGTCGCCGCGCGAATTTTTCTTCACGAGCGCGTGGGCCGCCGCCGCTGGCTCGCCGCCGTGCTGGTCGCCGCCGGCGTCGCCCTCATGGCCATGTAATTATCAACTTGTAAGTATCTTAATGTAACGATGAGAATGTACGTCGGCACTCGCTCGAATCAGGCGAATAGATCGACGTTGATCAACACCGGCACCATGGTTGCGGTCTCCCCGGCCTCCTGATCGCCGCGCTCGCCCTCCGGCGCTTTCAGGACCGGGCCCCAACTCTTATCGAAAAGCAGCCGGCTCAACCCCGCTTCCTGTAACTGGCGCCAGACCTCTGGCGCCCGCTCCGTGCGGTCCGAGCGCAGCTTCTTGAGCACGCCCTGCAACCGCGCGAATTGGGCGACCAGGTCGGCCAATACTACTTGCCCGCTCGGGCTCACCTGAATGAATTCCATGCAAGCGCGCGAGTCTCCCAGCATGCTCTTTACCAGTCCAAGCGTCCGGAACTTGGCCGCATTCACGCTCAGCACGAGCTCCGCGCGCGCCCCCAGGTCCAGCGGTTGCGGCACATCCACACATATTCCGCCCGCGCTTAAATTGCGCAGCCGCCCCGAAACGAAGACGCCATTCGATGGCAGGCAACTGATGCGGGCTTCTCCGCCGCAGTTAAAGCGAGGGCTCCGGCGACGTTCATCTCCGTCCTCTTGGGCCTCCATTCCTATACCATCGTGCGTTCCGCCGCCAACCTTCAGGGTCGGTGCACTTGTGAGCAACAGCAAGTAATCAGGACCTTAAACCGAAGTAACAAATTTGCTTGTGAACTGCGCGCTTCCTCAGTTCGCAGCGCCAAGCTCTCAGGAAAACCGGTCTTGCTGAGAGTTGAGAGCTTGCGGCTTGCTGTCTGGGGTTTCCCTACGAAAACATCGTCATTAGCCCCGTAGCCGGTAAATCTGCCGCCAGGAACTTCCCGCCCACGCCAGCCTGCCGCGCCACCGCCTCGGCCGCCAGGTACCCGCTTCGCACCGCGCCCTCCATCGTCGCCGGCCATCCGGTTGCGATCCAGTCGCCGGCCAAAAACACGCGCGGCCATGCCGTCTGTGGTTTCGGCCGATGCTCGTCAATCCCCGGCCCCGGCGAATATGTCGCATTCACTTCCTTGATCACCGTAGACTTCACCAGCTTCGCCGTCCTCGCCTCCGGAAAAAATTCCTGCGCCTCTCGCACCGCCATCTCGACAATTTCGGCTTTCGATTTTTCCACCAAACTTCGCGAGCAGCTCACCACCAGTTCGACATAGCTTCCGCTTCCCTTCTCCCGCGCTTCAATCAGCCGCGACTTGTGAAACATCCACTGAATCGTCCGGTCAAGCAACACCGCATGATCCAGATCGCTGATCTCCCGGTCAAACCACAAATGAATCCCGGTGATCGGCGAGCTTGTGAATTGCTTCAAAATTGCGGAGAGCTTTGCGCCTTCGCCATCCGCCGGCAAAATCCGCGCCAGCACATCGAACGAAACTGCCGTGACCAGATAATCGAAATTCTCCTCCCCCTCATTCGTCCTCACGCCGACCGCCGAATCCTGCTCCCTGAAGGAGTCCACGCCCGCGCGATATCGTATCTCTCCGCCACGCGCGCGAATATAATCTCCCGCCGCGCCGTACAACTCGGTCAGCGGCACCATCGGAATTCCCATTCGCCCCGCCGCCGCTGACTTCAAAAACGATTCCCGCACCACTTGCGCCGCGTATGGCACGGAGACGCGATCCAGATCCTCATTCAGCGCGCTCACCAGAATCGTCTTCCAGAAGCGGTCAATCGCCTTCGCGGTCTGTCCATGCCGCCGCAACCAATCGAGAAACGTCTCTCCGCGATCCGCGGGCAGCGCCGGAGCCAGCGCCATCAGCGCACGGCTGATCGCAACTTTGTCCGCCAGGCCGAGGCACGCCGCCCGCAAAAATGACGGTGCCGTGTGCAGCGGCGCTGGCAGCCACGACGGCGCAATCTCCGACCGACGTCCGCCCGGCTCCAGAAATGTCAGCTTGTCATACCAGCGAATGCGCTCTTCAACTCCCGTGCGCCGGTAAAAGTCGATGAGATTCGTGCAGCAACCCAGCAGCACATGCTGGCAGTTATCCACGACTTCTCCCGTGCCCGGATGCTGATACGAAGACGCGCGCCCGCCCAGGTACGGACGGCGCTCGAACACGGTCACGCGAAATCCCGCGTCCGCCAGCCCGCACCCAGCCGCTAATCCCGCCAAGCCGCCGCCAGCAATTGCTACTGAATTTTTGTGCATGGAAGAAATTTATGTATGGACTGTGAGTGGGAATCCGTTCAATCCAGCCAAGACGGCGGCCTCACAGCAGCCGTTTCCCCATTCCCCGCGCCAGCACGCCCAGCTTTTCCGGGACCGTCAATCGCACGCGTTTCCCGAACACGTCATAATCGTTGGCTGCAATTTTTTCGAGCAGACGCCGGTAAATCGTAATCAGAACCCACAACCCGGGTTGGCTGTCCTCGCTCACCAGCGGAATCAACTCTTCTCCCGCCCGGTAGCAGTCCCGCGCCCGGTCCGCCTCCAGCGCCAGCACCGGCCGAAACCGCGAAATTTCCGGCGCCGCCAAATCGCCCACCAGCAGCCCGCATTGCAGCAGATCTTCCTCCGGCAAATAAACCCGGCCCATGGCGGCGTCTTCTTTCACGTCCCGAATAATGTTGGTCAACTGAAATGCCAGACCCACCCGTTCGGCCAGCGCTTCAGCCGCTGGATCGCGATAGCCGAAAATCCTGATGCACACCAGTCCCACCACAGACGCCACGCCGTAGCAGTACTGCCGCAACTCCTCGAACGTCCGGTAGCGCGCCACCAGCGCAGGCCCGCGGCCCACTCTCGTGGCGGCCGCGCCAGCCCCGATTTTTGGCGCTTGAAAATTCTCCTGCTCCTCACCGGGCTCCAAATCCGCCGCCGTCCCATACGCAAGCTGGTCCAGCAGTCCAATGGGAATTTGATACGACCGCTGCGCATCCGTCAGCGCCATCAGCACCGGATCGTCCGTCGGTTGTCCGGCGAAAGCACGGTGCGCTCGATCCAGCCACTCCGTCAACTTCTGTCGCCGATCGACAACACTCAGCGTCCCTTCGTCAGCAATGTCGTCGCATCGCCGCATAAACGCATACACAGCCGCCAGCGCGTTCCGCTTTCGCGCCGGAAATACCACGAAGCCATAATAGAAATTCTTCGCGGCCGACCGCGCAATGTGCCGGCACACCGAATACGCCACGTTGAGTTGCGAACGCGTCGGCGCAAACTGCGCTGGCGGATTTTGCGCTACCGTGCTCATCGCAGCTTCCCAACGGCCGCGCGCGCCACCAGCGCCAGCTTGCGCGCCTTCGAAATCGACGGCCGGCGGCTCAGCACAGCATAGCCCTGCCGCTCAATTGCCTGCAAAACTTCCTGTCCGCCACGGCTGAATAGCTCGATATCAATTGCCAGCTTGCGCTCCACCTTCTTCACCAGCGGCAATCCCTGCGTAAACCACTCCCGCGTCCGCGCCACTTCAAACCGCATCATCTCGCAAAATTGGGCTGAATTTTTTCCGTCGCGAATCGCTTCCTCCCTCACGCCAAATCTCCGCAAATCTTCGAGCGGAAGATAAATGCGTCCCTTCTCATAGTCGCGGCTCACATCCTGCCAGAAATTCGCCAACTGCAGCGCCGTGCACGTGTAATCCGAAAACCGCTGCCTCTCCTCGTCCCGATACCGTCCCAGGTACAGCACCAGGTGCCCAACCGGATTCGCCGAATAGCGGCAGTAGCCCAGCACATCGTCAAACGTCTCGTACCGTCCCACGCGCTGGTCCTGCCGGAATGCCGTCAGCAAATCCGCGAACTCATGCTTGGGAATCTCGAACTCGGTCACCGTCTCGGCCAGCGCCACAAACACCGGATGCCGTGCCCGCCCCTCATAGCACGCGTTCAACTCCGTCTCCCACATGTCCAACAGTCGCAGAGACGCCGCCGTATCGCCTACCTCATCGCCCAGATCGTCGGAGATCCGGCAATACGCATACACATTAAAAAAATGCTGCCGAAGATGCGCAGGCAAAAACCACGATGCGACCGAAAAATTTTCGTAGTGCGAGCGCGCCAGCCGCCGGCAATATTCGCGCGCCTCTTCCATCGACGGCGCACGTTCCGGAATCGCATACTCCGCCGGCAGATTTTCCCAATCGGCAGCCGCGCTCAGCATTTCGTCATTTTTCAAAGCCATCGCCACTCAGTTTACTCACGCTTAAACCACAAAGGACACAGAGGACCGCGAAGGAGAGTAAGTGTGAATTCTTCTAACCTTCGTGTTCCTTCGTGCCCTTCGTGGATTCGATTTCAATGCCCGGGAATAATCGCGGTCTTGATATCCCCGTTGCGATTCAGCATGTGGCGCAGAACATCGTGCAACCGCGATAGCGGCGCCTCGCCCGTAATGTAATCCGTCCCGCGCACTTTCTTCTCCGCGATCAATCCAAACGCGCGCCGCACCGACTCCGGCGTATGGTGGAACGTCGCCTTCAGCGTAACCTCCGAATAGTGCAGCCGGTTCGTGTCGAGCTGCACCTTCGTTCCCGCCGCGCAGCCGCCGAAAAAGTTTACCGTGCCGCCTTTGCGCACCATCTGCACCGCCCACTCCCACGCTTCTGGCCGCCCCACGGCTTCTATCACCACATCCGCGCCCCGCCGCTCGGGACTCAGCTCGCGCACCGCCTCAATCGGATCCTTCGCCTGCCCGATCTGCACCACCTCGTGCGCTCCCTTGCGCCGCGCCAGCGACACCTGCGAATCGCGCTTCACCACCGCGATCACATTGCACCCAATCGCCTTCGCCACCTGCACAAACATCAGGCCAATCGGACCGCCGCCAATCACTGCGACTGTATCGCCAATCTCCACGCCCGTCTCGTGCAGCCCGCGCAGCACGCAAGCCAGCGGCTCGGTCATGGCCGCGTCTTCAAAGCTCACATGCGCCGGAACCACCAGCATGTTCGACTCGACAATCCGCCGCGGAATCCGGATGTACTCCGCGTACGCGCCATTATTGAACAGCAGGTCTTCGCAAAGATTTCCCTGGTGCTTCGAGCAATAGAAGCACTTCCCGCAGGGCGCAGAATTCAGCGCCACCACCCGCATCCCCTTGCGGAACCCCCGCACTCCCTCGCCCACCTGCTCGATCGTCCCCGCCAATTCGTGGCCGAACAGCGCCGGCGGCACAATCATCCGCGCATGGTATCCCCGCTGATACACCTTCAAATCCGTGCCGCAGGTCAGCGCCACATGCACCTTCACCAGCACTTCCCCGTCGCCCACGCGCGGTATCGGCACGCGCTCAATCTTGATGTCTTCCTTGCCGTACAGGACTGCCGCCGTCATCTTGCTGTTCACAGTTGATGTCCTTCCCCGTGCGCCCCAGTCCGTCATGCCATAACCCGCGTGCCGGAGTCCCATGCGCTTCCCGGCTGGATCGCGATCTTCATCGAATCCCGCCGGGGATGGGCTGCCAGTTCGAGCGCTTCCACGCTCTGTTCCAACCGAAAACGATGGCTGATCAGCCGTTCCAGATCCATTTCCCGGTTCATCACAAACCGTACCGATTCCTCCTGCAAATCCACAGATGCACTATATGAGCCCAATAATGTCTTCTCATCCACGCAAACCGCCGCCGGATCAATCGTCACTTCGCCGCGCGTCGTTTGCGCAAACAGCAATATCCGCCCGCCAGGACGCGCCGCGTCCATCGCCGGGCGTATCAGACCGCTTCCACCTACCGCCAATATCACCGCATCGGCCCCGCGGCCTTCCGTCATTTCGCGCACGGTCTTTCCCACGTCCGAGTTCGACGCGTCAATCGTTTGGCTTAGGCCGAAGCTTCTAGACATTGTAAGCCTCTCCGGATACAAATCGGAAGTCACCACCGACGCACCCGCCCGCTTCGCCAGCATCGCCAGGATCATGCCAATCGGACCCTGCCCCATCACCAGCACCGTCTCTCCCGGCTCGAGCCGCAGGGTCTCAATACCTTTGATGCACGTATTTGCCGGTTCGACGAACGAGGCCTGCTCGAAAGAAACATCGTCCGGAATTCGCACCGTCCCTTTCTCCACAATCCAGTCCATCACCCGCACGTATTCGGAAAATCCGCCCCCCGACGGCTCAAATCCCGCCGTGCACCCGACTTTCTTGTAGGTTGCGCACTGCGCAAAGGTTCTGTGCCGGCAGTAGTAGCATTCGCGGCACGGAATATGGTGGAACACCATGACCCGGTCCGCGACCGCATACTTCCTGACTCCCGCGCCGACTTTGGCGACCACGCCCGAAGTCTCGTGCCCGAAGATGCGCGGTGCCGAGTGCGACCCCGTCGAAATCTTCTTCAAATCGGTTCCGCAGATTCCGCACGTGTGCACCCGCACCAGCATCTCGCCCGGCCCGATCTCCGGCACCGCAACTTCCTCCAGCCGCACATCGTTAATCCCGCGATACACCGCCGCCTTCATCGTGGCCGGAATCCGCCCAATTTCATTTTCCACCGTTATTGTCCCAACCGTAGCCATATGTTTTGTTGCGCCGGCGCGTCTCGCCCGCGCTTCCGATGCCTCCTAAGCTGTCACTTCAACCACGGCGTTTTCGCGCGCCAAATAACTTTCAATCGCCTCGCACAGCGCCCGGCTAGCCTTCGTGCAATTTCCCGCCAGCGCAATCGTCCGTCCCCAGAGCCACGGCCGCATGGCAACGTGCACCGCAAATTGCGGCGACTGAAACTTCCCGTCGCTCCCAACAAATTTCTCTACCGGCGGCATGGCAAAGTCGGTCATGTCGGATACTGCCTTCAGCGCGCCAAACTCCACGCCGTGAACCTCCGCCGCCTGGGCCACCGCCGCCGCTTCCATATCCACCGCAACCGACGCATACGCCTTCGCCAGTCGCTGCTTCTGCTCTCGATTCGCCACCGCGTTGTAACTTACCAATGTTCCCTGTCCGGATCGCGTATCCACACGCGACCCATCCGCCGCATTCACCACGATCCGAGGCTCCAACACATCCGCGACCTGCAAGGTCGAATCCAGCGCACCCGCAAAACCCACCGAGACGACTCGCCCTGGCCGCGTTTCTTGAATCATCGCTTCGGTCGCCCGCCGCGCTGCCTGCGCCCCGATCCCGCCGCAAATCAAAACCGCATCACCGGACTCAAACAACTTGTATCGCCGCCCATCATGCTCGATCTCGCGGAAGTTCCAGCTTCGAATCAGGGGCGCCACTTCTCTTTCCATGGCCGCAATAAAAGCGACCCTACACATACCCATTCCCCCGGAACCACTCCACCGACCGCCGCAGCGCTCCATCCACCGGAATCACGCGCCAGCCCAGTTCCCGCTCCGCCTTCCCTGAACTCACAAACATCATCTTTCGTCCCATACGCACCGCGTCAATCGTCGCGCGCGGTTCGCGCCCCAGCAGTCGCCCGGTTACCATCTCGTCCACCACGCCCGTCGCCAGCGCAAACACATACGGCAACTTCACCTTCGGCGACTTCAGCCCCGTAATCGCCGCCAGCCGGTCCAGAATTTCCTTCAGCGTCAAATTTTCGCCGCCCAGAATGTACCGCTCGCCGCTCTTCCCTTTTTCGAGCGCCTGAATGTGCCCCCGCGCGCACTCCGTCGCGTCTACCAGATTCAATCCGGTTTCCACATACGCGGGAAATTTGCGCTTGAGAAAATCCAGCACGATCCGGCCCGTCGGCGTCGGTTTCACATCGCGTTCCCCGATCGGCGTCGTCGGATTCACAATCACCACATCCTGCCCCGCCCTTGCCGCCTCTATCGCCACCTGCTCGGCCATAAACTTCGAACGCTTGTAATGCCCAATCATCTGCGTCAGCGCCACCGGACTATCTTCATCCGTCAAACGCCGGTCCGCCAAATAAGATCCTGCCAAATGCCGGCCCGCCGAATGCCCACCCGCGTGCCCGTTTCGCCCGAATCCCATCGTGGCCACGCTCGACGTATACACCACGCGCCGCACGCCCTGCTTCCGAGCCGCCCCCAGCAGCGCCCGCGTGCCCTCTACGTTCGACCGGTACATCTCCCGCGGATCGCGCACCCAGAGCCGGTAGTCGGCCGCGACATGAAAAACAACTTCGCAGTCCGACATCGCCTTCTCGATCGAACCCGGATCGCGCAAGTCTCCCAGTGCGCGCTCGGCATTCAGGTCGGCAATATTTCGCAGATCGCTCGAGGCCCGCACCAGCAGCCGCAACTCCGCTCCCTCGGCAGCCAGAGCTCGGGCCACATGACTTCCCAGAAATCCCGTTGCGCCAGTGACAAATGCTTTCAAACCCAGTTCTCAGCTCTCAGTTATCAGTTCTCAGTAAAAAACGTGAATCGCGAATCTCTGCGTAGCCACGGCCAGGTTTTACTGAGAACTGAAAACTGACAACTGAGAACTAGCTCTTCTCCGCCATCACCTTCGCATACGTCGTCAGCGCGATCAGCGGGAAATACTGCCGGTATAAGTGATACTTCAAATAAAACACTCGCGGAAATCCCGTTCCCGTAAAGAACGCCTCATCCCAAGCCCCATCTTTTTTCTGCGTCTTCAGCAAATACGCAACGCCGCGTGCCACGCACTCGCTTCGCGTGTCGCCCACCGCCAGCAATCCCATGATCGCCCACGCCGTTTGCGACGCCGTGCTCTCGCCCTGCCCGCGCAGATTCGGATCGTCATACGACCCCACCGTTTCGCCCCAGCCGCCGTCCGCGTTCTGCACCATGCGCAGCCACTCCGCCGCCTGCTGGATCATCGGCTCGTTCCGCTCCACTCCCATCGCTTCCAGCCCGCGCAGCACCAGCGCCGTCCCATAAATGTAGTTCACCGCCCAGCGTCCAAACCAGCAACCATCCGCCTCCTGCTCGTCGCGGATAAACTGGATCGCCTTCTTCACCGCCGGATGGCTCTGATCAATCCCATACGTCGCCAGGCACTCCAGAATTCTCCCTGTAATATCCACCGTCGGCGGATCGAGCATCGCGTTGTGATCGGCGAACGGCACATACTGAAACACCATCCGGTCATTGTCCTTGTCGAACGATGCCCAGCCGCCGTTCTTACACTGCATCGACAAAATCCAGTCAATCGCTCGCTGCACTGACTCCCGCTGGTATCGCCCGTTCGGATGCTCCACGCGGCTCAGCGCCAGGCACACCATCGCGCTGTCGTCCACATCCGGATAAAACTCGTTATTGAATTCGAAATACCATCCGCCCGGCTCGCCTTTCGGATTTTTCACCTTCCAGTCGCCCGGCTTCCGCACCTGCTTCTGCAAAATCCAGTCCGCGCACTTCACCAGTCGCGGATCCGTCGCCGGCACTCCCGCCTCTCCCAGCGCAAACAACGCATACGCCGCGTCCCACACCGGAGACATGCAGGGCTGCATGCGGAACGTATCGCCCTCGTCGATCCCCAGCTTTTCAAACTCGTCCATCGCGCGAATCACCTGCGGATCGTCCAGCGAATACCCCAGGCACCGCAGCGCGATAATCGCATTCATCATCGACGGATAAATCGCGCCCAGCCCGTCGCTCATCTCAAAGCGTTCCAGCATCCATTTTTCGGCGCTCCGCAGCGCCATCGAGCGCAGCGGCCGCACATGCACCGCCTCAAACCAGTGCACCACCCGGTCAATCACCAGAAAGAAATTTCGCCACGAAATGCGTTTCTTGGCCCAATGCAGATGCATACGCGACTTGTCGCGCCCACTCACAAACAGCTCTTCCACGCCCATCTCGTCGGGAATTTTCTTGAACGGCTTTTTCGCGTACGCAATCGAAAGCGGCACCAGAATCGCCCGCGACCAGGAAGAAATTTCGTAGATGTTGAACCAGAACCAGTTCGGAAAAAGCACGATCTCCGGCGGCACCGCCGGCACCG
Organism: Acidobacteriaceae bacterium; assembly: GCA_003139095.1. Classification (GTDB taxonomy): domain Bacteria; phylum Acidobacteriota; class Terriglobia; order Terriglobales; family Acidobacteriaceae; genus Acidiflorens. The sequence goes on from PLHW01000075.1 coordinate 108,967, forward strand.
CGTCATAATCGTACTGCCCAAAAAAACAAAGATAAATCTTGGTAAAGGTGTTGACCTCGGTCACTCCGCCCATTTCCAGAATCTTCTTCCGCGCCCGCGCCAGCACCGGATGGTCCGTTTTATATCCCGCCAGCTTCAGCCCAAAATACGCCTTCACCGACGCCGAGACGTTCGACGGCCCCGCCGCATAAATGCTCCACCCGCCATCTTCATTCTGATGATTGACGATGTACTGCGCCGCCTTCGCCAACCGCTCCGCATTCCCCGTCCCCAGCAGCGCGTGCAGCAAAATGTAGTCCGACTCCAGCGTCGTGTCGGCCTCGAGCTCGCCGCACCAATACCCTTCTTCGTGCTGTTGCGAGAACAAAAATTTGCGCGCCGCATCCACCGCGACCGCAACCCGGCTCACCAAGTCGTCAATTTTTCCAAACCGCATTTGTGGATTTCCCAGCGCACCGGCAGTTGGCATGCCCGCCCGCGGCCCCGAAGCCGAATTAGCCGGAACCGAACTCGCCGAACCCGAATTGTAAGAAGAACTCGAACTATAAGGGGAGGAAGATTCGTCCATTCCAACTCCTGAAAATTCTAATCGCGCTTTCCTGTAGCGCCGGCGTCCCTCCGGCTCTCGCGAGGGCCCTCGCCACCGCTGGCCCCGCGCCTACACCCCCGCCACCGGCGCCGCCGCAATCGTCTCCACAATCTCCGGAGGCAATCCAAACCGCACGTTCTCCGGCATGATCTCCAGTTCCTGCACGTCGCCAAATCCCTTGCCGGTCAAAAACTCCACGACCTCGCGCACCAAATGCTCAGGAGCCGACGCGCCCGCGGTCAGCGCCACTGTCCGCACATCCTTCAGCCACTCCGCTCGAATGTTGCTGTAATTATCGATTAGATGCGCCTCGGTGCCCAAACTCCTCGCCACTTCCACCAGCCGCTTCGAGTTCGAGCTGTTATCCGACCCCACCACCAGCAGCAAATCCGCGTCCGACGCCACGTGCTTGACCGCCACCTGCCGGTTCTCCGTGGCATAGCAAATATCCTGCGCGGCCGGTCCTTTGATGTTCGGAAACCTCCGCCGCAGCGCCGCAATAATGTCCCGCGTCTCATCCAGGCTCAACGTGGTCTGCGTCAAATACGCCACCCGGTTCGGATCCGGCAGCGTCACCGCCGCCACTTCCTGCGGAGACCCCACCACCTGCGTCACCGCCGGCGCCTCGCCCAGCGTCCCAATCACCTCGTCATGATCGCGGTGCCCAATCAAAATCAGCGAATACCCTTCCTTGGCAAACTTCACCGCCTCCACGTGTACCTTCGTGACCAGCGGACAAGTCGCATCGATCACCCGCAGTTTGCGCAGCTTCGAGTTCTCCCGCACCTCCGGAGACACGCCGTGCGCGCTATAAATCACCCGCTCGCCCTCCGGCACCTCGTCCACCGAATCCACAAAAATTGCGCCCTTATGCTGCAATTCCTCGACAACAAACCGGTTGTGTACGATCTCTTTGCGCACATAGATCGGAGGCCCAAATGCCTCCAGCGCAATCCGCACAATATCGATCGCCCGCACCACCCCCGCGCAAAACCCCCGCGGCTTCAGCAGCAAAAGCTGCTTCCCCGACGACCCCTGCTTCTCCGACAATAAGTGCTTCCCCTCAACCGTCCGTTTACTTTCCAACAATGCCATCCCCCACCCCTTGTCATTCCGAGCCGTTCGCAGCCGCGCCAGCGGCGAGAACGAGCGAGGAATCTACTCCCCTCCACCCCGTCCCCGACCACTCCCTTATTAGGGTACCGCCAGCCCAATAAAGATGCTTTAAAAGTTAATCAAAGGGTATCGAAAAAGGCAGCCACGGTCAACGTAAGCCTTTGCAGCAGCGAGGATTAGCACCGGAATTGGAATTAAGACAGCCACCGGAGAAAGGGCGCCGCCTGCTGCCGCCAGCATTTCACCACACCCGCCGCGCTCCGTACTGGTCAAAGACCTTCTCGTTGCTGACCAGCGCCAATCCCTCAATCTCCGCCTGCGCAATCAGCATGCGGTCAAATGGATCCCTCAGCGGCCCCGGCAGCAGCCCCGCCCGAATCCCGTGCTCCCGAGACACGGGCAGGCTCAGGAAACGATCCCGCTCCAGGTAACCTCCAAAATCTTGCACCAACTCCGAAGCGCTCGGCAGCTTTCCCAATCGAAACTTCGTCGCGATCTCCCAGGCTGAAACCGCGCTCACAAACGTGCTGCCTCCGGATTGCGCAATCAGTCTCTTGCACGACGCCGGCAGCGCGCGATCGTCGCTCAACCACCAGAGCAACGTGTGTGTGTCCAGCAGCAGTCGCACCTTATCGTTCCCAAGCCTCAAGTTCTTCCGGAGGCAGCGGCTCGAAGAACTCTGGCCCAACCTTCAGCTTGCCCCGCAAGGCGCCCGGCTTCCGCTGGCCCGTCGCGTCCTCAACCGCCACCAGCCGCACCACCGGCTTCTTTCCCCGGGCGATCACGATCTCCTCCCCCCGGCAAACCCGCTCAATCAGCCGCGAAAGCTCGGTTTTGGCCTTGTGGATGGTGACGGTTTCCATGAAGAAATGTTAGCTAACTTTACTTAGCTAAGTCAATGGGTGGATACAGCCCGGGCGCATGCCTGACAGATCAGACGGGATGAAAAGGCCGCGAAAAGGCAAAAGCAAGGTCCCGGCGAACAACCACCGACTGGGACGACCATATCCTAACGACCAACGACAAACGACCAACGACCGCATCAGGCTCGAAGCTCGCGGCTCGCAACTCGCTATCCATTCGCCCGAATCATCTGCTCTGCATGCTTGCGCGAAGTATCCGTCAGCTTCGCGCCGGATAGCATGCGCGCCACTTCTTCGGTCCGCTCCTCGCCCGTGACTTGCCGAACCGTGGTTTTGGTCCGCCCGGACGCTATCCGCTTTTCGATTAGGTAATGATGGTCGGCAAACGTCGCAATCTGCGGCAGGTGCGTCACGCAAAGCACCTGGTTCCCTTTCGCGAGCGCCTTGAGTTTTTTCCCGACCGCTTCCGCAGCCCGGCCGCCAATGCCCGTATCGATTTCGTCGAACACGAGCGTACGCTGCCCTGCGGAAATTCTCTTTCGTCCCGCCAGATTCGCGCCCGCTTCCACGCTCGCCTTCAAGGCCAGCATCACGCGCGACATTTCGCCGCCCGAGGCAATCTGTTCCAGCGGCCGCATCGCTTCTCCCGTATTCGTCGCAATGCGATAAACCACCTGATTGAAGCCCGAAGCGCTCCAATGTTCTTCCGCATCGTTCTCTTCCACCGCGATCGCGAACGCCGCGCGCATTGCCAGATCGTTAATCTCCGCTTCGACTGTCTTCTCCAGCTTTCGCGCCGCCTCGTTCCGCCTGCGCGAAACGCCGCGCGCGGCCTTCTTATAGCGTTCCGCCGCAATCGCCTGCTCCGCGCGCAGTTCCGCGAGCACCTGATCTTTATTCTCCACCTCCGCAAGCTTCCGCCGAACATCTTCCCCAAACGCAATCACCTGCTCAAGTCGCGGCCCATATTTCCGCTTCAGCCGGTCAAGCAGCGCCAATCGCTCCTCAATCTCAGCCAGCCTTTCCGGAGACGCGTGAATTCCGCCCGCATAATCGCGCAAAGTCGCGCCCACATCTTCCACGCTGATGCGCGCCGATTCCAGCGCCGCGAGCGCCTCTTGAAACTTCGGCTCGTAGCGCGCAAGCTCCTCGATGTGTTTCTGCGCCGCGCGCAGGCTCGACGAAGTCGAAGCATTCCCCTCATACAACAGATCGAACGCATTCATCGCCGCGCCGTAAATCTTCTCCGCGTTCGCCAGCACCAACTTCTCGGCTTCCAGTTGCTCGTCTTCTTCCGCACTCAGCCGCGCCTCGTCAATCTCGCGCGCCTGAAAGCTCCACAGGTCCAGCAATCGCATCCGATCCTGCTCATCCCGCTCCAGCTCCGCAATCCGCGCCCGAATTGCCTTCCAGCCGGCAAAAGCCTCCGCAACTTCCTCCAACTCAATTCCAGCATAAGCATCCAGCAAGTTCTGTCGCGCGGCCGCATCGAAGTGCGCAATCGACTCGGTCTGCGCGTGGATCACTCCCAAATGCGGCGCCAGTACCTTCAACACAGCCACAGTCGCAGGCTGATTATTGATGAACACGCGTCCTTTTCCACCCGCCGCAATCTCGCGCCGCAGAATCAGCGATCCATCGCCCCATGATCCATCGCCGGATGATCCATCGCCCCAATCCGCGTCCAGCCCATTTGTCTCCAGAATCCCTTCAATCGCCTTTTTCGCCGCGCCTTCGCTCTCGAACACGCCCATCACAACCGCTCGTTCCGCGCCCGCGCGAATCACCTCCGCGGAAGCCTTCTCCCCCAGCAGCAATCCCAGCGCATCGATCAGGATCGACTTCCCCGCGCCCGTTTCCCCCGTCAGCAGGTTCAACCCAGCCGCGAACTCGATCACCGCGTTGTCGATCACCGCGTAGTTCTCCAGCCGCAGTTCAGTGAGCACAAATGTTCCTCGGTTGGTGTCGCGGACACTCTTGTCCGCGGCATTTTGCCTTCGACCTTACTTCACCGCAATCCACATTTCACGCGCAGCATACCATGAATACTCACCGCGATTCTGCGCCAAGCTGCCGCACGAACTCCTACCGCCAATTCCTCATTGACCGATCCGATACCTCAACTCGGTCCTCGCACTGATAGGTCTATAATTCTCATAGGGGTTTTGCAGACCATCAATGCACTTGTCCTCCCTCCTCTTATCCTTCGTCGGCGGCGAAATAGTCGATCTCGTCCTTCAAACCGGTGCAGTCGCCAAAAGCGTTCTGGTCATACTGCTCGCCTTCAGCGTCTTTTCCTGGGCCGTCATCCTTTCCAAGTGGCGCGTTCTGCGCCGCGCTCGCTCGCAAAGTGAGCGTTTTGTCCGCGCCTTCCGCAAGGCGCAACGCCTTCAGGATGTCGTCTCGGTCGCCGAGCAGTTCCGTCCCAGCCCGTTAGTTGGCGTCCTTGACGGCGCAATCGCCGAGTTCAAGCGCCAGATGGGCACAACCGGCGGAATTCACAACCCGGTCGCAATCCAGCGTGCCATGCAGATCGCATCCTCGGAAGAGATCACGCGCTTCGAGCGCAACGTTCCCTGGCTCGCCATCACCGGCGCTGTCACGCCTTTCATCGGCCTGTTCGGAACCGTCTGGGGAATCATCGACGCCTTCCACGGCCTCGGCACCGCGGGCGCGGCCACCTTGCGCGCCGTCGCTCCCGGGATCTCCGAAGCCCTCATCACCACCGCCGCAGGTTTGGCCGCTGCTATTCCCGCGGTTATCGCCTACAACCTGATCATCGGCTCCATCCGCGAGTTCGCCTCGCGCAATGACGACTTCGCCCTCGAGATGCTCAACATGGTTGAGCGCCAATCGCCGCCGCAGGGAAACGCGCAACCGGTCAGCGAGGTTCGCCGCTGATGGCCTTCACCGCTCCCAACGGACGCACGCAGACCGCGCTCGCCGACATCAATATCACTCCGCTCGTAGACGTTGTCCTCGTCCTCCTCATCATATTTATGGTGACCGCGCCCGTTCTCCAGTCCGGCATCGAAGTCAATGTGCCGCACACGCGCACCGTCAAGGAGATCACCGAGGAGCGTCTCGTGATCAGCATCGACAAGTCGCAGCGCGTCTTTCTGGGCAACGATCCCATCAACATCAACCAGATCGCGCCCGCCCTCAAGCAGCGCATTCGCGACCCGCGCCATCAGGCTATCTACCTGCGCTCGGACGAAGACGTCCCGTTCGGCGCGTTCGCCACCGTGATGGACGCCATCAAACAGGCAGGCATCGGCAACGTGAGCATTGTTACTCAGCCCATTGACGCGCATGGCAAACACTAATGTCCTCGAACACGATGGTCTCCGCCGTCCGCTCGCCTGGTCGGCCACGCTGCACGTTGCCGCCAGCGCCTTCGTCCTGCTCTGGGCCACATTCATTACCGGCATTCACGGTCAAGGCTGGGGCAGCGGCGGAGGCGGCGATGCCATGGGCGCCACACTCGTGAATTCGGTTCCTTTGCCCGCCAGCGAGCAGCAGACAAACAATGTGCTCGCCACGGAATCCAAGGGTCTGTCGCAGTCGCAACCGAAGGTGGAGGAAAAAGAACCCGAGGCGATTCCGATCCCCGACAAGGATACGAAGCTGAGGAAGAAGCCGCAGACCACAGCAACGCAGCGTAAGCCCGAAGCGCAGCCGCCGGAGTCCAACCAGATTCCCTACGGCGAAGGCGGACCGGTCAGCGGCCCCTATGCCATGTTCAGCGCAGGCGGCGCCAAAGGCGGATTCGGTTTCACCGGCGGCGGCGGCGATTTCGGCAGCCGTTTCTCATGGTACGTACAAGCGGTGCAGCGCAAGGTATCGGAGAATTGGTTAAAGTACGAGGTCGATCCGACGATCCACGAGGCCAATCGCGTCTACGTGACTTTTGACATTGCCCGCGATGGGCATCCGTCCAACGTGCAGATCGAGCAGTCCAGCGGCGTGCCTTCGCTCGACATCTCGGCCATGCGTGCTGTTCAACGCATCGACACATTCGGCCCTTTGCCCCCGGAATATTCCGGCAACCGAGTTTCGGTAGAATTTTGGTTCGATTACAAGAGATAAGTGGTTCGCGTTTTGTAGCTTTGTCATTTTCGTCGGTTGTTTTAAAGGGAGTGAAAATTGAGCAACGCGATACCCCCCATTCCACATCCTACTAACGACGAGCAAATTCGCTCGTTCGGCAAGGGGATTACGTCGCGCCACGAACATAAATCCCAGCTTGGCCGCCAGTCGCTTTTCGTCGTCGCCATACTCTTCGCGCTGGCCGCCTCCAGTTCGGCACAAGACTGGATTCGCACCGGTACCGGCCTCGGTGTCGAAAAAGTTCGCGTCGCCGCCCCTGACTTCAAACCCTCCACCGCCGACGCCAAAAACACCGACCTGCTCAAAACCTTCAACAGCACGCTCTGGAACGACCTCGACAATGCCGGAATTTTCTTCCTCGTCTCGAAAAGTTTTTATCCCTTGCAAACGCCCTCGCAACCCACCGAGGTAAAATTCGCGGACTGGTCGTCGCCTCCGCCCGAAGCCTCCATGCTCGCCTTCGGCAATCTGGGCGCAACCGCCGACAAGGTCATGGTGCAGGGCTGGCTCTATGACCTCAAGAATCCCGCCTCGCCGCAGGTCTTAGGCAAGCAATACAGCGATTCTGCGACCGACGATGCTGTCCGCCTCATCGCGCACAAGTTCGCCGATGAAATTATCTTTCGCCTGGGCGGCGGAATCCCCGGCATTGCCGAAAGCAAAATTTATTTCGTCAGCGATCGCACCGGCCACAAAGAAATCTGGATGATGGATTACGACGGCGCCAACCAGCAGCAGGTCACGCATCTAGGCAGCATTTCCCTATCGCCGCGAATTTCTCCCGATGGCTCCCGCCTCGCCTTCAGTTCCGCCACCAAGAGCGGCTGGGAAATTCTGATGTATTCCTTCGATCTCAATCGCCTCGTCAGTTTTGCACGCTTTGGTGGCATGAATCTGTCTCCCTCCTGGTCGCCCGACGGCAAACTCGCCTTCTCTTCCTCGCGCAACGGCTTTCCCAACATCTTCGTCGTCGATGGCTCGGGCAATAACGGCCACCGCCTCACCACCGACAAAGGTCCCGATGTCTCTCCCACATGGAATCGCAAAACCGGTTCGCAAATTGCTTTCGTCAGCGGTCGTACCGGCTTGCCGCAGATTTACACGATGGAGGCCGATGGCACCAACATGCAGCGCGTCACCGATCAGGGCTATGCGGTCTCTCCCAACTGGTCGCCCAACGGCCAGTTTCTGACTTTCTCGTGGATGCGCAAATACGGCCCCGGCGAACCCGGCTCCAATGATCTTTACCTGATGGACGTCGCCAGCAAGCAGTGGGTACAGCTCACACACGATGCCGGCCGCAACGATTTTCCCTGCTGGTCGCCGGATGGGCGGCATATTATCTTCCAGTCGCACCGCACCGGCGCCGACCAGATCTTTACCATGCTCGCCGATGGTACGAATTTAAAGCAGTTGACTACCAAGGGCAGTAATACACAGCCCAACTGGAGTTGGAAATAGTGGTTGGAATGCGAGTCGTCACTTAGCGAATTTCGGAGTTGCGGCCGGCCAACCGTGCGCCCAGCCGCAACCCTCGATTGCATGCCACAATCGGGGCGCACAGAAACTTGGAGGAACCCGTGAAGCACCAGATAGTGAAGCACCAGATAAAGATGTGGGGTCTGTTCGTAGCTGCACTTGGTACGCTAATGTTCCTGGGCGCATGCGCGAAAAAAGCGGCCCCGCCGCCGCCCGCGCCGCCGCCCTCGCCTACCGCTCCAACCGCGTCGCTGTCCGCGAGTCCGAACACCATCAACAAGGGCGACTCAACCACTCTTACCTGGCAGACCACCAACGCCACCGATGTCAGCATCGATGCGATCGGCGCTGTCGATCCCAGCGGTTCGCGCCAGGTTAGTCCGTCGGATTCGACTACTTATCATCTGGTCGCAAAGGGCCCTGGCGGGACCCAGGATGCCACCGCGCGCGTGACCGTCAATCCCGCGCCTGCTCCCCCTCCGCCGCAGACTTCCAACGCTACCGAAGAGGAGTTGTTTGCGCAGAACGTGAAGGATGTCTACTTCGATTATGACAAGTCGGACATCCGCCCCAGCGAACAGGGCGCGATCCAGGCCGATGCGCAATTCCTTCAGCAGCATCCCGGGATTCACGTGACGATCGAAGGGCACTGCGATGAACGCGGCTCGACCGAATACAATCTCGCTCTCGGCACCAGTCGCGCCGATGCCGCGAAGAGCGCCCTCATCCAGGCTGGCGTCGCCGGCGATCGCATCAAAACCTACAGTTACGGCAAAGAGAAGCCGTTCTGCACCGAGTCGAACGAAAGTTGCTGGCAGCAGAATCGCCGTGCGCACTTCGTGTACGAAAAGTAAAATCGGTCGAGCTATCAATCAGGGGACGAGGCCTGCCTCGTCCCCACCGACCCCGCGAGTAATTTGTCTGGAGCATGTTTCATAAATAGGTTTTGGGTAGGGCACGGCTTCAGCCGTGCCGCCATGGGCCAATAAAAATGCGGGCTTTAGCCCCCGAGGGCTTGACAGATTGCTTCGGAAACTATTTATGAGATCAGTTCTACGCTGAGGTTCAATAACTGAGGTTCACTATGAGATCGCACCGTTCTTACTTCGTACTCTTAATCCTTTTCAGTTTCGCGCTCGCGCTCGCTCCCGCCTACGCCGCCAATCGCGACATCGTGCAGCTTCAAACCCAAGTCGACCAGCTTCAGCAGGCGATGACGCAAATGAAGCAGTCGTTCGACGAGCGCATGGGCGTGATGAAGAACCTGCTCGAGCAGAACACCGACGCGGCTAACAAAGTCACCGCCGCCATCGACGGCCTTCAGGCTTCCATCAACAAGCAGCAGCAGGACCGCGCCGCGCAGGTCGACCAGATCTCCGGTCAAATCCAGGCGCTCACCGACACCATGGACGAACTGAAAGTTCGCCTCGCCAAGCTCAGCAAACAGTTCGAAGACATGCAGTCAGCGCAGCAATCCATGGCCGCGCAGCAGACGCAAGCCCAACAGCAACAGCAAGCCATGGCCGCTGCGCCTCCGCCCGACGTGCTCTACAACAACGCCCTGCGCGACTACAACGGCGGCAGCAACGATGTAGCCACGCAGGAATTCGGCGACTACATCAAGTATTATCCCGACACCGATCTGGCGGGCAACGCGTACTTCTATCTCGCCGAGATGGAATATAAGGCGGGCGATTATCCAAAGGCCATCGCCAATTACGACTTAGTCCTGAAAAATTTTCCCAGTGGGAGCAAGGCCGCGTCTGCGCAGTTAAGAAAAGGATTCGCGCTGATTGAAGTCGGCAAAAAGGAAGACGGCGAACAGGAATTAAGGCACGTGATTCAGCGCTATCCGCGCACCAACGAAGCCGCGCAGGCCAAAGAGCGTTTGCGCAAGCTCGGAGCCGCTCCCACGCGCGGCCGCTAGCCTTCGTTTCGCTAGCGCCGGGTATTTGGCACTTCGATCCCGCCTTCAATGTTCGGGATCCCGAAGTGCCCGCCAAGATGCGCAATATCCACCGGACTGATCGATCCACTGACAACCACGAAGTCGACCTCTCTCGGTCGCGCCGCAAGAATCGCCACGTTGCTGATCGCGTTGTTCCGCATACGGATCCAGACGTCCGTCACGCGCCCTTCGCCATTCTTGTCATGTTTGTTCGCCATCCGCATCCATCCCGCTGCCCGGTACTCTTCGCGAATCGAGTCCAGCGACTCCGGTTCGTAACTCCACGAGCCGGCGTAGCGAAAATCGTGCACCGAAATTCCGCTCACTCCCGCAATCACCCGCCGCAGGTCTTCGTTATTCGGATCGAGCTTCGACGCCAGGACCAGCATGGAGTGGTCCAGCGTGAACTCGGTCTTCGACGAGGCGTCCTGCCGCAAGCTCTCAAGCCCACGCGGTAGAATCTCGCGCTGCGACGGCGCAGGCGTCTGCCGCGACAATTGCCCCGAGTACGTTTGCCCGGACGATTGCTGCTGGGCTCCCGCCAAGTGAGCCGCCGAAATTGCCATCGACAAAGGAAGAATGATGCGCAAAACTCTCATGTCGCGCCTCAAACCACAGAACCACGTCGTCATCACAACCCTTCGTTACCCAATCTCAGATTCCGAAATTCAACCCACAACCCTTGGACGCACGCCCGCCCAAAAAGCGAGCGCCGTCCCATATCAACCCGGCGCCCCCAAATTAGTTGTCGTTGAAATTCGGCTCGATCAGCCGCGGTCCGCGCCGCCGATCCCAGTTCCGTCACACCACGTCGGCCGCCGCAGCCTTTCCCGCTATCCCGCTCGTCGAGCGCAGCGTCACCCAGTCCGTCTGAATGCTCTCCCAGTCCTGAATCAAAAATCCGTACGACTCAAAGAGCTGCCGTATGCGCGGACGCGTCCACCCCACAATCTCCTCCAGAATCGGCACCAGCGTGGCAAGCGCGTTGTCGCTCAGCACCGTGCGTTTCGCAATCTGCGCCACATGCTTCGACTCCGACACCGCGATCGTGAACCCGTCATGCCGGTTCACGTGCAGCATCACATGAATATCCGAGCTGCCATCGCCGACATACACCACGTGATCCAGCGGAATTCCGAGCTCGTCCGATAGCTGTTCGAGCCGCGCCACCTTCCCGTAGCCGGCCGTCGCGCGCACTAGCGTTTCAATCTCACCGCTCGCCGTGTATTCAAATTCCGTACCAAAAATGTGATCCGGCGGCACAATCCCTTCCAGCGCCGACTGAATCACCTCCACCGGCGCCGCCGACAGCACGTAAAACTCGAAGTGGAACCCGTCGATCTTCCGGTCCAGAATCTCGTACACCTGCTCGATGTTTTCCTTGAGCCGGATTCGCTTTCCCACCTGCACCAGATCGTCGCGCCGCACCCGCGACCGAAATTCCGGATCGTGCAGCAATAGGTAGGAAAGCTCCGCCCCCTGCTGCACCAGGTTCAGCTTTGCCATTCCCTTCGTCTTGCGCTCAAATTCGTCAACACTAATACCCACCAGTTCGCTCAAAACGTAGCCCGTATCGTTGAACGTCAACGTCTGATCGAAGTCACTCGCAAATAAGTAGTGCTTAGGATTTTTGTTAGCCATATCCCATCTTAGATTCAAGCGTTGGTTAACCGACCATTAAATTTCGCTATCATAGCGATTACAATAACTTGCGAATCGTTCCCGCCGCCCCAGGCATCGCCAAACACATCGCCAAAACCCGTATTGCCCGCCGCCGTCTTTGCGTGTAGCCTCATCTTGTCGTCATAAAATCGTGCAAGCGCGCCGAGGTCTGCCATGCCGAATAGTGTTAGCGATCATCTTAAGAACGATGCCGATCGTGGAAAGGGCTCGCTCGAGCCCGACCAAAAAAATCAGCCCGGAAATAATTCGATGAAGGGCCAGCTCACGCATCGCAACCCCGATCCCATCGCCGAAGGCGCGGACACTGATTTCCCCGAGCCCGGCAACAGCCCCGAGCACTCCTTCGAAGGCAAACTCCGCGGCGGAAAATAGGCATTGGTCGGCCCCGATCCTCTTCTCCAATCTGCGTGCCGCTGGTTCAGCCGTCGTCTTGAGCGACCCATCCGGCGCGTCGCTCATCTCGCGTGAATCTTCGTCGCTCGCTCGTTCATCTTATTTTCGTCGCTAATTCCACTGCCCTTGAAGGAAAAAAACATGTCCCGCATGAAGGCCGTACAAATCTCCAAACCCGGCGGAAATTTTGAACTCGTCGAAAGAAATATTCCCGAACCCGCTCGCGCCCAGGTGCGCATTAAGGTCGAAGCCTGCGGCATCTGCCATAGCGATGCGTTGGTAAAAGAAGGCCACTGGCCCGGCATCCAGTACCCGCGCATTCCCGGGCACGAAATCGCGGGCCGCATCGATGCCGTGGGCGAAGGCGTCACGCAATGGACGCCCGGTCAGCGCGTCGGCGTGGGCTGGCATGGCGGACATGACTTCACTTGCGAATCCTGCCGCCGCGGCGATTTCGTGCTCTGCAAAAACGAGAAAATCACCGCCATCACCCACGATGGCGGTTACGCCGAATACATGATCTCGCCAGCCGAAGCCGTGGCGGCCTTGCCCGCCGATCTTCCTGCCGCCGAAGCCGCGCCGCTCCTCTGCGCCGGCATCACGGTTTTCAACGCGCTGCGCAACTCGGGCGCCCGCGCCGGCGACCTCGTCGCCATCCAGGGCATCGGCGGCCTCGGACATCTCGCCATCCAATACGCGCGCCAGATGGGCTTTCGCACCGTCGCCATCGGCCGCGGCAGCGATAAAGAGCCGCTCGCCCGCAAACTAGGCGCTCATGAATACATCGACTCGGCCGCGGGCAATCCCTCGCAGGCTTTGCAGAAACTCGGCGGTGCGCACGTCGTTCTCGCCACCGCGCCCGATTCCAAATCCATGTCCGCGCTCATCGACGGCGTCGGCCCGAGCGGCAAGATGATGATCGTGGGCGCGGGGTTCGAATCGTTGACCGTCACGCCCCTTCAGTTGCTCGGCCAGCGCCGCACTCTCCAGGGTTGGCCTTCAGGTTCGGCCATCGATTGGGAAGACACGCTGAAGTTCAGCGCGCTGACCGGCGTGCGGCCCATGATCGAACGCTATCCGTTGGAGAAGGCCGCCGAAGCCTACGAGCAGATGATCACCGGCCGCGCCCGCTTCCGCGTCGTCCTGACCATCGCGTAACCATTGTCCGAAACGAGCGGGCTCACTCTTACTGTAGCCGGATTTTGGCGCAGTGCTGGTCGGGGTACCCAGCACGCGCGCCCTTAGCGTGCTGGGGCGGAGCGATGCGGTTTGATGCCGCTGAGAATTGCCGCTTCGCAGACTGCGGACAAACTCGACATCTTCGCAACTGGGAACTGACAACCGTCTCTAAGTCCACCGAAACCATTTCAGCGCGAGCACGAAAGAAATTCCTCCCCACAGCACCAGCACCAGCAATCTTCCCGACTGCGACGCCAGCGACGCGCCCTCGATAATCGTTGCCCGCAGAGCATCGTTCAGCGCGGTCAGCGGAAGAGCTTTGATGAAGATCTGCGTAATCGCCGGAAACCGCTCGTAGGAAAAAAAGACGCCGGAAAAAATCCACATCGGCATCATCACCAGATTGATCAGCCCGGAAACGCTTTCGATTTTCTGCGCCCGGCACGCAGTCAGCAAACCGATTCCGCCAAACGAAACCGCGCCAATCGCTCCCAACAACATGACGGAAAAAATCGAACCCAAAACCGGCATGTGAAACACCACCACTCCAAAGCCCAGCAGCAAGCCAACTTCAATCACCATCAGCACCAGCCGGCTGCTCGTCAGCGCCAGCAAAAAATCTGTTCTCCGCATCGGAGTCGCCACAAATCGCTTCAGCAGTTTTCGCTGCCGCATCTCCACCAGCGCAAATCCAATTCCCCACATTCCGGAATTCATCAGGTTCATCCCGAGCAGTCCGGGAATCAGGAAGTCGATGTAGCGCGATCCCGGTTCGCTCGATGCTTCTGTGGAAGTCGCGATCGCATCTTTGCGGCCCGCTGCGCTTTGTAGCGCCGCATCGACCTCCGCTCGCGAAAGCACGCTTTCCGGTCGCGCCGGATCGTAGTAATACTTGAAGCCTCCATCCGTTTGCGGCTCGATCGCCAGATCGAACTTGCCAAAGTGAAAAGCCTTCAGCGCCGCATCGCGCTCCAGCACTCGCGCCCGAATCCCCGAATGCTGCGGCGAGTTCTCCAGCATCGCAACCGTCTTTTGCGCGCCCTCTCCCGCAATCACGACCACTGAGCTGATGTCAGCAGGCTTGTTGCGGAAGGCGATTCCCAGCCCGAGCGCGAGCAATAACGGAAACACAAACACCCAAAACACAACTTCCGGCTCGCGCTTCAGTTCCAGCAAGCGCACTTTCAATAACTGCCAATAGCCCGACCAGCGCCCGTTTCGCCGCTTCGGCGCGCCCGCGTTCTGCGCGCTTTCGTTTGGCAAAACTCTCTCGGCGTCACGAGCTTTCGGCGCTGTCGTTTCCGTTGCCAATCAATCCTCCCGCAAATGTCGGCCCGTGAGCCGAACGAATACATCTTCCAGACTCGCCTGTCGCGTGCTCAGATGTTCGAGCCTTTGTCCTTTCCCCTCCACGGAAGCGAGCAGAGCAGGAATCGTGAGATGCGGTTCATGCACGCTCAAACACACCGTCGAATTCTCCCGCCGAACCGATTCGACTCCAGGCAACGCGCGCCAATCCGCATCGTCCGCCGAATCGCCGCTCGCATTGCCATCGGAGTTTCCGTTCGCGCTCACCTGAAACTCAACCACGTGATGACCGCCGAGACGATCGATGAGATCCGCGGGAGTTCCTTGGGCAATGATCACTCCGTGATCGACGATTGCGAGGCGGTCGCAAAGTCGCTCCGCTTCATCCATGTAATGCGTCGTAAGCAGTACAGTTCCGCCCTTCTTCTGGAACCCGCGCACAATGTCCCACAGTTGCCGACGGCTTTGCGGATCCAGTCCCGTTGTCGGCTCATCGAGGAACAGGATTCGCGGATTGCCCACCAGCGCAGTCGCGACAGCGAGCCGCTGCTTCTGTCCGCCGGAAAGCTTCCCGACCCAACTATCGGACTTCTCCGTGAGCTGAAGTTCTTCCAGCACTTCCTCGGGCGCGCGCGGCTCGTCGTAAAAGCTGGCGAAGAGTTCAATGGTCTCGCGCACCGTCAGCTTCTCGGAGAGCCGCGTCTCCTGTAGCGAAATGCCGATCCACTCGCGCAACTGCCGCGGATTCTCGGTCCATGCCTTCCCGAAGATGCGGACCTCGCCCGAAGTAGACGCGAGCAAGCCTTCAAGGATTTCGATGGTCGTGGTTTTCCCTGCACCGTTCGGCCCGAGCAGTCCGAAGCATTCGCCGCTCGCAATGCGCAGAGTCAGCCCGCGAACGGCTTCCACTTTGCCGTCGTAGGTCTTGCGCAGGTCGGTGCATTCGATCGTGAGCCCCACCGAAGGATTTTAGCCTACTCCGCTTGCGTGGCGCGGCGCTTCTACGGCTCCGAATGCGAACGCGCGGAACTCGCGCGAGCCCCAGGCATCGGCACACTTCCCTTGGCGTCCTGCCACAGGATCGCGTTCAGCTTGCTCGCGTCGTTCGCGTCAGGCCGTGAGAAATCCATCCGCGAAGACTCCTTCGCGCCCGGCGCTCTCTTCTCGTTCACGCGATAGATGAGACCGTTGCGCAGGTTCCGATCATCCACGCTGTATGGCGGTTGTGTCGCAGGCCCAGCGAACAGCGGCGTCATCAGCGGCGCATGCGCGTCGAACAGGTTCATCGGCGGAAGCCCGAGCAGCGCCTCCATCGTGCGAACCATGCTGACAGTCGTGTAGAAGTGGTGATCGACGAAGGCCTTCTCCGCCCGCGGCGCATACTTGCTGATGCCGAGCGCAATCGAGCGATGCGCGTCGACGTGATCCGCGCCATTCTGCGCATCGTCCTCCACCACGAAGATCGCGGTATCGTCCCAATACGCGCTGTGCGAGACGGCATCGACCACGCGGCCGAGCGCCAGATCGTTGTCCGCAACCGAGGCCTGCGGAGTTGCTTTGCCGGCGCGCGTTCCGCCGGTGTGATCGTCGGGAAGATACAGCAGCACAAACTGCGGCAGCTCTTTCTTGGTGCCCTTTGCTTTCACGAACTCGTCAAACTCCTGCAGGAACTCGTCGGCGCGCAGTTGGTCAGGATAATCGATCTGGAAGTCCGGATAGAGCGGATCGAAGTGATCGCGTTGCGCCGCCTTCGTCGCATGCACGCTCTTCAGCCGCGGCACCGCCCAAGGCCACGGACTCGGCCCGCCGCGCGGGTTTCCGACGTTCGCAGGCAGCAGATCTCCCTTCCGGATCTCGGGCAAAGCGCACTCGCCGGAATCTGGCGATGGAGTTCCTTCCATCGGCGAACTCACCTTATCGCTCTTGCACCAGGTGATCGCCGTGAATTCGCCGTAGATGCGATAGGAGAAGTTGTGCTTCGCCAGGTTGTCCCAAAGGTAGCCAGTCGCCGGATCGTCCACGTCGGGAATGCCTTGCTCAAGCGGATATTCTTCGGCCACCGAACCGCCGAAGTCGTACGTGCGCTCCTTGCTGCGATACGCGATCGGCCAGGTCTTCTCGTTGTAGTCGGAGGTAATCGACGCGTCGGACCAGACGTGGCCGTCTCCAGAAACCTCGCCGCTGTCGTAGAAGTTGTCGAGCACTCCGAATTGCAGCGCGAGCCTGTGCTCGTTCGGCGTAACCTCCGCGCCATACATCGTGAGCGACGGATCGCCGTCGCCGGCGGGAAGATCGCCGAAGACTTGATCGTAGGTCCGATTCTCCTTGAGCACATAAATAACGTGGTGAATCGGATTGCCGCCGCCGGCAAACTCGAACTTGCCTGCATCGGCATGCAGCAGATTGTCTTCCTCCACACGCCGCGTATAGGCCGCGAGATTGTGGTCGATGTCCGTAAGCCCGAGCCGCTGAATCGAGCCGCCAATCAGCGTCGGAATGTACGGATGCGCGTTGGGATGCAGTTCGGTCTTTACCGCGGTCGGCCCGCTGTTTGGACTACTGCCTTTTCCTTTGGCGGTAGCAATGAGCAGATCGTTGCCCGCGATGGCGAGCGCGCTCGGATACCATTCGGTTGGAATGAAACCGAGAGGACCTTCGGTGACGCTTGACTCCGACGAACCTCCACCTTGCTTCGTCTTGAATGCAGCAACCGCGTCAAGCGATGCCGCTGCGACATAAAGGCGACTGCCGTCGGAGGAAAGGGCGATCGCCAGCGGGACGCTTCCCGCCAGTTCACGCTGCGAAAGCGAACTGCGGTAACGCCGTAAAGGCACGCCCGAAGCCAGATCGACGGCGACCACGCTGTCGTCGTTGGCAGTGGCAACGTAAAGGATGTCCTCTTTCGGACTGAGCGCCATCGCGGTCGGATGCGCGCCGGGAACCGTCGGATCGGAGTAGTGGTAGAGCTCGATCCAACGCGCGACCTTCCCGCTCTGAAGGTCCAACTCTGCGATCACCGAGTCGTTCCACAGGCTCACCCAGGCTTTCGCGCCGGCTTTATTGGCAATTACGGTGTAGGGATATTCACTCGGAATAAATCGGCTGCGGCTCAAATCGAATGACTGGAGAACTCGTCCGCTGGCGACATCGAGCAGCACCGCATTGTCAGACAAATTGTTGGCGACGAGCAGCCGATCGCCATTCGCCCCTGCGAGCACCGCAAATCCCGCGGGATAAGGCGGCGCGGTTCCCGCGGACGTTTTGCGAATGCCGTAATCGACAGTCTTGCCCTGCGCCACCTGCTGGGCCGGAATCTTGACGAACCGCTCAGGTGAGACTGCGCCGGCAGCAAACTTGTACACCGCAATCCCGTTTCCCGTGCTCGTCGCCTTTTCTCCCGCGGGATCGGTGATCGATCCCATCGAGGCGTAGAGACGCTGGCCGTCGCTTGAGAAAGCTAGACCAATGAAGTAACTCTGGCGAGTCGAGGATGTGTCGGCTCGCAGCCGATCATCGGGAAAGTCTCGCAACTGGTTGTTGCTGAGGTCGAGAATCGCAATCGACTGGCGTGCTCCGCTCTGCTCGGTGCCATAGCCCTGGTTGAGCAGCGCTGCGTAATGGCCATCCGGACTCACCGCGATGTTCGACGGAAAACTGTTCGTGCGCGCGACGAAGCCCGGAACAGGA
Source organism: Acidobacteriaceae bacterium (assembly GCA_003139095.1). Classification (GTDB taxonomy): domain Bacteria; phylum Acidobacteriota; class Terriglobia; order Terriglobales; family Acidobacteriaceae; genus Acidiflorens. The sequence continues at coordinate 127,322 of PLHW01000075.1, forward strand.
ACCGTGAGATTCTTACTGCTCGGCAAGTGGATGGTGCGAGATTGATCGGCGGCACGCGCTGCCAGCAGCGCAACCGCGATGGCGCAAATGCCGATCGCCAAAGAAGTACAAAGTCTTCTCACCAATGAAACCCTCCGAAGATTTTTGCGGCCCGCGTCGACGCTGCCGACAGATAGGACCCGTCGGGCCACACACCAATTCAGCCTACTGCAAATCGCACGTTGCGAAGCACGCGCATGCGAGCAATCAAAAGTGGTCATCCAACGCTCGCCCCGGACGTTCCAGCGAGCGCGCCTGAATTATGCGGTCCCACGGACTGGCTTGCCAGTTGTCTTTCCTGTACTCCTCACGGATCCACGGCGGCAGCGAAAACCGAAGCCGCGTGCTTAGGGCGTAAACATAGGGCTCATAAAGCGCGCGCAACTCGGCCAGCCTCTGGCATGCATCCGCGCCATCGTACAGAGTCACCCCACGCCGCGCGAGCTCGGTTCGCAGCCGCTCGCGCTGCTGCAGCGTCAACCGCTCCGGCGCGTGGGGATCATATTGCGCGTTGACGAGCTGCGCGAGATCGACGGCCGCATGCCGCGCCATCGCAAACGTCAGTTTCGCCTGTTCGGTATGAATGCCGTCGACACCGGTGATGATCAGGGAGGTGACATCGAGCATTGTGGTCAGGGCGCTGAGCCATGATTGATTGCCGTGTTGCGAGCGGAAGAAAAGCAGCGACGGATAGGAAATATGGCTCGACAGCAGGTCGGCGCACCAGCGCTCCCAATCGCGAAAAATGTCGTCGAGCACGGTCTGCTCCGGGCAGCATCCCAAACGCCCCAGAAACTCGGCTGCCGTCGGCGGCGATCCCGCGCGGGCATCGAGCAGTGAGATTTCAAGTTCGCGCGCGGCGAACGATCCATAAATCACGGGCAGATAACCGACTACCACGCCAAGGAAAGCGAACCCCATGCCCGCCTGCATCATGGCCAAAAAATGCGCCAGCGGATTGCGCGGCACGATGTCGCCATAACCGAGCGTGAAGAACGTCTCGCCGCAGTGATAAAGCATCTTTTCGAATGTGATGGTGTCGCTGCTGGCGAACTGCAGATGCCGGCTGAGGCCGTATTGCAAACACGCAAAACCGAATATCAAGCCGAGAGCCCAGAAGCCCAGCAGAAGAATCAGAGACAACGGTCCGAAGTAGGCCAGAAAGCCTTCACTCCTCGATGTCGACTTGATGCGCCGCGCAACCCACATCCATCGCGTCCATGTGGCTCGGTAAAAGAAAGCGGTGATTCGGAAGGTGCGCTGGATGCGGCGCGGCAGCACGACCGTTTCAAAGGCGTCGAGCAGAATAACGAAGATGAGGATAACGCCGGCAATCGTCGCCAACCAGTGCATACGCGATGAGAATCAGATGTGGCGGGAATGGTAACAGATTCACGGATTGAAGTTACGGCGTCGCGTGCGCCGCATCCAGCGCGCGGTGCACCGCCTGAAGTTCTTTCAGCACCCCGCGCAGGTTTCGCGTGTCGAGCGCATTGGCGCCGTCGCTCTTCGCCTCTTTCGGATTGTCGTGGACTTCCATGAAAATGCCGTCGACGCCTGCCGCCACCGCGGCGCGCGACAGCACGGGAATAAATTCCGGCTGTCCTCCGCTCACTGCCGGCCCGTCCTCATCTCCATGCGACGCCGACGGCAACTGCACCGAATGCGTCGCGTCAAACACGACCGGAGCAAACTTCCTCATAATCGCCAGCGACCGCATGTCGACCACCAGATTGTTGTAGCCGAACGAAGAGCCGCGCTCCGTCACGAACACCAGCGAATTGCCAGCGTTGCGGCACTTCTCGACAGCATGCTTCATATCCCACGGCGAAACAAACTGCCCCTTCTTAATATTCACGGGACGCCCGCTTAATGCGGCTGCCACAATCAAATCCGTTTGCCGGCACAAGAACGCCGGAATCTGCAGCACATCGACGACCTCGGCCACCGCCGCCACGTCGGCGACCTGGTGTACGTCGGTCAACACCGGAATGTGCACCTCATCTTTAATCTTTTTCAGAATGCGCAATCCTTCCTTCGTCCCCGGCCCGCGGTAGCTGCGGATGGAAGTGCGGTTCGCCTTGTCGTATGACGCCTTAAAGATAAAAGGAAAATTGAGCGAGCGCGTTACGCCCTTGATGATCTCGGCCATGCGCAGCGCGTGCTCTTCGCTTTCGATCACACACGGCCCCGCGATCAGGAAAAGATCGCCCGCGCCGATGCGCACATTATCGATTTGGAAAGAGGAGGCCAAAGAATTTGTAATTGCGCAATTTGTAATTGGCGATTGAAACCCGCCTGCACCGTCGACCCCACGCGCTGTCGGATTACAAATTACCAATTACAAATCGTAAATCTTATTATTTATCTTCCTATGACTTTCTGCGGCCGCAAAAACATCTCTACTTCCGTCGCATCTTTGTGCTCCTTGCGCTTCTGTCCGTACTCATACGAAGCGCCAATGAACGACTTAAATAAGGGATGCGGTTCCAGCGGTTTCGACTTGAACTCGGGATGGAACTGGCAACCAATAAAGTACGGATGCTCCGGAATCTCGACGATCTCCACATATGTTCCGTCCGGCGTCGATCCGGAAATCTTCAGCCCACCCGCCACCATCGTCTCCTCGTACTCGCGGTTGAACTCATAGCGATGGCGATGGCGCTCGCTGATCTCGTCTTGCCCATAAATTTTCTGCGCCAGCGTCCCCGGCTCAAGTTTGCACGGCCACGCGCCCAGCCGCATCGTGCCGCCCAGTTCTTCCACGCCACGCAACTCGCGCAGCTTATAAATCACGCGATGCGGCGTCGCCGGATCGAACTCGCTCGAGTTCGCATCCGCCAACCCGCATACATTGCGCGCAAACTCGATGCACGCCGTCTGCATCCCCAGGCAAATCCCGAAATATGGCACGTGCTTTTCGCGCGCGTACCGGATCGCATTCAGCATGCCTTCGATGCCGCGCTTGCCAAATCCGCCCGGCACCAGCAGCCCATCGTACTCCTCAAGTTGCGGCTCGTAACTTCTGTCGTTCGCGTCGGCTGTCTCCAAGCCCTCGGCCTCAACCCAGCTCACTTCAAGTTTCAAGTTGTGCGCCAGCGCGCCATGCACCAGCGCCTCTTTCAGCGACTTGTAGGAATCCTCATACTCCACATACTTTCCTACAATCCCAATCCGCACCACGTCTTTCGGGTTGTAGACGCGGTGCACCAGATCGTTCCATTTCGAAAGGTCGCGCTCCTTCGCCTCCAGATGCAGGTACCGCATCGCCAGAGTGTCCACCTCTTCGTGAGCGAAAACTATGGGCACCTCGTAGATCGAAGCCACGTCTTTTGCGGTGATGACGGCCTCTTCTTCGACGTTGCAGAAGAGAGCGATCTTCGACTTGAGTTCTTTCGAAAGAAACCGGTCCGTGCGGCAGAGCAGAATGTCCGGTTGAATTCCCACGCTGAGCAGCTCTTTCACCGAATGCTGCGTCGGCTTGGTCTTCAATTCCTGCGCGGCGGCGATAAACGGCACCAGCGTGACGTGTACAAATAGCGTCTTCTCGCGGCCAAGTTCCTGGCGCATCTGGCGGATCGCTTCGATGAAGGGCAACGACTCGATGTCGCCAACCGTGCCGCCGATCTCCACGATCAGCACGTCCACATCCTGCGCGCATTTCTTGGCCGCAGCCTTGATTTCGTTGGTGACGTGCGGAATCACCTGCACCGTTTTGCCGAGATAATCGCCGCGGCGCTCCTTGGCGATGATCTGCTCGTACAGGCGACCGGTCGTCCAGTTGTTGTCGCGAGAAAGTTTGGCATGGGTGAAGCGCTCATAGTGTCCGAGGTCGAGGTCCGTCTCCGCACCGTCGTCGGTCACGAAAACTTCGCCGTGCTGAAATGGCGACATCGTGCCCGGGTCGACGTTCAGGTACGGATCGAACTTCATGAGGTTGACTTTCAAGCCGCGGCTCTCCAGCAGGCAGCCAATCGAAGCCGCGGCCAGTCCCTTGCCCAGGGAAGATACAACTCCGCCCGTCACAAAGATGTACTTTGCCGACATCCGTTCCTCGCTTTAATTTTGATTGAAAGATTGTGCAGGTTGGCGTGCACGATCAATTATGGCAGAACTCTTTCAGGAAGGGAATGTGGAAAAAAGGGGCGAAAAGTCGCCTGCCGAAAGGCCCAACCAGAACCGTTGACAATTGGAGACCAAGCGCTGGGGAAATTACGAAACCGGGAATTTGAAGAAAAACTTGAAGCAATCAACAAAAGATGGAGCAGAATTTGAAATCAGATGGACGTTTATGATTTTCGCAAACAAATGGGACATTTCTTCGGGCGCTATTTGCTCATCCGGAGGTAAGTTGCGAAAAACACGTTGTTTGCTTTCCTGTGCATGAGCCTCGTGGCTTTTTCCCTCAACTCCGCGTCCCAACAAAAAGGGCCAGGTCTGTCAAATCGTCCGCAGGAGCCGAATATTGTCGGCGGTGGCCAACAAAGCAAAAACGGCCAGAAGGTTTCTGGGGGCGAAACGAAACCTTCAAATGCGCGTCAGCTCCGGGTTGAGGTCATCAAAACATCGCAGATGGCGGAGACTCTTAGCGGGCTGAAATGCGACGAAGACGGCAACCTGTACATGCACGTTGATGTCTTCGGCCTCGCAGGAGTTCGCAAATTGAGCCCGAAGGGCGAACCGCTTGCCTTATTCGAAGCAAAATCATCGAAAGTCGCCGTTTATAGAGCCGGAGATTTTCTCTCGCCTCGAATGCGGCCGTCTATGAACTGATCTCGGCGCGCGAACCACCGGCACGCTACGTGTTCGTGTACGCACCCGACGGAAAACTTAATTCCGAGATCAAGCTGCAAACGGGATTCTTCTTCGCGCCCCAGAGGATCGCTGTGTTTCCCTCGGGCGGACTTTTTGTCTCAGGGCTGGAACCAGACAAGGACAGCCCCGACACCTCGTGGCCGTTTCAAGGCATTTTTTCGTCGGACGGGACTCTTTTAAAGGAAGTGAATTTCGCAGATGATGAGGACATCTACGACCTGGCTGCCTCCGGAGACAAGCGAGTGGTCTTGCCCAACAATCCAAACAGCAACCTCGCGGTGGCGGGAGAATCGCTCGAAGCCGCAGCCGACGGAAACATCTACCTCATGCGGCGGATATCTCCGGCAATCCTCTACGCTGTGGCTCCGGGCGGATCAGTCCGCGGGTTTACCGTTGATCCGGGCGACGAGGACTTCCTGCCATCCCACATGCACATCTCCGGAAACAGAATTACCATTTTGTTTCGCAAAGAGTTAACGGGTCAACAGATTCTGAAGGTCGTTGATCTTAAGGGTCACGTACAAGTCACGTACGAAGATCGTGGGGTCAATGGCGTCTCCGAGCTTGGACCGGCGTTTGCCTGTTACAACGCAAATACCGAGACATTTACGTTCCTAACGACGCTGGAGGACGGGAAGCTCGGCATAAAAACCGCTCAGCCGCAGTAAGGTCAGTTTCAAGACCGACAAAAATCGCATTGGCTTTGTTTTACAATCCGCGGGGAGGCTCATGTCGTCGCCAGCGCTCTCCCCGCAACTCGTCGACCGCTACATCGCCGTCCTTGACGTGCCGCACCGCGGCCCTTCGCTCGAAGCGCTGCGCGAACTCGTGGCCGCCAATCTTACCCGCATTCCCTTCGAGAATATTTCCAAGCTCTACAACCTCAAGCATCGCGGCCTTGCCACTTTCGCGCCCATCGAACTTTATCTCGATGGCATCGAGCGCTACCACTTCGGCGGCACCTGCTACGCCAATAATTTTCATTTCTATACGTTGCTTCAATCTCTCGGTTATGACGTGAGGCTCTGCGGAGCCGACATGAACACCCCGGACGTGCATCTCGTCATGATCGCGACTCTAGATCGGCGCGAGTACCTGATCGATGCCGGCTATGGAGGCCCGTTCCTGGCGCCCATCCCCCGCGATCTGCATAGCGACTTCGTCATCGTCGCGGGGCCAGATCGCTATGTGCTCAAGCCGCAGGATCCCAGCGGCCGCTCGCAGATGGAGATGTACGAGAACGACCGACTCAAGCACAAGTACCTGGTAAAACCGGAAGCGCGAAACATCGAAGAGTTCGCCGGCGTGATCGCCAACTCGTTCCGGCCCGACGCCACATTCCTAAATGCTCTTCTGCTCACCCGTTTCTACAAAGACCACTCCGTCAGGATTCACAACCTGACGCTGATCGAGTCGCGTGGAGGCGAGTCCACAATTCATCAACTCGGCGGCCGCGACGAGCTAATCGCCAAAATAGAAGAGCACTTCGAGATGCCGCGACAGATCGTCGCCGAAGCCGTAAACGACCTCAAAGAACTTCGCGACATTTGGAACTGAGCCTTTGCCGGACCGCGAATCTTGCCGCAAATTTCCTCAGCGGTGACCCGGCGCACCGCACTGCCTCTAGCTTTTACAGTTGCACGACAAAAGCCGATAATGCTCGATAGGAATCGAGCAAATGATGTTCACGTTCAGCAGGCGGACATTTTGCGCGGCACTGCTCTCCGCAGCCGCGGCCTCGGCAATCGCGGTCTGCCTGATTACGCCAAGCGCGCTCTACGCCCAAACCCCGGCCAGTCGCCTCATCCTCAAAGACGGCTCGTACCAGTCAGTCACCAAGTATGAAATTCACGGCGAACGTGTGCGCTACTTCAGCGCCGAGCGCGGCGAGTGGGAAGAGGTTCCCAAAGACATGATCGACTGGGACGCCACCGAAAAATACGAGGAAGGCCGCCTCACGGGCGCATCCGCGGAGGCAACCGAACTCGATAAGGAACTCGAAGCCGAGCGCAAGACCGCCGAAGCGCGCACACCCGAGGTCGCCCCCGGTCTGCGCCTGTCCGATGAGGGTGGCGTTTATCTCCTCGATACCTACCACAATGAGCCGGAGCTCACCGAAATTCAGCAGTCCGGCAGCGACCTGAATCCCAACACGAAGTCGAACATTCTCCGCGCCGCCATCAACCCTCTTTCCGGATCGAAGCAGAGCATCGAACTTCCCGAAGCGCACGCCAAGGTGCAGTCGCACACGGCGACTCCCTCGCTCTACGTCAACCTGGACACGGGCCAAGGCGCGCCCGCGCAGGTCTCGGCCGCCGATGCGACCGGCGTTACCACCGACGCGCCTACGCTCCCTGCAACCGAGCGCTTCAAAATTATCCGCGTCGAATCGAAAGGCAAAAAGCGCGTCGCGGGCGCCGTAAAGCTCGCGGTCACCGGCAACGTGAAGACCGACGAACGTTTCATTCCCGCCACCGTAACTTCGTTGACGGGGGGCTGGATCAAGATCACTCCCATCGATCCTCTGCCCAACGCGGAATATGCTGTTGCAGAGATGCTCGGCAAGGATTCCATCAACCTGTATGTGTGGGATTTTGGCGTGAACCCAAACGCACCCGACAACCCGTTTGCCCTGAAGCCCTCGCCTCCAGACAAGCCAAAGGTCAACGCGCCGGACGATTTGCAGCAACGCAAAAAACAGTAGGGCGAGGAACTGAGAACTGATAGCTCAGGGCTGACAGCTTCTACCGCTCCACCATCCCGCGCGAGGCTACGCCAATATTGTCGCGCGTCGTGTTCTTAACCACGTACATCATCTCGTCGGCCTGCCGAATAATATCGTGCGGTGTCTGCGCGTCATGCGGGAAGGTCGCCAGTCCCATGCTGGCGCGCACAGTCAGGTTCAATCCCTGCTCCTTGCAGAAATTTCCGGCGCGCAGCGACTCCTGCAAACGCCGCGCCACTACCACCGCCTGATCCTTGCTCGTTTGCGGCAGCAGCACCACAAATTCATCGCCTCCATAGCGAAACGCGAAGTCGATCAACCGCAGTTGCGCCTTGATCAGGTATCCAACCTCCGCCAGCAACCGGCTTCCCGCCAGGTGCCCATGCGTGTCGTTAACCGTTTTGAAATGGTCGAGATCGATAAAAATCACGCTGAACTGATAACCAAAGCGCGCCGAGCGGTACACTTCGGTTTCCAGCGTTTTATAAAGATGCCGCGCGTTGAACAGCCCCGTGCAGTCATCCGTAATCGTGAGTTCCTGAATCTTCTCCACGGCGCGCGCGTTCTCAATGGAAATGGCCGCGTAATCGCATAGCGCCTGTAAGAAAAACATTTCCTGCTGGCTCAAGCCCACGCTGGCATTCACCAGTTGAATCACGCCCAGCACGCGGTGTTTGGAGCGCAGCGGCACGCAGATCACCGAATGCGTTTCAAGCTGCGTCATCTCATCCAGGCGCGAGGAAAAACGCTCGTCCGCCTGAACATCCGGCACCATCAGCGGCTGTCCATGCTGCGCCACCCAGCCTGCAATTCCCTCCCCCACTTTCAGCCGCGCCTTGGAGAGCACCTCCGCCGCCGCGCCCACGGCAATCGCAAAATATAGCTCGTCCTTCTCTTCATCCACCATGAGCAGCGACCACGTATCTGGACGGAAATATTCCGCCATTTTCTCCATAATGGTCTGAAGAATCGAGTCGAGGTTCAGCGAGGACGTGAGCGCCTTGGCGACGTCGTGAAAGATCGTCAGCTCTTGCGACAGGCGAATTGGGGACGTGCCCGCAGCTTCAGGCATCCACTCCTCGTGCAGGTGGGGATACGAAATTATAGGTTTCGCCGCGCGGGCCGGGCAACGAACGTTGGTAATATGTACCTGCGGAGCCAACTCGGCACGCCCGCACTTCCGGGCAGGGTTCCATTCGCCGCTCTACTTAACTGCCATTTCATCTGCCCGCTTCCTCGCCTCTTCGGCTTCCGCCGTGCGTCCCTCTGAGTTATAGCATTCGGCGAGCAGGCTCCAGCGATCCCGGTTCGGCGCAAGTTTCGTAGCCGTCTCAGCAAACGGCGCGGCCCGTTTGGCGTCGTGCAATGCCAGCCATGCGCGGCCACGTCCTTCCGCTACCTTGGCGCTGAATGACGCATAGCCCGGCAGAGCGGTAACTTTCTTCTCAAATTCCTCCGCATGATCGAACGCCCCAAGCGCTCGTTCCGGCCGATTCATTGCCACTTCAACCTGGCCCAGAAACAGATACCTGCCCGCCGGCGATACCGCGAGTTCGGCGGACTGTTCCAGGGCCGGCGCCGCCTCCGCATATCTCTTTTGCGAAACCAGAAGCCGCCCCAGCAAGAACCACGCCATATCCGTGCGCTTGATTCGCAACGACCGTCGATATTGCGCCTCCGCCTCCGCCGTTTTTCCGTTCGCCTGGAGCACCTGCCCGATCAATATCGGCACGCCGGGATCGCCGGCGAACAACCGCTCTGCAATGTCCGCCGCATTCAGAGCGTCCTGGTCGCGCCCAAGCACGTAGTAGATTGAGGCCGTGTTCGCATAGAACTCATATCGCTCTGCCCGCTCCCGTGCACTCGACGGAAAACCGGGAAATTTGCCCCCGGCGGAATGGGCAGATTCCGAATCGCCAAACGGCGGAGCGATCCGAAAACTCGCGCAATCGATTGCGAATTGCCGCAGCCAGCGCTCGTTTTCGGGCCGCCTCCGAACCAGCACAATCGAAACCTCGTCGAGATAGACCGCTTGCCAGTCTTTACTTGTGCAGTATTGCTGCAATGGCACATACTCAAGCCCACCCGATCGCGCCAGCGAAAGGATAATCGTGTTCATTCCATATCGGTCGGCAGCCCGCGCCCACACCGCCGAATCGGGGGACGACTGTTGCAACTCCGCTTGCTCCAGCAAAATTTCCGGCGGGAATGGAATCCCGCGCCCGTCAGCGAAATCCGGGTACTTCGGACCGAGGCTTAGCGTCAAGTAGCCGCCGCTGTTGTAGTCGTTAAAAATCTGTCCCGGCAGTGCGTTCGCCTCAATGAAATCGGCCGCCCGTTGCGGATACCACCACGAAAGCCCCGTTCCAAACCGCGAGAACTCACCATTCGCCAGATACGCACGGTCGCTAATCGTGTCAGCGGCATGAACCGCGGCGAGCGCCGCGAATGCAAAACCAGCCGTCGCTAACAAGAAACTCCTACCCGCCCTTCTCGGAGCCGATGCCGATAAAGAGACAATCGGCAAAACCTCCGCCGAAACCACAACCACTATAATGGCGAGCAACGCCTGAAAGCGCACATGCTCCACGGAGATGTAAGCGGCCCCCAGCAGCAATGCAGCCTCCACAAACCTGCGCCGATAAATGGCGGCCGCTGCCGCCACCACCCCAAAAAACAGCAGCCACCAGTAACCGCTGTTCGGATCGCGCAACTGAAATGCGCCCGCCAGCGACGCGAAAGTGAGCCGCATCGCAGACCACTCCCCGGGTACGCCGCCCTGGAACTCGGCCAACTTGTTGTGTGCCGCTAGCGCGCGATAAACGCCAATGCCCCAGGGATTGCACAGCGTCGCCAGCAGCGCCGCCGCGAGCCACGGCGCCGCACGCTTTAAACGCCGGCTCGCCTCTGCACGCCGCGCGCCAAAACACAAATCTGCCAACTCCATCGCGACGTAAGCGCCCAGCAACGCGATCCCGGCGGAAAACCCCGAGTGCACGTTCACCCAAACCAGCATGATGGGCGCGAGCAGCCACAACCATGCCTCGCCATCCCGCCGATACTTCACCACCAGCGCCAGGCACGCAGCAAAGAAAAGCGTTGTAAATAAATCCGCGCGAGGCGCCGTCCGAAACGCGACCGATGGCACCGCTAAAATTCCAAGCGCGCAGGTCAACAGGCGCGGCCGTCCGACCGCAATCGCGATCACCGCGACGCAAGCCAACCCGCCGATCCACGAGAGCGCCGCGAAGCCCCCCGCCGCATACGCGAGATAAAAGATTGCTCCGCCAAACGGCGGGTAAATCCACGGCACGCCGTACGCAGTGTAGGAGAGCACGTCCGTGCGCGGCACCTGATGATGCGTGACAAGGTAACGCCCGGTCGCCAGCAACCATCCCACGTCGAAGTCGGACACCGTGCGCAACCCCGCAACCAACGCGTATGCCAATACCAGCGCGAAAAGCGCCCAGATTGCGGCCCGCGATGCTCGTGGAGAAGAAGTGTCCATCCCGGAAGCTCAGACGCACTCATTACTGGGTATCGCGTATTCTCGCGCGATTGCGCCAGTTACGCTCGTCACCGGATTTTTCCGATCACTTCGAACGAAGGCTTGTCTCATGGCCGAGGCCGGCCAGTACGCCGGCAGCGCCCCGCGTCGATTCGCGTCCAAACCGTCAAAGGCTACGAAGCTGGTCGCCGCTCGTACCCGGGCGGCTGCGGTTCACTGGATGAATCCGTCTCCACTCAATCAGTTCGTTCAAGTCGTAGCGATACGGCCCATAAGAGCAAAAGTTCTTTTCGTCAAACAATCTCTTGGCACCGCAGCCCAGGCAGACCTGGTAGGAATGCCCCTGCCCGCGCACCGGCCAACTCATTCGACGGTGCCAGCAACCGCGCAGCGCGACCAGAAATACGCCGGCCACGCTCGTCGCCGCCAGGCCCAAGGGCCATAACCACGTGAATTTTCCGCTCGTTTTCTGATTTTTTGGCGATTTTCCCAGCTCTACCGCTTCCGACATCACATCTCCCGGCTATGGCTCAAGACTAGGACGATTCGACCAGCATGGCAAATCTGAAAGGTCGTGGCCGTCTCGCACCGTGAATTTACGCGCACGAACCGCGCTCATTGAGGAGTCGGCAAGCCTCACTTGGACGTGTACCAATGGACATTGCCTGACCAGCCTTCAGACTATTACGCTGGACCTGGTTCAGTTAACGCCTTGTCTGGGTTATCGCGTCAGGAGACCGCCTTCCATTGCAATTCGCTCATCAGATCGCCGGCAAGCATATTTGCGGAGTCTGTGCGATGATCGGCAGACGCATCAAGGCTCCCTATGAGCCATCTGGCGCCGAATGGGATAAAATTTGGCTCCCTGAACTTTGGCTCCCTGAACGATAAGTTCACACCCATGAGCACGATTCCAACTCGAGTCGACCGGGAAGAGCAGATCAGCCTTCCAAGACCGCTCCTCGATGACGGCAATCGCGTGCTCCAGTCAATCCAGCGTCACGAAGGTTTCGGCGCGCTCCTGGCCTTCTCGGATCTTCATGTAGGGATTCGGCGCCACGCTTCTGCTTCGGATGGGAGCCTGATTCAGAACGATCTACTTCAGACCGAGCGCTCCGTCCTCGACCAGGTGCTGCAGCTCGTCTGCGCCCGCGCGCAGTCCATCACACAGGCCGATCACGTCATCATCGCTCTTGCCGAAAACTCCGATCTGGTGTGCCACGCGAGTTCCGGGCCATTTCCCATCGAGCCCGGCATTCTCCTCGGCGCCAATTCCGCGTTGCTGCACGAGTGCTGGAAGTCCGGCAAGGCCGTGCGCTGTGATGACGTCCAAGCCGATCCCCGCACCCAGTTCGACTGCTCGCGAAATTTCGGCGCTCGATCCACTGTGCTTGTTCCCTTATGCGGACACAGTGCGCCACTCGGCGTGTTGCAGGCCTTCTCGAACGCTCCATGGTCTTTCACCGATGAACACGTTCGCTACCTCGATCTCTGCGCGGAACTGATTCTCGCCTCGCTCCGACCGGAAGATCAGGATCGCCGCTTCCACTGGCTCTCCGACGTCGCGGGCAAAGTACTTCAGCCGCTGACAAAGATTGTGGAAGAGGTTCCTGAACCACAGCCAGCATCCACCGTCGAAGTGTCTCCCGCGCATCCGGTACCGCCGGTGCCGTCTGTGCCCTCGTTGCCGATTCCTTCCGCGACGCCAGTTCCCGCGCCTGTACCAGTTGCCGAAGGCGACATTCGCGCGATTCAATATGCGTCGATCGGAGAAGACGCCACGCCCGGACCGTCGTCGCCCGGCGAGCATAGCTCGCCCTCATTTCCATCACTGCCGCAGCTCGCTCCGCGTGCTTGGCTGCGCGAATTCAATTTCAGCTCTCATCCCGGCCTCAGCGTGGTCCTGGCTCTGGTCGCCGTCGCCGCCTTATTCTCCGCCGGAGTCTGGTGGGGCATGAAGGTCCATGGCGGGACTGCTTCGGCTCCGGCCACGCAGACGCCTGCTGACACACGCACAGCCAGTTCGCAACCAACCTCGTCCTCTGGCGTTGGCCAACTTCCGCGGAACGTTTCCACCGTCGAGTCCGACAATCTCATGGATCCTGCGCCATCCGCACCTCAAGCCGCGCTCAGCCCCACTCCCGACGGCAAACTCGCGGTCCTGCCGAAGATCACGGGGATCCGCCACTGGAGTTCAGCAAACGGCAGCACGGTGGTTATTGACATGGAGGACCAGGTGCCCTACGAAGTACACCGCCTCATGTCACCCGAGCGAATCTATTTCGACCTGCACGATACCGCGCTTGTCCCCGAACTTTCAGGTAAGACCATGGATGTGGGCGACGCCTCGCTGACCCGCGTGCGCGTGGCTCAACCCGTCGCCGGCCTCACGCGCGTTGTGCTCGACACTCGCGGTGGATCGAATTTCTCTGTCAGCATGGAATCCGATCCCTATCGGCTGATCGTTGAGTTGCGCGACATCCCGAAGTCGCTGCTTGCCAGCCGCGCTCCGGCAAATACGCCTTCCATCGACAAACCTTCCACGTCAGCCTTGCCTTCCGCCCGTCCGGTCGCGCCGGCCTCCTCGCCCTTGCTCTCGCAGTCGATTCCCGCCAAAACCGGCACGTTCCGCATCGTGCTCGACGCCGGCCACGGCGGGTGGGATCTCGGTACGGTCGGGCGAAAAGGCTTGCTGGAGAAGGATCTCGTGCTTGACGTTGCCCAGCGCCTCGGCCGCTTGCTGCACGAACATCTGGGCGCGGAGGTGATGTTTACCCGCACCGGCGACGAGTATCTGCCGCTCGACCAGCGCGCCGATTTCGCCAATCATGCGCAGGCCGATCTCTTCATCTCCGTGCATGCCAACTACAGCACGTCGACCACGGCGCGCGGCGTCGAGACCTATTACACCAATCTGTTCTCCGCTCCCAGTTCAAAAGAAGTGGAAAAGCGGCCGGATGGCACGTTCACGCCTGCCGTTGCCGTTTCGCTATCGTCCGAAGGGCTGCACGAAAAAATTGAGGAATCGCGCCGCCTCGCTGCCAGCGTTCAGCATTCGCTCTATGCCACCCTAGCCACCAAGAGCCCTGACATTCGTGATCGCGGCATCAAGGACGCTGCCTTCGCCGTGCTGACCGGAACGACTATGCCCGCCATTCTCACCGAAATTTCTTTCGTCAGCAGCCCCACGGACGAACGCAACCTGCAAAGCGAAACCTACCGCCAGCAGATCGCCGAAGCGCTCTACAAAGGAATTGCGCGCTATCAGGAATCCTCTCCACGCGCGAAAGTTGCGCAACTGCGGCCCGTCGCGGCGCAGCGCTGAAAACCGAATCGCAACCGTCTCCTCCAGAGCTTCGCAACCGGCCGATCTTCACTCGGCGAAATTTATCTACTTCGCCTCGCCTACTCCTCCATACTTCTCCAGCCACTTCAGTTCTTCCCGCACTTTGATCTTGCCATGCCACGGATTCTTGTCGAGTTCATGTCCCTCGCCGGGAAAAATCAGTAACTCGCTTGGCACATTCAACTGGTGCAGCGCGCGGTCCAGCAGGTAGCTCTCCAGCGTCGGCACCCGAACATCTTCCCCTCCGGCCACCATGTGCGTCGGCGTGCGCACTTTGTCGATTTCGAAAATCGCCGCTTCGCTGTCATAGCGATCCCTCTTCTCCCACGGCGCCCCGCCCAAAAACCACGCGTCGTCAAAAGTCGAGTCGTCGTTGCCCCAGTCGGCGACGTTTTCCACTCCGCCCGCCCCCGTGACCGCGGCCCGAAAGCGCGTCGTCTGTGTGATCAGCCAGTTCGTCATGTAGCCGCCGTAACTATATCCGCCGACTGCCAGGTGACTCGCGTCCGCAATGCCGGCCTTCACCAGCGCGTCGACGCCGGTAAGAATATCCAGCCCCGGCCCGGAAAACGCTTTGGGTGAGACCGCCAGCGCGAACTTGTCGCCATAGCCCGTCGAGCCGCGATAGTTGGGTTCAAACACCAGCCAGCCATCGTTCGCTGCCAGCCGGTCCCACACATACCAGTCCGCCTCGAAGTGATTTCCGTCCGCATCCTGCGGACCGCCGTGAATCAGCACAAACATCGGCAGATTCTTCGCCTCAAATTGGCCCGGCGGGTACATCAGCATGCCCTCGATCGCCGTTCCGTCCTTCGAGGTCCAGCGATACGGCTTCGCCTTCGCTAGTTCGCGCTCGGTGAAGAGTTTGTTGAACGAAGTGATCGGCTGGGCGCTCGCCATCTTCTCCGGCCCGTCCGCCACATACACTTCGCTTGGACGCTCCGTCGCCGAATATACAAACGCAATCCGACCCGAATGCGGCGCCGCGACCGGATCCGAGTACGTTCCGGCCCATTCTTCGCGCTTGATCATGCTGGCCGTCGGGTTCGCCTGCGAATAAATCTGCACCTCGGTTCCGACGCGGCAGGCGCATAATACCGACCCATCTGGCACCGCCGCGTACTTCACCACCTCGCCTTGGAAGTCCGCGAACCAGCGCTGCACCGCTCCGCTTTCGGCGTCCACCCAATAAAGCCGCGGCTGCGCATCTTCGTACTTTTTCTCCACCGATCCCAGATTGACCTGAAAAAGAATGTGACGATCATCCGGCGCCCATTGCAGGTTCTCCTCGACCGCTTCATTGTGCGTCAGCCGGCGCGGCACGATTTCCGCAGGCTTGGCTTCCGCCGACGTGACTTCGGCGTGCGTCGCTTCGCCGGCCTCGCCCGCCAGATCGACGACGTAAATCTCGATATCATCGGCTCTCTCCTGGCGCTGCGAAACCGAGTTGCTCAGATACGCCAGCCGCTTTCCGTCATGAGCACTGGCGATCTGATCGATGCGCAGCCGTGTGCGCGCAATCGGCGCCGCGCCCGCAGTCACGGCCGAATCTTTCTCTTCGTCCGGCACTTCCCGCGAGCCCAGCGCTGCGTGCCGCGCCAACGCGCCCTCCAGTTCGAGCCGGTAGATTACGTCGCCGCGTTCGTCGCCGCGATACCGCTGCACATCTTTCCAGTCTTTCTTGTGATCGTCGGTCTGCTGCTTCGACCACGGCTCGCGCGTCGCGAAGTAGATCGCTTTCCCATCCGCCGACCAGCCAAATGCATGCACTTCTTCGCCGCCAGAGGTGATGGCAAACGCTTCGCCGCCCGCCGGCGAGATCAGATAAATCTGTGCGTCCTTGTCGTCGGATTTTTCTTCATCGCCGCTTGCGTCCGCGTCTTTCCCCACAGGCGGTTTTCGCTCGGAAAGAAACGCGATCCACTTTCCGTCGGGCGACCACTGCGCTTCTTTATCGCGCCCCGATTGTGTCAACTGCACCAGCGTTCCTGGCGCGCCGGAAATGTGGTAGAGCCAGAGTTCCTTGCGGTAAATCTGCTGTTCCCAGTCTGCTTTTTCGGTCGCAATGAGCACAGAATCTCCATCCGGCGAGAGCTTGACGTCGTCGAACGAGACCGAGTTGAAGAACTCATCGAGCGTGATCTTCGGTTTTGACTGAGCATTCAGCCCGCCCGAAATCGCGCACACAAAAGACAGGAGTAACAAAATTACACGTAAGAGTGTTTGACGCACCTGAGATCGCCCCTGAATGGAAGATAGACTTCACAACCGGTCGAAAACAACTCTTGCTAGCATAGCGAGGTGAAGCATCGTTTCGCGCCGCGGGTGGCAGCCGCGCGCCAAACGCAATCTCTACGGCGCAGTCACTTCCGCGTTGCGCAGCGCCTCGTCGAGCGTCTGATCGCTGCGCACCATCCCGTTCATCACTCGCCATCCATCGTCGTATTTGCGGAATTGCACGGTCGAGCGATAACGGACTCCGCTATCGTACAGCGCTTCGCCGACTTTGTTCAGCGCAATCCAGCGCCAGCAGAATTCCACATCGGCGAAACTGCCGGCTTTGCTGATTCCGGTTACGCCGACCAGTTCCCGCCGCGCAACCTGGATGGCGAACGGTCCATTGCCCGACGTTGCGCTCGCGACCAGCGGACGAATCGTATCCACGCCCAGCGGCGAAAGCACGACCTCCCAACAAGGCGCGGGTTCAACCGCGGGAGGACACGTTTGCTGGTTCCCGATGATCCATCCGCGGCGCTGTAGCACCATCGACTCCGGCGAAGTGAAGTCCGTGTTGGAGACGACGCCCGTCGTGAGCCAAAACATCTGCGGCGCTTTGAACGGCTCCGCGGCGGAGATCAAATCCGCCGCTAATCGCCGCGTCAGGAAGTCGCGCGGCGAACACGCGGGCGTCAGGCTTAAGGCCGCTGTGAGCAGCAGTATTTTGGCGATACGCATGACTTGGGGTGCGAGCTACTGAGCCGCGAACTGCCGCTCAAAGCTCCTGGCTCGAAGCTCGCGGCTCGATTCTAACGAATTGTTCCCGCGCGCGGGGCAGAAAAGGAGACGCTGCAATCTGCCCATCAAAGTGTTTCGACCACCGTCCAGGAATGCGCGTCTCGCAACTTGGGCATTTGCCTTCGCTGGTGAGCGTGTATTCCTGTATCCAATACCCGAAGCGGCGAACCAGCGTGAATCCGCAGTTGTGGCAGCGAGTGTTCTCCAGTTCGCCGATTTGCCCGGGCAGATTTCCGCAGTAGATGTAGCGCAGACCCGATTCGCGGCCAATCGCCGCAGCGCGCAGCAAGTCTTCCGCGCGCGTGTCTGCCGGCGACGTCATCTTGTAATCCTCATGAAACGCGGTTACGTGCCAGGGAATATCGACCGACACACTCGCCACGAATTCCGTCAGCCTCTTCAACTCGTCGTCCGAGTCGTTGAAACCCGGAATCAGCAGCGTCACAATCTCCAGCCAGATGTCCATCTTGTGCAGCGCGCGAATCGTATCGAGGATCGGCTGCAAGCGTCCTCCGAGTTCGCGATACCGGCGATCGTCGAAGCTCTTCAGGTCCACTTTGTACAGATCGATCCACGGCCGCAAATACTCGAGCACTTGCGGCGTTCCGTTGCCGTTCGAAACGTACGCAGTCTGCAATCCGGCTTCGCGCGCATGGCGAAATATCTCGACTGCCCATTCGCTCGTGATCAGCGGCTCATTGTAAGTGCTCACTACAACCTTCGCACCCTGACGCAGCGCATCTTCAATCAGCGCTTCTGGCGCGGCTTTTAGCGGCGCCGAAATCGCCTCCGGATCGCGCAGCGCCTGCGATGTGACCCAATTCTGGCAATACGAGCAATGCAGATCGCAACCCAGCATTCCGAAGCTGTACGCGAGCGCTCCGGGCGAAGCGTGAAAGAACGGCTTCTTCTCGATGGGATCGCATTGCACTCCGGCAACGTAACCGAAAGGAACGTAGAGCTCGCCGCCGCGATTGAAGCGTACTTTGCAGACTCCCGATTGCCCTTCCTGAATCGGACAGCAATGACCGCACGCAAAGCAGCGAATGCGGCTGTTGCCGCTCGATCCGGAATCGATGGACTCCCAAAGCGCGCGATCGCCGACGCGCACGCGCCGATCGAGAACCTCGCGCAGCGTGGACATACCTCTATTGTACGGCTGATGCGAGCGCGTTGGAATTACGTGGCCAGCGATGTGTAGCCAGCGATGCGCGGACGCGATCGTTGTTTGCGCGGCGCGCAATGTGGGCGAGTTACGCGCTAACGGCGCGTTGCGCGGCGTTGCAGAATTTGTGCTACCGCCGACGCCAGGCGATCGGGATTCTTGTCGAGTTTGAGAGCGGCTTTTTCAAAATAAGCTTCCGCGCCCTCCTGGAGAAGTTTGTCTTCGTTCCGTTGCGAGAGGCTGGTGAGCACGATGACCGGAATCGCCGCGGTGGCGGGATTTGCTTTCAGCTTGCGCAGCACTTCCTGGCCACTCAATTTGGGCAACATCAGATCCAGCAAGATTATGTCCGGCATATTCTTTTCGGCCAATCGTAAGGCCTCTTCGCCGTCAGCAGCGGTGCTGACCTCAAAACCCGCCCGGGTTAGGCTGCGCTCACTGGCTCGCCGCAAAAATCGGCTGTCCTCGACCAGCAAAATTTCTGAAGCCATCAGGCGCACGCTCTCAATGCTTCTATCGGCAGAGGCCGCGCGACGGCTTAACGCCGGCACGCAATATCCAGCACCCATTTCCTGCACCTTGGGGGCTATCTTGCATGGCCGCTTCTTCAGGCTATGCCCTTCTTCGCAGTGTCATGGGGATAAACGACCCTTTTGGAAAGACTTACGCCTATGACGTCCCGGTCGACCCATTTGCACTTCTGGGTTTCAAAGACCCGGCGAGGGATCGTTCTTTCGCCCACCTTCCTTCTATGGGAGTTGGTTTGTTTCGCTAAGTCAAGCTACTTTTTTTCTCTCTGGTGAGGTCGGCCGCCGATCCATCCCGTATAAGCAGAATCAAGTCTGTCGGGTCGAGGGCATCGAATCGCTCACTTGCTCACTCATTTACACTTTGGGAAACACCGGGCGCCAAAGGGACTCGCCCCAGGTGAACTTCCGAGCGATAAAGACGTAGATGACTGGCCTGAGCGCATTTCCTGCCGACAGATTAAGGAGACGCAAGTTGATTCTGCTTACGGGAGCTACGGGGTACATCGGAGGGCGACTGCTCAAGGCGCTGGAGTACGCCGGATACCCGGTGCGGTGCCTAGCGCGCCGGCCGGAGTTTTTGCGGGCCCGCGCCGGGCCGGGGCCCGAGATCTTCAAGGCCGATTGTCTGGATCCGGCATCGCTTCCCGCGGCCATGCAGGGCGTGAGCATGGCTTATTATCTTGTCCACTCGATGGGCTCGACGGGAAAGTTTGAGGAGGAGGATCGGCGGGCGGCGCGCAACTTCGCCGCGGCCGCGCGGCTGGCGGGCGTGCAACGGATTATTTACCTGGGCGGGCTGGGCGAGACCGAGCTGGGACTTTCGGCGCATTTGCGCAGCCGGCAGGAGGTCGCCGACATTTTGCGCGCGTCGGGAATACCAACGGTCGAGTTCCGGGCTTCGATCGTGATTGGGTCGGGCAGCATCTCGTTCGAAATGATCCGAGCGCTGGTGCAGCGGCTGCCGGTGATGATTTGCCCGCGGTGGGTTTCGGTGAAGGCGCAGCCAATCGCGGTCGAAGATGTGATTGCGTATTTACTGAAGGCGCTGGAGTTGCCGGCGGGCAAAAGCTCGACGTACGAGATCGGCGGCGCGGACCAGGTGAGCTACCGCGAAATTATGCAGGAGTACGCGCGGCAGTGCGGGCTGCGCCGGTGGCTGATCTCGGTGCCGGTGCTAACGCCGCGCCTCTCGAGTTTGTGGCTGGGGCTGGTGACGCCGGTGTATGCGAGGATTGGACGCAAACTGGTCGACAGCTTGAGGCACCCCACGCTGGTGCGGGACACTGCGGCGCTGGGCGCGTTTGGGATTAAGCCGCGGGGACTTCGGGAAGCGATTGCGCGAGCGCTGGTGAATGAAGATCGCGAGTTCGCCGAGACGAGGTGGTCGGATGCGACGTCGTCGGCAGGACGCGTGGCGGCTTGGGGCGGAGTTCGGCTGGGCGCGAGGCTGGTGGACTCGCGCGCGCTGCACGTCGCGGTTCCGCCCGCAGCGGCGTTTGCTCCGATCCGGCGGATTGGCGGCGCAAACGGCTGGTACTTTGCGAATGCGTTGTGGTGGCTGCGGGGGACGCTCGACCTGTTTGCCGGGGGAGTGGGTTTGCGGCGTGGGCGGCGGGATCCGCAGAACCTCTCGGTGGGAGATGCGCTGGACTTCTGGCGCGTGGAGTCGATTGAGCCGGACCGACTGCTGCGACTGGCGGCGGAGATGAAAGTTCCGGGGCGGGCGTGGCTGCAATTTGAGGTCGAGCCGGATGCGGAGGGATCGGTGATAAGGCAGACCGCGATTTTCGATCCGGCGGGGCTGGCGGGGCTGCTGTATTGGTACAGTTTGTACCCGATGCACCGGTGGATTTTTGCCGGGATGCTTAGGAGGATTGGGGCGGCGGCGGAGGAGCTAGTCGGCTGACACCAGCAGATGGGTCGAGTCGCCCTTCTTCATTTACACTCTAGCCGTGAACGCTGAGATTATTGCCGTTGGGTCGGAGATGCTTACTCCACACCGGCAAGACACCAACTCCCTTTACCTGACGGAGAAGCTGAACGAGTTGGGCGTCGAGGTGCGCTTTAAGTGCGTGATCGGCGACGACCTGGAGGGCCTGACGGCGGCGGCGAAGCTGGCGATGCGGCGGTCGGACATTATTATTTTTTCCGGCGGACTTGGCCCTACCGAGGACGACTTGACACGCGAAGCGGTCGCGGAGGCACTCGGACTCGCGCTGCGTCGCGATGCGGAGGTTCTGGCGAAACTGGAAGAACGGTTTGCCAGGCGCGGGTACAAATTTTCCGCGAACAATGCGAAGCAGGCGGACGTGATTGCCAACGCAGTGGTGCTGCCGAATACGATGGGCACCGCACCGGGGCAGTGGATCAGCGGGAAGTACGACGGCAAGGACCGCATTTTGATTTTGCTGCCCGGGCCGCCGTATGAGATGAAGGCGCTGGTCGAGGGCGAGTGCATTCCGCGGCTGCGGGCGAAGGTCCCGGCACAGCACATTGCGATGCGCACGCTGAAGATGGCGCTGATTCCGGAGTCGCAGGTGGACGCGCGCGTGGCGCCGATCTACAAAGCTTACGCGGACGTTGAAACCACGATTCTGGCGGGGGGCGGAGAGATTCAGCTTCACCTGCGGTGCCGAAAAGACACACGGGCAGAAGCCGAGGCGCGTGTGGAGGAATTGGCCGCGAAGATCGAAGACGAGATGGGGGACGCGATTTTTTCGCGCAAAGGCGAGACGATGGAGCAGATTGTAAGCTACCTGCTCCAGATGCGCGGCATGACGCTGGCGACGGCGGAGTCGTGCACGGGCGGACTGCTGGCGGAGCGCATTACGTCGGTCAGCGGAAGCTCGCGATATTTTCTGGGCGGGGCGGTGGTGTACTCGAACGAATTGAAGACCCAGTTTGCCGGCGTTCCGAAGGCGCTGATCGATAAGCATGGGGCGGTGAGCCGCGAGGTGGCGGCGGCATTGGCGGAGGGGATTCGCAAGCGCTGCCTGTCGAGTTATGGAGTTGGAATTACGGGCGTGGCCGGGCCGGGCGGCGGGACCGAGCAGAAGCCGGTAGGACTTGTTTATATTGCGCTGGCGGGCGAAGAAGGGACGCAGGTGGTGGAGCGGAATTTTCCGGGGGATCGCCGGCGCATTCGCGAATTTTCCACGCAGCAGGCGCTGGAGATGATTCGGCGGGCGCTGCTGTGACGCCTCTGAACGCGCGCGGCTGACGTTTTGAACGCGGGGATCGCTGCGACCGCTGAGGAAATCGGGCGGTTAAGTCGAAACTACATAATAACTGGAATACCGGACGGCACGGGCTGGACGCCCTCGCAACGGCCGGCAGGACACCGACGATCATATCCCATGCGAATTTTTATTGGCATCGATCTGGATGAGGTTATACGCGGGAAGATTGCGCGCTTTCTGGAGGGCGTCAGCGGGTTTGCGCCGGAGGCGCGATGGGTGCGGCCGGAATCGCTGCACTTGACTCTAAAATTTATTGGCGAGCAGACGCCGGAGCAGGTCGGGGCGATGACGCAAAAATTGCGCGCCGTGCGCGGCGTGCCGTTTAACATTGGCTTTTCGGGATATGGATTTTTTCCCAGCGCGAGGGCGCCGCGCGTATTCTGGATTGGAATTCAGGCGGGACCGCAACTGGCGCGACTGGCCGCGGACATTGACGCAGCGATGGCGGAGCTTGGCATTCGGCGCGAGGAGCGGGAGTTCAGCCCGCATTTGACGCTGGCGCGCGGCGGCGCGCACAGCGGAGGACGGTCGGGGGATCCGAAGCACCGCAAAGGTGACGGGCCGAATGCGATATTCAGCGTGCTGCAAAAGCGGCTGGCGGCGATGGGTGAAGGCGATACACTCAGTTTCGGGAGTATGACCGCGGAAAACTTTATTCTCTACCAGAGCCAGCTTTCGCCGGCGGGATCGAAGTACACGAAGCTGGAACGCTTTGCGCTGCGGACAGATGCTGGCTAACGCCGCGCATGAACGCAGCGCTGAATGGCGGCTCGGTCGCCTGACCAAATGAACATTTACCCGTTTTTCATTGCCGCCGCGCTCGGCTACCTGCTGGGCTCGATTCCGTTCGGATATCTGCTGGTGCGGATGTTCACGGGCGAGGATGTGCGCGCGAGCGGCAGCGGCAACATTGGCGCGACCAATGTCGCGCGCAAGTCGCCGGCGCTGGGCATGGCGACGCTGCTGCTGGACGCGTTGAAGGGACTGGCGGCGGTTTATTTGGCGAGCCTGGCATTCGGCGGGTCGCATCGGCATGTCATCATGACGACGGCGGCGCTGTTTGCGGTGTGCGGGCATCTTTTTCCGGTCTGGCTGAAGTTTCGCGGCGGCAAGGGCGTAGCGACGAGCCTGGGAGCTTTTGTCCTGATCACTCCGAAAACAATATTGTGCCTCGTGGTGTTGTTTATTCTGCTGGCGGTGGCATTTCGCTACGTTTCGCTGGGGTCGATTGCGGTGGCGGCGGCATTTCCGCTGCTGGCGTGGGCGCTCGGCGAATATCGCGAACCGGTGGAGCTCGCGATCATCGCACTGGTTTCGGTGCTGGTGATCTGGAAACACCGGCAGAATATCGGCCGCCTGACTTCGGGAACGGAAGCGCGATTGGGGCGCAAGTTGGGGAGCGCGAACAATTCAGGAGAGCGCGGATGAGCCGCGTAGCGGTGATCGGCGCAGGCGCGTGGGGTACGGCCCTCGCGATCGCGCTCGGACGAAAGGGCGGGCATGCCATTCGGCTGTGGGCGAACGAAGCGGACGTAGTGGAGAGCGTCGCGACGAGGCTCGTCAACGAACGATTTCTTCCCGGATTTGAAATTCCGCAGGCGGTCAAGGCAACGCAGGATTTAAATGCGGCCGTGGAGGAAGCTGAGATTGTGGTCAGCGTCATGCCGTCGCAGTATTGCCGCGCGCTGTTTGAGCGCATGGCGCCGATGCTCGGGCCCGAGGCGCTGCTGGTGAGCTGCACCAAGGGCCTCGAAAACGGGACGCTGCTGCGGATGAGCGAGGTGATCGCGGAGGTTGTGGGCCGGCGTAAGTTCACGCCGCGAGTGGGCGCGCTGAGCGGACCATCGTTTGCGCGGGAGGTGGCGCGCGGCGATCCGACCGCGGTCACGGTGGCGTCGGAGGATGGCGAACTGGCGCGCGGGGTGCAGCAGGCGTTCAACAGTTCGCGTTTTCGCGTCTACACGAACGACGACATGATTGGAGTGGAACTCGGCGGTGCGCTGAAAAACGTCATCGCGATCGCGGCGGGAGTCTGCGCCGGGCTCGATCTTGGCCACAATTCGGTGGCGGCGCTGATCACGCGAGGACTGGCGGAGATCGCGCGACTGGTGGTGGCCTGCGGCGGCCGGCTCGACACAATGGCAGGGCTGGCGGGGCTGGGCGACCTGGTGCTGACCTGCACGGGCGACCTTTCGCGCAATCGCAGCGTCGGCATTGAGCTGGGCAAGGGGCGCAAGCTGCCCGACGTAATTGCGGGCATGCATGGGGCGGTGGCCGAAGGCGTTTTCACGACGAAGGCCGCGGTGGGTCTCGCCCGCAAGAAGAATATTGAAATGCCGATCACGGAACAGATGTTCGCCATTCTCGAACAGGGGAAAGCGCCGCAACAGGCGATTGAGGAGTTAATGGCGCGGGCGGCGCGAGCGGAGATTTAGCGGGGCTTACGGCTCCGCGTCTTGCTTCTGACCTTGCGGGCTGTTATTTTGTTGCCACCGTCATGGGGAAATGCGTCGATGGGCAGGCCTCTAGAATCCATCCAAAGCTCATTCTGAGACGTACTTAGGGAGGAAGACAAAGCGGGGTGCCGAGCACTGACCACAATGCGGCGGCCTCAGATCTGGCGCTGGTAACGGCGATCCGGTCGGGCGATCAGGCGGCTATGGCCGCGCTCTATGATCGCTATTCTTCCATCGTTTACTCAGTGGCGCTTCGTGTATTGCAGGATACGGGCGGGGCCGAGGATGTGTTGCAGGATATTTTTATGCAATTGTGGCGAAATCCTGGGGCGTTCGATGCCAGCCGCGGCAACATGGCGGCGTGGCTGGCGGTGATTGCCCGCAACCGGGCGATTGACGCGATTCGGCGGCGACGGCCCGAGGAGGATTTCGAGAACGTAGTGGTGTCGGTCGAGCCGGATCTGGCG
This sequence comes from Acidobacteriaceae bacterium, assembly GCA_003139095.1. GTDB lineage: Bacteria > Acidobacteriota > Terriglobia > Terriglobales > Acidobacteriaceae > Acidiflorens. The sequence continues at coordinate 152,627 of PLHW01000075.1, forward strand.
TCGGAGGCGGACCGCTCGCGGGCGATGGGCAAGGTGCGTGACGCGTTTGAAACGATGTCTGCGCCGCAGCGGTCGGCCCTGGAGATGGCCTATTTCGAGGGATTGACGCATGCCGAGATCGCCGAAAAAACGGGCGAGCCGTTGGGCACGATTAAGACTAGGATTCGCACCGGACTGATGTCGTTGCGGAAAGTGTTGGCTGCATGAGCGGGCACGAACAATTCGCGGAAGACCTGGCGCTGTACGCGCTGGGGTCGCTCGAGGGCGACGAGCGCACTACGCTTGAGGGACACCTCGAGACGTGCGCCTCGTGCCGCCGCGAACTGGAAGTTCTGCGCGGCGATCTCAGTCTGATCGCGCTGACGGCGGCGGGTCCGAAGCCTCCGGCGCGCTCGCGGCAGCGGTTGCTGGCCTCAATCGCGAAGGAGCCACATACGCGGACCGCGCTCTCCGCCGAAACGCAAAGGCCGGTGGCGGCCCGGGCGTTTTCATGGTTCGGCGCTTTGCGTTGGGCGGCGGCCGCGGCGCTGGTTCTGGTTGTAATTGGATTGCTGCGGCAGAATTCTTCGCTCGGGCGCGATCTGGCGTCGCTCAGGGCGCAGTTTACGGATCAGGGAGACAAGCTGCGGCAGGCGAACGATGTGGTGGCCACGCTGCTTGATCCGGAGGCGAAGAAAGTCGAACTGGTGGCGGCGGGAAGCAAACCGCAGCCGCGGGGCAAAGCGATCTATGAGCGGCGCAATCGGAGCCTGATTTTCCTGGCCAGCGACTTGCCGCCGCTGCCGCCGGAGAAAATTTATGAGCTCTGGCTCTTCCCTGCCAGCGGCGGCGCGCCCATCGCAGCTGGGCTATTCAAGCCGGACGCACATGGCAGCGCGACGGTGGTGAATCCCCCGCTGCCGGAGGGCGTGGAGGCAAAGAACTTTGCCGTCACGCTGGAGCCAGAGAGCGGCTCGCACGAAGCGCCGCGTGGGACGGCGGTGATTGTCGGCGCGGGAGAATAAGGCACTGCGCGCATAGTTAATGTTATGGCGATTTATGACCAACTATTCACCTAGCTGCGCGGAGTGGGTCTTGGAGATCATCGCACGTCGGGATGTGACCCGCTTCACTGACAGGCCGCCCTCAATGGCGTGCTAATTAATGCGTCCCGCCTCTCCGAAGAGCAGGTCCCACCGTCGTGTGCACACCCCCTGAGGCGAGTCTCTTTAAACGTCGGCCCCTCTCCCAACTTGCTATCTTGAAGATTCCTGTTCTGGGCTTGGTGGATCGATCAAAACGTTCTCGCTGGCAATGAAGGTTCGGGAATGACTGGCCGCTCATGATCGACCTCGACCCCGGCCCCGCTTCCGTCCGTATTGGAGGGTTCTATGAAGCGCAAGCTTAGTGTAATTACTCTCTCAGGTGTTGTTATTTCGTTCATCGCAGTTCTGACTTTCTTGATCGCGGCCGTCCTGCTAGCGCAAACATTCGGCGCAGGGCAGACGACTGGGAAGACAAACGCCGTGTTGGCTCCGGAGGGGACCTCCGCGTCCGCACAAGCGGAACGCCCGTTAATACCATGGACGGATGGCGCCGGGCGTTTTCCTGTGAGCCGTCCGCAGGCGAAACGGCGCGGGGCGCGCCCGATGGACTCAACCCCGCCCTTTTTCCTGCCGCCCGTAATCTACAACCCGCTAGGGTATGGCTTTGAGTACGTCAGAGTGGCGATTGCGGATGTCAACGGCGACGGTAAACCCGATCTGTTGGTGGCGAACCGCTTCGCCTGCTCGGGTTGCGCCACCGGTTCCGTGGCTGTGTTGCTGGGCAACGGCGACGGAACGTTCCAACCGGCGGTGGACTACGACTCAGTCGGGTCGGAGACGGAGTCGGTAGTGGTTGCGGATGTGAACGGCGACGGCAAGCCGGACATCGTGCTGGGGAATGGGGACTCTGGACCGTCAGTGGCCGTGTTGCTGGGGAATGGTAACGGAACGTTCCAACCGGGGTTGGGCTACGAGACGATGGTTGGCGGCACGAACTCGATCGCGGTGGCCGACCTCAACGGCGACGGAAAACTGGACGTAGCGGCATTAGGCACCTGCTACTCCGGCCCGGGTTGCACGGAGGGCGACGGCGCAATCGCGTTTCTGTGGGGCATTGGCGATGGCACCTTCGAAACGGGTACTCAGGCCTACGATTCAGGGGGAACGCAGGCGGTTTCGATTGCGGTCGCCGATGTGAACCGCGACGGTAAGCCCGACTTGGTGGTGGCAAATGAGTTTCCGGGTAAAGGCCAAAGCATGGGCTCTGTGGGAGTGTTGCTGGGCAATGGTGACGGCACCTTTCAGCCGGTGGTCGACTATCCTGTCCGCCAGGCCTTTGACGTAATAATCGCGGATGTGAACGGCGATGGCAAACCGGACATCCTGGCCGTTAGTGCCGGAGAATGCGTGGTCGTGATGCTGGGCAATGGTGACGGCACCTTCCAGCCGGGCGCTTGCTATGACACCGGGGGAGATACCGTCGGATTGGCGGTCGGGGATATCAATGGCGACGGTCTTCCCGACATAGTCGCCTCGAATGAAATCGACGGCACCGTAGCTGTGTTGCTGGGCAACGGCGACGGCACCTTCCAGCCAGCCGTGACCCAAACCTGCAGCGACCCCAGATCCTTGGCGCTGCGGGATCTAAATGGCGACGGCAGGATCGACCTGGTGGTGGGGTCTTCGGATGGCAGTACTTATCCTCTCGTCGGAGTGATGCTGCACGTCGGAGCCACACCCACAACAACCGCGCTGGTTTCCTCGCTCAATCCATCGGTGTTCGGGCAATTGGTCCCGTTTACGGCGACAGTGAGCTCCGGGTCAGGCACACCAACCGGAACGGTTGCATTCTTCGATGGCTCAACATTGCTGGGAAGCGCAACGTTGGCGGCGGGCAGCGGTTCAATCTCGGTTTCGACATTGGGCGGCGGCTCCAACTCGATCACCGCGGTATACCAAGGCTCGCTGAAGTTCGACAGCGGCGTATCAACCCCAATCCAGCAAGTCGTAAATCCGGCAACAACCACAAGCGCTCTGGCGTCGTCACTGAACCCGGCACTCGTCAAGGACTCTGTTACTTACACTGCGACGGTAACCAGCCAATATGGTGGAGCAGTCACGGGAACGGTGACGTTCAAGGATGGAGGCTCGACCGTTGCCACGGTGACCATGGCAGGCAACCAAGCGGCATACACCACAACATACAAGGTCGCCGGTGTCCACCTGATCACGGCGACATACTCAGGCGATTCGAATAATGTTGGAAGCGTATCCCCACCGCTGGCGGAACAGATCAATAACGGAGGCTTCGCCTCAACGACAGTGCTGACCACCTCGGGGTCGCCCTCTCATGTCGGACAGCCGGTGACGTTCACCGCGACTGTCACGTCAAAACACGGACCCATTCCGGATGGCGAACTGGTGGCCTTCTACGACGGAAAGACCGAGATTGGAACAGACGTCACCGCGCGTGGCGCGGCGACTTTTACAACCTCCTCGCTGTCCAAAAAAACGCACACCATCAAGGGAACCTACGCCGGGGATGACACGTTTCGAGGGAGCACCGGGTCGGTGAAACAGGTAGTTGAGAAGTGAATCGAAAACGACGGCGCTCAGTTCCCCTGCGAATCCGTCCGCTGAAATCACTGAAGAGCCGCCCGTTGCATGGGCGGCTTTTCTTTTTTGCATTACCCGGAGTGGTTGCCCGCTACTTGTGTAAACAGTTAGAGCTCATTGACGGCCAACCTTTCGCCGGTGTCGAGCACACGGACACATCCAACCGTCTGACCTCCGCCGTTCGGAGGCCCCAGTAGGTAATATCTGTCGAAGCACGCTTAGCGATCCTACGCCATTTCGGAAGCCGTCTCAGCCTTCCATCGTGGAGACGTCCCCGGCATCAACTCCCATTTCCTTCGCCTTTAGGAATCTGCGCAGGATTTTGCCGGAGCGAGTCTTCGGCAGTCCGGCCACGAATTCGATGGCCGAGGGCGTCGCGATCGGTCCGAGTTCGCGGCGAACGTGCTCGGTGAGAGCTGCCGCGAGCGCCTCCGATGGAGTATGCCCCGCGCGACATTGCACGAAACACTTGATGGTTTCGCCCTTTAGTTGATCGGGAATTCCGATGGCGGCGGCTTCGGCGACGGCGGGATGCGAGACGAGCGCGCTCTCGACCTCCGCGGTCCCAATGCGATGGCCCGCGACGTTCAGCACATCGTCGGCGCGTCCGAGCACCGTGATGTAGCCGTCTTTATCCTTGAGCGCGACGTCGCCGGTGATGTAGCAGCCGGGAATCACCTGCCAGTCGCGTTCATAGCGGGCTGCGTCTCCCCAGACCGTGCGCAGCATGTAAGGGAACGGCTGCTTCAGGACGAGGCGTCCGCCCACGCCCGGAGGCACGGATTTGCCGTCGGCGTCGACTACGTCCGCCACGGAGCCAGGCACCGAAACACCGCACTTGCCAGGGCGCATCGGATAGGTTGCCGGCGTGCCAATCGCGGGACCCCCAAGTTCGGTCTGCCACCAGTTATCGACTACGTATCCCCACTTGCCGTCGCCGGCAAGATAGGTCTGCGCCCAGCGCCAGGCTTCGGGGTTCAGAGGCTCGCCGGCGCAGGCGATCAGCCGCAGCGAAGTCAGATCGTATTTCTGCGGATACTGTTCGCCGAAGCGCATGAACATACGAAGCGCCGTCGGCGCGGTGAAGATCTTGCTGACCGCATAGCGCTCGACGATCTCCCACGCGATGCCAGGATTCGGATAGTCGATGGCGCCCTCGCGGAAGAGTGTGGTAGCGCCCGCGCAGAGCGGTCCATACACGATGTAGGAGTGGCCGACGACCCAGCCAATATCCGAGGTGCACCAGAAAACATCGCGCTCGCCGACATCGAAATAACTCTGGAGATGGTAGGTGATGCCAACCATGTAGCCGCCATGCACGTGCAGCACGCCCTTCGGCTTGCCGGTCGAGCCCGAGGTGTAGAGCAGATACAGCGGGTCTTCCGCATCCATTTCTTCAGCCGGGCATTCGGGCGGGAACTTCATCAGGTCGTTGAAATCGACCTCGATGCCGGTAAGTTCGGTGGGCTGGCGCGAGTAGACGACAACTTTCTCGACAAATTCGATTCCGTCGAGAGCCTCATCGACGATGGGCTTCAGCGGCACAGTCTTGCCGCGGCGGAAACCAACGTCGCCGGCAATGATGACCTTGGCTTGCGCGTCGTTGATGCGATCGCGCAGCGCGGTGTGACCGAGGCCGGCGTATACCACCGAGTGAATCGCCCCGATGCGCGCACAGGCCAGCATGGAGATCACACCCTCCATGGTGAGCGGCATATAAATGATGACGCGATCGCCCTTGCCCACGCCGAGCGACTTCAGGCCGTTGGCGAAGCGGCAGACCTGGCGATAGAGCTGGCCGTAGGTGACGATTTTTTCCGTGCCATCTTCTCCCAGCCAGATGAAGGCGGCGCGATTCTTGCGCTCGGAGTTGGCGTGCCGGTCGAGGGCGTTGATGGTGATATTGGTCTTCGCGCCCACGAACCATTGATGGTGCACCCCATCCCAATCGAGCACTTTGGTCCACGGTTTTGTCCACGTGAACTTGCGCGCCTCGTCGGCCCAGAAGCCTTCGGGATCCTTGACGGAGCGCTCGTAGTCGGCCTTCCAATGTTTGTTCTGGACCTGGTCGACGACGATCTTCGGCGCGGGATATTCCTCGTCCACCGAAAGCAGATTGGAAATGTTGGTAGGGGTCAAAGCTGCAGCCATAAGGGCTCCTTGGCGATCGCGATGTGCCGGCCGGGGCCGGAGAATGCGGCGATTTTCGGCTGCGGAGGCACAGCCCGCAGTGATGTGGGTCACAGAGCCGTGTGCGGCGCGCTCGGAGAGGCCACGGGAGACTGGCGGGACAACCGGTGCGGCATGAATCAGCCTGGAAGTTGAGACGTCGGAATCTGGAGCGCCTGGTTACGGAGGCCTTCGAAAAGTACGCTGCTCAGGTAGCGCTCGCCGAACGAGGGCAGAACCACGACAATCAATTTCCCCGCGTTTTCCGGACGGCGTGCCACCTGCAATGCGGCGACCACCGCGGCTCCCGAAGAGATGCCTACCAACAGACCTTCTTCGAGCGGTAGTCTCCGCGCCATCTCGATGGATTCATCGTTGCTTACGGTAATGATCTCGTCGACGAGATCCTTGCGCAGGATGCTCGGAACAAAGCCAGCACCGATTCCCTGAATCTTGTGCGGCGCGGGCTTGCCGCCGGAAAGGACTGGACTATCGGTGGGCTCCACGGCCACGGCCTTGAACGACGGTTTCTTCGCCTTGATGTATTCCGAGACGCCGGTGATAGTGCCACCGGTGCCGACGCCGGAGATGAGAAAATCCACGCGGCCGTCGGTGTCCTCCCAGATCTCGGGACCGGTGGTTTCGAAGTGCATCTTCGGATTGGCCGGGTTGTCAAATTGCTGGAG
>PLHW01000007.1 GCA_003139095.1 Acidobacteriaceae bacterium
ACCTGGCCGCTCGCAAACGCCTCTGCTCCAGTGCAGTAAAGTCTCGTCGTACTCCTGCTGGGTTTCCCATTCCCGAACGATAACATAGAATCGGGAAAACGTCACTATATTATGTGATCATCAATAAGTTTCCGTTTTAGGGCGGTTTTTGGGTGGCTCCCGCTTCTCACGTTAGAGTGGTTCACCCGCCCGACCATCTCGCATTTCACGGGCCTGGTGGCTCGATCAAGCGTGAGTGGGATTCAACTCCAAACCGACCAAAACCATTGTGATCGCCAGCCTTGCCTTCGACTCCGTCGCCGCTGAGACTCCATTCAGGGCCCGTAGTGTAAGGGGAACACGGCACTCTGTCATAGTCGCAGATGCGGGTTCGAATCCCGCCGGGTCCATTCTCCAGGTTTGTGGCGGAGAAGTTTCAGTTGAGGAGAGAAAGCAGAGATATCTCCTCAAAGTAACTTGACTTCAACCCATGGCTCGCCGATGATGAGAGTGACAGAGTGCCTTGCACTACGGATTTTCCGGTGGCTCCGCGTTTCGCGGGGCCATCGTTATTTACCCTCACGCCTTCACCACCTGCAACCCCAACACCTTCTCGAACGGATCGAAATCGTGATCGCGATGCAGAAGTTGATTTCCGGTGAGCAGGCAGAATGTCGCGATCCAGCAGTCGATGGTTTTGCGGACGGTATAACCTCGCTGGCGTAACATGCGGTAGTTTTGCGCGGCTGCAATCGCGATCCCTACTCCGCTAGCCGGGATTACGTCGAACGTCAGAAGTTCATCCTGTACATGCCGGAACTCCCGCGAGTCACGAATTCCTTGCAGCACTTCGCAGAGAATTAAGTCGGTAAGTCCCAGCCGTTGACGTGGCGATTCACGATCAAGCCAGGCAGTTTCAGGATTGTCCACCCCGCCGAAGTAGTCAACCCAAATCGTCGTGTCGACAATCACCATCCGGCTCACCCGGTATTGCGACCGCGCCGAGACTCCTCAAGATTCCTTTCCCATCTGACTTTGCCTCGAAGTTTTCGAATGCCCGCCTGGGATCGCGTCGCGATCAGCAAACGAAGTCCAGCCTCCACGGTGGCTTTCTTGGTGTCAGCCCCTTCGAGTCGCATCGCCTGCCGCATCAAGTTGTCATCGATATCGATATTGGTGCGCATATCCTCGCTCCCGATGTGTAAGAATAGCGCACTTATGTGTATTAGTCCAGACCGCAGATCGGGTAATGAAAGTGGCTCGCAGCGTGAGACTTTTTTACGCCTCGCCGGTGTTGGCTAGGGCTTCTACTGCTTCCCAGGTGGTGGCGAAGATTACGAATAGGTCTTTGACTTTGGTGATTTCTAGAATTTTCTCTACGCGGGGCTTTACGCCGGTTAAGACCAGGCAGCGGCCGTCTTTTTGGTGGGAGACGTAGGCTGCCACGAGCGAGCCGAGGCCGACCGAATCGATGTAGGGGACGTCGGAGAGGTCGAGGATCATGGTGATGGCGCACTCGTTGCGGATGGCGCGCTCGAAGTGCGGCGTCGTCTCAATGGTGATGGGGCCGCGAAGGAGGAGGATGCGCTGGTCCTCGGCTACGCCTTCGAAACGCTCGACCGTCAACTCCTGTAATGCCATGGCAGACCTTTTTACTCGCAACCTTACTGCGGTATCAGAAGCCATCTCATAATGACGCAAGGAAGTATACAGCCATTCCCTCAGGGGCTAAAGTCCGCGTCCTTGTTGGCATCCGGCGGCACGACTGAAGTCGTGCCCTTCCCAACACCGTTTATGAGTCAGCTTCTAGTCGTGGCGCAGTTCTAAAAGGAAACGCACCACTACTGCGGTTTTTGCTCCGGCGGATTCTTGCCGTCGTGATTTTCGTAAATCGAGTACTGGCCGCCGGGATGTTTCAGCTTCACCGTGACCTCCGTCTCGGGCTGCTTCAGTTCGTAGTCCTGGCCAAAAGTTTGGAAGCCTTTGGCTAGTACCTGCACTTCGACCGTGCCATACGGGATTCCGTCGACATTCGCGTGGCCGTCGGCGTCGGTCTTCAGATCGATCTCTCCGGTGGGCTTGCCCTTGCGGTTGACGGGGTGCAGAACGACTTGCGCATTTCGCACGGGCTTGCCGTCGGCGTCGCGCAGGACGATGACGCGCACGGCCGAGGTCGGGCCTTCGTCATTCTGCGCGCGCGCTTGAGGAGCGGCGGCGACTGCGGCGGCTAGCGCCAGGCACAGCGCGCAGATTGGCATCGACCATTGTCTTGTCATAATTGCCTTTTCATAATTGCCTTCTGTCAATTGCTTTTCCATAAAATGCGATTGCATCGATGCGCCAAGCGAGACTCATGGACTACGTCGCGCGCAGTGCGAACCAATCTTAAATTGGAAATACGGTCGAGCGCGCAAGTCGACGCACCGGCCGGCAGGGCACCCATCGGCAACATTGTAGGAGAATTCGGGCCTTAGTGCAGGCTGAAACGTACGCGGGCCTCGGAATCGGTGGGAACGCCATTGCAGAGGGCGGGACGATAGCGCCATTGGCGAACGGCGCGGAGGACGGCCTCGTCTTCGCTGCTGCCGGAACCGGCGCCGTTGAGGACGAAAGCGCTGTGGACGCGGCCATCGGAGCCGACGATGAAATCGACGCGCACGGCGATGTCGGCGTCGGCGCCGGCGAGCAGCGGGTCGGGCGTGAGCAGCGCCTCGGGGGGACGAACGCTGCCGCAGCGCGGCAGGGCCAGGGGCGCGGAGAGCGGATTGAATTCGGAGATGTGGGCGGGGATGCGGCGGAGGGATTGCTCGGCGTGAGCGAGGCGGGAGTGCTGCGGGTTGGAGAGGAATGGAACGATGGGCATACACCATGCCATGACGCACCACGCCATCACGCAAACCGCTACGCAATACGCCACGGAACCCAGCGCCGAATTGCGCACGACACGAAACATGACGCGCGAAAGCGTCCGCGATTTTGCGGCGCGTGTCGTCCGTGCGTTAACGTTTTGGGTGCCGGGGGACTGCAAGCTCATCTCTTCCTGAACTGCAAGAACATTCCTGGCGCTTAGAACCTATAGATGGGGCAATTTGGCTTCCAGCTTTACGGTTGATAAGGCCGTTGTTTTTAATAGACTTAGAAGCTTTTCATCGCCCCGGACTTGAAGTCGCGCTGCAATGGATTGCAAACCTGTTGCAGCCCCCTTGAGTCAGTCCGGGAAGGGCTGCGTGATCTTTCACCAGCGCTGTGTGAGCCACGTCACAGGGCGTTGGCAATAACTGGGCGCAAAATTGACCTGAAAGTTGGCCGTTGGTGGTGGGCGCAAAAGCAATCTCTGGAGGATGTCATGTTCGAGCAAGAGCTTGAGTTAGAAAAGAAAAGTTCCTCAATCATTCCGCTCCTTTTGATCGTGACCCTGATTGTGGCGATCGCCGGTATCTCGCTGTACTTTGTGATTGAGAGCCGCAGAGTGCTGACGAGCGCGGAGGCGACCCCAGTGGTGCTGGCGAGCATGGAAGCACAAACGCCGGCAATCCTGCACTTCGCCACTGGCATGCTCAAGACGGAAGTCGATCAGAGGCCGCACGATCCCAACTATCGCCTGCTGGAAAAAGAAGGCTATTTGAAGATCGGCAAGGACGCGAAGTCTAAGACCCCGGTGGCTTTGACGCCCAAGGGAGAAGCGTGGCTGGCCGATATTGCGGGCGTGAAGAAGTCGAAAAACAAAGATGACAACGATGAGTACGCGGTGCCGCTGGCGGAGAGGAAGTTTGCGGAACTCGGCAAGATCACGATGCTGAGCCCGTCGCGGGCGACGGTCGAGTATTCGTGGAAATGGCAGACCACCAAGGCTGGGGATTTGTTCGACGCCGCGGGACCGGCGGTGAAGGCGTTTAATACGTGGGATCGGTCAACGCTGATCGACAAGTACGGCGCGAATTTTTATCACGCCGCGCCGACGAAGGTTACGGTGCTGCTGGTGAAGGGCACGAAGGGTTGGGAGATTTCGAACGAGTAGGCGGTTGGCGTTGCGCGATTCGCGCAGATTGGAAAAACCGCATCCATCATCGATGCAGGCCGCAATAAAGGCCCTGCTCAGGCTCACCCTTCAGCCTGCGGCAGGGCCTTTTCGCTCGCAGAAGCTTCTTTACTGCAACCCATTCTGAGTGAATTTGTACGCCGTGCTCGAACCCTCCGCCGAGAGATAAATGCTCGCCGCCTGCACCGCGGTGCTGTAATTGTCTACGATGATCCCGCTCGGGCCGCCATTTACATTGGTGGTCGTGAACGGCGCACCTTCGACCGTCGACGCCACCACGCAGCCTGAAGTGCCGGTGCCGGTACAATCCGCGGTCAACCCAAAAAAGAAGAAGTCGGTCCCGCCATTGACGTTCGGATTGTAGAACTCCACCCAGTCCGTGCAGGTGGCGTTGGTCGAGTTCACAATCTGCTGCGAAAAAACCGCCGGCGTGTTCATAGTGGTTCCGGTAAAGCTGAAGGCATATTCCCAGGGCGTCAAGTCTGACGCGCCAGTGCCGCAAAGTAAGATCTGCCCGGTCGAAGGATCGTTATAGTAGTCGTTATTGAAGGCGGGCTGCGAAATGGAGGACGCGGTTCCACCGGAGCCTCCCTCGCCGATCTGGCCTTTGGCCAACTGCGACAACGTGCTCGTTTCGAGTTCGACCAGCACCGCCGAGGTACCATCGTCGGCGTCGACGACAAAAGTTGTGCCATCGGTAATGTCGACGATCGGCGGCGCTGAGATACCGTGGCTCGTCGATCCCAGCGCGCCGACGACCGCCGCCGCAACCGCTCCCGACTCCGCGTCGATCTGATAGAGGTCGCCGTCTGCACTCCCCACCATCAGCAACTGCTGCGCGCTATCGAGCACCGGAGGAGTGAGTTGATGGCCCGCGCTCAAGGTGATGGGCCAAGGCGAACCGGCAAGAGTGGGCGTGCCATTAAACACGCCGGTGACTTTATAAAGCAGGCCGCCGTCCACTCCCACGTAGGCAATATCGTTGAAGTAGTCGATCCAGGGCGACGAGGTTGTACTGGTGGAAGTAGAGGAAATGGTGAGCGAGGTCATGGTGGGCGCAGCCGAATTCGTGATGGTTCCTTCGCCCGCGCCAGGCGTGAGCACATGAAAAATGCACGTGCCGGGGGCCGATTCCACAAACGCAATCTTTGTCCCATCCTCGGAAATGATGGGAGAAAGAACAACCTTGCCATTGGTCACCGTGGTGACGTTGTAGGCAAACATGACCGAAGGAGACGAGCCACAAAGCCCGCCGATACCCGCATAAAGATTATTAAACCCGATGAAATTCGCCTGGCCGCCGGTCGTTCCTGCAATCTGTAAGCCGAACACAGCATAGTCATTGCTGCAACTCGGCGGCGCACCCGGATCGAAGGTGTACTTGGCCGGATACATACCTGCCGCAACATGGCCCCGGACTAAATCTTCGTTCCAATCGGTACGGGTTTTCCTGCTGGGCAAATTTGTCTGGCCGGTCAGCGGCTCAAGAAGTCTCGATCCGCCGCCTTGAAAAAGCTGCGCCAGTCGATGCCGGATGCGCGGCTCGCGCCCGGCCAGGTCTGGATGCTGCGCCAGCCCGGCCATGCTGAATACAACACTATGTTCCGACCAGTCCTCGGGAAGTCCCACGTGCCGCCGAGCGGCGGCGTCCTGCCCCCATACAGAGGGCGCCAATAGCACAAGCCCCGCACACCACGCGGCCAGCACTCCACGAGAATGCCTATGCATACCACCTGCCTCCATTTGCGCTTGAATGTGGTTATTCTAGAGGCTGCAACATCATTGCAATGTTTACTCAATTTAGACATGACATCACTTCCATTTCCCCGACCGCCCACGCGATCAAATCTGCGGCACGCCTTCCGATTCCCCGCCGCTTATGGAACAATGAGTGAACTCCGCGAGGGCCGCGGGAATTCATGACCTTGATGCCGAACAGCCTTCAACTCGCTCTGCTGTCGGCTGCGATTCTCGGATTTCACCACGGCTTCGACTACGATCACATCGCGGCCATCACCGACATCACCAGCGTGCAACTTGACCGCTGGCAAGGCATGAAGCTCGGCTTCATCTATGCGCTTGGGCATGCGGCGACCGTGGCGGCGCTGGGAAGCACGGTGATCCTGTTCCAGCTTTCATTGCCGCACGGCATGGATCGCATTGCCGAACGTCTGGTCGGAGTAACTTTGCTGGTTCTGGGGATCTATGTGCTGGGATCGCTCTTCCAAGGCAAAACCGCCCCCCAGAGCCGCTTTCACATCATGTCAAAGGCGCTGCGCTGGTCCCATTGGAAGATGAAAAGTTTCTGGCACGACCACGACGTCCCCCGGCCCGAGAATAAGACCTGGAATTACAGCCCTAAATCGGTGGCAATTATCGGCATCGTCCATGGCCTGGGCGCCGAGACCCCCAGCCAACTCATGATCTTTCTGCTGGCGGCAAATTTGGGTGGAATCAGCAAGGGCTTCCTGGGATTGGCCATGTTTATTGCCGGCCTGCTGGTCATGAACACGATCATGACCTCGGTCGCCGTTGGCCTCTTCGGGGCCAGTTCCCGGCTCCCACGCTTTAAGATGCTCGTCACGGCCTTAACCGCAATCTATAGCTTGGCAGTAGGAGCATTTTTCCTGTTCGGTTCCTCCGGACTACTACCGCCTATGGGGTAAGCTTTGACAAATTTGTCAAATCGAGAATCCGTTATCCCGCAGTCACCATTCTGGAACTTTCCCAAAGTAATCCAATGTCTAACCTGCAATAAAACTGGCAGGATACCGCACGGGGTAATACAATGGCCGACGAAGTTACCTGAGGGGGTACTTTTGAATGAGCAATATCGCTAAGGCACTAGCTCGGCTCCGCGAGGAACGCCGGGATGCACAAAACCATGTCCAGAAACTCGGGGAAGCCATCGCAGCTTTGGAAAAGCTAACCCGCGGTTCCGGCGCAACCACGAGTGGCGGCGGCTCTCCACGAGCGAAGCGCGTCCTTTCCGCAGCAGGACGGCGGAGAATTTCACTCGCCCAAAAAGCGCGTTGGGCAAAGCTCAGGCAATCCAAAAAATCGGCTGCTTGAGAGTAAACCGGGCCCCAGTCTCGCGAAACCCTTCTCTCGCGAGACTGAGTCCGCAGCTCGAGTCCCAAACCCAACTCAAGCTCTTCACCCGCGCGCTCAGGGCTCTCCCTCTAGTTCCAGGGACTGAAGATCGGTTGCCGGATGGGAAGTAACCTTCGCGGACTTTACCGCGGGCACGACGCGATCGTCCGTCTAATGTCCGCCGCCGAGCTCGCGCACAATGCTCCCCACAAACGCCTTTGCGTCTCCGAATAGCATCAGGGTGTTATCCAGGTAGTAAAGTGGATTATCGATTCCGGCGAATCCGGGATTCATGCTGCGCTTAATCACCATTACGGTGTGGGCCTTATCCACGTCGAGAATCGGCATGCCATAGATTGGGCTTGTGGTATCGGTGCGCGCCGCCGGGTTCGTAACATCGTTCGCTCCGATCACCAGCGCCACATCCGTCTGCGGAAAGTCGCCGTTGATCTCGTCCATCTCGATGAGCCGGTCGTACGGAATATCCGCTTCCGCGAGCAGCACGTTCATGTGGCCCGGCATACGTCCGGCGACCGGATGAATGGCAAAGCGCACATCCACTCCGCGCTTGGTCAGGGCATCGTAAAGCTCGCGCACCTTATGCTGGGCCTGGGCGACGGCCATGCCATACCCCGGCACAATAATCACGCGATTCGCCGCCGAGAGAATTGCCGCCGCCTCTTCCGGCGTGGCGCTGCGCACCGGCTTGGCCTCACCCGCCGCAGCCGCTGCTTGCACCTGCCCGAAGGCTCCGAACAATACATTCGTAAATGACCGGTTCATGGCCTTCGACATGATGATCGAAAGAATCAGACCGGACGATCCATCGAGCGCGCCCGCGATAATCAGCAGCTTGCTGTCCAGCACAAAGCCCATCGCCGCCGCCGAAAGTCCCGCATACGCATTCAGCAACGAGATCACCGTCGGCATATCCGCGCCGCCAATCGGGATGATCAGCAACACTCCGAAAATCAGCGCCAGCAGAATCATGAACGGGAATAGCGCCTTCTGCTCCGGATGCAGTACCAGCGTCACGGCGATCGCCACCGCGATGGCGAAGAGCACAAAGTTAACGAAGTTCTGCCCTTTGTAAGTCAGCGGGCGCTGCGGCAAGATCTCTTGCAACTTGCCCGCCGCCATCAGGCTGCCCGTTATGGTCAGGCCGCCGAGAATCACCTCGATGGAGAGCACCGACATCATGAAGCGCGAGATGTCCGGGGTGCGCAAATAAAATTCCGCCGAGCCCACCAGGGTTACGCAGAGCGCGCCGAAGGCGTGGCTGAGCGCGGTTCGCTGCGGCACCGCAGTCATGGCGACATTGCCGAGCGGCACGCCGATGATTGCGCCCAGCACGAGCGCGATGGCGATCATGTGATAGTCGTGCAGGCCATTGCGCATGAGCGTGCCGACGATGGCCAGCACCATGCCCGCCTCGCCCGCCCAAATGCCGTGGCGCGCGCTGGTCGGCGAACTCATCCACTTCAGCGACAGGATGAACAGCACGCTGGCGATGAGATACAGAATCTCGATTACGACCTGGCTTCCGGCAAGTTCTGGGGTCATGGTTTGGCCGCGGGACGGCTGGATTTGAACATCTTCAACATGCGGTCCGTAATGATGAAGCCGCCGACGATATTGCTGGTGGCGGCGACGATCGCGATGAATCCGAAAATGAAGGAGAGCTGCGACTTGTGCTCGCCCACCAGGACAATCGCTCCCACGACCGCAATCGCATCGAGCGCGTTGGTCAGCGACATCAGCGGCGTGTGCAACAGAGGTGACACGCGCCGGATCACTTCAAAGCCGATGAAACCGGCGAGCACAAAAATAAAAAGCGCGTTAATAAGGGTTGAACTGCTGTTCATCGTTCCTCCGTTTGTGTCTCCACTCGAAACGCCGGCCGGGTGTGCGCGGCCGAGTGCCGTGTCCAAACTCCTTTTGGGCGCGGGGTTTCGCGTTATTCCTGTTTCGCCAGCGCGGGCAATTTAAAAAACTCGCGCACCCGCGGCTGCACAATCTCACCGGCATTGGTCAGCAATGTTTCGCTCACAATCTCGTCCGCGAGGTTGACATTTAATTTCTGTTCCTTGACCACGTAGGTCAGAAACGCGGTGATGTTGCGCGCAAACATCATGCTCGCGTGGTATGGTACGCCCGCCGCCAGGTTGATCGCGCCGATGATCGTCACGCCATGCTTGACCACGGTCTTGCCCATCTCGCTGATCTCGCAGTTGCCGCCGCGCTCCGCCGCCAAATCCAGAACCACGGACCCCAGCGCCATGCCCTTCACCATTTCCTCCGTGACCAGGATCGGCGCCTTCTTGCCCGGAATGACGGCCGTCGCAATGACGACGTCGCTCTCCTGCACCACCTTCCCCAATAACTCGCGCTGGCGGCGGTAAAAGTCCTCATCTTGTGCGCGCGCGTAGCCGCGTGCGTCCTGCGCGTCTTTCGCCTCAATGGGAAGTTCCACGAACCGCCCGCCCAGGCTCTGCACCTGCTCTTTGGCCGCCGGCCGCAGATCGTACGCGGAAATGACCGCACCCAGCCGCCGCGCGGTCGCAATCGCCTGCAATCCGGCCACGCCGCACCCAATCACAAATACGCGCGCCGGCGTTACCGTTCCCGCCGCCGTGGTCAGCATCGGAAAAATGCGCGGATGGCAATCGGCGGCCATGAGCACCGCTTTATAACCCGCGACCGTCGCCATCGATGACAGCGCATCCATGCTTTGAGCCCGCGTGGTTCGCGGCATTAATTCGACAGAAAACGAAGTCACGCCCGCCTGCGCAATCTGCTGCAGGATTTCCAGCGAACCAAAGGGCCGCAGAAACCCCACCAGTATCTGATTCTTGCGATAGAGCGGCACGTCCAGATGTCCGGTCACGTCATTCGCGCCATAGCAAAGCACTTGCGCCACAATGTCGGCCGCACCAAACACGGCCGCGCGGTCCGCCGCAATCCTGGCGCCCTTGTCTACGTAAAGAGAATCGGGATAGCCCGCGTCCATCCCCGCTCCCGCTTGAATATGCACCTCAAACCCCGCCTTGATGAGCGTGGGCAGAACCGCCGGCACCAGCGCAACCCGCCGCTCGCCCGGATAACTTTCCTTGGGAATACCAATAATCACAAGATCCTGCCTATATGGCGATTTTCACGTGCCATGCTTCCGCTTACATTTTCCGCTCAACCGCAAGTCTGTCCTGCCGCAAAGCGACGATTCTATTCGACCAACTCGTAACGTGTAAATGGCTCTCGGGGATCAACTCTCAGCCCAAGCACAATCTCCGCGCCCATCGCGCGGGCGGAAATATCCGCGCAATTCCGCACAATCCAGTTCGCGCCTGCACCCGCCAGTTCGCTACGCTCCATCGTCGTAGGAAAGGCAATCACGCGCGCGCCCGCCGCTCTGCCCGCGCGCACTCCGGCCGGCGCGTCTTCCACCACCACGCAATCGGCTGCGGCGTAACCCAGCAACGCCGCCGCCTTCAAATAAGCCTCGGGATCGGGCTTGCCCATCTTCACGTCGGTCGATGTAATCATCGCCTTCGGCCTCGCCAGCGCCGCGGCCCGCAGCCGAACCTCCGCCAGTCGCCGCGTGCCGGATGTTGCAATCGTCCAACGACCCGCAGGCAGGCTCTCCAGCAACTGGCGCGCTCCCAGCAAAGGAACAATGCCCTCAATATCTTCGATCTCTCTGCGCTCCACTTCCCGATCCTCTGCCTCCACATCCGCGTTCGGCAGCAACTCGCGAATCGTCGTCCGGCTCGGTCGTCCGTGCGCCAGCTTCACCACTTTCTCCGCATCGAAGCCGTGTTCCACGGCCCAGCCGCTCCACACCCGTGCCACCGCCGGAGTCGAATCGATCAGTACTCCATCGAGATCAAACAGCACCGCGGCGCAACGGATTTCGATCATCATGGTTAAGAATCTGACACCAAAAAAATTCAGGCCCTCCCGCGGAGGGCCCGTCGATGCCTTTTTTGGTGAGCGCGGCAGGATTCGAACCTGCGACCCACGCCTTAAAAGGGCGTTGCTCTACCACCTGAGCTACGCGCCCTCACCTCTGACTTTTCAGTCAGTTGCCTAACATTACACCCTCAGCCGGTTGTGCAACCGTTGCACAATTCGCAAAATTGGCTTCAAGACCAGTGGTCCCCGCCAGCATCTTTACATCGACAAGCGCCTCAAGCTGGCGCATAGCCGCGATGCTCTGCGAGTCCAACGTCTTGATGTAGCTGTTCTGCGTCACTGCCACGTTTGCGTGCCTCAAGATCGCCTGAATAGTTTTGTCCGCAATTCCGAGATCGTGCAGGTTCGTCGCCAGCCCTCGCCTGAAGGCGTGCCATCCGTGCCACTGCGGGCGATTCGGGTTGCGTTCATATTCGTGCGTCTCTTTCGCGTGCTCATCGCTTCCCTTTCCGCACTGCACACAAACGTTCAGCACGGGCAGGATTTGACGGTTAAGCACGTTGTTCAAACTGAGAGGCGTCCGTTTCATGGTAGCAAAGATTGGTCCGTTTGCGCGATCCGCTACGCTGAACTCACGGAGGAACAGCAACGCGCCAACAGAGCAAGGCTTGAGAGCGTTTTCAAAAGCTACGCTTGCACGGGGCTTTCATTCCCCGCCGTGCGGTTGACCCCCGCGCCCCGGCTTCCCGACGCGACGAACACCGAAGCGGAGAGAATTCCGGCAATTGTGGCGGACGTTCTCAGCGGTATATAGGGATGCAACTGCCGGTTTCACGGCGTCCGAACGAAACCGTGATAGACATTCCTCGCGTCAAGGTAGTATCCGGTGATGTCCCCCGCCGTGTTGATGCCTCTCAATCCAACTGTTCCCTGACCGGAGCCTGTGCCAGCGCCCGGTGCGTCAAAGGTGCTCATCTCGCCCTTCTTAGTGCGCACGAATCCGTGGTACACATTGCTTGCGTCAATGTAAGGTCCCGCGATCACTCCAGAGGCATTGATGACAAAGCCCAGAGTTCCCTGACCGGGGCCTGTACCCACGCCGGGGGCGTCGAAGGTGGTCATCGCGCCGCTGGCAGTCCGCACAAAGCCGTGGTACACATTGCTGGCGTCAACGTAGTATCCCGTAGCATTCCCTTTCGCGTTGATGCCCCAAGAGAAAGTCCCCTGATTGGTGCCGGTGCCTGCACCGGGGGCGTCGAATGTGGTTATCGTGCCATTGGCAGCACGAACGTACCCGTGATAGATAGAGTCCGCGTCTAGGTAGTATCCCGTCACGTCGCCTGCTTTGTTGATTGCCGTGCTGAGAGTACCCTGACTTGCGCCCGGTGCGTCAAAAGTGGTTATCGTGCCATCGGCAAGGCGCACGAAGCCATGCCACAAATAGTTTTGGTCGCCGTAGTCTCCGGTGATGACTCCCGCCGCATTGATGCCATTACAGCCAGTTCCTTGATATTCGCCTGTGCCCGCACCGGGAGGATCGAAGCTCGTGATGTGGCCTTTTTTACTGCGCACGTACCCGTGATAGACGTTGTTGCTGTCAAGGTACGGACCTGTAATCACGCCTGCGTTGACGCCATTTGCACCGGTGCCCTGACCCGGGCTTGTGCCCGCGCCGGGAACGTCAAACGTGGTCATTGTGCCATTGGCAGCGCGAGCGAAGCCGTGGTAAACGCCGGTTCCGTCAAGGTAGGGGCCAGCGATAATCCCCGCTGTGTTGAGGGCAAGGGGTTGAGTGCCCTGACCGGGGCTTGTGCCCGCGCCGGGAGCGTCGAAGGTAGTGAATACTTGGTTACGCGGCTGCGCCTGTGCTCCTTCGGCAAAAAGCGTGCAAAGGCAAAGCAGACAAACCATACGGGCTATGCGTTTTTCTCTTGGCATGTGTCGGGAGTCCTTATTTCGTTGGCTACCCCCAGATAGACCCCGCAAAACACCGACCGCTCTTTTGACTTTCTTTAGTTGCTGTTCGAGGCTTCTCTGCTCCGACAGCAATTCCGCAACAGCCTGATTTAGATTCTGCATTGGAGTCCCCCTCGGGCAAGGATGATAGCAGGAATTAGACGGCTGCCCACGTTGCACAACCCGTTGCACAACTTTTCCCGACTGAGACGAAAAAGCCCCGACTCACAGAGAGTCAGGGCTTGCTATCCTATTGAGATTTCGCTGTCCGAGTGTCGAGAGGCGAATTAAAAGGGCGTTGCTCTACCACCTGAGCTACGCGCCCCACCGTTTTCCAATCTAACACATTTCTTCCGCCCCATTGCCCCTCGCTCCGCGTCCGTCAACGATCCGCAGTCCCCGAAGTGCGCGCCCCGCGCCGCAACCGAGAACTAATGACCCGCCGCTCCAAATTCGATAAACTCGACATCAACAACCTCAGCAGCCATGATCTCAGGATCAATGATCTCAGCATTAATGATCTCAGCATTAATGATCTCAGCATCCAACATCTCAGCAATGATGAGACATCTTCGATCCCTCCCGGCATGCCTGGCCCTAATCGTGTCCGCGATCTTCTTTTTTCCTGCGGGCGTCCACGCCAAGAAGAAGCTAGGGCCGCCCACCGTCCGTTGGACCGCTGGCGCTCCCGGCTGCACCTTTGTGCGCGGCGACGATGGCCGCGAGCGTTGGACCATGAGCGACAAGGATCTCGACCTCTCCCTCATCGTCGATTCCCTCGAATTATCGAAAAGCAAGCACCACACGTTTTATCGCGTCTTCGCCGTCTACCTCAGCGTGAACTACAAAGGCCCCGGCAATTTCGATTTCCCCGCCGACCTGCGCATGGACTTCGTGCGCCACCACAACCTCGTCGAAGGTTTTCTCGATCCCGCCGAGCTTCAGAACCGCCTCCAGAACGATCTCGACACCGAGGTCTTCGACACCGAACGCGAAATCAAAAAACATCCCGAACAAAAAGAACAGAAAACAGACCGCCTCCGCATCTACGAAAAAGAAGGCGCCGAGTTCATGGAGTTCATCACCACGCAGTACCTCGAGCCCGCCACTCTCAACCCCGGCAATCCCGAAGCCCACGGCTGGGTTTTATTCCCAACTAAAAACAAGTGGATCGGCCCCTGGAAAGATCGCGAGGACTTTATCCTCGCCGTCTGGATGAAGGACAAAGTCTGGCAGTTTCCCTTTTCGCTTCCCCCTTCGCCCGAGGACTTAACCCTGCACAAGCCCCATGACTAGCCGGCTGTCGCGGTCGGCGTTCGTCATCACAATGGCCGCCTCCCCGCCCGACGTTTGTGTTACATTTCGAGGCTTATGGAAACGCCTCCAAAACCGGCGTCTGACGCCGCGCAACCGGCGGTCGCGTTCTACTGCCCCGTCTGCGCCGCACAAGTGACCGACCCTCTCACCTGCGGCGATTGTTCCGCCGTCATCTGTCGCCGCTGCGGCACGCCCCTCGAATCCTCCGACGAACTGGCGATGGGATGACCTCCGGCCCGCATCAAGATGAACTCATGAATCCCGTCTCCACCACTCCCGAAAATCCGCAAACCGAGCAGCCCACTCTCCTCCGCGGTCTCGGACTGCTCGACTCCGTTCTCCTTCTTGTCAGCGGCATCATTGGCTCCTCGATCTTTTTAACCGCGAAAGATATTGCCGGCCCGCTGCCCAATCCGAAATTGTTTTTTCTGGTCTGGGTCCTGGGCGGCGCGATCTCGCTTTGCGCCTGCGTCGCCTTCGCCGAACTCGGCTCCATGTTTCCCGACTCGGGCGGCCAATATATTTACCTGCGCGAAGCCTACGGCGACCTCATCGCCTTCCTCTACGGCTGGATGCTCTTTAGCGTCGCCAATGGCGGCACCATCGCGGCGCTCTCCGTCGCCTCTGCCGCCTACATGGGCAACATCATCCCTGCCATCTCGCAGGATCACATAATTTTCTCCGCCCTCGGCATCGTCTTCACGCGCGCGCATCTCGTCGGCCTGATCCTCATCTTCCTCCTCACCTACGTGAATGTCGTCGGCCTGCGCTGGGGCGCGCTCCTGCAAAACGTTTCCACCTGGACTAAGTTCGCCGCCATGGCCGCATTCATCGTCTTGGGCTTTGCCATTGGAAAAGGCCACTGGTCAAACTTCACCGCGCATCCGCCGGGCGGCCTCACCATGGGCATGAGCCCCGGCCAACTCATCTCCGCCCTGGGTGTCGGACTCATCGCTGTCTTCTGGGCCTATGACGGCTGGGTCTACATCACCTGGGTCGCGGGCGAAGTCAAAGAACCCCGCCGCAATGTGCCACTGGCGATGGTGCTGGGCGTGTTGGCAGTGGGAGCAATCTACATCGCGATGAACATGACCTACGTGTATGCGCTGCCGCTCAGCGAGGTGGCGAAGTATGACACCATCGCGCACGCGGCGGCGACCGCGCTCTTTTCCCCGCGCGCCGCGTTCTGGCTCTCCGCGATGATCGCCATTTCATGCTTCAGCGCCGCCGCCACCTGTACGCTTTCCGGGGCGCGCGTCTATCTCGCCATGGCGCAGGACGGCGTTTTCTTTCGCCGCATGGCGATCATCCATCCCAAGTGGCGTACGCCCGCATTCAGTCTGATTGGCCAGGGCCTGTGGGGCGCTGTGCTTGCCGTCAGCGGCCGCTACGATCAGCTTTACACCTATGTCATCTTCGGCATGGTGCTCTCTTACACGCTGACCGTTGTTGGCCTTTTCACCCTGCGCTGGAAACAACCCGACACGCCCCGCCCCTATCGCTGCACCGGCTACCCGTGGCTGCCCGCGATTTATGTTTTAGTCGGCGGCGCCTGGACCCTGAATACAATAATTACTCGCCCTACCCAGGCCCTCGCCGGCATGGGAATTATTCTGCTCGGAGTTCCGGGATATCTTTACTGGAAGCGCAAGAGCCGACCGGCTTAGAGACACGGCCTGCCGCGTCTCCGTCTCAGCATCGAGACGAGTCTTCCGTCGATCCGCGACCAAAATTCAAATCGAGATCGCGGGTTCTGGCGGCGCGCGTGGAATGGTATAGTCTTGTACGCGCCCAACCCCCTCCGGAAGCGGTGTCTCGCGAAAGAAAGGCTCACCATGCTTGTCAACAAACCGCCCTCATCGCCTCGCAATACAACTCGCTCTTCCGCACTTATCCCTATGCTCATGATCCTGTTCTGCCTCGCGAGCGCCGCGCAGCAGCACATCACCGGCACTCTCCCCGATGGCGCCACCTACGTCATTGACACGCCCTCGTATTGGAATGGCACGCTCTTGCTCTATAGTCACGGCTATAACCCCGGCCCGGGAAACCCGGCCTACGACGCCGGCGACGGATCCACCGCTACTTTTTTGCTCCAACACAATTACGCCCTCGCCGGTTCTTCCTACTCCACCACCGGATGGGCCGTGCATGAAGCACTTCCCGATCAGATCGCGACCCTCGACGTTTTCGAATCGCTCTTTGGCACGCCCAACCAGACCATCGCGTGGGGACACTCGATGGGCGGCATTATTACCGCGGGCTTGCTGCAGCAATATCCCGATCGTTTTGCGGGCGGCATGCCCATGTGTGGAGTGGTCGCCGGCGGTGTGGGCTTCTTCAACGAGTTGCTCGATGCCGCCTTCACCTTCAACACGCTGGTGGCCGGCAACAGCTTGCAGGTCGCCAATATCAGCGATCCGACGACCGACTACAACAACGCGGAAGCTTGGCTCGGCTACGCTCAGGGCACTCCGCAGGGCCAAGCCCGCATTGCGCTCACCGCTGCTATGGCCGATGTTCCCGGCTGGTGGGATCCCGGCTCTCCCGAGCCCGCGCAAACCGACTACGCTGCTCGCGAGCTCAACCAGTTTTATTGGCTCGCTTACGACGTTTTCCCATTTGCGTTTTACTATCGCGCCGAGCTTGAAGGGCGCGCCGGCGGAAATCCCTCCTGGAATACGGGCGTTTACTACAACACGCAACTGCAACACTCCGTCGATAACGCAGAGGTCCAGGCCCTGTACGCCGCCGCCGGCCTCAGCCTCAATCTCGACATCGGCAATCTTAACCTCGCCGCGCGCGTCTCCGCCGATTCGGGCGCCGAGAACTACCTCATCCAGAACATCATCTTCAACGGACAGATTCCCGCGCCCGTGCTCGCCTTGCACACCACCGGAGACGGCCTCGTCCCGGTCGAGGACGAACAGGCCTATCTTGCCACTGCGGCCAAAGGCGGAAACAAAGCCCTGGTGCGCGACGTGTTCGTCCATCGCGCCGGCCATTGCACCTTTACTCCCGCCGAAACCATTACCGCAGTCGAAGCGCTCCTCAACCGCATGTCCAGCGGGCAGTGGACACATCTGTCTCCCGGCTTTCTCAACAATCAGGCGGTGAATCTTGGCCCCAGCTACAACTACCTCTACCTCGACAATCAAGACGTTTACACCGCGCCCGCCTTCGAAACCTACAAATCGCCGGTGTTTCTACGGCCTTTCAACGCGTTCAGCCATTGAACATGGGCCGGAAGGTTTGTGGTTTTGCCTTCTGCAATCTGGCCTCTGACCTCCGCAATCGACTGCCGCGCTCACACCGGCCAGATCTCCGCCGCCGTCCCCCAAAAAATCCGCTCCCGCATCTCTTCACTCATTGGCAGCGCCTTGAACTCCGCAACGTTCTGCCCAATATCAGGAACGCCGGGCCCCGGCCAATCCGTCCCGAACAGCGTCTTGAACGCAATCTCCGCCAGCCGCGGAAAATATTCCAGCAGCCGCTTCGGCGGAATGCCGCTCACATCCAGATACACATTGGCGTGGCGCCGAACGAGAAAAAACGCCGTCTCCATCCACAGAGGCCGACCGCCATGCGCCAGCAGAATCTTGAGTTTTGGAAAATCGACGGCCACATCGTCAACGTAAATCGGATCGCCGTATTTGTTCCGCGCTCCCGGAAACACAGACGTGCCCGTGTGAATCATGACCGGAATCCCGTTGGCTTCGGCGGCCCGGTAAATAATTTCCAGCTCTTTCACTCCGCGCAAATAATCGTTCGGATACAGCAACTGGTGGGGCGGATGAATCTTGATCATCCGAATCCCCAGCCTCAACAAATGCTCCATATCCGCCAGAATATTTTTCGTGTGCCGCGGATGCACCGACCCGCAGGCAATGAGCCGCCGCGGATCCTCCTTTACGTAATCCGCGACAAACTCGTTCACCTCCGGCCCGAACCCGATCACCTCCGGCGCAACATAATTGATCAGCGCCGCCCGGTCAACCCCGCAGCGATCGAGATATTGCAAAAACTTTTTCGGCGAACGGCTGTAGGACTCGATCTCCTCAAAGTTCGCGCGCTTCTTCTTCATGAGCGCCAGCGCCGCCGGCGCAAACAACTCGTAAGGTTCGATATGAACGTGGCAGTCGGTGATCAAGGGGTCGCTCTGCGGTCAATTGTAAGTGAATAGCTGCGAGCCACGAGTCGCGAGCTTTGAGCAATCCCACCCGAAACTGCCGCACTGCTTCTTTGCCGACCCATCTCAATCCATTCATCGAGCCCCCGATGTTAGCAGCAAGGGTTTGCTCGAAGCTCAAGGCTCGAAGCTCGCGGCTTCAGTACAACGGCACCTTCGGATCAACCGTCCGCGCCCACCCATCCACCCCGCCGCGCATCGACTGCACTTTCTCGAATCCCTGTTGCCGCAACCAGTTCGTCACGGTCAGCGACCGCACGCCATGATGGCACACCACCACAATATGCTCATCCGGATCCAGTTCCTGCACTCGCCCCGGCACATCGCCCATCGGGATATTCTTCGCGCCCTCAATCCGCGCCGTCTCGAACTCCCAAGGCTCTCGCACATCCAGCAGCATAAACACCTCGCCGTTCTTCCGCAGCGCCTTCACCTGTCCCGCTGAAATCTCAAACTCCATCGTCTCTCCCCAACTACTTCTTCAACCCCGCCATAAAATCCGTCACAGACCCCAGTCGACGCCCCAGCCTTGAGCCGAGGGTCTCCCGCCGAGTCCACTTCACCTCATGTCTTGCGTACTGTAATGAGTCGCCGGCTCAAAACCCGCCCCCGAGATACACATCTGCGTATCCTGTCCATGCGTCGGATCGCACTTGCCCTTGACCAGTACAGTCGAGTTGTTCCAAGTCAGCACATCCGTCGCCGCCGCGCCCCGGAAGTGCCCGACTGCAGCCAGATCGTCTTTCAATGTGACCGGTTGCGGGAATTGTTGCCAGTTTTCAAAACCGCGGAACGAAATCATCCAGCACGTCGGGAGCGGGCAGTCCGTGGCCACATCCGCATAACCGTCCCCATTGAAATCGGCCACCACCAGGTTCGTGATCGAGTCCGTGAGTTTCTTTCTCAGCGGCTGCCATTCGGAAAACAGTCCTCGCCCCGACGACGGCGCGTAACTGACTTGCCAGTTCTCGCTACCTACACCGAATACATCCGTCCTTCCGTCATGGTTGAAATCTCCCAGCCGGAGGTCCGCCATGTGGAAACTCGAAGTCTGCACCTCTTTGAACACCGTCGTTCCTCCATACGAGACCCACCAGGTGTGCCCGTCGGCCCAGAAAATGTCTGGAACCTTGTCGCCATCGAAGTCACCCACTGCCATCGCTCCCACCGCGCTCGGAAGCAAAGTTAATCGGCCTCCCGTGGGATTTGCGTTCAAAACCTCCCAGTTGGAAATCCCTCCCCACGAAACCACAAACGCTCCGTTCTGTATCGTCACTACGTCCGTGCGCCCATCGCCGTCAAAGTCGCCGAGCAGCAGTTGTCCCATAGTTTCCGTCTTTGCGCTCAGAAATCGCCAAGGCGCTTTTCCCGACGGCGAATAATACCAGCCCGCTCCCGTGGCCAGGAACAGATCGTCGGTCTTGTCGCCGTCAAAATCTCCCACCCCAAGTGCCCCTTTCCCGGACGTCGGATTGGAATGACTGAACTGGTTGGGATCGGAAGAAATCCTCCATTTGTTGCCCGCATCCGCAGTGGCCCAAAGGCAATCGACCACCGGAATTTCGCAGGTATTCCACGAGACCGCATCGCTCTGGCTCTCCAGCGAGATGTTGTTATGGAATTCAATGTAGTTACACACGTCGCCGCGAAGCTCGAAATTGTGCCGGTTCGTGCCCAAAAATGTGTTCTCATAGATATCGACGTAATCGCCACCAATCCCCCCAAACCCGTCGTTACCCATTCCATGCATATCGAAATCGTGTGTCCAATGTTTATCGCCCAGAATATCGTGCTGGAGCGGCGCCGCCGACAACACGAGATTGTTCCACGCCCGGTATGCGGTATGCGCCGATCCTTTCCCTCCCGCAATTGCATGCCGATTCGACACAAAAGTATTCCCAAGGATAAATGGGTACGCTCCCCAGTCGCTTTCCGTTCCGTAGCCCGCATTCTGCTGCCGGTTATATTCGATAAAATTCCGCGCCACCAACGCGCTGGTCTGGCGCACCTGCGGATCATGAACCGAATTGGGATCGCATTTCGAGTTGCCTTTGATGTCCAGGTCATCGTGGGCTTTCGTCATCACACCGATGTACGGCCAACCGGAGATGCCATTGTTATCGATGATGTTCCGCAAGTTCGCATCGAAAGTCAGCACCCCAATCGCCTTCGTTTGCGGATCGTCGGTCGCCCGGCTGGGACCGGTCAGGTTTAGACCGGTAATCCGGATATCATTGTTCCCCTCCGGCAGTAAAATCATCGGCTCGATCTCTTCGGCCTTCGTTTGCACTGTGTCGCACTTCGCGGTTCCGTTCACCACATAGCAAGAACGCAGTTCCGGCCCATCGAATGCGCCGCGCCGGTCTCCGCGGATCGTTACCCCCTGCCCCACCCGCACTTGCGGGCAATCCGTCAGGTCAAGCGACGAGCCCAGCTTCATCACCGTCCCTTCACCCGCCGCCGCAAGCACATTGAAAAACCGGCATACGCACATTGCCGGATTCGCACAATTTGGATCGCCTGCATAGCCAATTCGCACAAACCCGCTTGTCGGATCAAGCGCGGACCCGGCAGTCGGTGTGAAATCCCAAAACTCGTTGTCCGACAGTTGCCGTCCGCCCAACACCACCGGAGATCCCGCCGCCCCTCGCGCATTTTGCACCTTTACCACCAGATTTCGATTGCCGGAAAAAATGATGCTGTCGCCGTCCAATGTGAAGTAACTGCCGATGCTAACCGCGCCTGGACGAGTGCTCAAGCCCAGAAGCTGGAGCGGTTTTTCTGACGCCGCCGCCGCCTCCCGCGACACAGCCGTGGCCGCTGCGACCACCGGCCCCTCTTCGACGCCGATTATTTTTGTGCCCGCGTGCAATACGACCGTATGCTTTCCGTCGGCGAGCTCTTCGACCACGACCGGATGAGCTTTCGCGCAATCGTTGATAATGATCGGCGACCCCTCCACCTCCGGCGTGTAGTCAAGACAACGATTTTGTCCCTGATAACTCTTCACGACGTATGACTTGGGGCAATTGGCGCAACTGGGCGTCCAGGAGGATGATACCGACGAGCACCAACTCGCCAATTCTTGCTTAACGCAGGCTGGAGGTTGCTGTGCCGGTGCAACTTTCAAAAATATGCAGGGGACTAACAGTAGATGGCAAACGAGACATATGATCTTTCGTGGCATCTCTTGTCTCCTTATCCACACCCGTGTCGACTCTCAAAGCGGTAAACCCATCTTAGCTCACAGGGTTCGTTGACTATGGTCCGCTGCCGGAGTGCGAGAGAGCGTTTTGGGGAAAAGAGCTTGCCAGAACCGCGAGTGATTGGCCCGTGGCTGGCTCTGCAATCTGGGTTATCGCTTCTCGATCGTCTACTTTTCTGACCGCCCCACCGTCGTCAGACTCAGCATTGCTCCGAGCGCCCACAGCGCTCCCGTCCCGATCCGCGCGGTGCGCACATCGGACACCGGAATTGACCCCCACACCGTCACTCCAAATCCCACCAGAAAATTCGCCACCAGCACGCCGAAGAACAACCGCTCCCGCCAGCAGTGCGTATCGCCGAACAATGCGCCCAGCAAGACGATCCACACCACGTACGTGGCCGCCGTCCAGGCATCGTGCGGCCACACAAACTCTTGCCGCATCACGTGTCCGAACGACACCCATGTAAAATACGCGCACCCCAGAAATCCCGCCACTCCCCAAAGCGACGTGCGGCACATCAAATGCCCCGAGCCATAGGAGTCTTTCGTCTCCCTCTGCTCCGCCGGTTTCTCCTCAATCATTGCCATATCAGATTTCACACGAATCGTAGCAGCCTGCGTCCTCGACGGCGGTTACAAGGACTTCTCGCCCCTGCCCCTCGCATACCGAGCCAGACGCTCATAATTCGCAACTCGCGGTTCGCCACTACTTCCCGCTCCACTTCGGCGTCCGCTTTTCGAGGAAAGCCATGATACCTTCGCGCGCGTCCGCCGTCGAGATTAATTCCTCCAGATAAATCTTCTCCGCCCGCGCCAACCCCTTATCGAAATGAATCGCGTCCCACGCATAACTTGCTTTCTTCGCGTGCGCAAGGGCGGCCGCACTCAGTCCAGCCAACTCCTCCAGCGTGTCGGCCACAACCTGATCGAGTTCTTCCGCGCGAGCCGAACGATTGGCCAGCCCGATCGCCACCGCCTCCTCGCCCGAAATCGATCGCCCCGTCAAAATCAATTCGCTCGCCCGCTTCTGTCCCACCAGAGCCGGAAGCGCAACCGCTGCCACTGGCGGATAACATCCCAGCTTGATCTCAGGAAATCCCCAGGTCGCATCGCGCGCCGTATAAACGAGATCGCATACCGCAGCCAGTTCCGCGCCCCCACCCAGGCAAGTTCCCCGTACCGCTGCTATCGTGACCTTGCGCGATGCAACGATGGCCCGAATCACCGCATGAAATGCCCCGAGCATCTCATGCACCAGCTCCGGCACATGCGCTTTGATATCCACCCCGGCAGAAAATGCTCGCGCATCGCCTTCGAAAACAATAACCGAGATGTCCGCCCGCGCCTCAAGCTCCGCCAGTCGAGTGGACAACTCCCGCATCAAGGGAATGTCCAGAACGTTCAAAGGAGGATTCGCAAGCCGAATCCGCCCCACCGCTCCCCGAATATTTACCTCAATGCGCTTCACGTCAGCGATCATATTCTCGTGTCTCACCTCAGCGGCCCGATTCCGAGTGCTTTCCTGCCAGCGGCGCAAACCGTAAAGTTGTCCGTAACCCATTAAAGCTACAGGCGCTTAGGAGACTTGTACATATATATCGATATGCATAAAATGTTCCACGTGAAACATTTGTCGAATGTGACATATGTTCCACGTGGAACATTGTTCCTCCGCGCTGCCCCCGCCGGATTTTCCCACTCCTCCGGGACCCGCCCTCCGCCTACCTCTACAGGTTGATGGCCGAGCGGCGCGGCTCGCCGATGGTCAGGAAGGGGTCGCGCGCGCCCTCCTTCTCCTTGATCCACTTCTTCTCGTTGCGGATGATGTCGAGCAGCCTGGCCTTGTCTTCCGCGCTCGGCAGGCAGTCGGCGAGGTGCTCGTGGTAGGCGCGCTCGTCGAGCGACTCGCCCGTCTCCGAGTGGAACTGCTTCCCTGCCCAGCGTCCGATGCTGCGGTTGAACTTGATGTCGGGCGTGTAAAACTTTTTTTCTCCCGGCCTCAGAAAGGTATTGAGGCGCTCAACCAGGCCGCTGACCTCTTGCCGGTAGAGATGGCGGTTGTAATCGTTGAGGTCATCGAGGTCGGCCGTCTTTTCATTTTGTGGTTCGTCGTAGCGCCCCTTGATTCCCCAGACATAGGCCCAGTGGGCAGACGAGGAATGGTCGGTGCCAAAGAGGTCGTAGGAACTCGATATCCATTTGTTGAGATACTTCTGCATGAGCCATTGCGGGATCACTCCCGCTTCAACGACGCGGCGAAGGCCGTCGTTGCCGGTGCCCATGTGGAAGGCCTCTTCGCGCAGCATGTAGGAAGTAGAGCGACCGAGCGGCGCGAAGGAAGAATACTTCAGCATCTGCAATTGGAATTTTCCGTCGCGGTCGACAAAGTCGGTGTAAGTGAAGAAGTCGAGCCAGTTGTCGACGTCGACGTTGAAAGTGCCGAGCAGGCGCTTGTTTTCGAAGGCGCGGCGCTCGAGCATTTTCTGCGCTTCAACTTTTCCGGAATACCCGAAGAAATCTATCAACAATGCGCACATTTGCCAGCCGTGGCGCATTTCCTCGATCATGACACGTGTGAGAGCGCGGCGATCCCAGTCGGTGGGCGCGGTTTCGAAGAGATTACGCTGCTGCTCGACGCTCGCGAACTCGGTGTCGCCCTGGTAGACGATCATGTTCATGAGCGCGTCGCGCATCTGCTGGGTGGGCACCTGGCGGAGGTTCTCCCATTTGCGGCGTCCCTTGTAGGAGCCGAACTGGATGTCTTCGGTCTCGATGGCGCCGTAGAGCGTGTCGAAGTGGAAGGCCTCGACGTCATCTTTATTGACGCCGACTTCCTTGCGCCACTCGTTGAAGAGCCCTTCCCATTCGCTGAAGGTTCCGATTTTTGCTACTTTGCCTGGCATAAATTTTAAAATCCTTTCACCGCGGAGGCGCAGAGTAAGCCGAGAATTTTTGTTCCACCACGGAGTCACAGAGACACGGAGGAGAACAATTTCTTTTTCTTTTCTCTGTGACTATGTGTCTCCGTGGTGGATTTATTTCTCGCACGGTTCGCATTCACAACCGCGCGGACAATAGTGTCCGTGAACACTACCTCGCTTTGAATTCGGCTGGACGCTTTTCCACATAGGCGGCCAGGCCTTCCTTGGCGTCTTCGCTCTGGAAAAGAATCTGCTGATTTTCGCGTTCGACGGCCAAGGCCGACTCCATGGGAATCTCCCAGCCCGTTTGGACGGCGCGCTTGATGCGCCCCACGGCTTTGGCGGCTTTGTTCGGCGGAGTGAACTGGCGCGCGTACTCCATGATGTTTTCCATGAAGCCCTCGCGCTCGAAGATGTCGTTGACAATGCCGAAGTCTTTCGCTTCTTCGAAGGAGAAGGTGTTGCCCGTGACCATCAGTTCGATGGCTTTGCTTTTTCCTACCATGCGCGAGAGGCGTTGCGTGCCGCCGGTGCCGGGAAGCACGCCTAGATTTACTTCGGGCAGGCCTATTTTGCCGGCATCTTTTCTCGCGATGCGGATGTCGGCGGCCATGGCGATCTCGAGTCCTCCGCCTACGCAGTGGCCGTTGATGGCGGCAATCACGAGCTTCGGCGTGTGCTCGAGGCGCAGCAACATTTCGTTGGCGTGAAGGCAGAAGTAATACTTGAAGGTGGGATCGACGCTGGCGAGCATTTTGATGTTGGCGCCGGCAGAGAAGAATTTGTCGCCGGCACCGGTGAGGACGATGACATAGACATCGTTGGCCATGCGGGCTTTGAGAATGGCGTCGTCGAACTGGCGGTTCATTTCGTAGGTGTAGGTGTTGGCGGGCGGATCGTTCATCTCGATGACGGCTACACCTCGATCGACGCGGTAGTTGACGAGCTGTTTGGTGGTCTCGGCGGTGGCCGGTTGCATGGTGGTTGCCATAGTAGCTCCTTGAATTTATTTGCGGGCGGCGTGTGCATTAAGGTGCGCGACGCCTCCAGAATTAGAGAATTTTCTTTCGCCCCTTCGGGGCCTGACGCGTGGGACAGATGCTAACCCACGGCTTGCGCCGTGGGCTGCCTTCTTGCGGCGCTTCGCGACTGCATTATTCGAACATTCAACATTGCGGCCAGCTGCGCCGCAACCTACGCCGGACAAAATTATCTCGCTCATCTGCTGCGCGAGGTCTTTGGCGGTGCCATCATGGCGCGGGTTGTACCAAGTGTAGATCCAGTTGATCATGCCGAACAGGCTCATGACAGCGGTGCGGGAATTGAAGTCGAGCTTGTGTTCGCGTTTGAGGTCGTCCATGAGGCCGAGGCAGATGCGGTAGTACTCGCGCTTGATAGCGGCAATTTCGGAGTTAAAACCATTCTTCAGGGCCTCATCCTCGTGGGCGAGAACCTTGAGGCCGCTTTGGTTGGCTACGAAATATTCAAGATGATTCTGGATGAAGACGCGAATGCGCTCTTGAGGATCGGTGAGGCCATTGAGACGCGACTTGAGTTGGGCGAGGATGGTGGAGAAAGTATGCTTCTGGATGAGGTAGAGCAGGCGTTCTTTGGAGCCGAGATAGTGATAGAGGCCGGCTAGCGATATGCCGCTCGCGCGAGACAGGTCGCGCATGGAAGCGCCTTCGTATCCTTTTTCGCAGAAGACATCGGTGGCGTGGGAGAGGATTTCGCTGAGGCGGCGTTCGAATGGTGAGTCGGGGGATGGTGCGGGGTGGTTTCGGTGCGCGCGTGAAGTTGGGGAAGGAGGCATGGTTCGAACGTTCGTTCCAATGATAGCGCAGAGTGATGTAGGTCACAAGGAGTTGTGATGCGTTGTGCATCACATCGGAAAACACTGGTCGGGAGTGGCGCAGGCAAAGGGCGTTCACCGCAGAGACTCAGAGACACAGAGAAAAACTCGGGGCGTAACGCAAAGCGGGGCGAGGACGGGATGCCGGCGGATAGCAGAGTCAGTTGCGGAGGTTAGACATTGCCTCTTCGACTGACTTTTTTTGGTCGCCGGTTAGCGGGAGAAATGGAAGGCGGGCAGTGCCTCCGTAGTAGCCATTGAGGTCCATGGCGTACTTGACGCCGGGGACGCCGAGCTCGGAGACCACGCGCTGGACGGCTTGTTTGACGCGATCCTGTTTTTCGCGGGCGAGCGGGAGGTCGTCTTCTTTTATTGCGGCGAAGATTTCGTAGCAGGCGGTGGGGGCGGGGCAGGCGAAGGCGAGGATGGCGCCGACGGCCCCGAGCGCGAGGGAGGGCTCGAGCTGGTGAGCGGCGCCTACCATAACCTGGAAGCCTACTTCTTTCTGGCGGGTTTTGAGGGTGCCGATGACAGAGACGGCAGAGGAGGAGGGCTTGGATGTGGCGTCTCCCTGGACGGGCGAGGAAGCCCGTCGCCCCTCCGTGTTTGGGGCGGATGCCGAGCCTGCCAGAGCCTCAACGCTGACTAATTCCCTGCTCTCTTTTTCCTGCTTTTGGCGGGCTTCCGCTTCGGCGGCTTGGATCATTCGCGGGGTTACGGCGGCGAAGGCCTCGGTTACGGTTGCGGTTCGTTTGATGTGGCGCGTGCCTTCGACCATCTTTCTCACTTTATCGAGGTTGCCGCTGGATTCCTTGATGGCCGCGATGTTTGGGTGATTGGCGAGTTCGATAACGACCTCGGCGGGGATATCGTATCCGGTGGCCTGGGGAAAATTGTAGATGACGATGGGGAGCGCGGACTGGTCGGCGACGGTGCGATAGAAGGCGAGAAGATTGGCGGGATGCATTTGGTTTTTGTAGTAGTGCGGAGTGCGGACCATGGCGGCGTCGTAGCCGAGCGCAGCGGCGTATTCGGTGAGGCGGAGGGTTTCGAGGGCGGACTCGATGCCGGTGCCGGCGATCATGACCTTGTGGGGCGCGGCGGCGGCGATGGCGGATTTGAGGACGTCGCGGCGCTCGGCGTCGGAGAGAAGAATGGCTTCGCCGGTGGAACCCTGCACGACGATGCCGGCGACGGGCGTACGCGAGTAGCGCTCGATGTTGGATTCGAGCTTTTTGTAGTAGACGGCGCCGTCGGGGTAGAAGGGAGTGGTGATGGGCGGAAAGATACCGGAGAGAAGCATAACGGCGGCTCCTAGCTACAAGCTCTTGGCTCTAAGCTTACCTCTCAAGATTAACAGCTTCCTCGGCTAACGTTGGGGCGTGGATTTCGATGGCGATGGTGGGGGGATGGAGGAGCGTGTTGTGGATCAGGCATTGGTGGACGGCGCGGTCGATGCCTTCGATGTGCTTGGGATCGAGGCCGGTGGGGACTTCGATAGCGATGTGGAAATCGTCGAGGCGGGCCGGGGCGGTGCGTTTGTCGGCGGTGACGCGGACTTTGGTGCCCTGGGTGGCAAGGTGGTGCTTGCGCAGGTAGGCGGCGGCGTAAAAGGCGGCGCAGGAGCCGAGGGAAGCGAGGAGGAGTTCGGGCGGGGTCATGCCTTCGTCGAAGCCGCCGTTTTCGGGGGGCTGGTCGCAGGCGATGGCGTGCTGGCGGGCTTTGATTTCGAATTGAACGGCTCCGAGATGCTCGACTTGGACTTCGATCATAAATGGCCTCCGCCTTCTCAATTGATTATTCGCTGAAGGGGCGTCGGGAGCGGTGATTGCGGTCACAGGGGGAAGGCCGTGCGTGGCCAAAATCGAGCTGTGTTTTTCGATTTGCTTATTGCCTCTTACTTGTGCGGCGGGCAGACTATGGGAATGACCTCGCGTTTGTTGCGGCGATAGACGCGGAAATCGGCTTCGTCGGTGGTAAGAACTGTGTGGCGCGGATAGAGTTCGCTCATGCGGATGAGGCAGAGGTCGGCTAGGTCGGGATGGCGGTCCGTGTAGCGGGAGGCCAGGTCTTGAAGGTGGTCGAAATGGCGAGTCAAATCGAATGCCAGGCGAAGGATGCCGTCCCGCAACATCTGTAGTGGTAACTCGCTGGAACGAATATGAAAGGCCGTTTCCGACAAAACTGATTCGCAGGTCAGGGCGGGCCAATCGATGTCCTCGGAAATTTCCGTCGCCCAGGAATGATGATTGTCATGAGTTTCGAGCAGAGCGACGAGAAAACCGGTGTCCGCTATGGCATTCATTTGCGCGAGTATCCCTTGCGGGAGGAAAGGTCCGGGGGGCCATCCTTCAGAATTCCGACATACTTTCGCCAGATCTGTTTCCGATCAGGCTCGAGGGTGGCTTCGAGCGATTCCTGAACCACTCGGCCCATGGGAAGTCCAGTACGCCGGCTCTTCTCGCGCAGCCGCGCCAGCAATTCCTCAGGCAGGCGGATGGTGAGTGTGTTACCCATATGGCAGAATTGTAACACAGGTGGGGAGCCTCAGCCGATTACTCGCAGGCGGGGAGGTTTCTTTCGGTGGGATCGAATTGGTGGCGGTACTGGGCTTCGGAGCCTACGTAGAAACGGGCAAAGGGAGTGGAGGTGGGCTCGTCGACCAGGGTTTGGAGCTCCCAGATCATGCCGCCTTTGCAGACTCCGGCGTTGGAGATGGGAGTGCGGTGGGCGGCGGGATCGCTCGGCGCGTAGTAGTAGAAGTCGTCGTTGCCGTAGCCGGTTTGCGGGTCGGAGCTGGTGGAGAGATAGCCCTGGGCGTCGAGTTTCAGGAGGCGGTGACCGTCTTCAGTGGGAAGCGGGGGCGCGTCTTTTTTGCGGAATTCGATGCGGGTCCATCCGGTGAAGCCCGCGGGGATTAGGTAGCGCTCGGGCGGGCGGCGGTGGAAGACGAGGTCGAAGGCGGTGGGGCCGAAGATGAGGGCGGCGATGAGGAGGGGGAGTGCGAGGATGGCTAGGGCGGCGAGGCGGGAGTTGAGGTTGGGCATGGGGATGGGGATGGGAAATTATGACGGTTGGCGGGCGGGGATGTCACGGAAATATCCTTCGTCGGTTTTCGATCTTCAGCTTCGGATACCCGGCTATCGAGAACTGAATCTTGACCTGTCCGACGTATCCCTTCGGGATTAAATATCGATCGGGGATTCGCGTATCGATGACGTTCATATCTAGCCAACCCCACGCTATCAGCCCTGCCGCAAGCAAGAGTGGGATGCTCAGACTGACGCCTGACCA
This sequence comes from Acidobacteriaceae bacterium, assembly GCA_003139095.1. Classification (GTDB taxonomy): domain Bacteria; phylum Acidobacteriota; class Terriglobia; order Terriglobales; family Acidobacteriaceae; genus Acidiflorens. Next base: position 29,761 of record PLHW01000007.1, read on the forward strand.
AACCAGCATCCTTTTTGCGTTCACGGTTGGCTTACCCTACGTTCCGCGTGCAGCGCCTGCAGCGCTTGCACTCTTACCTCGCCACGCTGTAATGCGGCGATACCTTCGGCGGCGGCGCGGGCGGCGCTTAGCGTTGTGATCGTGGGGATGCGCGAGCTTACTGCGGCTCTCCGGATAGCTTTTTCGTCGAAGTAGGGGTCGGGGCCGTGGGGTGTATTAATGATGAGCTGGATGCGGTCGGCTTTGATTAGGTCGACGGCGTTGGGGCGGCCTTCTTTTACTTTGTAGACACGATCGACGGCGAGGCCGGCTTCTTCGAGTTTGTCGGCGGTGCCGTGCGTCGCGACGAGTCTGAAGCCCATGTCGACGAAGCGGCGGGCGACTTCGACTACTCCGGGCTTGTCGTGGTCGGTGACGCTGATGAAGACTGTGCCTTGGGTGGGGAGCTTTTGTCCGGCGGCGAGTTGGGCCTTGGCGAAGGCTTCGCCGAAGTTGTCAGCTACTCCCATAACCTCGCCGGTGGAGCGCATCTCGGGACCGAGGACGGTGTCGACGCCGGGGAATTTCGACCAGGGGAAGACGGGGGATTTGACGAAGTAGTTGCGGCCGGTGTCGAGATCTTTTGCCTGCTCGATGTACTCGGGGAGAAATTCGCGGAGCTTGCGGCCGGTCATCAGGCGGGCGGCGATTTTGGCCATGGGGACGCCGGTGGCTTTGCTGACATAGGGGACCGTGCGCGAGGCGCGGGGGTTGACTTCGAGGACGTAGACTTTGGCTTCCTGATGGCCGTTGCCGCTTTTTCCATTTCCGCGGGGGATGGCGAACTGCACGTTCATCAGACCGATCACTCTTAACGCGCGGGCCAGCTTGAAAGTGTAATCGCGCATTACGTTGAGTTGCGCTTCGGGAATGTCTACTGCTGGCAGGACGCAGGAGGAGTCGCCGCTGTGGATGCCGGCTTCTTCGATGTGCTGCATGATGCCGCCGATTACAACGTCTTCGCCGTCGGAGAGGGCGTCGACGTCGACCTCGATGGCGTCTTCAAGAAATTTATCGATGAGGACCGGGCGGTCCTGCGAATACTCGACCGCCTGCTTCATGTATTGCGTGATGGTGTCTTCGTCGTAGGCGATGACCATGGCGCGGCCGCCGAGAACGTAGCTGGGGCGGACCAGAACCGGGAAGCCGATTTGCTTGGCGGCCTCGACCGCGGCTTCTGGCGAGGTGACCATGGCTCCGGGGGCTTGGGGGATGTCGAGTTCTTCGAGCAACGCGCCGAAGCGCTTGCGATCCTCGGCGAGGTCGATGGATTCGGGCGAGGTGCCGATGATGTTGACGCCGGCGGCTTTGAGAGGGAGAGAAAGATTGAGCGGAGTCTGGCCTCCGAATTGGACGATGACGCCGACGGGCGCGCCGGCGCTGGCTTCGTGCTCGCAGATGGCGAAGACGTCTTCGAGGGTGAGCGGCTCGAAGTAGAGGCGGTCNNTGGCAGCAGCAGTAGTCGAACTCGATTCCCTGGCCGATGCGGTTGGGACCGGAACCTAAGATGACGACTTTCTTTTTTGCTGTGGGCGCGGCTTCGTCTTCTTCTTCGTAGGTGGAGTAGAGATAAGGTGTGTAGCTTTCGAATTCGGCGGCGCAGGTATCGACGCGTTTGTAGACCGGCTTGATCTTGTGCTTCTTGCGGAAGTGGCGAACTTTTTCCTGTCCGCCTTTGCCGTCCAGGCGCCAGGTCAGAGCTAAGCGGCCGTCGGAGAAGCCCATGCGCTTGGCCTCGTGCACAATTTCGGGCGGGACGCTCTCCATCGGGTGCTTTTCAAGCTCGAGCTGCATGTCGTTAATTTCTTTTAGCTGGTAGAGGAACCAGGGGTCGATCGACGTCATCTTTGCGATCTGCTTGATGGTGTGGCCCTGGCGCAGCGCATAGCGAACGTAGGAGAGACGCTCGGGATGCGGTGTGACCAGGCGCTGCGTTAGGATCTTCGGCTCGATTTTTTCGGAGCCCACTTTCTTGCCGGTGTCCAGCGCGCGAATTCCCTTCTGTAACGCCTCTTTGAAGGTACGACCGATGGCCATGACCTCGCCTACGGATTTCATCTGGGGGCCTAGGGATTCGTCGGCACCGGGAAATTTTTCGAATTGCCACTTCGGAATTTTTACGACTACGTAGTCGAGCGTCGGCTCGAAGCAGGCGGGCGTTTTGCGGGTGATGTCGTTGGGAATTTCGTCGAGCGTGTAGCCGATGGCTAGTTTGGCGGCGATTTTTGCGATGGGGAAGCCGGTGGCTTTTGAGGCTAGCGCGGAGGAACGCGAGACGCGCGGGTTCATCTCGATTACGACCATGCGGCCCGTCGAAGGATTCACGCCGAACTGGATGTTGGAGCCGCCGGTTTCGACACCGATTTCGCGGATGACCGCGATTGACGCGTCGCGCATCATCTGATATTCGCGGTCGGTGAGGGTTTGCGCAGGGGCGACGGTGATGGAGTCGCCGGTATGCACGCCCATGGGGTCAAAATTTTCGATGGAGCAGATGATGATGACGTTGTCTTTGGTGTCGCGCATCACCTCGAGTTCGTATTCCTTCCAACCGAGGACGGATTCTTCGATGAGGCACTCGTGGACGGGCGAGAGATCGAGGCCGCGGGCGAGGACTTCCATGAGCTCTTCGCGGTTGTAGGCGATGCCGCCGCCTGTACCACCGAGTGTGAAGCTCGGGCGAATGATGACGGGGAAGCCGATTTTGCCGGCGAACTCGAGGCCGTCTTTAAGATTGGAGACGAGCGCGGATTTGGGCACGTCGAGGCCAATGCGCTGCATGGCGTCTTTGAAAAAAAGACGGTCTTCGGCCTTCTTGATGGCGTTGATCTGCGCGCCGATGAGCTGCACATTGTATTTTTCGAGCACGCCGCTGTCGGCTAGTTCGATGGCGAGGTTGAGCGCGGTTTGGCCACCGACGGTTGGCAGCACGGCGAAACCGGCGCTGGGCGCCATTTCTCGCTCGAGGCGGATGATCTCTTCGAGATATTCGCGGGTGAGCGGCTCGATGTAAGTGCGGTCGGCAGACTCGGGATCGGTCATGATGGTGGCCGGGTTCGAGTTGGCGAGCACGACTTCAAAGCCCTCGGACTTGAGCGCCTTGCAGGCTTGTGTGCCGGAGTAGTCGAACTCGGCGGATTGGCCGATGACGATGGGGCCGGAGCCCAGGATGAGAATTTTCGAGATGTCAGTTCGTTTGGGCATTAGTTTTAATTCACAATTCCAATTTAAAGAGATTTCAGCCTCATGGAACTTGTTCTTCATCGCCGGTATTTAATCGCGGCTCCCATGAACATCCGGTTATCGAGTCAATTTTTTCCGCGAAGGTGCCTGCGGGCACATTCCACTGTTTTCGATGATTACGGCCATTAGAATCCGGGTAGGCATACCTGAGATCGTAGGTGTCATAGAGTTTCTGGAAAAACTTGGAGTAGTGAATCGGGCTGTCCAAAGCAGGATACTCAGACCACACGACTGCTCCACCGGCCACGCAACGATAGACAAGCATTCCAACTGATTCGTATCGCATTTGAGGATCGGTGATGGCGGCTCTGCCTGTTAGGGCACTCAGAGCGTTGTGATAGCGAACAATGCTTTCAAGCGGCTTATTTTGGGCATCGAATGACGCATCGTTCGGACTTTCGACCTCTGTCGTTTTGGCAAATTTAATGAGGTGAAGGAACCCGAAAACAAAGCCCGGATACATCATGTGGATATTTACGCAGTCACCGGGCGCTTCCTCCATGCGATTCGTAAGATTTCGAAAAGCACTTCCTGTGCTCTTCGCGGATATTCCAAGGGCCGGACCGATACCAGGAATTACAACGGTCACATCAACATTTTTATACTTCATGCCGCCTAGGACGCTTTGCTCGGAAGGGTTCTCGGCGGCCTTGGAATAGCTTAGGGAGTACCTGTTCTTGGCGCCTGGCTTACTCTCCATCGGAGGACGGGGATGCATCCACTCTGGAGGGAAACCACCTTCGAGGACCAATCTCGTCGAGCAATGGCCATGGAACGGCCGGATGTGCAATCCAGATTGTGTCTTCGAACTGCCACCAAGCGCAGCCAACGCCAGCTCGAGCGTGTTGATCGGAAACGGATTTACTTGTGCTTTCGCCATGATTCAATTTTTCCCGCTGCCTCGCGCAGCATAACGCAATCGGATTGACTGAGCCCAAGCTGCTTTCTTAAGACGAGGCGGTCCGTGATTTCGGAGAAACACTCGGCGGTTTTTGTCGTCCCCCCGGAGAGTTCTGCCCTCAGGGATTTGAACGACGCCGCACGGGGGCGGACAACAAGGACGTTTTCCGCTTCGGATGGCTCCATCTTGAAGAGGCCGCCACCAAGAGCATGGCCCTCGAGCTCGCAACTCAATCTGGTCAGCGAACTCCTCCACGATGCGGAGTAGCGCTTAGGATCGTTGCCACGAGCGAAGCGCAGAACATGGACGGTATTGGGCGCAACGAGATTGGCGGCATTCGCTATTAGAAGCGGCTGCTCACCTGACATATACGCGAGAAACGCGTCCGCAATTCTCACATGTGGCACCGAGTACCAAAACTGGCGGATGCGGCATTTGTAACGCAGGTGGAGGCCGTCCGTTTCGCCACTCCGCAAATACCGCCGGAGAGACGGGGGGAAAGCAGAATCGGGGACTTGTGGGAGGGCGAGAAGATATGCCTTATCTCCCCGAGCCCGTCGTTCTCTCCATTGCTTCAGATGGTACTCAATCCCTTCGAGCCCGCGGAGGTTGGGCAAGCATGGGCGCAAGAAGCGTTTTGGGATTTCCCATCGACTGCACTCTTCGGCCGACAGATGAAAAAAATCGTTAGCTCCCGTAACGTACCCAATGCCAACGTCCGCAATATCCCCGAGTCTCCTAACTCGGCTGTCCGCAGCCAGTCCTTCGTACAGCGAACGCGCCTCTTTCGGGATCAAATAAGGCGTAAAGCGGAATCGCCCTGCCTTTACTGTGGCAACGTCGACCTTGTCGACTTGACGATCGCTTGCGAACAGGTCCTCCGAAGACGAAACAATGAATGCGCGGTTGGGCTCGCCGTACCCCTCGCAAAATAGCAGAACCGTGCTTTGACTCAGATCTTCAAAGAGTTTGTTTCTGAACATCTCGACCGCAAGGTGTTTGAAGTTCTCAACCAGAAACCGTAAGACAGCACGCGCATACATCGCATGTCCCAACTCGGACGGCATGACCATCGCGAGGCGTCCCCCGCGGCGCAGAAAGCGCGAGGCATGCACAACAAACGGAGCCCACGAAGAAGCCAAACGGGGCAGATCGACTCCAGCCTCCTTGGCTCGCTGGTGGCCAATCGTGTCTTTGTCGCCGTTGAATGTTTGATACCGAATGAAAGGAGGGTTCCCGATGACGCAATCAAAGCTCGGCAGTGAATCGGGCGCTAGACTGAAAAAGTTTTTTTGGATGAGATGTGCGGTCTCAACTCGCTCGTGAGCAATCTGAAGTGCTTCTGTCGAAACATCCACCCCATATATCTGCGGGGAGCGAGACCCGAGTCCAACCAATCGCGAGTAAGCAGCTGCAAGAAACGCACCGTCTCCGCAACTCGGATCAAGCACGGCGGATGAGCCGTCACAAATGGCCCAGTCCACAAGCCGACCTGCGACCGTCTTGTCTGTGTAGAATGCGCCGAGACTTTTTTGAAGCGTAGCGGTGGCCATTTTCTAGCGAAATTCGATCGAATCGGAACAACTAAATCTACCGACTAACTTACCCGTTTGAACTCCTCCATCATCTTCACGAAATCTTTGAACAAATAGTGCGAATCGTGCGGGCCGGGCGCGGCTTCGGGGTGGTACTGGACGCTGAACAGCGGCAGGTTTCTGTGGCGCATGCCTTCCAGCGTCTGGTCGTTCAGGTCCATGTGCGTGAGTTCTACTTCGCTTTGCGGGAGCGAGTCGGGGTCGACGGCGAAGTTGTGGTTGTGAGCCGTGATTTCTACTTTGCCCGTTTGCAACTGCTTTACCGGATGGTTGCCGCCGTGGTGTCCGAATTTTAGTTTGAAGGTTTTGCCGCCGAGGGCTATGCCGGTTAGCTGATGGCCCAAGCAGATTCCGAAGATTGGTTGGCGTCCCATGAGGCGGCGAATGTTGTCGACTGCGTAGGTGCAGGGCTCGGGGTCGCCGGGGCCGTTCGAGAGAAAGACTCCGTCCGGCTTAAGGGCGAGCACGTCTTCGGCAGTGGTTTGCGCGGGGACTACCGTTACTTTGCAGCCTTCGCCGCGCAGTTTGCGCAGGATGTTTTGCTTGATGCCGAAGTCGTAGGCGACTACATGGAAGCGCGGCGGCTCGTCTTTTACTCCCACGATTTCATCGGGGAGGTGCGAGCGCTCGCCGGTTTCCCAGACGTAGGTGTGGTTGGTGCTGACGACTTTGGCGAGATCCTGGCCGTCCATCTTGGGGATGGCTCGGGCTTTCATGACTAATTTTTCGGCGTCGGATTCGAGCGTCGAGATCACGCCTCGCATCACGCCGTTGTCGCGCAGGTGGCGAACGAGAGCGCGAGTGTCGATGTCGGCGAGCACGGGGATTTTGAACTGCTCCATGAACTCGTCGGCAACTTGCTGCGAGCGCCAGTTGGAGCTGACTTTGGAGAACTCGCGGACGATGAGGCCCTCGATGTAGGGGCGCGTGGATTCGTTGTCTTCGGAATTGGTGCCGTAGTTGCCGATTTCAGGATTGGTTAGAACTACGATCTGGCCGGCATAGGAAGGGTCAGTGAAAATTTCCTGGTAGCCGGTAATGGAAGTATTGAAAACGACTTCGCCGGAGCACTCGCCTTTGGCGCCGTAGCCTTTGCCTCGGAAGACTCTGCCGTCTTCGAGGGCAAGCGTAGCTTGCATTTTGACTCCCGGGAGTGGATTTTAGGGATGTTAGCAGAGTGGGCTGTGGATTACTGGAAGAAAACAACCGGTTATGAGAACCGGACGGGTCTTCTATAATCCTGAGTAAATGCCAATTGACGCGTGTACCAGTACCTTCGCAGAAATGGCCGCAGTCATCTTGCCAGGTGATATGGCGCGACTCCGGGAAGCTTTGGCTGCGCCGGAACCGATGTCTTCATTTTGTAAACCCGGATCCGGCGTCACATCTATCCTGTCAAGATTGCGGCGGAGCGGCGATTTTTCAGGGTGCTACGTGCTGCTCCAAGAAGGAAAGCCATTCTACGTGGGCATTTCCCGAACTGTGGTTCAACGGCTTCGGCAGCACGTGAGAGGGAGCACCCACTTCGATGCAAGTCTTGCTTACCGAATGGCGACCAATAAAACAGGCCACAAAATGAAACGGGCAGATGCCATGCAAGACCCCGCCTTCCGCACGGCCTTCGACCAAGCCAAGAAGCGGCTTCGAGGTTGTAGTGTTGCGTTCATCGGTATCGACAACCCTCTCGAACTCTACCTCTTTGAAGCCTACTGTGCGATGGAGCTGGACACCTGTGAATGGAATACTTTTCGAACTCATTGACCGAATCCGGGGCCTCGCAATTGTGTCAAAATTTACGCTTATGAAACCGGCGGGACCTAACCTCGAATCGGCGGGGTTAGTGCGGCCTTGAATTCAGGACCCGCTCGACGCGCTCGGGTTCGCGAGCGATGACTTTCAAATACGCTTGCGTTGGTTGATCGGGTTCTGCGCGGCCTTGTTCCCAGTCCCGAAGCGTGCCCAGAGGGATGTGGTAGCGGACAGAAAACTCTTCTTGCGTCAACGCTAAGGCACGGCGAATTATTTTCGCCTGGGGCGTCCGCTGCATGCGCTTGAGATCGGCTGGCGTCAACGGTTGCGCGTCGGGGTCGGTGCGGGCCGCCGCCTCGACCGCTTGGGGCGTCATGGATTTAAGCGTTTTGCCGGAAATAGTCTTCTTGCTCAATTTGCGTCGCCCTTCGTGCCGAGATTATGCGGATGCGGTCTTCGCGTTCGGCATAGGCCACAAACAACAAGGTGTTTCCCTTGGCCATGCCGATCATCACGAAACGCTCCTCGCCGTAGTCCTCGCGATCGTCAAGACGCTCGATGGCAAACGGGTCGCGGAACGCCGTCGTCGCCAAATCGAAGCTCACGCCATGGGCGGAGAAATTAGCTTCGGCCTTGGCATTGTGCCATTCAAATTTCAGTTTCATGATACTACGGGATACCAGTAGTCGTCAACCGCCCAGCGAAAAATGGAGTACAAGGTCGTCGCTCTATCGCAATCTTCCCAGCTTTTCCATGGGCCAGTAACCGAAGACGGCTTTGCCGTAGATGTAGCGCTCGTTGACTGGGCCGAAGTCGCGGCTGTCGTTCGACATGGTGCGATGATCGCCCAGAACGAAGTAGCTATTAGCCGGGACCGTCACCTCGGGATACGAGCGGGCGTCGGCGTATTCGCTGGGGACGTAGTCTTCGTCGAGGGCTTCTTCGTTGACGAAGACCTGGCCGTTTTCGATGCGGATGCGGTCGCCGGCTGTGCCGATGACGCGCTTGATGTAGCTTTTGCTGGTGTCGCGGGGGTAGCGGAAGACGACGATGTCGCCGCGCTGGATAGGCTCCCAGCGATAGACGAACTTGTTGACGAAGATGCGCTCCTGGTCTTCTAGTCCGGGCATCATGCTGGTGCCTTCGACTTTCACCGGCTGATACAGAAAGATGATGATGAAGGCGGAGATGGCGAGCGAGACGAGGAGATCGCGCGCCCAGACGGCGATTACCGGCAGAGGACGCGAGGTGCTCTGCGGCGGCGGAGTTTGCACTGGTGCCTGGGGGCTGCCCACATCGGACATCGTGAGAACATTTTATATGGAAGCGGGGCGGGGTGCGAGGGCAGAGGTTGGAGGGAAGATTGCAGAGGTGAAAAACGGCACGGGTTCGAGGTTTCAGGGTTTCAAGGTTTCAAGGTTTCAGAGTTTCAGAGTTTCAAGGTTTCATAAAAGTCATTTCGGCCCATGCGGAGACTCGAACTTTGAGACTTTGAAATTCATTTTTCTATCCGCAATGTGAAGTCTCACCTCTGAGCTCGATGCTGCTAGAATGCTTGTTTCTTCGCACGAAACGAAACAACACTCATGACTGACTACTCAATTTTCCCGAAGATCAATGCGACTTTGAATGGGTGCAGCGCGGTGCTGCTGGTGACTGGACGGGCGCTGATTGCGCGCGGCAGGATGGCGGCGCACCGGGCGGTGATGATCACGGCGTTTGCCACGTCTTGCCTGTTTCTGACTTCTTACCTTTATTACCATTGGCCGGGGCACGGCGGCGTGGTGTATTTCCGCGGGACGGGATGGTCGCGGCCGGTGTACTTCACGATTCTGATTTCGCACACGGTGCTGGCGGTGGTGATTGTGCCGCTGGTGCTGATTACTTTGTCGCGCGGGCTGCGCGGGCAGTTTGAGCGGCATCAGGCGATTGCGCGATGGACGTATCCCCTGTGGCTATATGTGTCGGTGACGGGCGTGGTTGTGTATTGGATGCTGTTTCGGATTTTTGTGTAGCGTGGTCGAGTCGATCAGCGGTTCACGACCTGTTCACCACAGGGATACGGAGGCACGGAGAAATCTTTGGCGGATTCATCACAATTTTTGTGTGCGCGGGGCACAGGCTGGCTTGCCCTGGATTCTGATATAGTGAGCGTCTTGAACGAACAGTCTTTTCGAAGGAGGCCGCAATCATGGCCGGCAAGAGCATAAACAAAGTCATCCTCATTGGAAATCTTGGGAAAGATCCGGAAGTAAAGTACACGCCGCAGGGGACGCCAGTGGCGAAGATAACGCTCGCGACCAACGAGCGATTTAAGGGCAAGGACGGCAACTGGCAGGACCGGACGGAGTGGCACAACGTGGTGCTTTGGCAGCGACTGGCCGAGATTGCAGGCGAATATCTGAAGAAGGGCGGCAAGGTTTATATCGAGGGACGGCTGCAAACGCGGTCGTGGGACGACAAGCAGACTGGCCAGAAGAAATATATGACCGAGGTTGTGGCCAACGACCTAGTGCTGCTCGGGGGACGCGGCGAGGGCGGTGAGCACGCGGGTGGATCGCGGGCGTCAGGGGCATCGGCGGGAAACAACTTCGATCAGAGTGCGCCCGAAGAGCACGCGCCGGCGGGCGGCCCGGCGATTACGGATGAGGATATTCCGTTTTAGGACTTTCTTTCGAGAGCGTCTGGCACATCTTGACCGTCTAGCACATTTTTTAGCTCACGCATTTTGGCGCAGACGGCCTGCTAACTTCGATTGCGGCAGTTCGGGAGCATGAGATTCCTCGCTCCCTTTCTTTCCCTGCTGGCACAAGCCTTCCAGTTGGTCGCTCGGAATGACAATGTGTTCTTGCGTTTAGCTTGGACCTTAACCATCTCACGTCCCTCCACAATTATTCTTAGACCTTGGGCAATGCTTCTAGTGGCCGGCGCCGATGGCGCCGCGGCCTACCGCTTTCTTCAGCGCGAGGACGATTGGGATGCAGCAGAAGCAGACTAGCGCCATGTAGCGAAAATCGTCGACATAGGACCATAAGCGGGCTTGCCCGTTGAGGGCTTGGTTGACGAGGGCCTGCGCCTGTGCCAAGGCGGTGGTGGCGGACGCACCTTGCGTCATCAGAAACTGCTGGGTCGATTGGAGGGCGGCTTGCACTCCGCTGCGGCCAGCGCTGAGATTGTGCGAAAGTTCGGTGCGATGGAGCTGCTCGTGGCGGATAACGATGGTGTTCACGACCGCGATGCCGATGCTTCCGCCGATATTGCGCAGCAGGTTATAGAGGCCGGCGGCGTTGCCGATCTCCTGGTTGGGAATGCCGTTCATGGTGGTGGTGGAAAGAGGAACAAAGATGCAGCCGGAACCGAAGCCGCTGATGACGATCGCCCACAAGAGAGTCCACTGCGAGATGGAAAGATCGACGTTGCCGAACCGCAGGCTGCTGAGGCCGAACAGGGTGAAGCCGAAGACGATGAGCCAGCGATTGTCGATCTTGGCGGTGAGATAGCCGATGATGGGCATGGCACAGATGGCACCGATGCCGCGCGGGCTGACGGCCAGGCCGGCGGCGAGGGCGCTGTAGCCGAGGACCTCCTGATAGAAGAGCGGAAGGAGCGTGATGGTGCCGTAGATGGCGGCGCCGAAAAGTCCAATGAGAATGCAGCCGAGAGTGAAGTTGCGGTGGCGAAAGACGCGCAGGTCGACGAGCGGCTTTTTATGCACGAGCTCGCGGACAATGAAGCCGACGAAGGAGATGGCGAGAGCCGTGGCGGCATAGCGGATCCAGGTGACCGCGAACCAATCGTCTTCCTGACCTTTGTCGAGGATGATCTGGAGGCAGCCGAGCCAAACAGCGAGAAAGCCGAGACCGAGCAGGTCGAGCTTGCCGGGGTGCGCGTCCTTTATATACGGAGGATCCTCGACGTAGCGCAGGATCATGAAGGTGGCGAAAGCGCCGACCGGGATGTTGATGTAGAAGGCCCAGCGCCAGGAATAGGCGTCGGTGAGCCAGCCTCCGAGGGTGGGCCCGAGGACGGGAGCGACGACAACGCCGAGAGCGAAGACGGCCATGGCCACGCCGCGCTTTTGGGGCGGGAAGGTCTCAAGAAGAATGGACTGGGAGAGCGGTTGAAGCGCGCCTCCGCCCGCGCCCTGAATGGTGCGCGCGATGAGAATCATGACAAGGCTGGTGGAGGCTCCGCAGGCGAAGGAAGAGATGGTGAAGAGGATGATGCAGCCGACGAGGAATCGTTTGCGGCCGAAGCGGAGCGAGAGCCAACCGCTGGCGGGGAGAACGATGGCGTTGGCGACGAGGTAGCTGGTCAGAACCCAGGTGGCTTCGTCATTGGTGGCGGAGACGCTGCCGGCGATGTAAGGCAGGGCAACGGCCGCAATGGAAGTATCCAGCACCTCCATGAAGGTGGCGAGCATCACAGAGACAGCGACGATCCAGGGATTGACGCCTGGCTTTACGGTCGAAGCTTCTTGCTGGCCATTTGTGGGGGCGGGCATTGTGGGTGCGTTGGTTGTTTCCAGCGTAAAGCGGTCCGGCCCTGAAACAAAGTCACTCTGATGCTTCATCGGGAGCACAAGTTTCGCAAATTTGAAGGGAGAAACCATGGCGAGTTTAGCCGACAAGACGTGCGTTCCATGCAAGGGCGGAGTTCTGCCCCTGAAAGGCGAGGAACTGGCAGCGATACATCGCCAGTTGCCGGAGTTCGCACATTGGAACGTGGTGGAAGAGCATCATCTGGTGCGCAGCTACAAGTTTCCGGACTTCAAGACCGCGCTGGCTTTTGTGAATCGCGTGGGGGCGCTGGCCGAAGAGCAAGGGCATCATCCGGATATTCTGCTGGCGTGGGGCAAAGTGGAAATCACGATCTGGACACATAAGGTGAATGGGCTGACGGAATCGGACTTTATTCTGGCGGCGAAGATCGAGGGGATTGAGGGGATCGGGTGATGTTGCCATCGGGCCATCTGAAAACGAGCGCACACGGGCTCGAGGCCGCGCGTTTCGAGTGACCGAAGATCACAGGATACTGGATTGTTTGCGTCGCCGCAGATTCCCAGATGGTGCAAAAGATTGCGCAGGGAGGTGCGGACCATCGACGGGACGAAGGTTTCGAGGTGAACGAAGACCCCGTAAAACCCGCGCTGGATGGGGGTTGTGAACGGTGGTTGAATTCACAGATGACGGTACGGCGGTTGCGGAGAGGATGTTGCTTGGGGGGCTCATCCGTGCGTTCTATCTTGGGGTCACTTGTTTTGGTGTTCGTCGCTGCAAGCTGCTTTGCGCAACCAGGGGTTATTCGGGCATCTGCGGTTCCAGAACCGGGCGTGCTGGTGGCGCTCGGGAGCGGGTTGGTCGGATTGGCGACTGTGATCCGGCGGCGCGTCAGCAAGTAGATTAGTTCGAGTATTGCTTCCCTCTTCGTCCCGTCCACACGCTCGTTTCACGGCGCCGCTTTTCCTGCGGCCAGCTTTTCCCGCGCGCATCCGATCGTTCTTTTCGACAACCAGTCCTTCGGCGGTCCTTCTTTCGACGATCAGTCTTCGACCAGGCTCAGAAAATATTTGTGGATGCTGGGGTCTTCGCTCAGTTCCGGATGGAACGTGGCGGCGAGCGTTTTGCCGTGCTGGACGAGAACGGGATCGTTGCCCTCAGTGGCGATGACCTGAACGCCTGGGCCGGTGCGCTCGATTTTGGGGGCGCGAATGAAAACCATCTCCGTTGGATGACTTAGGAATTGGCCTTCACGGATGGAGCTGTTGAGCTGACGGCCGTAGGCATTGCGGCGGATGGTAATGTCGAGCGCGCCAAGGCTCGCCTGGGGCGGATTTTCGACGTCGGTGGCGAGGAGGATTGCGCCAGCGCAGGTTCCGAAGGAGGGCTTGGTGCGGACGAACTGTTTAAGCTTTTCGAAACCGGACTGGCCGAGAAGGTTGAGGAGAGTGCTGGATTCGCCTCCGGGAATGACGAGCGCGGAGATGAGGTCGAGTTGCTCGGGCTTTTTGACTAAGATGACGTCTGCGCCGAGCTGTTCGAGGCGGCGGCGATGGGCGTCGAAATCGCCTTGCAGGGCGAGGACGCCGATGGTCGGCTTGTGATTCGTTGGGATGTTGTTGGCGGTCATTCTTTTGGTCGATTTCTAGAGCTTGGGCCTTGGTTCGTGATCGTTCATGGCGCGACGTTTCGTGATGCTCGATGGCAGACTGCGATGGATCTGGAATTGTCGGATGCGCCGATGCTTCTTTTCGATTCGGAAGGCACTTATCTGTTTACCCATAGGGTATTACACTATAGATTACCCATACCCCCCCCTCCCAAACCCGGTCTTTTGGAATCAAGACTTTAGGGGGGTGATTCCCCCCAGGTCTTTGGGGAATAGGGACTTACGAGTAAAGTATTTCTCTGTCAATCATTTAGCCCAGAATTTTCCGAATTGGGACATTTTTCGTGCGCTCCGACTGTGGACGTCTTGTACGCATTTATTACTATAAAGTAACCTCATGCCAACCCTTTGCGCAGGCGCTACTTGTACCTTAAGTATTCGATGTGGGGCTTGGCTAAGTCAAGGTGAATGAGCGGGGGTGCGAATGGGTTCGAGGCGAACGTCAAATGCTGGAACCACGGGGAGCATGGAGGGCGCGAGGGAGTTGCAGAAGAGCAAAGCAGAGTCGCGAAGGCACGGAGCACAACGCGCATTCCGCGGTGATGGGGCGTGTTAAAATACGGGTGCGACGCGGGCCTCTCGCGTCAGTGGCGATATACGATTTTGCCCTTGCGGAAGTGGTGGAACTGGCAGACACACCATCTTGAGGGGGTGGCGCCGAAAGGCGTGGGGGTTCAAATCCCCCCTTCCGCACCAATTTTTGAGGTCAGAAGTTAGAAGTCAGATTTCAGAAGTAAGTACTTATTGCAGAAGTTAGAAGTCAGATTGCAGAAGTAAGACCTGCCTGCTTTGAGTTTCTCTTTTCCCACCTGTTTTTCCAGCCTGGTTTGAATTTCATTTATTCGTTACTTCCCTGCTGGGTCGGCCTTTGGCTTTGGCAGTAAGTCGCAGGCTTCGAAGGGGGCGCCGTCTGTGCGTTTTCCTGTCAGGCAGGCGTTTACGCTTCTAGGGCCGAGGCCGCTCTCGGACGGGCGGAAGAATGCGGCCACTCCCGACTTCCCTTTTTCGGCTACGTCCTCGGTGCGCGGGGAGTCAGGCGCGGCGCCGGGGGCGGAGTCAGGCGAGGCGTTGCTGGGACCGAAACGGAGAGTGGTCGTATCGACCTGGGCGGTTTCGAAGAGGGGCTCACTCCAGAGGACAACCTTTAATTTTTGTCCGGCGGGACGAATGGAGATGCGAGCCAGGAGATGCGCCCAGACCTGCACGTTGACGCGGGCGTTGCCGCCTTCAGGATAGGGACCTTGCACTTTGCCGACGCTGGAGAAGATGCGGAGATGGTCGCCGGGGGCTGCGGGCTGGGCGGAGTAATACCAGAGATGGCCGGACGAGGGATTGATGCCGGCGCGGGGCGCGGCGACGACGGCGAACTGAATGGGCGTGCCGCCCGGGAGAGACCATTTGAGTTCGGTGAAGTCGAGTTGCCAGACGCCGTCGGGTTGCTTGGTGATCACGACTTCGGGAGTGCCGGTAGCGTCGCTGCCGGGCTGGAGCGCGGCGGTTTTGAGCGGCGGGAGGTTGTGGCAATCGCATTCGACGGGGGGTGGGCCGGGAGGAGGAAGATCGGGGGCAATGCCGCCGTAGAGGGCGATCTGCTTGAAGATGTCGCCGAGGGCGGTGGCGGAGGTGGAGCTGTCGGGAAGGATCCAGAGGCGGATGTGGTCGATGACCCAGTCTTCTTTGGCGGCGCCAACCTGGAAGTCGTCGGCGAGGAAGTTGTCGGTCTTGGTGGAGAGGCCGAGGGGCTGAGTGGAACCGGTGGGAGCGCGATCGACGACGAGCATCTGGGCGGAGGCCGAGAGAGATACAAAAGAGATGAGAAGCGATAGGAAGAGCTTAAACATAGATTTTATTGTATTCGGTAAGACGGTTGAGGCAAGCGGAAGAAGAGCCTGCGAGTTAGAGAGCGGTTGAAGGACAAGGAAGAGGCGGTGAAAAAAGATCGTGTCGCGAGGCCGTAAGTTACGGCCATCGCGACACGAGTTAGCTTACAGGACATCAACACCGATTAGTTGGAGTTGATGACGAACACCATGTTGGTCACTATCCCGTTGGAATCGGTGTAGGACGCAATGTAGAGGTTGGTGCCGTGGCTGATCGGAACGTTGTTGACCTGCCGCGAGGTGGACGTGAACCCATTGGGACTCGCCCAGCTCCAGGAACCACCGCTAGTGGGTTGCGGACCAAGGTTCACGGAGGAACCATAGTTCACGTTGACGGAACTGGTCTGCTGCCAGCTTCCGCCATTGACCTGGATATAAGGAGTGATGGCGGTGCCGACATTGATGGTGAACGTCTGGGTGGACTTTACACCGTTGGAATTGGTGTAGGTCGCTACATAGACGTTGGTGCCCGCACTGAGTTTGATGTTGTCGATCTCACGGCTAGTGGACGTGAAACCATTGGGACCGGTCCAGCTCCAGGAGCCGCCGCTGAGGGGTTGAGGACCAAGGTTGACGGAGCAAGCGCTGGTCAAAGTGGTGGTAGCGGTTTGCTGCCAGCCCTGGTTGTTGACCTCGAGGTAAGGCACGATCGGAGTGCCCGAGTTGCCATTCTGTGCGCAGACGGGGGCATTGATCGTGGTGTTGTTGCAATCGAGGATCAGCTTGTAGCCAGCGATGAACTCGCTGTTGTGGTTGCCCTGGCTGATGTAGATCTCCTGGCTGGGGGACAGGAAGATGCCCGCAGTGGTTGAGTTGCCGAGGCCGAGACCGGTGCCGCCGTTGAAGTTAAACAGCACCTGAGCCGGAGTGACACCCGACAGGGCGACGGTAGCGCCGCCATCGAGCAACATGCCATTGGGAACGTTGAAGATGAACGTATCGGACGCGCCACCCTTAATGGTGATGGTGCCGCCACTCGGGAGGTAGATGTAGCCGACGTCGATGACGTTCTGTCCGCCATTGCCTTGGATGGTGGTGCTGGACTGAATGCTGGAGATGTTCTGCGTGGCTGTGAGGCCGGTAGCCCAACTCGCGAGAGTGAGGGCCGCGGACTGAGCAGCGGAGAACGGTTCAATCTGATATCCATCCTGCAACGAGCTACCCTGGTCGATGATGACATTGGTTGTCGGGTCGGGGTAGAGGATGGAGTTGACACTGGCGTTGTTGGAAAGATGGAACGTACTGTTCTTGCCACTCGCCAGATTGCCATTGATGGTGATCGGACCCTGGATTTCAAAATCGACACCGTTGAGTCCGATGCCAGCGAAGTTGGAACCAGCAGCGATCGCGGCGTTGACCGGTCCGGCGATACAGCCGGCCGGGTTGCCACCGCCACCACCCGTGGAGCAGACATTCACGCTGCCACCGCAAGTGAAGTCACCAGTCCAGTTGTTGCCACCCTTGCCGCATCCGCCGGTAACCAGGAGGTACTGGCGACCGGAGAACTCCGGCGCGCCGGCCTGATCCTGCGAATTGCCCGTGCAGAGGTTGCAACCTTGAGCAGCGTTGACCTTCATACCGTTGTAGTCGGGCACGAAGGGCGACCAACTGAGGGCCGGGAAGTTGACGCCCTGGTTGGAGGGCAGCCAGTTGGAAACGGCAGCTTCCCAAGCTACCTGGAGGCCAGGAGCGGTGGAGGTTATGTCCGCCGTCCAAGTGGCGCTGCTGGCGCCCTGGAAGCCGTTGGGCAACTGGTAGGCGATGCCGGCAGCGAAGATCTGGTTGGTGTAGGAAACGGCACCAAGCGGGATCGTCGTCTCCCAGCGGTTGAGGCTGGTGTTAAAGGACGTCGTCGCGCAGGTGGCCGAAGACGAGAAGGTAATGACCGCATCTGGAACAGTCAACGTGGTCGAACCGAAGACGATCTTGCCGCCCGTGATGAAGAGCTGGAAGTTCGAGGACGGGATTTGACCGCCGAGCTGTTTGAGGTTGCTGTTGAACCAGAGGATCTGACCGATGTTGCCCGAGCCTTCGCTGATCGAGAAGGTGATCGGCGAGAGGGATGTGCCGCACGTCTTGACGACGATGGCACAGTTGGCAGTGGCGGTATGACCCTGTGAGTCGGTCACCTGAATAGTGAAGCTGAAGGTACCCTCAGAGCTCGGGGTGCCGGTGATGGCGCCAGTCGAGCTGTTGAGCGTGAGGCCAGGAGGCAGGGAGCCGTTGACCACCGCGAAGGTGTATGGCGGCACGCCACCGCTGGCTGTGACGGTCGAAGAGTAGGGCGAACCGACCTGCGCGCTGGACGAGGCGCAAGTAATGGTGAGGGGCGACGGACTAATGACTATGGAGCAATTCGCCGTCGCTGTGCCTGCCTTCGAGCCCGTGGAATCGACGACCTGAGCCGTGAAATTAAAGGTTCCGGCGGTGGTCGGCGTTCCAGTGATCGCGCCTGTCGAGGAGTTGAGTGAGAGCCCCGGAGGCAGCGAACCGCTGATGATGGAGTAGGTGTAGGGAGGCACGCCGCCACTAGCGATGAGAGCTGAGCTGTAGGCGGTACCTACCGTACCTGTTCCGGTCGGGCAGACGAGGCTGATTGCCGGCGGCGAGACTACGATGCTGCAATTCGCCGTCGCTGTGCCTGCCTTCGAGCCCGTGGAATCGACGACCTGAGCCGTGAAGTTAAACGTTCCGGCCTGGGTCGGCGTTCCGGTGATCGCGCCCGTCGAGGTGTTGAGCGACAACCCCGGAGGCAGCGAGCCGCTGATGATCGAGAACGTGTACGGTGGCACTCCGCCGCTCGCTACAAGAGCAGAGTTGTAAGGAACACCAACCTGAGC
>PLHW01000001.1 GCA_003139095.1 Acidobacteriaceae bacterium
CCGCCGTTGCCCAGTCCCGCATCGGGCTCCTGCTCCAAAATCTCGAGGAGATTGAGTTTCTTGTCCTCGATGAAATGGTTCGTGAGCGGAGCGAGCAGAAGGTTCGTAACATTGTTTGCCAGTGAGCGGCCAATGAGAAACTCCATCGAAAGGTAGTAGAGCCGCTTAGGGTTCTTCTCCTCGTAAGTCTTCTCGGTTAGGAGCCAGCGCTGAGACAGAACGTCACGCACTGACCGCGCAAGGGCCTCGAACCGGTCGCGCGCCGTCGCCGCCGCTAGATCGACGCCACTGTCAAACAGCAAGTGCCGTTCATACAGTGCTTCGTCCGTTCCCGAGAAGTGCACGGGACCACATCCGTACTTGGCAGTGAGTTTCTCAGTATCCGGCACTGCCTGCCGCTTTGCGGCGGCCTTGGTAATCATCATCGACTCTTATCCGATCTGCGAGAATGCACCGGCTGGCCCACATCTCACCGGGACAACTTATGTGATTCAAAGGTTGCAATTCGCATCCCTTACTCGTCTTTGTGCTCTTTTGACACTTTGGGGTTAAGATAGCGTCCGCCTTCGTAGTGGTTCAACATTCATCTAAGAACTGATTGCACGCTTCTGTCAGTTAAGAGCTTGGAAGCTCCAGCATTGCTCCTCACCTCTACGTCGCAGCTCGCGTTGAATTTGTTCGACTTCCACCACACCGTGTGCAGTGATTGCGAAGTCACCGGCGAGGATTATGTACAGCATGTCAATGAGCGTGTCAGTTGGTATGTTTATCAATTCTCCGAGCATGGCCTACCCCTCGTACGTTTTGAAGTTCGCAGTTTGAAGTTCTCAAGCAAAGCTCGCACTCATATTCGCAATTCGGCTGCCACAAGTGGCCAGTTGTAAGTGGATGAAAATACCTGTTTTCCCCTTCCGTCGGAAGCTCCCACACAGACATAGAATGACCTGCCAAGGCACTGTCCGAATTCGGGCGGTAAGCCGAGGTGAGTTGCAGCCGTCGGCCTGTAATTAAACTGGCCATGAATCAATTTGCGCTAGCTTTATTGCGGATTCTCGGCAGGCGCTTGCTGAACCTGAATCGTGGGGAGCCGGTCCGACTTTGTCGTCTCAACCGAGACCACACCAAAATTCCCGTTCGAGTCGCGCTCTCGAATGGTTACTGTCGACTGTTCTCCCGAAGGTCCGGGAACCATCCTGCCGTCGACCAATACCGACACGCGGAGACCCGAACTGGGATCGCCGGGATTCACCTGATCCACTTGCTTTTCGATTTGCTCACCAGTTACACTGATGTGATGGATACTGGTTGAGCGCTCAACCAGGTGCAGGCTGCCGTCCGGAGTTGTGCCCGGGGTGTCGAGGGAATAGATTTCCACCGTGTTGCGCGTCTCTCCGGAAGCGCTCTCCGATTCCTCGCTCACCACGTGAGAGAACTCGCTGAGCTTTCCTTCAGCGTCGCGACGGAAAATGTGTTCCTCGGTATTGCGGCTATTGACCGCCTGCCTGATCGTACTTTGCCTTACTTCGCGGGCTTGCCAATTTCCTGCGCCATCGAGAAGTAACATGGTTTTTTGAGATTCAATCGTCCCGTTCGCGCCCGGCTTTTGGAGTTCGTGCGTCTTCATAGCGGGAGCAAAACCGCCGTTGATGCTTGGGAGCATCACAGTAGTGTTCGTTTCCTCCATATCCGTACCTATGCTTTTCGTCTCCACGATTTCGCGCCGGACTGGCTGAAGCGTGCCATTGAGATCGGCAATGGAGGTAATGCGCACTGTATTTGAGTCGCCCTCGCGCGGAGTGTGCCTCTCTTCTTCTGTTACCCGCACGAGTGTTTTGCTCCCATTCACATCGCGACCGAACGTGCGGCTTATGGTTCGCACCGTGGTAGCGTCCAATTGCAGCGTCTCCCTTTCGATATCCTGGTAAGGTTCAAGATATCCGTAGACCCCGCGTATCTCGACCGATCGCTTGTCTATTGTCTGATTGTCGTTTTGGCTGTGGCTTTCAATGATCCGTGCGGGATGTAGATTGTTGCCCTTCATGTCGGTCGTGGCCGTCCACGACTTGTTCGGGTCGTCCGCAGTTCGGGAATCAGCTGTCTGCGCAAGAAGCCTCAGAGCAAAACAAGAACATGTGCCAATTGCGAGGAGTAACAGGTGGACCAAACGAATCGCACTTGAGGCGCGAAGGCCACCATAGGTCAATTCACGACCAACACAACAGTCGGGTCGCATATAGGTTTTCGGGGCTCGCATGCGTATTAGTTAGCCCTCCAGCACATTTGGGGCCGTCGATTTCCTTACCATCATGCCATCAGGCTCTCAACCTCAAGCCTGGCGAACTCATCATCTTCCAACATCGTTAGCACATGGGTGAGTTCTTCCAAACCCGTTGCAAGGTCATCTCCCCACTCGTCAGCGAGAAACACCGCTAGCGACGGTTGCAAACCATGCGCCTTGACTGTGAAGTTCAGAATGTCCACCGCATCTTGCGCACAATCCATCACGAGGGCATCAAAGCACTGCCCGCGCATCATTGCGAGTGCATCGGCGGGTCTGTTCGTGGCCACCACGTCGTGCCTCCGCTGCCGCATCATTTCGACGTATTTGTTGGCGACAAATGTCGGATTGAAATAGAGAATTCTCGTACGATCACCTCCTCCAGAATTTCGTGCGGAATCGCTTTCATATTCAGGACCGTCGGAAGGGGCGAACGATGCGTGTGGCCTATTGGCTCGAAGGGGGAGAGCCCCCGGCCAACGCGCATCCCAATCATCGCCCCATGTCACCGCCTCCAACGGGCCGGCATAAACACATGTACAGTGGAGATGGCTTATTGCCGATCAGCATTTCCGCTCACCTCCGATTCAGCTTTAAGCCAATCGTCACGATCGCCCGCATCTCCGCTGTCGCGGAGCCCGTAAAGCTCGTAGGCACGCTTCCGAATGCTCTCCGGAAGTTGCTCGACAGATGCAAGCAGTTCCACGTCTTGTCGGTGTTGCTTTTTCACTCAGGCGTTTCTCCTTCCCCATGAACGATTAGTGTTTACCTTTGCTTGTAAACTTGTCCAAGATGAACTCTTGGGCCAAACTGCTGACAACATGCAGGGACATGCCAACTCCAAAAGTTCTGAATACATGTCCGGGACCGCGATTCGAATTTGGGTAGTAAGTGGTGGAAATGGAAGATGCGATTAAACTGCCGCCCCACGTAGAATAATTCGGTTGCGACGCTCCATTGTCTCCCTTACAGACAAATGCAGCTAAGATGGCGTGGCGAGCCCGAGACTTCTTTGTACCCGTGCCCTGGTAGAAATAGCGAGGGTCCTGATGCAGGAGCGATGGCAGAATGGCGTTTCCGAACAAACCCTCGGTAGTGGCGTCGGCGAGTCCTGCTCCAAACCGCTCGCCATACCCTTTTGCACCTTGTCGATAATCAGGGGTGCCATTGGCCTGCTGAACGCCTGCCCACGCAGCCACACGACCGAAGAAAGCTGGATGGGTGAAGTCCTCGTAGGCTAGCTCGAACTTCATCTTGGTGGTAAGAGGCTCGGGGTGAGGTTCGTAAACAACATAGGGATTGGGTATAAAGCGGAAAATGCGTTGCTGTTCTTCTGCCTTGAGCTGCTGGACGGCAACCTCCGTCGAGGAATAGCTCACAGTAACTGCCCGCTGCACAGCCAAAAGTCGAAGTTTGATGTCGGCTAGAGTTTTCTCCTGCGCGGGTTCGACTGTAATGGACGAGGTCCACTCTGCAAATCCTTCGGCAGTGACGGTAACCTGATAGACAGTTCCTGGCGTGACATTGGGGAATGCAAAGGACCCGTCCTCCTTCGTTACCGCGGCGAGACGATTGCCAACTGGCCCTTGAAGGACGACGGCGGCATCGGGAACCGGATCGTCGCTGATATCGGCCACGGTACCGAGGATCCTTCCTGTCTTTGTACTTGGTGATTCAGCAGACTGCGCGAAGGCTGGGACAACGAAAAGCAATCCACCAGCCACGAAGATCAAGAGCACCGTCCGGGTTAAGTTGTACAACCGTCCTAGATGGCTGTAAGGCGTCGCATGTGTTTCGTTATGCATCATCGGTATTCCTAAGCTCCGGACAGGGTGAAATTAATCGTGATCCGGGAGTCAACTTCCACCGGTTCTCCATTCACCAGGTAAGGCCGGTAGCGCCATTGCTTCACGGCGTCTATTGCGGCTTGCGCCAGCAGCGGCAAACCGCTCTCGACTCGCACATCCTGCACGCTCCCATCCTTGCCAATCACGGCCAGCAGCACGACCGCGCCTTCGATCCGCGCCCGCCCAGCCTCGGGTGGGTACGTCGGCGCAACGTCGTGGATCAGGTTTGCCTCGACTACTCGAGCGGCAACACGGATTCTCTTGGCGGGGGTAGGCTCGGGCGTTTTCGCGAGAACCGGCAAGCTGTGCGTGCTACTCACTTCGCTAAACACTCCACTGGAAACTCCCCCAACCACTCCGCCGGGAACTCCTCCGACCACTCCCCCCGTTGGGTTGACAGGAGCCGGTGGCACCTCTTGGGTAACAGGCGTTGGGGAAGGACTGCTGATGCTTGCTGAGGTGTACGCGGAAGTGGGCGCCTGAAGCCTCGTGGTGTTGGAAGCGACGGCTGCCAGGGGCGGCGCATATAACATCGTTAGCATTTCTCTTTTGGGCAGTGGATCCGTGTGAAACAGCGGAATGACAACGAGCGCTAGCAAGAGGAACAACTGGACGGCCAGTGCTCCAACTGCCGCCCAAGGATTTCGCGGCCGTGACTTCCCCGATGCAATTAGACTTTCGCCAAATATGTCGCCAGCTTCTACTCCTTGCAGGCTGGAAGAGGCAGAAGACCGTTCTTCCTCCTCCGCCGGCAACGCTGGGAGGCGGCGAGAATCAGTTCGCAACCCTGGTCTCCCGAGAGACGGGTATGCTATGCGATGACCTAAGTCGGAAGGGCAGTCACAGGTTGCCATAACGCATTTGATAAAGGCATTTCGAGGGCCAAGTGGAAGTTCTTGTAGGCGAAGGAAATGGACCATTGAAATCGCTTTGCGTGTGCCCAGATGAGGGCAGCTGCCTACAAAAGGTCATAACCAGATGCAGGTTTGGGCACGGACTGAGACGCAAATTCGATGTGTCATGTGTCGAAGTCGAAACATCCAAGGTCGACAGCCGTGGACCAGATCCCTTGCACCCTCGATCGGTGCGCTATTTCTGCTTTGATTACGTTGCTTTCAACTGTGTTCAGGAACGAGAAATGGAGGATAGTCGGCACATTTTTTGTGGGTTCTGTTCCCTGGGGTCGCTGAAGGATCCCCGTCGGTGCCGACAAACGTGAGATTGCACGAACGCCCGGCGGGTACTTTATGCTTAGGGGACTGCCGGAGTGATCAGAAGGAGCGCCGAGCCACAGATACAGCGTACGTCGATGTTCTTTTTAAAATTCTTCGGCTACTGTAGCGGCTAGTGCTTCGCTTTGGGGCGAGGCTACTGTTGCGCCTCCAGCCTGCGTAATCTGGTAATCGCGATATTC
>PLHW01000063.1 GCA_003139095.1 Acidobacteriaceae bacterium
GGCGCTTCCATGGACCGCCGCTTCTTCCATCGTCTCGGCGCCTCTCAACTCGAGCGCACCATCTGTTCCACCGCGGGCGAAGAAGGCCTCAAGTCCGTTCTCGGCATCAAGCTCGGCACCGAGCCCGAGCAATTCGCGCACTCCCGCTACATCGTCGCCTGGGGCGCCAACATTCACGGCAACAATGTTCACCTCTGGCCCTTCATCGCCGAGGCGCGCCGCCGCGGCGCCAAGCTCGTCGTCATCGATCCCTACCGCACTCGCACCGCGGAATGCGCCGACTGGTATCTCCCCATCAATCCCGGCACCGATGCCGCCCTCGCCCTCGGACTCATGCACGTCATCATCAATGAAAATTTCTACGACCCCGATTACGTTGCGCGCTACACGCTCGGCTTCGAAGATCTCAAAGCTCGCGCACAGGAATTCGCGCCGGAAAAAGTCGCCGCGTGGACCGGAATCTCCGCCCCCGACATCCGCAAGCTCGCCCGCGAATATGCCACCGTGCGTCCTTCCGTCATCCGCGTTAACTACGGCATCCAGCGCTCCGAGCGCGGCGGCATGTCGATGCGCGCCGTCGCCATGCTGCCCTGCCTCATCGGCTCATGGAAGGAAGTTGGTGGCGGCTTGCAGTTGTCGCTCAGCGGCGCCTTCGGCCTCAATAAACAGGCGCTTGAAATGCCTGAACTGATGCACAAGGCCCTGGGCCGCCCGGCGCGCATCGTCAACATGGTGCAGCTTGGCACCGCGCTCAATACGCTCGACCATCCCCCCATCCGCGCCCTCTTCGTCTACAACTCGAATCCCGCCGCCGTCTGCCCCAACCACAACGAAGTCATTCGCGGCCTCAAGCGCCCCGACCTCTTCACCGTCGTCCACGAGCAGTTCTTCACCGATACGACCGATTACGCCGACATCGTCCTGCCCGCCACCACTTTCTTTGAGCACAAAGACCTGCAAACTGCCTACGGCCACTACTACGCGCAGGTCTCGAATCAGGCCATGGAGCCCATAGGCGAATGCCGATCCAACGTCGATCTCTTCCGCGCGCTCGCCCAGCGCATGGGCTTCGACGACGATTGTTTTCGCGAGTCCGTCGATTCCATGATCGACAGCGCCCTCGCCTCGCCCAATCCATTGCTCAAGGGAATTACCCGCGAGCGTCTCGAAAGCGAGCACCGCATCCGCCTCAACTTCGCCGCCGCCGATGGCGCCGCGGCCGGCTCTCCCACCCAGGCTGCGCCGTACCTGCCCTTCGCCCAGGGCAACTTCCCCACTCCCAGCGGAAAAGCCGAATTCTACAGCGCCACGCTAAAAAGCAAGGGCCTCGATCCCGTCGTCGCCTTCACTCCGCCCGCCGAATCCCGTCACGGCTCGCAGTCCGTCCATCATCCGCTCGAACTGCTGGCGCGCAAGCCCGACAATCATCTCAACTCGACCTTCGCCAACGTGCCAACAGTCCGCCAGATGGAGCCGAGCATCGGCATGCTCGAAATGCACGCTGCCGACGCCGGCGCCCGCGGCATTCGCGAAGGCGACCGCGTCCGCGTCTTCAATTCCCGCGGCGAGATCGTCCTCCAGGCCAAAGTCGACGGCGCCGTTTCCCCCGGCGTCGTCGCCGCGCGTCTCGATTGGGCCCGCTTTGGCTCCGGCGCTCGCAATATCAACGTCCTCACCTCGGAAAAACTTACCGACCTGGGCAACGCGGCGACCTTCTATTCCGTCTGTGTTGAGGTGGAACTTTTTCGAGGCGTGAATTTCGGCGAAAATCTGCGCTGATCCTTGGACGGCTCCCGCGCTCTACCGTATAATTACCGTTTTCCTAACTCTATTTTTTCGAGGTAGTTGCAATTCAGCGCCGTCATCAGGCTATTCCTGTGTGCGCCCCGAACCATGGCCGCCTCCAGGGCCCACGCAGCGGCCCCCACAGCGGCCCATGCTCCGCTCCATCGGCTCGCACCACACTTCGCACCACACTTCAATGGATCGCTTCGGCCGCCGGCTCCTGCGTTGGCAGATCGCGCCGGCCCGCATGGGCAGCCCTCCTGTCGCTCCTGCTCGTGTTTTTTCTCGCCGCCCCGTCGCCCGGTCAGCAGGACCTCATCGTCGGCATCCAGGTTCACGGCAGCCGCCGCATCCCCGCCGAAACCGTAAAAGCCCGCATCTTCACCAAAGTCGGCGACGTCTATGACACCGCCGCCCTCGAGCGCGACTTCAACGCCCTCTGGAACACCGGCTACTTCGAAGACATCCGCTTTGAGCGCGAAGAGAGCGCCAAGGGCTGGATCCTCCACATCTACGTCAAAGAGCGCCCCACCATCCGCGAGATCAACTACGTCGGCCTGAGCGCGGTCTCCACCAGCGATGTGCTCGACAAATTCAAGGAGCGTAAGGTCGGTCTCTCCGTCGAGAGCCAGTACGATCCCACCAAAATCAAGAAAGCCGAAGTCGTACTCAAAGATCTGCTCGCCGAGCACGGCCGCCAGTTTGCCATCATTCGCACCGAAGTCCGCCCCATTCCGCCCGCCGCCGTCGGCCTCACCTTCGTCATCAAGGAAGGCCCGAAGGTCAAAGTCGGAAAAATTCAATTCCGCGGCAATGTCCACATCAAGTCCCGCACCTTGCGCGGGGCCATGAAGAACCTCAAGCCGGTCGGCATTCCGCACTCCATCATTCTTGAAGATATTTTTTCCAAAACCTACGACGCCACCAAGCTCGACGAAGATACCGAGCGCGTGCGCGCCGAATTCCAGAACCGTGGCTACTTCAAGGTCCTGGTCGAGGACGCCAAGACCGACATCCATGACACCGGCCACACCGGCCTGCACGTTCCGCTCCTCCAGGCCGGCATGGGCAAGTCCGTCGATATCATGATCCCGATTGAAGAGGGCGCTCGCTATCACCTCGGCACCATCACCTTCAAGAACAACAAGGCCATTCGCAACAATGCCGCCCTGCGCAGTCTTTTTCCCATCAAGGATGGCGACATTTTCAGCCGCGAAAAAGTTGCCAAGGGCCTGGAAAACCTCCGCAAAGCCTACGGCGAAGCCGGTTACATCAACTTCACCTCCGTTCCCGATACCAAGTTCGACGACGAAAAAAAGACCGTCGATCTGGTCGTCGACGTCGACGAAGGCAAGCAGTTCTACGTGCGCCGCATCGAATTCCAGGGCAACACCACCACCCGCGACAAGGTCATTCGCCGCGAAATCGCCCTCGAAGAAGGCCAGATCTACAATTCCCGCTTCTGGGAGCTCAGCCTCCTGCGCCTCAATCAACTCGGCTACTTCGAGCAGCTCAAGCCGGACGATCCCAACACCACCGAGCGCCACCTCGACGAAAAAAATGGCACCGTCGATCTCACCCTCAAGGTTCATGAAAAGGGCAAGAACAGCATCGGCCTCCAGGGCGGTGTCAGCGGCCTGGCCGGCGCTTTCGTCGGCCTCAATTACAGCACCAACAATTTCCTCGGACTCGGCGAAACCCTCTCCGTCCAGGCCAGCATTGGCTCTCTCCAGCGCGACATCGTCTTCGGTTTCACCGAGCCGTATCTTTTCGACCGCCCCATCCAGGCCGGCTTCAACGTCTATCTCCGCAAGATCAACTACGATCAGGCGCGCCAGTATGCCCTCCTCACCGGCCAGAACGTCAACACGCCCTCGCCCTACCTTCAGAACCTGCAAAACTATTCGCAGTCCAGCACTGGCTTTACCCTCAGCCTGAGCTATCCGCTGCGCCGCTCCTTCAAGCGGTTCGGCATCAGTTATGCCTTAGACCGCTCCTCGCTCGTTGCCCTCAGCGACGCTTCCAAGCTGCTCTTTGACAATCTCAACTTCAGCGGCATCTCCGGGCCCAATGCCCTCAACGGCATCATCACCAGCAAAATCACGCCCAGCTTCACCATGAATACTCTCGATGCCGCCTACGCGCCTCATCATGGCAAGAGCCTCTTCATCGGCGGAGAAATTGCCGGCCTCGGCGGCACCGTTCACACCATCCGCCCCATCGTGCAATTCAAACAATTCTTCCCCATGCAGAAGCGCCGCAATGCGCTCGGCTACAACCTGCAAGCATCGTTCATTACCGGCTTTAACGGCGTGGTCGCGCCCCCGTTTGAGCGCGCCTATCTCGGCGGAGAAAACGATCTCCGCGGCTTCGATATCCGCACCGTTTCTCCCATTGCCTATCTGCCCAGTGTTCAGACCATCTCGCTGCGCAATCCCGACGGCTCTTTCGTCCCCGCCAATCCCGCTTTCCCCGTGCAAAGAAGCTCGAACGGAGCCTGCATCGGAAACTGCTGGAACATTCCCATTCCTTTTCAACAACTGGTCACGCCGGGCGGCGACCTTGCGCTCACCGGCAACCTCGAATATCGCATCACCATTGCCGGTCCCGTCGCGCTCGCCCCGTTCGTCGAC
The DNA here is from genome assembly GCA_003139095.1 of Acidobacteriaceae bacterium. Classification (GTDB taxonomy): domain Bacteria; phylum Acidobacteriota; class Terriglobia; order Terriglobales; family Acidobacteriaceae; genus Acidiflorens. The sequence continues at coordinate 4,419 of PLHW01000063.1, forward strand.
ATCGGCACCGATCCCATCCTGCGCAAATCCCAGCTCGAGATCAATCAGACTCAGTACGACAGCTTGCTCAGCACTTATTTTGGCTGCCCCCAGCTCACCCCCGCTTACGGTTGCGCCGGCGGCCAGCGTCTGACCACCTTCTCGCAGTTCCTTGCCCCAGTCCCCGGCACAAACTGGGTTCCAAACATGTCTACCGGACTCGAGCTGCAAATGATGTTGCCCGTGATCAATGCTCCCTTCCGCATTTACTACGCCTATAACGCCTTGCGTCTCAACACCAGCGCCCGCGCGCCCATCAAGATCACTCCCAGCATGTTCCCCAATAGCGGCGCCGGCATCTATACCTACGAGAACACCGTCGATACCTTGAGCTCCCCATACACCCTCCGCGAACCGCGCAAAACCTTCCGCTTCACCGTCGCCACCACGTTCTAGAACGGGCCTACTGGTCCCATAAACGGTTCTGGGAAGGGCACGGCTGAACTCGTGCCAGTAACTCGCCAAAATACATTCGCGCTTCAGCTCCTAAGGGATGCTTCCTGCGCTCGCCACGGAAGCGAAGCGCAGCAGCCGCGGGGTCGAAACACCCTGCTCCAACCGGAACCCACTCGCATGCGAAATTCCCTTGACTTAGCGGCTAAAAGACTGAACATGGAAATAGAGAGCGCAGAAGCGCTCGTGTATTCGTTCTTTGGAAAATTGAGAATTCACGACCCAAGGCAAGAATTCGTCTAAGTTTATGATTTATAAATACTTTACGATAGATTTCGAAACCCGGACCGAGACCTTCCGGCAGACCACGGGCGTAAGTCATTGCTTTATAAAGATGTTACGAGCAAGGCCTTATTCCTCATAGATCTAGCGGAACCACTCTGCCAAATCTATGATTCTAAAAGACCGTGCTCCGGGGGGGTGGGGGGGTGGGGGGGCGGACGCGACCCGAACCGCGAGGCAGCGGCGTAAGTCTATGTTTTATAAAGACTTTACTAGTAAGTCCTTATTCCTCAAAGACATGGCGACGCGCTACCGCTAGGTCTTTGATTCTAAAGGACCCCACCTAGGGGGTAGGTCACAGCTGACCCAGGATTGCTGTAGCAGACCGCAGGGCCTACTTGATCTGCACCAGCCCTGTCGCCGGTGAGCCGGCTGGCGCCGGCCTCTGTGGCGCCCGCCAAGCGTCCACAATCGATACCTGGTGCACGCATGACACCGTGCAGTGCGGCGCGCACGACTTCTCCGTGTAGAACTCCCGCCGCAGGTCGCTGACCGAATACTTCTCCAGCGGAATGCCCGGGTACCCCCTCTGCTGCGAGCAGTAATGCACCAGCCCGTCCTCGCAGATGTAGAGATAGCGCGCGCCCGCCCGGCAGCGCCACTGGTTCGGGCGGCCGAGCGCAATGTTGTCCTGGAACGCGTTGACTCGCGTGAAGCTGCGTTTTTCCAGCTGCTTCATCTCGTGGTAGACGCGGCGTTCGTCTTCCTTCAGCGGCTGCAACTGGCCGGAGTCATCGTGAATAATTCCGACCGTCGAACTGAAGCCGAGTTCCAGCGCGCGTTTGCCAATGGTCAGCGCGTCCTGCGGGTTGCATACCCCGCCACCCACCACGGAATTAATGTTCACGTGAAACTCGGCGTGCTCCGCCAGGAGTTGCAGCTTGCGGTCGAGCACCTTGAGGCTTTTTTTTGAGACCTCGTCGGGATTCACGTTGTCGATCGAAATCTGGAGCCATTCGAGGCCGGCGCGATTGAGCCGCTGAATGCGGTCCGCGGTCAGCAGGTAGCCGTTTGTGATCAGCCCGGAAACGACTCGGCGCTCGCGCATGCGGTGAATGATGTCGTCGAGGTCGGGATGCAGCAGCGGCTCGCCGCCGCTGATGGTGACAACCGACGTGCCCAGTTCTTTCAGCTTGTCCACCCGCCGCAGCATCAGTTCGGTGGGCACAGGCTTTGAGAAATCGTCGAACTCGTTGCAGTACGTGCACGCGAGATTGCAGCGCCGAATCGGAATCAGGTGCGCCAGCAGCGGGTGGTCGGTCGAGGCGACAGCCTTCAGGACCTGCCATAAGCCGTGGGCATTGCGCTCCAGGGCTTTGAACTGGCGCCGGATCTTTACTGCGGTTGTGGCCATAGGAATGTCTATTTACTATTTCAACATTCCGGGGCCGTTGTCGTCCAACGCGCGGCACTCTTTGGCGGGAAAATGAGGTTGAATGGAGAGAGGATGGAAGGGCGGAAGGTTAGAAGGTTTCAAAGTGGCAAGGTTTCAAAGTTTCAACGTCTTGAGGTTTCAAGGTTCAGGGTCTAAAGCCTGGAACCATGAGTCATTGAAACCTTGAAATCTCGAAGTGGCAGGCTTCAAAGTGACAAAGTTTCAAGGTTTCAAAGTCTGAAGGTTTCAAGATTCAAGGTCCAAGGTCCAAAGCCCGGGATCATGAATCATTGAAACCTTGAAACTCTGAAACCTGGAAACTTTGAAGTTCAAGGTTCAAGGTCCAAAGCCCGGGATCATGAATCATTGAAACCTTGAAACTCTGAAACCTTGAAACTTCGAAACGTGAACTTCACCCTTATCGCACGCGCGACGTGTCTGCTACTCCATGTCTCCGCCCATGGGAACGTAGCGATATTGGCGATGCTTCGCATCGAAAAATACCGCCGAACTTTCGCCCAGGTCGCCCGCTTCCTCCACATACACGGCATCGATCGCCGTTTTTTTCAGCTTGAATTTCTTCACCGCCAGCGTGCGATAAGGCAGGTTCACGATTACAAATTTTGCCTTTGGCTTTGGCGAGCGCCACGCATTCGTCCCCGCTCCGTGAATGATGAGCAGCGCCAATCCGCGCTGCGCCGGATCTCCGGAGGAAAAGGTTGTGGTGATCGACGGATTGCCGTAACCGTAGAAACTATCGTAGGGATCGATCACCGTGTAGTCGTGCTCTCCCTGATCGACCATCGGATTCTTGCAGCGCGCGGCAATCACAACGTCTTCTACGCCATCTCCGTCCAGATCGCCGAACGAAGCGCCTATCTCCGGTAAGAATGTGAACTGATCGCCGAACTGCTGGTGCACAAATTCGTTGTCGATCTTCTTGTCCAGAGTCTTGGACGCGGCAGTCTTTGAGTCGCCAGTCTTGAGGTCGGCCGTTTTAAGGTCGCCTGTCTTCGAACCGTTCGAAGCGCCCTGAGCTGCCATCAAAGACGTCAGAGCAATCATGCATGCCGCCAGCAAGAGGATCTTTCGCATGTTTCTACTCTATCCGCACGCAGTAATTACTGGCAGGTCACGAAAGTCACTAACCGCAGATGGCCCGATGACCCGATCAGGAGATGACCCGATCACCCGTTCACCCGATGAGTAAAGTGTTCCCACCCTTGCGCCACGAGCTTTTGCCGTCTTTGCTTCGGCCCAATCAGCCACATGCCTTTCGCGGCCGTGATCCGCCCGATCCGAGTGACGGGAACTCCCGCGATCTGCTTCGGCGCCGGCTTTGAAGCGGTGAACAGAAGTTCGTAATCGTCTCCGCCATTGAGCGCAAAGGCGAGTTCCACCTGCTGCTTCCCATTTCCGCATGCGGCGCGCGGAATTGCATCCACCTCGATCTCCGCGCCCACATCGCTCTCCTTGCAGATATGTGCGAGGTCGGTCGAGAGGCCATCGCTCACGTCGATCATGGCCGACGCAATCTTGTGCCGCCGCAGCCATCGTCCCACTTCAATGCGAGGCACGGGATGAAAGTGCGGGGAACGTTCCACTCCAAGCGGCAGCGACTTCCGCAGCCGTTCGAGCGCAGCGGCCGATCCGCCCAGGCTTCCCGTAACGTAGATCTGTTCTCCCGCCTTCGCGCCGGAGCGCAGCACAGCAGTTCCTTTCGGAACCGACCCAACCACTACAATGTCAGCCTGTATGCCCTGTGCAGCCTGCGCTGTATCTCCCCCCGCCAAAGAGACGCGGAATTCCCGAGCCAAACCGAGTAGTCCCTTCACGAACTGATCGATCCACTTCCGCGGAACATCCTCGGCAAGGGCCAGCGAGAGGAATGCCGCGCGCGGCTCGCCCCCCATTGCAGCAATATCGCTCAGGCCCCGTGTCAGGCATCGATGGCCCACAATGGCTGCCGAATGCCACTCGCGGCGGAAGTGCACACCCTCGATCGAGAAGTCAGTCGTTACCAGTAGGTCGTGCTTCGGCGGAACCCGCAACACCGCCGCGTCGTCGCCAATACCGGTAATTACCGATGCATTGCGGCCCGCCATGCTCCGTATGCGCTGGATGAGTTGCTGCTCGCCTTTCGGCATGGGATCACTATAAACCTCCGCTGCATCTGACTATCCCGAACTTGGCCCGAGCGCGCCTCCCGGACAAGGCAAGTCGCGCCGGTTAACATCCGGTAGATGTCCAGTTGGACGGTCGGACTTTATATGGCGTTGGTAACCGCACGGAAGGTCGTATTCGATTGACAAGGGGGAATCTGGTTTGCTACTTTTATCTCGCCATTAAATAGATCTCTCTTGCCAGATCAAATGCTGCACGGTGGATCATTTGCAGCCCACTTGAGTCTGGTCTGCCTGGTTCCGTAGGTGAATTGAGTTCCAGTCCGCTCCCGATGCGGCTGGTGGGGGGCCAGGGTACCAAGCCTGGGCGCGACCGTTCCAGCCCAGACGAGTTTCCGAAGCGAACGGAAACGCTCGAAATCCGACGTTGGAAGGGAATATTGCGGAAACGTTTTTACATCTTTTTTGTAGCGCGTGACGAAGCCGGACAGCTTCGGAAGATCTCCATTCCTGTCCATTACTTGTACATTTTGATCGCGGGGATAGCCATCGGGGCCTTCAGCCTGACCGGCATCGCCAGTTCCTACGCCCGCATGTTGCACAAAATTTCTCACTACAACGAGCTCCGCACCCACGACGAACAGTTGAAGGACCAGTATTCTCAACTCGAAAAGGTGGCAAAAGAGCGCGATATTCAGGTGGCATCGCTCGGGTCTCTGGCTCGCGAAGTTTCCGCGCTCTACGGGCTCAAATCCAATCCCGCCATGGTCACCGCCTCCAGCGAGCAGATCGAGCAGGCCGAGGTGAGTTCCTCGCTAAACCAGCTCTATGCGCTGAAGGATACGGCCCTCACGGGAGCGGCCAGCGTGGGAATTTCGATGGGCCTGACGCGGAATTCCACCACCGCCGATTGGCTCCGCGCCAATTCCGCGCCCAATCTGTGGCCGGTGGAAGGCCAGATTACGGGCAGCTTTGGCGAGCGCATCGATCCGTTTAACGGCGAAGGCGCATTCCATTCCGGCGTCGATATTTCGGCCGCGTTTGGCTCGTCGGTTCTGGCGCCGGCCGACGGCGTTGTGACCTTTGCCGATTACATGGGCGGATATGGGCGCGCCGTGATCGTCGACCACGGCCACGGAATTTCGACACGCTACGGGCATCTGTCCAACTTTGCCGTCACCGCCGGGCAATACCTCCACCGCGGCGATACGATCGGCTATGTCGGTCTGAGCGGGCGCTCGACCGGACCTCACCTCCACTACGAAGTCCGCATCAACGACACCCCAGTGAACCCCTACAAGTATTTGCGCGTCACGACCGCGCAGATGGGCGGGTTTGCGGCGGGATACTAGATCCACACCTAGTCAATTCCCTACTACATTGTGAACTGAGGAGCCCGGACGTTATTGTGAGCTGAGGAGCCGGGACGTTTTTCAGCCTTTGGCCTTCTTCACTTCCTCAATCAGCGGCGGCACAATTTCAAAAAGATTTCCTACCACTGCGACGTCGGCAATCTCAAAAATGGGCGCTTCCGCGTCTTTGTTGATCGCAATAATGCTGCGCGCGCCTTTCATGCCGACAATGTGTTGAATCGCCCCGGAAATCCCCAGCGCCAAATACAGTTTTGGCGCGACGGTCTGCCCCGATGATCCGACTTGCCGGTCCATGGGCAGCCAGCCGTTGTCGCAAATGGGACGCGAGGCGGCCAGTTCTCCGCCCAGAGCATTCGCCAACTGCTGCGCGAGTTCGATGTTCTTCTGCTCCTTAATTCCGCGCCCGACTGAGACAATGATTTCGGCCTGCGTAAGGTCGACGGCCTGCTTGGCCTCTTTGAACACTTCCTGCGGCTTGTTGCGCACTACGCTGGCAGGCACGTCCACATTCACCGTTTCCACGGGAGCCGGAGCCGCGCCCGCTTCGGCCTTATCGGCGCGGAACGATCCATTCTGAAAAGTTACAAAGCATGGCCCTTCGCCCGCGAAGCTGACATCGGCGACGAATTTTCCCTGAAACATCTGGCGCGTAAACACGAGCTTTCCGCCCTCGTGCTTGTAGCCGACTACGTCGCTGATGGCGGTGGTCTTGAGCGCGGTGGCGAGTTTGGGGACAAAATCGCGCACCTGGTAGGTATGCGGCATCAGTACGAGTTTCGCGGGATGCTTCGCCAGAAATTCCTTCAGCGCGGCGGTGAATGCATCCGGAGTGTACGGCTCAAGCTGCGGCGATTCAACGTCGTAGACTTTCGCCAGCTTCTTGGCGGCGACTTCGCTCGCAATCGCTGCGACGCCCGCCCCGACCACGGCTGCTTCCAGGGTCCAACCGGTTTCGGCGGCAATCGCCTGCCCCGCCGCGATTGTTTCCCACGACACGCGATTCAGTTTGCCCTCGCGTTGCTCGGTAATAATCAGTATGTTGTCCGTCATAAAGTTCTCGGTTCCCAGTACTCATTTCTCAATAGCTCGTATAAACGCGGCTCGTAGCAGCTCTTGGCAAGAACAATTCTTCACAATACCCGCATCTCGTTCTTCAATTTCTCGACCAGCTTCTTCGCTATGTCCGCGGGTGCGCCTTCCAGGAATTCCGTGTTCTTCGATTTGAGCGGCAGGTAAAGCTTCTCAATTTTCTGCAGATTCGGGCTGAGACTCGCCTCGACCTCGGCCATCGTCACCTTGCGCATCGGCTTATTTTTCGCCTGTTTGATGCCGATCAGCGTCGCATAACGCAGCTTGTTGATGCCCGACTGAATCGTCAGCACCGCCGGAAGCGGAACGTCCACGTGCTGGAAAAATCCGGCTTCCAACTCGCGTTTTACGCGGATGCCGCTCTCACTTTTTTCGATATGCATGATGATGGTGGCGTGCGGCCAGCCGAGAATCTCGGCCAGAATCACGCCCGTTTGCGCGTAGCCATAGTCGTCAGACTGTAGGCCGGTGAAAATGAGGTCGAACTTTTCGTCTTGAATCGCGGCGGCAATGGCGCGCGCCGTGTTGTAGGCGTCGAGGCCGACGAAGCCGTCGCCCTCAAGATGAATGGCGCGGTCCGCGCCTTTGGCCAAAGCCTCGCGAAGCACTTGCTGGGCGCGCGCGGGACCGGCGGTCAGCACCACGACTTCGCCCGACAGCTTTTCTTTCTGGCGCAAAGCCTCTTCGAGCGCGAAGGCGTCGGGTTCGTTGGCTTCGTAGGAAACATCTTCCCGAATCCACGTGCCCGCTTCGTTCAACTTGAGCGTCGCATCTTTCTGCGGCACCTGCTTGATGCACACCAGAATCTTCACGGTTCCACTCCCCTGCTTTCGGTACAAATTCCAAGTCTCTCCCCACGAGCCTGGCCGGTGCGAACTGCCCACCAGATTCGCTGGAGCAAACTGGCAAGTATAAATGAAGAGCGCGCGCAAAGATCGCGAGCGGATGGTGTTTTAAAGCTCAGGGCAGCTTCGACTGCCGCGGGCCGATCCCGCGGGCGTTTTCTATCCGAGGTCCGGATTCTCGGGCGGGGGCGGAACATCGCGAAAGTCGTTCTTCCGGCCGTACCGCGGCCGCGGGGTCCGCGGAATCGTGGCCGAAGGCAAATTGCTTCGCGTTGCCGGAGACGGCGTCCCGCGCTGCGCTTTAGCCTTCAAAACCCGCCGCAGGAACGAGAAGAAGACCAGCGCGACAATAGCAGTCCGGATCCACGATTCCATCGCGCGCTCCTAATCGATGAATGCCACGCTCTGCACACCCGTAATCTCGAAACGCTTGCGGCAGCGCATATTCTTGCACATCATCATGTCGTCCCGGCGCAGCATGTAGGACTGCGCCTTAGCGAATTTGGCCCGGTCGCGCTCGTCGGCGCGCGGCGGCAAGCTCTTCTTCTTGGTGCGCACCAGCCACTGGATCTCATATTCGGCCGACTGTTGGCAGTGCGGGCAACTCAGGTTGGCGGGCTTTTTATCGGCACGCTCGTCAAAAAATTCGCGTTCATCCATAAGGGCATTGGCTCCGGGTCTTCGTTGAATTGCTGAAGTTGGCGAGCCTGCCCCTTGATTATTGCACTTTTGCAAGGGGAATGTGAAAAGATGGAATCATCCGTCGAGGCGTGCTGCCCCGACAAAGTTCAGGATCTTTTATGCCCAGGAAGCGAAAGAAGAAGAGCTTTTCGGCGGCCACCACGGTTCGTGAAATGGCCCGCGAACGCGTCGGCTCGCCCAAACCTTCCCGCCTGGTTCCGGCAAAGACGACCAAAGAAGAAAAACATAAGCCCACGCTCGGGAAGCTGCTACAGGAAGAGTAGGGAGGCGCTCCCGGATCAAGGCAAAACTTCACGCGGCTCGGCCCGACTTTTTTTGATAAGCCCCGCTTCTACTTAAAGGTCGCAAGCACCGCGCTGCCTCCCGCGGCAATCGTAACGGTACAATCGTTGCCGGACTGGGCTGAACAGCCTGCCCACGTCACCGTGGTGCCGCCCAGGGGCGTTGCCGCCAGCACCACCGATGCGCCGATGTCGTAGGTAGCTACGCAGGTTCCCGGGCAACTGATGAGCGGCGGCACGCTCGCCACGCTCCCGTCGCCCGTGACCGCGACGCTCAAGTTTGCGAGTTTGCCTCCCCCCGGACAAAGGGGGTTTGAGGGATCGTCGACCGTAATAGTCGCGTATCCGGCGACGATATTTCCCGCCCCACCCGTACCTTCGGGCACCGTCGCGGTGATGTCGGCGCCTCCGCACGAATTGCCGGGAGTTGTGATCAATCCGGCGCTCACCGACACAACGCCGTCATCTACGGTCCAGTTAGCCTCGGCAGTAACATCTTTTTGCGCCGGCGGATGAATGTAAGTGCCAAGGGCCGTTAACTGTTCGTGTTGGTCGGCAACGTTCGTGAGGAAAGTAAAAGTCTGCGGCTGGATCGCGACACTCACCAGCTTCTGATCGTGCCCGCAACTCGGCAGGCTTAACGCCGCCCCCAGAACCAACACCGCGCCCATCGCTAGCCCGACGAACTTTCCCTTCATACCCACCACTCCCATTGACCTGATATTTTCTGGCTTAAATCGGGAAAGTTGAATCTAGTGGAACATTTTCAAAAATGCAAGAAACACGAGGGCGATGGGGCCAGTTCACCAAAGCTCTTCATGGTCATCCTCTTCTGTGGTTGATGTAGATATTCCGCTTGATTTCTTAATTCCGATTTTCCTTCAGCCCCGCCTTTGAGAGCATTTCAAGAAATTGTTCTCGCGTTCGCATGTCGATGGATTGCGCCACCAACTTGCCTTCGCGGTCATAGACAAAGCTTTTCGGAATGCCCCCCACCACAAACATGGTATTGACGTCTCGCCCCGGATCGAGCAGCACCGGAAAAGTCACTTTGCGCTCGCGGATAAAAGGCTCGACCTTTGCGGCTTCCTCGTCCGAGATGCCCAGAATGACAAGACCTTGCGATGCAAACTGCGTGTACAGCGCTTCGAGGTCCGGCATCTCCTTGCGGCAGGGCGGACACCACGTCGCCCAGAAATTCACCAGCACGACCTTGCCGCGGAGATCGGAAAACGTCCAGGTTTTTCTGGTCAGATCCTTTAGCGAGAACTCGGCATGCTCGCGCTTCCGGTCGTCGGCCTCAAGGCGCGCCAGCGCCGCGCGATATTGATCGTTGTCGAGCGCGGCATCCACGTGCTCGTATCGCACCAGCGAAGCCAGTTCAACGTAAGGACTCGCTGGCTCGGGCGCCTTGTCCTTTGCCGGCTGCTCATCTTTCTGCTGCGCCCAGGGCAGCGGGCGCTCCTTCAACGTGTCGGCCAGCGTGGTTGCGACTTCCTGCAATGCCGCGTGCCCGAAGTCACCCTCGGTCGAGAGATTCGCCAGTCCATAGGCCAGGCGCAACTTGTTCTCGGTTGCAGGAAGCTGCCGGATTTTGAGCGCGAGATTCTTCGTGGTCTCGGCGCGAACATCGTCGGCCAGCGAGCGCAAGCCGTGCAGTTGGTCGGCCAGCGGCTTTTCTTCGGAACTCCACGCGATCTCTTTTCGCTGCGCCGTCAGGAGCTGGCCGCAAAGACTGAAAACCGTCAGCATTACCGCCAGGGCCAGCAACTGCCTGCGGGTTCGAACCTCGTTCATGCGGATTTAGCCTCCTGCATCGCGCCAGCTTACACCTTTTATTCCGTTCGCGTCGCGCCGGCCCGAGCAATTTACGCGCTCACGCAGGAATGGCGCAACTCAGTTCCATATCGCGCTTCGTTGTACCATCGAAGAGATGCCATTCGTTCCAAATCCCATGCCCGACGCGAGTTCGCGTCTGCTCGAATTCGAGGCCTTGCGCGATCTGCTCAGCGGCTATGCCTCCTCGCCGCTCGGCAAGCGGCGCATCGCAGAGCTTCGCCCTTCGCTCGATGAAGCCTGGATTGAAAATCAGCAGACGCTCACCGGTGAAATCCGCGAGTATCGCCGCGTGGGCGGCCGCTTTGAATTCGCGGGCCTGCCCGACGTTCATACCTCGATCGGAAAAGCCCATATCAGCGGCGCCGCGCTCGAAACGACCGAGATTCGGGACATTGTGCTGGTCGCGGACCGGGCAGCGGAGTGGCGGCAGATAGTGCACGAACCGCCCTCGGCGATGCGCTCGGAATGGCTGCGAGTGACCGCGCTTTCCGAGGGCATTGCTGACTTCACCGCCTTCCTGCGGGCGTTCCGCAACAAGATTTTGCCCGATGGCACACTCGATGACCGCGCTTCTCCCGAACTGAGCCGGATTCGCCGCGAAGTCGAAAAGCAGAAACGCCAGATTCAAGAGTCGCTGCACGCACAACTCCGCAGATTGTCGGAGGGCGGCTCCGTTCAGGATGAACTGGTCACGATTCGCGGCGAGCGTTTTGTGATTCCGGTGAAGATCGAGCAGAAGCGGCGCGTGCCGGGCGTTGTACACGGCGCGAGTTCCAGCGGGCAAACGGTTTTTATCGAACCGCTCGAAACCATCGAGCAGAANNGAGCAGAACAACGAACTGGTCCGGCTCCTCGATGAAGAACTAGCCGAGGTGCATCGCATCCTGCTCGAAATGACACGCCAGATTGGCGAGAATGCAGGCGCCATTCTGGCGGCGGCCGATGTACTCGCCGAGTTGGAACTGCAATTCGCGAAGGCGAGATTTGCCGAAGACTACAACTGCGTTTCGGTAAGCCTCTCCCGGGACGGCCCTCGACCGTCCGAGGCGGGCGGACCTCGCTTGTTGCTCCATCGCGCGCGGCATCCGCTGCTCGAACGCAATCTCAAGCTAAAGAATGCGGTGATCGTCCCGGTCACGATCGAACTCGAAGGCGAGCGGCGGCAACTGGTCATCACCGGGCCCAACACCGGCGGCAAAACCGTCGCGCTCAAAACTCTGGGCCTGCTCGCATTGATGGCGCAGTCGGGAATCCCGGTCCCAGCCGACCGCGCCGAAATGCCCGTGTTTGATTCCATTCTGGCCGACATCGGCGACTATCAGTCGATCGAGCAGAATCTCTCCACCTTCTCCGCGCATGTCACCAACATCGATTTCATCTCGCGCACGGCAACGGCGAAATCTTTGGTGCTGCTCGACGAACTCGGTTCGGCGACTGATCCCGAAGAAGGGGCCGCACTGGCCGTGGCCATCGCCGAGCACTTCCGCAAAATCGGCTGCATGACGGTGATCTCGACTCACCACACTTCGCTCAAAATCTACGGCGCAAACACGCCCGGCGTCGTGAACGCCTCGGTTGGCTTCGATGAGTCCACACTGCAACCGACTTATGAACTCAAGATTGGGGTGCCGGGGGCGTCGGCGGGCCTCAACATCGCGCGCCGGCTGGGATTGAACCCGGCGATTATCGATTCGGCGCAAGGAAGGCTCGGCTCGCAAACGCAGGATGTAGCGCGCTTCCTCGACCGTCTGCACACCGAACTGAGGACCGTGGAAGATGAGCGCGCGCGGATCAAGGCGCGCGAACAGGAACTCGAACGCGAAACGTCGCGTCTGGCCACGGAAGGGCGCAAAGAGCAGCAGGCCAAGGTTCGCGAGATGGAAAAGAAGCTCGACAGTATTTTTCGCGACCTTGAATATCACGCGCGCGAGGCGGTGAGCGCCGTGCAGGACCGCGCGGCCGCGCAAAAAGTCTCGAAGGAAGCCGAGCGGCGGATTGCCAAGCTGCGCCGGGAATTTCGCGAGCAGTTCGATTCCGCGGTGGTCGCACATGCCACCGGCGCCGACCGCGGCGATCCCGATGCCCAGCCCGCCTTGGTGAAAAATGTCTCCGAGGGCGACACCGTAAAGCTCAAATCGATGGGTCGCGCGGCAGTGGTCAAAAAGAGGGTAGGCGACAATCACTTCGACGTCGAGATCGGTTCGATGAAGATGCGCATCGCGCGCGAAGATATCGCCGAGGTGCAACAGCGTGTCGGCGAGTCGCCGGTGGAAGCAGCACGCGCCCGCGGCATAAAAGTCTCGCTGCAAAACGAGTCGGGCGGCTCAAACGTGCCGAGTGAAATCAATGTTATTGGACGCACCGTCGACGAAGCAACCAGTGAAGTGGAAAAGTTCATCGACCGCGCGTTCCTGGCCGGCATGGCGCGCGTGCGCATCATCCACGGCAGCGGCATGGGAATTCTTCGCAAGGCGCTGCGGGGCTATTTAAAGAAGCATCCGCACGTGGAGTCAGTCATTGAGCCCGCGCAAAACGAAGGCGGCGGCGGCGCCACGGTGGTGGAGTTAAGAGTGTAGATTTCGATTCAGCTACTCTTCAACCGATTCGCGGGGTATTCCACACCTTTCCCACAGATGACAGGCGATTGCTGGCTTTTCGTGGCTCCTCCCAAGCCTCACAATGAATCGACGTAGTGTGCGCCGCCCATGACCTCTGCCGACAACTTTAAAGAGACCCTGAAGCAACAGGCGGATATCGTCCGCATTGTCGGCGAGTACGTCAAGCTGAAAAAGGCGGGTGGACCGAACTTCTCCGGTCTGTGTCCCTTCCACAAGGAGAAAACGCCCTCGTTCACCGTGCAGGCCACTCAACAGTTCTACTACTGTTTCGGCTGCCACGAATCTGGCGACGTGTTTAAGTTCTTGCAGAAGATCGAAAACATCACGTTCCCGGAAGCGGTGCGGTTGATCGCGCAGAAGCTCGGCGTGCCCATGCCGAAGGTTGCATTCTCCAGCCCGGCCGAGGCGCGCGATGCCCACGTGCGGATGGCACTACTCGACGTTCACGAGCGCGCTACCGCATTTTTTCAGCAATGCCTGCGGCGTCCGGAAGGCGCCCACGCGCGTGAATATTTGAAGGGACGCGGGCTGGACAATGAGACGATTGCCCGGTTTCGAATTGGCTACGCGCCCGATTCCGGCTTTCTGTTGCGCGACGCGCTACGCCGCGAGTTCGACGAGGAACTCCTGCGCGAGAGCGGCTTGTTTTCGTGGAAGGAAACCGCCGCGGCTCCCGAGCCCCGCGCTGCCAACGACCAACCGCAAGGCCCAGATCAACAGACAGCCGAGCCACAAACTGAAGCCCCCAACGCAAACGGCGAGCCGCAAACCGCGAATCGCGAACAGCCGACGAGCGGCGATCAGGCCCACGGCGATCCGTCGTCGCCCGAAGTCCCGGGCTCGAAGCCCGAGCCTCGGGGCTCGCAGCTCGCGGCCATCTACGCCAAATTTCGCAACCGGGTCATGTTTCCCATCGCCAACGAGCAGGGAAAAGTCATCGCCTTCACCGGGCGCACACTTTCTTCCGATGAAAAAGCCGGGCCCAAATATTTAAATTCGCCGGAGACGAAGATCTACTCGAAGTCGCGCGTGCTCTTCAATCTCGACCATGCGAAGGAGGCAATCCGCAAGCTGGAGTACGGCATTCTCGTCGAGGGTCAAATGGATTGCATCTCCGTCTTCGCGGCGGGGTTCAATAACGTGATTGCCTCGTCGGGCACCGCATTCACCGAGCTGCAGGCGCGCCTGCTCGGCCGCTTCTCAAAGAATATCGTCGTCAACTTCGATCCCGATACCGCCGGAGCCCGCGCCACCGAACGCACGCTTGGACTGCTCGTCGAAGAGGAATTCAACATCCGCGTTCTGACTTTGGAAACCGGATTCGATCCGGATCTTTTTATCCGCCGTAAGGGGAAAGACGCGTACGCCGCGGCCCTGAAGAGCTCGCAAAAATATTTCGATTATTTGATCGACCGCGCTCGCACGCAATTCGGCGCGCGCACCGCCGAAAGCAAGGTGAAAGCCGTCAACTATCTGCTCCCGCACGTTCAACGCGTCCCCAGCCGAATTGCCCGCGATGAGCTGGCAATGGAAATTTCTCAAAAGCTCGGGATCGACTCGGCTGTGTTGCGGCAAGAACTGAAGCACGTTGCCGGCAGCCGCGCGGCGAGCGCGGTGAAAGCCTCCGCGGAGTCGCAGATTACGGGCGCCGAGCGCGTGCTGATTCGGGCGCTCGCATCGGCCCGGCAAATGCAATCCGGCGGCGGGCGCACTTCGGCTCGCGAAGGCGCAGAAGAAGATTTTGATCCGGCGCGTCAGGCCCAGTACGCGCTCGAATCCGAGCGTCTGCACGAGGGGCTGGCATCCGAGTCTCTCATCGATTCCCTGCTCGCGGGTGGCCCGGAGTCTGGCGATCCGCTCGAATTGGCCCGGAGCGACGAGGATCGCCGTTTGTTGGCATCAGTCCTGATGCAGCAAGAGGAAGAACTGACGCCGGAGACGGTCGAAGGCGCCGTTCGCGGCCTTCGGAGGATCAGCCTGCGGCGGAGACTGGATGACGTGCAGCGGCGACTTCTGGCGCATGGGCTCTCTATGGACGAAAAGCAGCAGCTATTGCTGGAAAGAATGCATTTGAAGCGAGTGCTAATGGATCCGGCGATGGCTGAGGCGGCGGGACGAGCCAGCTAAAGCGCAAAGCGAGATGGGACCACAATTTGTCCTTGGAACCGATCAGGCTCCGGCGCCATCTAACTATCAGTGGAGAAAGTAGCGGGCGGCGTGGATTCTGAAGCGGTAGTGTTCCAAACATGGTCCGGCAGGGAAATCTGCTGGCCGGGCGATCCTGAGAATGCTATACTTGATAGGTTTGTGCGCACTCGCACAACTCCATACAACTCCCACCGGTGAAGTTTCGGCGTCCGTACGTCCCGGATTGCAGCAGGCCCGGGTTGGGCTTGGTGAGGCCGGAGACGACGGGCGCGCTGAGGATAACCTGTTTTGGCACTTGACGACAAGTTCGACGACATAAAAAAGCTGATCGACGCAGGCAAGGAAAAGGGATATCTGACCTATGATCAGGTCAACGACCTTATCCCGCACGATGTGCATTCTCCTGAAGACCTGGAAGATCTGCTAACCACGATCGGGACGCAGGGAATCGATGTACTCGAAGGCAGCAAGATGCCTTCGACCGATCTGGAAAAAAAATTCGAGGAAGTGGATGATGCGTCGGAGGATGTCGAACTCGACCTGACCCCCGGCGCTCTGGAAAAAACCAATGATCCCGTCCGCATGTATTTGCGCGAGATGGGAACCGTGCCGTTGCTCACGCGCGAAGGCGAAGTCGAAATCGCCAAGCGCATCGAGCGCGGCCAAAACCGCGTACTGAAGGCGCTTTCGCGCTCTCCCATCGTGATTCGCGAACTCCTCGCCCTCGGCGAGGACCTTGAAAAAGGTGTCCGCTCCATCAAGGAGTTGGTCACCTTCGACGAAGAGGAGATCACCGAAGAGATCGTCGAAAATCGCCTGAAGGAGTTTCTCGGCAAGATTGCGGTGCTCGACAAGACGTACAAAAAAGTCGCGCCGCTGCAGGAGAAGTACGCCGACGTAAATGCCAAGAAGCGGCCCAAGGACCATCGCCGCTATCGCTTCAACCTGGCTCGCGCCATCGTGCGAACTTCGCTGGCGGTGCGCAACCTGGGCTTCACTAACAACGAACGCAAACGCCTGATCGAGCGCGTGAACCGCACGGTCGATGGCATGCGCTCGCTCGACCGCCAGATCCAGAACCTGGAAAAGCGCGCCGAGCAGACCCGCAGCGAAGAGCAGCGCAAGGAATACAGGAAGCAGGCGCGTGCGGTTCGCGGAGAACTCGAGAAGCTCGAAGTCGATGCCGGCCTGTTGTACCCGGAGCTCAAGCGCACACAGCGCGAGATCATCCAGGGCGACATGGACGCCGAGCAGGCGAAGCGCGAGCTGATCGAGGCCAACCTGCGACTCGTCGTTTCGATCGCGAAAAAGTACACCAATCGCGGATTGCAGTTCCTCGACCTGATTCAGGAAGGCAACATCGGACTGATGAAGGCCGTGGACAAGTTCGAATACCGCCGCGGGTATAAGTTCTCGACTTATGCCACGTGGTGGATTCGGCAGGCCATTACACGTGCCATTGCCGACCAGGCGCGTACGATTCGCATCCCCGTCCACATGATCGAAACGATCAACAAGCTGATCCGCACCTCGCGGCAACTTGTGCAGGAACTGGGACGCGAACCGACGTCGGAAGAAATCGCCAAGCGCATGGATATTCCGGTGGCGAAAGTCCGCAAGGTGCTGAAGATTGCGCAGGAGCCGATCTCCCTCGAAACGCCGATTGGCGAAGAGGAAGATTCGCACTTGGGCGACTTCATCGAAGATCGAGCGGTCGTTTCGCCCGCCGAAGCCGTCATCAACGTCAATCTCAAGGACCAGACAGGACAGGTCCTGCGCACGCTGACGCCGCGCGAGGAGAAAGTGATCAAGATGCGCTTCGGCCTCGAAGACGGCTCCGAGCACACTCTCGAAGAGGTCGGCCAGTCCTTCGCGGTCACGCGCGAACGCATTCGCCAGATCGAAGCGAAGGCGCTCCGCAAACTGCGTCATCCGTCGCGCTCGCGCAAGCTGCGCGCGTTCATGGATGGCGTCAGAGACTAAGGCAAAAGTAAGAAATCAGAACGAAGAACAAGGCGCGAGCAATCGCGCCCTTTTTATTTGTGATGTCGCGCCATGCCGGGCCGGATGCTGCGTTACCCACGCCGAAAGGGATCTCTTACTCGGACGCTGCCATAAAGCCGCCCATGTTCGAAGTCCTCGGAGACAATTTCCTCCAGCCCGTAGTGTTCGGCATAAGCCCACAGATGCGCGTCAAACCAAGAGAGCTGAAAAGCCGCCGCGCCTAGCAGAGCTAAATGAACTACCGCTGCGTTCGGGTAAAGAATGGGGAACTGCTCCATGAGTTCTTCCACTTCGTGGCGCGATTCGTCCAAGGAAAGCAGGGGATCGGAGCCGACTCTTGTGCGCGTCGTCGCTGATACAAACTCAATCAGCGCTTGGTGTGGAATTCGGGCAGAATCATCCCCGAGTCCCCGATGCAGAACATCGCGAGCAATTCGCTGCTTCTCCGGATAACGGGCATCAAAACGGTAGACAAGCACATTTGTATCAACGAGGAAGGCCACGATCGTAAAGGTCCTCTCTCGTCCAGCCCCGGTTTGAGGGCTGGGCTCCGTGGGCATGCTTCTTGCGGAAGGCAGCGTTTCGCTTTTCCTGGCGGGCTGTCGCCTCTTCGAAAAGCCGGAGACGGTGCTGGAGCGAGGCAGCGTCGGCTCTCGAGGATTTTGACCGCGACCGCTTCACCACTCGTATCGCCTCTCCTGCCGGCAGCCAGTCTAGCTCATCTCCCGGACGGATTTGGTACTGCTCGGCGATCGCCTTGGGAAGGGTGAGCTGGAGCTTGCTGGTAACTTTAGCCACGGTAGAAGTATAACAAGGATTCTGTCCTTGTTCAATCCTTGTTCGGCCTCATTCTCGGCTTAGTTAGAACGCGCCTGTCCCATTCGCATTCCGAATCTTGAACCAGTCATAGGCTGCCGGCTTGGTTTTGTTGGGGCGGCAGATCACGTCGACGCGCACTTTCATCAGCGCCTGCTGAATCCGCGAGATGACCTGGAAGTTCTCCTGCGAACTGCGCGCGTCTACGCGCTGCGACCAGCGTTCGGTCGTCAACCGCTCGTTGTACTTGGAGGATTCTCCGCCATCATACCCGTAGTTGTACGGATAAGCGGATCGGTCCTGCATGGATTCCATGCGCAGTTGATTGTGTTTCATCATCTGGATGTTCGCGTCGATGGCCGCCGATAGCACCGCCGTCTGCTCGTCGAACCAATCATGTAGGACGGCTTCGGTGTCTTCGGCGTTATGCGTCGCGCGGAACTCGTGGAGGGCGGCCAGCACCTCCTCGACGTTATCGGCGCCTTGCAGGGCTATGGCTGGAATCGGGCTCTTCCGCAGCGAAAAATCGTCGTCGGTAAAGACGCGCTTCGGCTTGCTCGAGCCGTCTTTGTCCTTCTCCTTCCTGGCCTCTTCATTTTTCTTGGCCACGTCGCCCAGAGAGGTTGGGGCGTTGTCGGCACTCTGCGCGAAGCTTGGCCGCGCGAATGGAAGGACGAGAAGCAGCGCCAGTAAGCGCTTCCAAGGCATAGGACCTCGACTGGGGATGATTGCTTTTCGACCTTCATGATAGCGGCTTAGCGAACCCGGAAACAGTTACCTCCGTTATAAGACGAAGGTGCCCACGGAACGAAGCCTCGTCACCGCTTCAGGAATTTGAGTTGTTGCCGGACCACCTCGCCACGGAAGCTGCAAGCAGAGAAGTCAGGGATTTACATCCGCAATTGGGCTCCTCAGTGCCTCGGTGATCTTGTGTTGGAAATGCTGAATGCAAACACAATGAGACATGCGGCGCTCCTGCAACATGCGGCCGCGGTGCTAAAATAAGCGGTTTGCTCTTCTAATTCCGTTCTGGAAGGGTCCCTTCATGCCCAGCAGCATGCTCGCAGTCGTCAAAGCGGAAGCCGCGCCCGGCGCGGAAGTCCGCCAGGTCCCAATCCCGTCATACGGCCGCACCGACGTTCTGGTCAAAGTACGAGCCGCCTCCATTTGCGGCACCGATCTCCACATTTTTGAATGGGACCGCTGGGCGCAAGGCCGCATCCATCCTCCGCTCATTCCCGGCCACGAATTCTGCGGCGACGTGGTTGCTTTTGGCGATGAAGTCACCAGCGTGAAGGAAGGCGATTTTGTCTCCGCCGAAATGCACGTCGCCTGCGGAAAATGCCTCCAGTGCCGTACCGGCGAAGCGCATATCTGCCAGCACGTGCGGATCATCGGCGTCGATTCCGACGGCGCCTTCGCCGAGTACGTCGTCATCCCCGAGTCCAACATCTGGAAGCTCGATCCGGCCATCCCCCAGGAATACGCCTCCATCCTCGATCCGCTCGGCAATGCTGTACATACAGTTCTGGCGGGCGAGATTGCCGGAAAGACCGTCGCTATCACCGGCTGCGGGCCCATCGGCCTGTTCTCGATTGCCGTCGCCCGGGCCTGCGGCGCCACCACGGTGTTCGCCATCGAAGTCAACGAGCACCGCCGCAAGCTCGCGGCGAAAATGAATGCCGATTACGCCCTCGATCCGTCTAAGGACGACGTACGCGCCATCGTCGCGGAAAAAACCGACGGCGCCGGCGTCGATGCCGTGCTCGAAATGGCCGGACATCCCGACGCCATCCGCCTCGCGTTCGACATCATTCGCCGCGGTGGCCGCATGTCGCTGCTCGGCCTCACCTCAAAACCGATTCCGGTTAATTTTTCCGAAGACATCATCTTTAAAGGTCTGACCATCCAGGGCATCAATGGCCGCCGCATGTATCAGACCTGGTATCAGATGACCGCCCTGCTCAAAGCCGGCAAACTGGACCTGCATCCGGCCATCACCGACCGCATCGCCATGAAGGATTTCTCCCAAGCCATGGCTCGCCTGAAAACCGGCGAGGCAAGCAAGATTCTGGTCTATCCAAACGGAACCAGGTGATCCGAATCCCAGTGCCCGAACCAGAGAACTGGCGCCGCCTTGCCGCCCTGATCCTGAGCCCCCGGATCTGGAGCCATAACCGCCTTCCGATTGGTAAACTCTTGTTAGCCGCGGAGGGATGTGTGAGCGGTTGAAACAGTCGGTCTTGAAAACCGATGTACGGGAAACCGTACCGGGGGTTCGAATCCCTCTCCCTCCGCCACACTAACGCATATTGAATTAGTTAGTTAGGGCGAGCCCTTTTCCCATGTACCTCTTTTGTACCTTGGGCAACGGTTTGGTAATCAACCAGATCTTCTTCGTAACGGATGTACCGGGACAACTAATAGGCCACGAACAGGTCGGAAAATTCGTGCCCGATGCAGCGCTTCCATCATGGCTTTCTTGTCGATGCGCAGAACGGCGCAATCCGTCGTTGCGGTTGCAGACGACATCCGCAGGAGCTGCCCGGCCAGACAACCTTCTCCGAAAAAGTCTCCGTCGCTCAACATTCCGATCGTTGCTTCCTTGCCAATCTTTGAGACCACGGTGAGTTTCACATTGCCGGTCTGGAAATAAAACACCGCATCCGCGGCATCCCCTTGCGCAAAGATTTCTTGTCTCCTCGGGAAAACCATATATGTCCTGTCCTCGCCGATGGTCGCGAGGAATTGATGGGCATCGAAATCGAGCCCTTTCTTGGCCGCTACACGTGGACTTGTGGCAATTACGCCCGGTTTGCAGTGGCGGGGCGATTGGAGCCGGGCGTGCGGTTTTCCTTGCGCGCGGAGAACCGTTCAGTTGGCAAGCAGGAGACAGCCCCTTCTGCCTAAGCAACGAACAGCCATATTTTACCACTCTCCTGGATGGCCTCTTCCGAAAACCACGGTAGTGGGTCAGGAACTGAACCACTACCAAACCAACAGGTACTAGGTCAGTTTGAATGTCCACATGGGCCCGCAGAGGTTTCCGTTGAAAAAGCGATCCAGGATATGCATAATAATGCCTTTCGTTTTCGAGTCTAGAAGGGAAATTGCAAGTTGATTATGGACGGGCTGTTAAAACCTCTAATTGAGGAACTGGAATGTTGAGCAAACTTCTTCAGATCGTGGCTTTGACTACGTGTCTGACTCCCGCCTGGTGCAAACCAACTTCGGAATTGTCATTCATCCCGCAACCCAGCACGGTCTTTATCGTAGGACCTGGAACGGTTTTGTCCGTTCACCTTCTAGATTTACCCTTCGTCAAGCAGCACTATGCGGTCAAGTACAAGACGGACGGGGGAGAACTGATCGAAGTGTGGACTCCTGGGAAGGACGTTTTGGTGCTGGAAGGGATGCACGGGATTCTGACCTACTCCACTCATCCTGAGAAGATCCTTAGCTTTCGAGTAGTCGAAAAAAGTTCACAGCGTAGCGGACAGGTTGTGCCTGCCCCGCTGCGTTAACCATCATCACGCCTTCCCCCCACGCTACATGATGGGCCCAAGGTCCCCCTTGGCATAAATTGTTGATGAGCCTGTCCTTTTCCCCATCCGCGTCTGGAACACTGGAACTGGTGGCGTCGTCCAGCCGTTCGGTGGCATCTTCCCGCGCCGACCCTCCCCAGCACAACGTGCCGAGACTCAACCTCGCAAGTACGAACATTACTTTTTTCATGGACAACCTCGTTTCTGTCAACTCTGCGCCGCATCTCTTACTTGTGTAGTGCACCCCGCTAGAACTGGACACGGAAGTTAGTTAGGCTTGGGGCCTCCGCCAGGAGTCGAGAAAGCCGAGAGTCCAGAGAACCCCGGAAGAGAAGTGGCAGATCGTGTTGGAAGGTCTGAAGAGCGGCAACGTGGCCGAGACCTGCCGCAAATACGAGATCGCTCCCAATCTCTATTACCGCTGGAAGGATGAAGTGGAAGCGGGAGCCAAAGCTGCGCTTGGGGGGAGAAGCGCAGCCGCGCGGCCCACCTGTGCCAGTGACGGGGCCGGACATCAGTACTACTTTGCGCTAATTGTTAAGTCATGATGAAATCTGCGGGCGGGCGGTTGACTACTCAAGAGTGCAACGCTAGAGTTCTGTTGTCCGGAAACTTCCCCATTGCTTTCGAGATCGACAATGACCCCGCTTCCTCTTTTTGGCGACTCTTCCGCTTCGGCCCAACTGGGACCGCTGGAGAGGAAAGTGCTCCAGGCGGTGTGGGCGCGAGGCAGCGCCACGGTTCGTGAAGTGCGCGAGGATGGCACGATCTGGCAAACCTATCCTACGATCATGACGACGATGGACCGTCTTTTTAAGAAGGGACTCCTCGACCGAGTTCCGGACGGACGGGCGTTTCGCTATTCCGCGCGCTATACCCCGCAGGAACTGGAACGCGTGGCGGCGGAAACGGGCATTCGCCAGCTTCTGGGCTCGGAACATGCCTCCCTGCACCTCTCCTATTTGGTCGAAGCGGTCAGCACGCAAAGCGTGAAGTTACTCGACGAGTTGCAGTCGCTGGTGGAGCGTCAGCGCGCCCAACTCAACAAGGGAGAAGAGCAGTGATATTTGCTGCCCGAGGCCTCCTCGTTTCGCTTGCCTTTTTCGCAACCGTCTACTGCCCGCTGTCTTTGCTGGTCGTGTTGCTGTGGCGTGGCGCGAAGCACATGCGCCAAGCGACTGCCGCGAACACCGCCAGACTGTTATTCGGGCTGCGGATTTTTCCCTTTGTCGTTTCCGCCGCGGTAACGGTGTTCTTCACGTTTCCGTCGTTCTGGCTGCTGGAGAGGAAGTCGCCCGACGAGGATACCGCGACGTTCCTTCTTGCCCTGTGCTCGCTGCTCATCCTTGGCTCCGGGTTGTTCCGCGTGCTGAAAGTTCAAGCGTGCACCACGCGCGCCGTCACGCAGTGGCGGACGGGAGGGCCGACACTGGGAGCCGATAAGGGGACGCCCATGCTTAGGGCTTCGGAGGGCGCGCCGCCAGTGATTCTTGTCGGATTTTGGAAACCGAGGGTGATGATTTCCGATTTGGCAACCGCAGTGCTGACTGACGACGAGCTTCGGGTAGCGGTCCGGCACGAACTCGGGCACGCACAGTCCTGGGACAATCTGAAGAGAGTTATAGTCTCTTCCACTCCTTTCCCTGGAATGAGCGGCATCGAGACTGCCTGGCAGGAATCGTCCGAACTGGCCGCAGATGAAGCGGCCGTGGCGAATCGCCAGGAAGCGCTCGATCTGGCGGCAGCATTGATCAAGCTTTCCAGATCCACTCATCGATGGCCCGAGCCGTTGCTCGCAACTGGACTGGTCAGCGGCTCGTGTTCGATTAGTCTCCGCGTAAGGCGCTTGCTCCAGTGGCGCATGGCTGGCCGACACGCCCAACGCAGCTGGGGTTTGGGCCTTCTGGTTCTGTTCACAATGTTCATCGGGATTGCCATCAATTACAGCGCAACACTGGTGCTGACGCATCGACTGACTGAACTTCTTGTGCCTTAGTCGAAGCTCCGCAGGTAAATCAGCGCTCCCACCTTCCACTCCTTAGCGTGATCGGAGCGCTCCGAAAAGGCCGTCTAACCGACGGTAACCGCAAACATGACGGCGGGGTGCGCGCCCAAAGTACGAGGGCGATATGACGTCACCATCCGCGACAGAAGTTCAGCCCCCTGTAACAGAAGTTTCACGCGATCTTCATAGTGCGGTAACAAGCCCATAACGCTTGCCAACTATTATCGCTGCTCATACTTACATGCCCAATGTTTTTCCACCCCAATGCCGTTCCACCCAATGTGGTTCCACCCGAATGTCTTTCCACGCAATGCGTTTCCACCCAATGTCGTTCCACCCCCAATGTCGCGCGGCCGATCGCGGTTGCGAGAGGAAAAAAATCCAATGAGGAGAACTGTGTATATGTCACGAAAAACGGCTCGAAATCATTCTCTAAGCAGGCCTCGTATCCATTGTGTGCGGCTGTTTGCCGTCCTGGCAATGGTAGCGGCGCTGAGCGTTTTGGCGCTCGCGCAGTCGCAGGAGTTCCCGACCTACACACCCGGCGAGAACACGAACGCGACCACCGGCCCGACCTTCACGGCGCCCTTGTCCGATCCGTGGGTGGTCAGCGATGGCACGATCATCACCCCTGCCGGCACCCAGGTCTACCTCAGCACCACGACCCGGGCCAAAGCCGTCGCACTCAATCCGACGGGCAACGGAACCGCTGCTGTCCTTCAGATGGGCGCGCCGCAGTCGGTCTCGATCTTCTGCGTCGCCTCCGCCGGCTGCAATGGCGGGGCCTACACGCAAGGCCAGGTCATGCAGAACTACATTCCGTCCAAGACCAACAGCGGTAGCTCCATGGGCATCACCTATACGCCCAATGGCCAGTACCTGCTGTTTAGCCAGGACGGAGACTACGGGCCAGCGTACGTTGCCATCGCGAACGTCAACTCGATCGGCTTGCTCTCCAATTACGCAGAGGTCAGCGTTCCGCTCGACGTCAACGGCGGCGGCTATCTGACTAACGTTACTTGCTATCCGTGGGTCGCTCCGTTCAACACGGCCAAGGCACCGCCGTCGGGCAGCCCTCCGGGGACCACCGGCAGCATTGAAATCCCGTGCGGCCAGACCGTCTCGCTAGTGTCCGATGGTGCGCCGACTTCCTATCCGATGGGCATCGCGGTCACGCCGAATGGCAATACCGCCTACGTGGTGCTGGACAACAACGACACGCTGACCAAGATCGACCTGACGCAGCCGAAGCCGGTGGAAGGTCCGGAGCTCCGCGTCGGTCAGGTCCCGAACAACATCGTGATCAACAACGCCGGCACTTACGCCTACGTTGCCAACGAGGCTGGAAAGGTTCCTGGGGCGAACAGCTTCCAGGAATACTCGAACGGCACGCCGGTCGTCGCCGTCTATCCGACTGGCGCGACGAGCGAGGGCACCATTTCCGTCGTGAACCTGTCTACGTTCAAAGTCACCAAGACCATCACGGTCGGTCTGCACCCGACGGGCATGGCCTTTTGGGGCACGAACCTGTTGGTCACGAATGCCTATGACGACACGATCTCGGTGATCAACACGAACGCCAATACGGTGTCGTCGACGATTAAGCTTGACGCCTTCCTGGGTGGGCTGGGGGTTACAGTGCCCGGCGGACTCGTGACTGGCGTGGGTCCAAACGCGATCGCCGTCGATAATTCAAACAACGCCTACGTGGCGCTCTATAATGCGAACGCCATTGCCGTGATCGACCTGAACACCCAAGTTGTTTTGGGCCTGATCCCGACCGGCTATGCGCCGAGCTCAGTCGTGTTCGACTGGACTGACGGTGAGTTGCTGGTTGCCAACGACAAAGGCCTGGGCACTGACGGCTACGGCGTAGCGCCGCCTCCGCAGAAGACGTTCGAAAATTCATACGCTACATATTGGGGCGTGAGCGACTTCAACACGCACCAGGACCTCGGCACCGTGAGCATCATTCCCATTGCGAGCTTAAGCCTGCCGGCGATGACGACGCAGGTTCTATACAACAACCACTGGGATCTCACGCAAAATATCAGGTCTGCATCCGGTGGCAGCCCGAAGGCCGCGCCGGTCGCAATCCCAGCCAAGATCGGCAGTCCTTCGCTGATCAAGCACGTTTTCGTGATCATCCGTGAAAACCGCACCTACGATCAGATCCTGGGCGACGTGGCCGCCGGCAACGGCGACGCTTCCCTGGCAGTCTTCGGCGACGGCGCCGCAGCCGGCGGCACGCCGATCACGCCGAATGCGCACGCGCTAGTGCAGCGCTTCCCGCTGTTGGATAACTTCTACGACCCGAGCCGCCAGTCGGCGGACGGTCACAACTGGATCACGCAGGCCATGGCTCCTTACTCCGACGACGTGCAGTCGCCGGATTGGCTCCGCGACTACCCGTCCAACGGAGGCGAAGCGCTTGCCTACCAGAAGGTCGGGCACTTGTGGGACACGGCAGCAACCGCCCACGTCTCGTTTAAGAACTACGGCGAGTACATCGAATACAACTTGTTCAACCAGCCGAACGGCTCGACCGCAGAGCCGCTGTGGATCGATTTCTACAACGACATAACCTGTTACGAGGCTGGCAACGAACCCCAGCTTTATAACTTCAACACGGTCTCCTCGTACTCCCCGCTCCCGAACCTGATTAACAACACGGTCCAGAACTATCCGCAGTTCGACTTGGGCATCCCCGACCAGTTCCGCTTTGACGTCTGGAATGAAGACTTCCAGAATGACGTGGCGAAGGGAACGTTGCCTCAGTTGGAATTCATGTGGATCAGTTCCGACCATACCGGCGGCCCGGTTACCGGGCAAGCCGGGCAGTCCGATAACGACCTGGCCCTTGGGCGCTACGTCGCGGCCATCAGCAACAGCCCTGCTTGGGCGACTTCGGCGATCTTTGTGGAGGAAGACGACGCGCAGAACGGCGTCGACCACGTCGATGGTCACCGCAGCCCTGGCTATGTCATCAGCCCCTACGTCATCCAGAGTACCGGGGACGCACCGTACGTAGACAGCACCTTCTACACGCAGGTCAACTTGACCCGCACCATCGAGCAGATCCTCGGCATCAAGCCCATGAACCAGAATGACCTCGTGGCCTCGCCGATGAGCACGCTCTTCCTGGATAGCCCCCCGGCAAGCAACTTCCTGCCGTGGAACTACGTGCCAGCCGCCTACGCGCTGAACACGGGCAATAGCCAGACTCCAACTCAGACCCTCCCGCCGTCGTGTTCTGCGTCAAGGGCTCAGTCTAAGCCGCAGTCCACGGTGAAAGAGAGCCCGAAGGTTCAGGCTCTGCGGGCTGGGTGGATGGCAAAGAAGGCGGAGATCTTCGCTGGCAAGTACCAAAAGCCAGACTCGGAAGACCCGGACACGGTTAACCACCTCAACTGGTACGAAGCCACCGGCTTTACTCGCCCCTACCCCGGCGAGGATACGGTTCGGCCCGCGAGCGAGTTCAACAATGCTGCTCCTGCTCGTGACGGAGACGACGACTAAAACACGTTTAGACTGCACCGGCCCTCTCCCCGTATTACTGGGGAGAGGGTTTTTTGTTCACGCCTCAAAACTTAAAGTCCCCACAAACATGAACCCGCCCGCCACTGCACCGTGTCCGTGATTCGCGTTGTGTTTTGACCAATGCCCGCCCCCACTACCAGGAAAAGCGTCGCCGCCGCGGCGAACATCCGAGAGTACGTTGAGCGCATAAGAGTCGGGATTAAAGTGCACTAACTGTGGCGCAACCGATCTCGCAGGAATGCTCGAATCTAACCAGCACCCTGCCAAGCTCCGTCGTCCGTATCGTCCTCCTGTGCAGAGACTGCGACTCAGGGCTGAATGTATGTATTGTAATTCACAGCTTTCGCGATCTCGTCGTGCTGAGCGCCTTTGCCCTCAGGCGCTCTGCAACCTGACCCCGCAACAGTCTCGGCGCCAGAACTCATCTCCACGAAGGGAATGAAAAGTGTCACCCATCGACTGGACGAGTAGAAGCGTTTGTTGATGGTGCCAGAACTGCATTACGATAATTGGGGCGTTTGCTTGAGAGACGCAGGCGCTTGTCCTGGCGCAGCGCTGGAGGAGGTTCGCATGTCACTCGTCTCAGCGACTGGAGACCTTCAACTGAAGTCGGTCCTGATTGCAACCGATTTCTCGGAAGCA
The DNA here is from genome assembly GCA_003139095.1 of Acidobacteriaceae bacterium. GTDB lineage: Bacteria > Acidobacteriota > Terriglobia > Terriglobales > Acidobacteriaceae > Acidiflorens. Next base: position 32,138 of record PLHW01000063.1, read on the forward strand.
TCGGAAAAAGCCCTCCGCCATGCTCTGGCCATTGCCCGCCACTATGGGGCGAAGCTTTACCTGGCGCACGTGGTCTCCTCAATCGGCTTCACGCTCGCAGGTCCAGAGGCCGTAAATACGGTCACCGAGATCGTTTGGAGAGATGCCCGTCAATTGGAGGCCCGACTTCTTCAGAGTGGAGCGCTGGCCAGTCTGCGCCATGAGATCATCGTCTGCCAGGGCAATGTTTGGGAAGAGCTGGAAAAAGTAGTCCGGCAAGAGCAAGTAGAACTGGTCGTCATCGGCACACACGCTCGACGAGGTTTGGGAAAGCTACTCCTCGGCTCGGTGGCGGAACACATCTTTCGACACTCGGAATGCCTGGTTCTAACCGTGGGTCCGGGTTCTTTGCAGGATTCCCCGGTCGATGGTAGCCGAGCCATTCGGCCGTTCTTGTTCGCCACGGACTTCGGTGAACCCTCGCTACGCGCTCTGCCCTATGCGATCTCGTCCGCCAATCACTTTGGAACGAAACTCGTTTTGCTCCACGTTCTCGCTGCGGCCCCAACACCGGAGGGCGTGAACCGTCCCACGGCCGGTGATGTTATGCAGACGCGAGAGAACGCCCGGATGACAAGCTTGCGGCGGCTTGCGGAGTTGGTGTCTCAGAGCGCCAAACTGGCCGCCGAACCGGCGTACTTAGTCGAGTTCGGTTCGCCGAGTGAAAAGATCTTGCAGACGGCCAGTAACCTCAAAGCCGATGCGATCATTTTGGGTTTGCACCGCTCGGGCCACATCGACGCAAAGACCCATCTGCCGTGGGCTACGGCGTATGAGGTAGTGTGCGGCGCCAGTTGCTCCGTATTGACCGTGAGGAATTGAAACGGCGAGTACAGCGGAGGCGGTACGTTCGGCTCAGTAGTATCGTTGCGTCGACGTTCACGCCAGTCTCTTATCCGTGCGCGCGGAAGGTTGCTGTTCGATTCTCTCGGCCCTTGCGCAACCGGCTTGCAATTACACGCTCAAAACTGGAATCTGCACCGCACAAATAATTGCGTAGCCGTGGATCAGCAGGTTGCCACCATAAGGGTAGCAGCCGGTTACCAGCAAATCCGCTTTCGTCCGCTGCGAAGCTTGGCTCAGCACCTTTGGCACGTCACCACTACCGACTAATACGTCGGCGTTAATGCCCATCTCCTGCTGAAGCTCCTGGAGATGCTGAGAAGCATCGCCGACCAGTTCCTGTTTCAATCTTGGATCGACGTAGGTGCCGCCAGGTCCCCATAGCTCTACCGAGGCCGTGACGTGGACGAGCGTAAGACGAGCACCGAATTCGGCGGCCATTTGCGCGGCCCACGACGCGGCTTTGCGACTATTGGGGCCAAGGTCGATCGCGCAGAGTACGTTGCGAATGGGAAATTCCCGCACGGGCAGTTTTTCGACGTGAGCGCCGGTCCAAACTGGACACTCGCTCCCGTGTAATACTCTTGCCGTTACTGAGCCCAGAAGAAACTGCTCGAACACGGAGCCATGAGAAGGCATCATAATCAGGTCGGCGCTTTCCACCTGAGCCATCTGTACAATTGCCCGGGCCGGGTTACCTTTTAACAAGACGCCCCGGATGGCAATACCGTCTAGCACGGACCCGGAAGACGGCTCCAGGCTCTTGGCCTCTTTAGTAATCTCTGCAAGCAGATCCCAACCATCGATCTCGCCGCTAATCTCCGGCACGCCGGCAGCGTGGCTCTCAGCCGTCACAACGTGCAACATCACGATCTCAGAACGGAAATGGCGAGCCAACGTCGCAGCGTGATGAATCACGCCCAGTGAAGTGATCGGGATATCAACCGGCAAAAGATTCTTTTAATGCTCAGCATCGCGCATCCACCTAAGAGTCAAAATTCGCTGTGGCCACCGTTCTCAGGACGTTCCCGCCCAAGTTGGACTGTAACGCAAGTTTCCTCAGCGCGTCGAACTTGAGCCGCTACGCGTCGGTTAGAATCTCCTCCACGATGGAATCTGCGCGGCATTCCAACCACGGCCAGACCGGGCGTATAGTTGACGGCAGGCACACTATGGATAGCCTCCTTGCAGCCGGTGAAATCCAGTTTGGCAACGTTTTATTCGTGACCGATTTCTCGACTTCATCCGAATTGGCTCTACCCTATGCGGTCGCATTGGCGGCGCAGTATAGCGGGAAGGTTTACATCGCACATGTGATCTCCCCGGAAATGTTCGAGTTCTTGCCCCCGGCGTTGCTATCGGAAATCGGAGAGCGCATTAAAACCTACGCGCGGAAACGAATGGACGAATTGGTGAACGAAACATCTTTCGGTAGCGTCCCACACGAGGTTCTTCTGGAAGAAGGGGAAATTTGGGAAACGCTTAAAGCGGCCGCCGCAAAGTACAGCATTGACGTAGTCGCTCTCGGAACACATGGCCGTTGTGGAGTGCAGAAGTTGCTGATGGGGGCCGTCGCTGAAGAAACTCTCCGATTGGCACAGCGCCCAGTTCTGACCGTGGGCCCGCAAAGCCACGAGTTCGTGCCTGAGCGCCGGCCTCGAAACATCCTGTTCGCAGCCGATTTCTCAACTGATTGTGTGCGCGCCATGAATTGCGCTTTCTCTTTGGCGCACAGGTTCGCGGCCCGTCTGATCACGGTTCACGTGGTATCCAACGTCGCCGAAGATCCACAAACCCTTACACGATTCGAACAGTTCTTTATTCAGCGATTGCGGGAACTGGTCTCCGCGCCGCCCGGTTTGCAACAGGAATTCCGGGTGGAATTCGGATCGCCGGCGGAATGCATTCTCAAAGTCGCTGCTGATGCCGCCATCGACCTGATCGTTATGGGGGTGCGCGGCGCGGGCTCCCTGGATCGCGCCGACCGCCATTTTGGCACCACGGCGTATCGGGTTGTCTCGGAAGCGCGCTGTCCGGTGCTGACCGCTCGAGGATAGCGCACGAGCGACGGGGAGGCGGCGCTCGGCTGCAAGACCTTCTCTCTACCTGGGACTCGGTTGTGTTTCCAGGTAAGCGGCTCGACTTGACTCAACTGAATACGTCCACGGTTGCGGAAGTATCGCTGACCGGTGGCACCGGCTGATGCGCCACCACGACTGGCGGCGCAGTGATTGCTCCGCCTTCTTGGACCGGCGGCACCGGCTGATGCCCCTGGCTTCCAAAGGTCTGCTCTAACGTCTGAAAGGCCTGTTGCGCCCCGGCCAGGTCTCCGGATTGCAGCGCCTGCCCAATCGCAGTAAAGTCCTGCTCCCGGTTCGCTTTGCCAAACGGTCCACCATCCTTGAACGGGCCAGTTTGCCCCAGTTGCTGCAAGGCTGTGTAGTCACTTTGCGCTCCCGCCACATCGCCCGATTGCAGATCGCTCGCTAGTTGCGAAATATCCGCCTTTCGCTCTTGCCGGAAGGCCTGAAGTTGCTGGTAGATGGAACCCGTGGCCTCAGTCGCCTGGTTTCCGCTCGCCGAACTTGTGCCGCTAATGTCCACCGTATCCGCAGCCTGCGTCAACCCAGATGCGGCCGTGTTGCCCTTAATCTCGTTCTCTAGCGTCGCAAACGCGCTCTGCGCTCCCGCCAAATCGCCCGCTTGCAAGTCCGTTCCTATGGTCTGGAACGCCGTCTCCCGGTCGGACTTCGCAAACGGGGCGGCATCACTGAATGGACCACTTTGGCCCAGATTCACAAGCGAGTTAAAAATCTGTTGCGCAGAATTCGCGTCGCCCGACTGGAGCGCGCTGCCGAGTTGTTTCAGGTCGGAACCGCGCGTCTGATAGAAAGCCTGGATCTCTTGATACAGCGAACTGCCGGAAATAGCTTGGGTTGCCATCGTTCCCTCCGAACTCACGGATATACACAGCTGCTAAAACGAATCACTGTTTAGTTACATCGGGCACACCGCCCGAACTGCTTAGGGCGCGCTGTGTCACGAACGTACAGGGTTCCGCACTGAACTAAAAGCCAATCGCAATCGGCTCCGAAAACAAACTGCAACTGGCCTTCCATTGCCCCAGAGCCAAGAAAGGCAAACCAATGAACACCAGCAGCTTTGTGCCCAAAGCCGCGAGCGTGAGCAAATCAGCCTTCCGCGCGGCAAGCACGCGGCCCAGGAACCGTCGCCTTCCACGCACGGCGAACCGATCGCCTCCTCGCTGCCCCTCAACTCGGCAAAAGCTCACCGGACCACCGGCAAGATCTGCCGCTGAACTAACCCGCCTTGGTCACAGCCTCCTGTACAATTTTGCTTCCCATGCGTTCGCGCACAAAATGGTGTCTGTTTGTGGCCTGTGCTCTTCTACTCGTCCCGCCAGCGCAGGCCGAACCCATCACTCAGCTCAAAGCCACCGATTACGTCAACGATTTCGCTCACGTTCTGGACCAGAACACCATCGCGCAGATGGACAACATCTGCCGCGAAATCGACCAGAAGGCGCACGCCCAGATCGCCGTCGTCACCATTCACACGCTCGATGGCTCCGATGTCGAAAGCTACGCCGTCGACCTCTTCCATCAGTGGGGAGTAGGCAGCAAGTCCACCAACCGCGGCGTTCTGATTCTGTATGCCATCGACGATCACCGCGCCCGCGTCGAGGTTGGCTACGGGCTCGAGCCCATCCTGCCCGACGGCAAGGTCGGCGGATTTCAGCGCGAAGCGATCCCACTCATGCGCGCCGGCAACTATAGCCAGGCCCTCCTGCTCGTCACTTCGCGGATCGCGGACGTCATCGCCCAGGACGCCGGCGTCCAAGTCACCACCCCGCAAATGGCACCGCCGTCACAGGCACCGGTCGAGAGGCCAGGCGGAGGCATCTCGCTCGGCGGAATTGTGCTGGTGATTATCGTCATCCTCATTGTTCTCTTTACTCCCCTTCGCAGCGTGCTTTTCTGGATGCTCTTTTCTGGAATGTTTGGCGGTGGCGGCCGCGGCGGCGGATTCGGCGGTGGCGGCGGCTTTGGCGGTGGCGGCGGCTTTGGCGGATTCGGCGGCGGCAGTTCCGGTGGCGGCGGCGCCAGCAGCAGTTGGTAGACAGCGAGGACGAAATGGCTTCAGAAAAAATGCTTCCCGAAAATATGCTTCCCAAGAAAAAGATCGACGAATTTGTCAGTCGGCTGCGCTCGGCGGCCGGAGCGAACCTGGAGAGCGTGATCCTGTACGGATCCGCCGTCGCCGGCGATTTTCATCCCGAATTCTCGAACGTCAATCTGTTCTGCGTCATTCGCGACAGCTCCTTCGCCGCATTGCAGGCGTTTGCTCCCGCCCTCAAGTGGTGGAACGCGCAGAAACAGCCGCCTCCGCTCTTCATGACTCGCGATGAGATCGTCCGTTCCACCGACGTGTTCACTATCGAACTCATCGATATGCAACGGCACCATCGCATTCTTTTCGGCGAGGATGTTCTGCAAGGCCTGTCGATTCCGGCAAACCTGCACCGTTTGCAGGTCGAGTATGAACTGCGCGAAAAACTCGCGCTCCTGCGCCAGCACGCGGTCCTCGCCTCCGGCAATGACTCGCGCCTGTGGGAAGTGTTGCTGCGCTCGGTTTCGTCGTTCGCCACGCTCTTCCGCCACGCTCTCATTGTGCTTGGCCAACCCGCCCCGGTTGCAAAACGCGAGGCGGTGCAGGCGTTGGCAAAACAAGTTGCCTTCGACGCCTCGGGCATTCTCCACGTGCTCGACGTCAGAGAGCGGAAATCCAACCGCAAACACTTCGATGTGGTGGACGTTTTTGCGCGCTATCTGTCCGCGCTGGAGCAGGTGACCGCGGCAGTTGATAGAATGCTGGACTCGGGTACCGCGGCCTCTTCATAAAGTCCGCGAACGTCTTTTTCAGGAGGGTTTCATGGGCAAAGCTCTGATCGCCATCGTAGTAATCGTCGTAATTCTCTTGCTCGGCGGCTTGTTGATTTTCGGCCAGTACGTCAGCGTGAAAAATACGCTCGTCGCCAAGAACGAGTCGGTGAAGGCGGCCTGGTCGCAAGTCGACATCGTGCTGCAGCGCCGCGCCGACCTCATCCCCAATCTGGTCGAGACCGTCAAAGGCTACGCCCAGCAGGAGGTCGTCGTCTTCGGCGATATCGCAAAGGCGCGCTCCGCCCTGCTTTCCGCGGGTACGCCGCAGGAAAAAATCGCTGCCAACGGTCAACTCGATGGCGCGCTCGGACGCCTGCTGGTGGTTGTCGAAAACTATCCGCAATTGAAGTCCAACGAGAATTTCCTGCGCCTCCAGGATGAACTCGCGGGCACCGAGAATCGCATCGCGGTTGAGCGCAAGCGCTACAACGACACGCTGCGCGACTACAACACCTACGTTCAGCAATTCCCCAACAGCGTTTTCGCGGGATTCGCCGGATTCAAGCCCAACGAAGCCTACTTCGAAGCCACGCCCACATCGCGTGAAGTTCCGAAGGTGAACTTCTCAAATCCGGGCGCATCGGCTCCGCAACCGGCTCCGCAACCCGCACCGGCGCGCTAACGATTTTCAACCGCGCCTGCGTTGCCATCGCGCATCCAGTGCGGTTAGAATGCGGCGGGGTTCCGCGCTCAGTGAAGTCAATTCAGAATTACATCGACGGAAACTTTGTCCGCGGTAAGCAGGACTTCGCCGACGTCAACCCGGCCGACGGCAGCGTAATTGCCCACGTCTCGGAGGCGGACCAGTATTTAGTCGATGCTGCAGTGCGGGCGGCCCGCAAGGCTTTGCGCGGCGGGTGGGGCCGACTCACCGTCCGCGAGCGCGCCGCGCGCTTGCTCAAAGTCGCTGACGCCATCGAGTCGCGCTTTGACTGCTTCGTGGCGGCCGAGGTCGCCGACACCGGCAAGCCCATCACGCTGGCCTCGCGGCTCGATGTCCCCCGCGCGGCCGCCAATTTCCGCGTCTTCGCCGACCTCATCAAGACCACCGGCCTCGAATCGTTTCAGTCCGAGACTCCCGACGGCAATACCGCTCTCAACTACGCCGTGCGCAAGCCCCTTGGCGTGGTCGGAATCATCACTCCCTGGAATCTTCCTCTCCTATTGCTCACCTGGAAGGTCGCGCCCGCGCTCGCCTGCGGCAACACGGTGGTCGTCAAGCCTTCCGAAGAAACCCCCGCGACCGCGACCCTGCTCGCCGAAACCATGCAGCAGGCTGGCATTCCCAGCGGAGTTTACAACGTTGTGCACGGCTTTGGCCCGAACTCGGCTGGCGAGTTTCTCACCCAGCATCCGGACGTGAACGCCGTGACCTTCACCGGCGAGTCGCAAACCGGCGGCGCCATCATGAAGTCGGTCGCCGCGTCGCTCAAGCCCGTCTCCTTTGAGCTCGGCGGCAAAAACGCGGCCATCGTCTTTGCCGATTGCGACTTCGATGATGCGGTCGCCGGGATCAGTGACGCCGTTTTCCTCAACTCCGGCCAGATTTGTCTCTGCATGGAGCGAGTGTATGTGCAGCGCCCAATCTTCGACCGCTTCGTCGAGGCCCTCGCCCGCAAATCGCAAGACCTGCGCATCGGATCGCCCATGGAGAACACCACAAACTTTGGCCCGCTGATCTCGTCCGCACATCGCGAAAAAGTTTTGTCGTACTATCGCCTGGCCCGCGAAGAAGGCGCTACAGCAGTCTTCGGAGGCGGCATTCCTCAACTCGACGGCCCGCTCGCCCAGGGCTTCTACGTGCAGCCCACCATCTATACTGGACTGGCCGAGTCGGCGCGTTGTGTAAAGGAAGAAATTTTCGGGCCGGTATGCCATATCGCTCCCTTCGACACTGACGAGGAAGCGATCAACATGGCCAACGACACAAAGTACGGCCTCGCCGCCTCGATCTGGACGACGAGTCTGAAACGCGGACACCATGTCGCGCAGCAGATGAACGTGGGGATTACCTGGGTGAATTGCTGGTTTTTGCGAGACCTGCGTACGCCGTTCGGCGGCGCAGGCCTATCGGGAATCGGACGCGAGGGCGGTATTCACTCCCTCAACTTCTATTCCGAACTTAACAATATCTGTGTTCGTCTTTGACATCGGATTTAAAAACATCGAATTAAGCAGTAAGTCCGATTCGCAGTTCTGTGGGGAAAGCAAAATGGGGACCGTCGAGAGCAAAGTCATCGAGACGAAGGCGCGCCCGCGCGGCAAGTATCCGCATTTCAAGCGGGCCGGCGATTTCCTCTTCGTCTCGGGCACAAGTTCGCGCCGCGCCGACAACACCATCGCGGGCGCCGAGGTCGACGAATTCGGGACAACGCATCTCGACATTCGCGCCCAGACTCGGGCCGTAATCGAAAACATCCGCGACATTCTGCAAAGCGCCGGTGCAGGCCTCGAGCACGTGGTCGAAATCACTTCATACCTCGTCAACATGAACGATTTTGCCGGATATAACGAAGTCTACGGCGAATACTTCACCTACGAAGGCCCCGCTCGCACCACCGTCGCCGTGCATCAGTTGCCGCATCCGCATCTGCTCATCGAAATTCGTGCCGTCGCCTACAAGCTGCAACTCTAGGAGCCGCTATGCCGTCGATCAGACAATTAAAGGCCTTCAATTTTCAGCGCTGGATTGAAGAGAATAAAGACAAACTCAAGCCTCCGGTCGGCAACGCTCAAGTCTGGGAAGACGGCGAGATGATGGTGACGGTGGTTGGCGGCCCCAACCAGCGCCGCGATTTTCATGACGATCCCACCGAAGAATTTTTTTATCAACTGAAGGGCAACATCTTCCTGCGCCTTATTGAAATCCCTGGCCAGCCTCCCATCGAGCTTCCCATAAACGAAGGTGAAGTTTTTCTTCTGCCCAGACACGTGCGCCATTCGCCGCAGCGCGGCGCCGGCAGCATCGGCATGGTCGTCGAAATGCCTCGCCCCGAGGGCGTTATGGATGGCTTCGAGTGGTATTGCCCGAACTGTCATCAACTCGTGCATCGTGCGGAGGTAAAACTGAAAAGTATTGTCCGCGACCTGCCGCCCCTATTTGATGCGTTCTATGGCAACGAAAATTTGCGCAAGTGTAAACACTGCGGCACGATTCATCCCGGCAAACAATAGCCGTGAAAAAGGCCGGTCAGAAAAAAATGCCTGTCATCGATATTCACAACCACTTCTTTCCGCGCACCTGGCCCGACCTCGCGGCCCGCTTCGGAACTCCCGACTGGCCCTGGATCAAGCACACGGAGCCCGGCAAAGCCGAGATCATGGTGGGCAATCGATTCTTCCGCCACATTACCTCTGCCTGCTGGGACCCGGAGGTGCGGCTTCACGACATGGATCGGGACGCCGTCGATATGCAAATCATCTCGGCCACGCCCGTGCTTTTTGCCTATGAGCGCCCGGTCGAGCATGCTCTCGATTGCGCGCAATTGTTCAACGATGCCGCGCTTGAGCTTTGCTCCCGCGGTAACGGGCGGCTGAAGTCGCTCTGCCAGGTTCCTCTGCAAGATCCCGACGCCGCCTGCAAAGAGTTGAGCCGGTGCATGCGCGCCGGCCATCTCGGCGTGCAGATCGGCAATCACGTGGGAGAAAAAAATCTCGACGATCCCGGCATCGTGACCTTCCTGCATCATTGCGCCGACGAAGGCGCCGCCGTGCTCGTGCATCCGTGGGATATGCTCGCGCAATCGCGCATGCCGAAGTACATGACGCCCTGGACCGTCGGCATGCCCGCCGAAACTCAGCTGGGCATCGTTGCCATGATATTGGGCGGCGCCTTCGACAAACTGCCGGCAGACCTGCGCATCTGCTTCGCGCACGGTGGCGGCAGCTTTGCATTTCTCCTCGGGCGTCTGATGAACGCCTGGAATCATCATCCCGTCGCCCGCGGCATCTGTGCGGTGCCGCCAAATCAGTACTTGAAGCGGTTCTCTGTAGACTCCGCGGTATTTGACGAGCACGCCCTTCAGTTTCTTGTGGACACAATGGGTGCAGAGCAGGTCATGCTGGGCTCCGACTATCCGTTTCCGCTTGGCGAGCACAGCGTCGGCGCACTAATAAAATCGAGCCAATTGGCGACGACGACGAAAAATCGTCTGCTCGGCGCAAATGCCGCGCAATTTCTCGGGCTGCAAGTTGAGTCTGACGCGACGGATCGCCAAACAACGCCGGAAATCAAAACTCCGCTTGTTCCCCACGGCGAGCAACTCACCTACAGTTCCTATCTCAAAGTCCCGCAGCTCCTCGCCCTCCAACAGCCGCAGTCCTCGCCGCAGCATCACGACGAACTGCTCTTCATCATTGTCCACCAGACCTATGAGTTGTGGTTCAAGGAACTTCTGCACGATCTGGATGCTGTGGTCGAAAATTTGCGCGGAGCGGGCGCGAATCCCGATTCGCACGATGAAGTCTACGAAGCCGCGCGCCTGCTTCGGCGTTGCACCGAAATAACCCGCGTACTGGTCGAGCAATTCACCATCCTCGAAACCATGCTGCCCACGCACTTTCTCGCCTTTCGCGGCAAGCTCGAACCCGCCAGCGGCTTCCAGTCCGAACAGTTTCGCGAAATCGAATTCCTCTGCGGACTAAAAGACGAGCAGATGCTGCGCTATCACCGGCCCACGCCCGAAGCCCATGCGCAACTGGAACGTCGATTGCGCGAACCGTCCCTTCCCGATGTTTTCTTCGAGGCATTGCGCGCCATCGGCAAGCTGCGCGTAGATGACAACGCGACCGGGTCGGAGCGCTCTGGCGCCCGCGCCCGCGCCGTTCTCTCCTTGTATCGCGATGAGCACCGAAGCCGCGACTGGATTGATGTCTGCGAGCGCCTGACCGAATTCGACGAACTCGTTGTGAGCTGGAGGCTTCGTCATATTCAACTCGTAGAGCGCATCATTGGTGCGCGCATGGGAACTGGCGGCAGTACCGGCTCCTCCTACCTGAAGCACACGCTCGACAAGAAATTTTTCCCGGAACTCTGGGAGGCGCGCACGCTGCTGACCGAATAGCCGATGCCGATGCAACCCTCAATCTCTCTTCCATGACCTCGACTCGCCAAACCATCACGCTGATCGGCGCCGGGCTGAATGGGCCGCTCCTCGCTCTCGGCCTGGTGCAGCGCGGCTTTCAGGTCGAGATCTACGAGCGCCGTCCCGATATGCGCCGCGTGCGCATGAGCGCCGGCCGCTCCATCAACCTCGCCCTTTCCACTCGCGGCATTCACGCCCTCAAAAAAGTTGGGCTGTGGGATGCGATGCAGAAAATCATCATCCCTATGAAGGGTCGCATGATGCACTCGGTGACCTCCGAGCTGACCTTTCAGCCCTACGGAAAAAACGAATCCGAAGTCATCAATTCCATTTCGCGCGCCGAGTTGAACATTGCCCTAATGAATGCCGCGCAGTCGCAGGGCGTCGCAATCCACTTCCAGCAACGATGCGCGGGAATCGATTTCAAAACCGGGACGCTGCAATTGCGCGACGAAACATCCTGCGACGAACGCCCCGTTGACTGCGCCGTCGTCATTGGTTGCGACGGCTCAGCCTCGGCAATTCGCAATGAGATGCTCAAGCTCAACCGCTTCAATTTTTCTCAGCAATTCCTTGACTACGGATACAAGGAACTCGCCATTCCGCCGGGGCCTGCCGGGAAGCACGCGCTCGAGACGAATGCCCTTCACATCTGGCCTCGCGGAAACTACATGCTCATCGCGCTCCCCAATATGGACGCCACGTTTGCTTGCATCCTATTTCTACCCTTCGGGGGGCCGGACAGCTTTGAGCGCCTGACCACGCCCTCTGCGCTGGATGAGTTTTTCCGATCGCGCTTTCCCGACGCGGTTCCGCTAATGCCAAACTTGGCCAATGACTTCTTTGCCAATCCAACCGGCGCGATGGTGACCATTAAATGCTCGCCCTGGCACTTCGGCGGCCAGGCGCTCCTTTTGGGCGACGCCGCTCACGCCATCGTTCCGTTCTTCGGTCAGGGAATCAACTGCGGTTTCGAGGACTGCACCACCTTGCTTGAGTTGCTGGACCAGCACGGCGCGGATTGGAAAACGGTTTTTCGCGAGTTTGAAGTCGCGAGAAAAGTAAACACCGACGCCATCGCCGATCTGGCCGTCGAAAACTTTGTAGAAATGCGGGATCGCGTCGCCGATCCGCGTTTTCTCTTCCGCAAGAAAGTTGAGCTTGCACTCGAGGCCAAGTACCCACAGCTTTTTGTTCCCAAGTATTCCATGGTCACCTTTCACCGCATCCCGTATTCGACCGCCCTGAACCGCGGCCGCGTGCAAGACGAGATGTTGGCGGCGCTTTGCGATGGCATCGAGCGAATCGAAGAACTCGACTGGGAAAGAGCTGACCAACTCGTGCGCACCAGTCTCACTCCTCTGGAGCATTCGTGAGCACCACTTCTTTTCAAACCTCCGAGGATTTCGCCGCCGCGATGGACGCTCGCGATCCGCTCGCCCATTTTCAAGAGCGCTTTTACATTCCCACCGCAGCGAACGGCAGCGAGTGTATCTATCTCTGCGGCCATTCCCTCGGACTGCAACCCAAAACAGCTCGCTCCTATCTCGAGCAGGAACTACGGGACTGGGCGAAACTCGGCGTCGAAGGCCACTTTCACGCGAAAAATCCCTGGATGCCCTACCACCGTCTGCTAACCCAGCAGACCGCCGACCTCGTGGGCGCGCAACCCAACGAAGTCGTTGTGATGAATTCACTCACGGTTAATCTCCATCTGATGATGGCGTCCTTTTACCGCCCCACTTCGCAGCGGCACAAGATTTTGATCGAGCGTGGTGCCTTCCCCTCGGATCAATACGCGGTACACTCGCAGATCCGGTTTCACGGCTTCGATCCCCAATCATCGCTCATCGAGCTATCGCCTCGCGACGGCGAAGCCTGCCTGCGTGAAGAAGATATCGAATCCTCGATCGAACTCCACGGCGATGCAATCGCGCTCATTCTGCTGGGCGGCGTGAACTATGCCACCGGCCAGGCTTTCGACATGGCAGAGATCACGAAGGCCGGCCATCGCCAGGGCTGCGTGGTCGCGTTCGATCTCGCGCACGCCGCCGGCAACATTCCGCTCCGCCTTCACGATTGGGGACCAGATTTCGCGGTCTGGTGCAGCTACAAGTATTTGAACGGCGGCCCAGGCTGCGTCGCTGGCTGCTTCGTGCATGAGCGTCACGCGCAAGCCAACGCTATGCCGCGCTTCGCCGGTTGGTGGGGCCACGATGAGAAGACTCGCTTCAAGATGGGTCCGGACTTTCATCCAATGCCGGGCGCGGAGGGCTGGCAGCTCAGTAATCCTCCGATCCTGGCGCTCGCGCCCCTGCGCGCTTCGATGGAAATTTTCTCCGAGGCCACGATGGAGCGCCTGCGCGCCAAGAGCAAACTCCTCACCGCCTACCTGGAGTTCCTTCTTCGCGAAAACGCTTCGCCAAAATTCGCCATCGTCACGCCGTCGGACCCGGAACGCCGCGGCGCGCAACTATCGATCAAATTGCCCCATCACGGTCGCGCCCTGTGCGACCGATTAACCGCCGAAGGAACTATCGGCGACTGGCGCGAACCCGACACCTTCCGCGTTGCCGCCGTCCCGCTTTACAACTCTTACCTCGACGTTCACCGCTTCGCTCAGCACTTTCTAGCCGCGCTTCAATAACAAATCGCTTCATTCAAACATCCGCAAAGATTCGCCAGACCTCGTCCGCCACAGCATTCCATGCGGCCGTTCGCGGATCGATCAGCGAAAAATGATCGGCCGCGTCAATCTCGACCAGCCGCACATCTTCTTTCTCCACGCCGGTTCGCCTCTGCTTTGCGGCAACGTACTCGCGGCTGACGTCGACAGGCACCACATCATCCGCGCTTCCATGAATTAGAACCTGCCGAGCGCCAATAATTGAAAGCTGCATCGGATCGGCCTCGCCGTAGCGCGCTGCAACCGCTCCCGGCGCACCATCCAAAAACTCCACGACCGCGTCGTCGCTCAGGTGAAGTTCATAGGCCCGCCGCAGGTCCAACACTCCCGCAAGCGCAATCACCCGCCGCACTCCGCTCTCGCAAGCCGCCAGGCACAGCGCAAGCTGCCCTCCCGCCGAGTGACCAACCACGAGAACTTTCGTCGCATCGAAGTTGTGCCGCTCCTCGTTTCGCCGAAGAAATTCATACGCCCTGCGAATATCTTCCAGCGTCCCCGGCCAGCCCCCGCCTTCATTCCCCACGCGCCGGTATTCTACATTCGCCGTGGCAAGTCCCCTTGCAGTGAGAGCCGCGCAAAAGTGCCCAGCATGCGCGAGATCATATCGCGCACGCCAAAACCCACCATGAATGTTCATCACCAGCGGCGGCGCACTCACGCCCGGCTGCGGCAATCGCAAATCAATAAAGTGACTTTCGTCCCCTCCATACCGGACCCGCGCATCGGCGGGCGGCGGCGGCGGAGTGAGAATATCGGACGGCATGCTGTTCCTCATTCTAGATTGCTCGCCTGTTCGCGCGTTCGGAGCTTCCGCTCCAGCGCCCAACGACCGGCGTCAACGCAGAAAAAAAGGCGGGACCGAAGCCCCGCCCATTGATTCAGCTCGTCGTGTGAACTTATTTGCCCGTCCCCGTCAGAGCGACGCTCTGCGGGCTGCCGGGCGCGTTATCGGTAAAGTTGACATCGCCCGTCCGCGCTCCCTTTTGCGTCGGCGTGAATGTCACCTTGATCTCGCAACTCGCCCCCGGAGACAACGCCGTCCCATTGGCGCACGGCGTAATCTTCTTCGTCTTCTTCACGGTTGCCAGCGCGAAATCGCCAGTCGTGGCAAGGTTCGTGATGTTAAGTGTGGCCGTCCCGGAGTTCGAAACGGTAAGCTTCTTCGCCGCCGACGTCGCACCCACCACAACCTTGGCAAACTTCAGTGAAGTGGGTGTAAAGCTGATCGCCGCCCCGCCGCCACCGCCGCCGCAGCCGTTAAAGATGAACGAACCGATGCGCGTGCTCCAGTTGTAATACCCGCTCGCTTGCAAATACTCATCTACATACCAGAAGGTGCAATCGTCAGTGGGGTCAACTTGCATCGCGGTGTAATCGCCCCAACGGTTGGCGTACGTACCACCCGTCTGCGATCCCACACCCTCAATAATGCTCGCTTCCGTCTCCATGCTTCCGAGCGGATCGCCGGGCACGCGCCCGGTAAAGCGCACGGCCGGGTAAACGCTGCTGCTGGAAGCGCTGTATCCCAGCGCAATGTCCTGGCTCTGGTCTTCGGCCACACTCGACATCCAGCGGAACGTAGCGTCCGGCGCGAAGGTTCCTTGCTGGTTTAGAGTCACAGTGCCCGCGGGATCGTAAAGTTCATACCACCGCACCGCGACCTGGCTTCCGTTTTCCACGGCGTGGCTCACCACCGCCCGATCATGGTCGGCAAAGTGGCGGATCGCAAAACGGTACATCAACCGATCGCCCAGCGTGTCGAGTTGCTGCGTCGTTCCCGGCTGCGGAACGCACGTGCCGAATCCAACCCCGCACGACAAATTGTCATTGGCCACGCTGATCGTCGTTGGACTGGAAAGCGTCGCCTTACCCGAGGAAAAATTCAGCGTCAGTTTCCGCAGGTACAACTGCCCTGGATTGTTGTTCTGCCACGTCAGGAACAGTCCCGGAGTTCCATCCACCGGTGGCGTCGGGCCGTCCATCTCCGACGGCAAATAACTGCCTTCATCGGAGGGACTCATCTGGCACAGCATCGCCGCCGACGAATTTCCGGCTAACATCTTGGTCCGATCGAAGCCGCAAAGGTCCGCGCCCGCGAAGCTGGAGCCGCCATCGAAAATGTTGTAGGTCGCCAGATACGCGCTATTGCTATTCGTCGCCCACACGCTCAGCTTGTCATAGTCGTTCAGGTTACCGCCGAAGCTATAGAAATAGAGACTATACGATGCTGTCGGGTCGTTCGTCGTCGACACCGCAACACACTCCCCATAGCTGCCCGCGTAATTGTCTCCGATCCCCGCCACCACCCAGCGGTCGGCTGCGCGGTCATACAACACGATCGGATCGACAATATACGACGTGCATAGCCCCCCAATGGGAGCGAATAAAGTCGGAATGTTCGTGGGCCCGGAAAGAAGTGTGCCAGTCTTGCTGTATATCGCCAGATACGTGTTCACGATTGCGCCAATGTAGTTGGGAGCGATTGCCAGGTTGGAATCCGAAGGAATCCATCCGTTCGACCCGATGCCGTCGAAGCTAATGCCCTGGGTCGCGCTCACCTCGGGCAGCGCCTCCGTCTGGAGCGCGGGATCGGCCTGTTGCGGGCCATGGTAGGCATGTTGCACCAACGGGCTCGGCCGAGGCTCCGGCATTTCCCGCCCCGCAAACATCGAGAGATCAATCGGCAAATCGCCCACGCGTTCCGAAACCCCGAACGCTGATGGGTAGGTCACAATGGTTTTGTTGGTCTTGGCAGAGGCCACCGCACTCAACGCGAGGCCGCAAAGAGCGAGCGCAAGCAGCGCCCGACTAAACATTCCTGGGCGGGACATTTGATTTTTCCTCCGGTCGCTTTTGAGAATGAGGTCGGATCGTGGGGGAATATCGATCAGATTCTCTTACTTCAAAAAGGTATGAACAGCACGAAGCCGACTACCGACAATCGTAGTTCTTAAGGATTATAGGGCCGGGCCTGTGCTATGCCAACTCCAAAATGCCCGAAAACTATGGGATTCCGCGCCTGACGCCGCTTTTCCGCCCGACTCGTGCGCGCTCATCTCCTCTGCGGCGAACCACGCGTCACGGCAAATGCGCCGGCGGTGCCGCGCCTCGTCCAGCACCGTGCCCCACCACCGGCGTGATGATCTCATCCGCTTTGCTCTTCTCGCCCTCCGCCGGCCCGTGCCAGAAGCCGCCCCCGAACGTGGTGATATAAATCTTGCTCGCATCCGCCGGATCCGGAATCACGCTCTGCCCCCACTTGAAATTGAACCCCGCGATTCGTTGCCAGCTCACCCCGCTGTCTTTCGACCTCCAGGCCGACGATTCGAAACCCGCCGCATAAATTACATTGGGCGAGTGCTCGTCCACCGTTACATCGAAGACGTGCCCGTCCGCAGCCAGCACGTGGCGCCACGACGTGCCGCGATCCGTCGACAAATAAATCCCCCCGCCCTCCTGTCCGCCCTCCGTGAATCTGCCCCACGCTGACAGATAGACGCGGTCCGCATTTTTCGGATCGACCGCCAATCCCGTCGGCCCATTCACCGCCTCCGGCAACGCAACTCGTCTCCAGTGCTCGGCCCCATCGCCGGAATAGTACAGTGCCCCGTCATCGCCCGAGCCCGGCGCCGCCTCTTCCCTCCCGCGCACAATAACCAGATACAGCCCGCCCGACGTATCTCTGATGATTCGCCACACCCGCGGCTCCTTCTCCGCAATTCCCCCGTTTTTCAATATCCAGTTCTTGCCCCCATCCACCGACTTATAGACGCCGCTTCCGCAAGCCGCCACATAGAGCACGCGAGCGTTCGGTGGGCTCGTAGGATCAAGTAAGATGTAAGTCGGAGCGGTGAGCGGCATTCCATTGCTTGACTTACTCCACGTTCTACCCCCGTCGTCACTAATTGTTACGCCACCAATAAACGATGATGGCGGCCGGCGATCGAAGATCTTAGTCCTCGGTAAGTCATGTATCTTGCTCATCACCGCCCACGCGCGCCCGCGCACTGCCGGGTCAAAGACCATCCAGTAAGTCGTGTTGCGCCAGTTATGGGGCACACCTTCGGTGGACGGCAACCACCCCACGCCTCCGTTTTCGCTGCGGAAAAGCCCTATGTCAGTGTAGGAAACAAAAATTCTTTTGGAATCGAAGGGATCGAAATGCACGCCATGCGCATTCGTGCCTTCCATTCCTGTCCCCGCGAAACTGCCGTCGTTCAACCGCGACGAATAAATTGCTTTCCAGTTCACCCCGCCATCGTCGCTCCGCAAAACCCGCCCCGCATCGGTCGAATAAACCGTCATCGGCCGGTTTGGAGCCACCACCAGCGCAATCGGCGCCGCCGCATATCCCGAGCCGAAAAACTCCCCAATCCAGTCGTCCCCGAGCGGCTTGTGTTCTCCCTCTTTCTCTTTCCGCACCAACTTCCAGGTCGCGCCGCCATCGTCCGTGCGCGCCACGCCAAGATAAGTCAGGCTCTTATCGCCCGAGCCCTCTTCCAGATTCTTGTAAGACGCGTACGCGATCTCCGGATGATCGGGGCTGGCGGCAATCGCTCGCACCTCCGGTTCCCCCGGCAGCGGCGATTTCTTCCAGGTCGCGCCTGCATCACCTGAGACATACACCGCCCCGCCTGCCAATAGATAAAGCTTCGCTCCTTGCGCGCCCGAAAACCCCGCGCTCAGATCCGATAAGCTCTCCGCCCCCGCCGGAGCCCGCACCTCAACCCACTTTCCGTGCCGTCGCGCCGCCATCGACGACGTTCCAAGCGCATAAATATCCGGAGTCGCAACTCCAGGCGCAGGATCGACCACCAGGCGATGGGTTCCTGCGGGCAAGGGCGTGTCGCCCTTCCAGGTTTCTCCCGCATCCGTCGAAGTAGCGAACCATGCCGCTCGTTTGTGGCCGAGCGCCGCATACATAGTTTTTGAATTTCCATGGTCGATGGCGAGCGCCTGAATTTGCGGCCGGCTCGGGTCCGTGATCAGGTCTTCGCCGGCATGATCGCCCTGCATTTCGATTCCGCGCACTTCCTTCGGGTCCGGATACACCAGCGACCACGTAACGCCCGCATCCACGCTGCGCCACAGCCCCACGCTCTTGGCATAAAGAACTTTCGGATCTTTCGGATCGAACGCGAAAAAACGTATCCTGCCCCGCAGATTGAAGCTGCGCCACGACCTTCCTCCGCTGTCGGAGAAGTAACCATTTGTCATGTCGCACGCAACCAGAATCTGGTTCGGGTCGTGCGGGCTCACCGTCGGTTCAAAGAACGCCCCACCGCCTCCCGGCCCAATGTAGGCACCCTCCGCCGCAAATAGCAGACCACAAGTGGAAACAATCAGAATAAATAGACCCAACTTACCGCGGACCATGTCTTCCAGCCTCGGTCTCGCCTTCCTCGCGCCCACCAAAACTTCCATCACACGCAACCTAACCGCCGCATCCCTCGAACTCATAGAGGGACTACTGAGGCGTGGCGAGTATACCTATGTCTCGTAAAAAGTTACATCGTAGTATGGGACGGATGAGACCAGTTGGATGGCGCCGACGAGTCACGCGGGGCGGAGTTGACAGCAATTGACGACTAGCGATTTGCCAACTAGCGACGAGACACCTTGCGAGCCACGCCAATTTCACCGCAAGGGCCGGCCCGGCCATTCCCTCTATCCACACTGCAGCCCACAGCGGCCCAACGTCGGGATGCCGGCTATTCCTCCGCCTACACTTCGGCCGATCCTCACTTAACTTCACGACAGGCGCAGGCCCGCCGGCTACTTCTCGGACAGGCAATACTCTCCCATTTTCCTGTTCGCCTCTGAGTCCGCCCCCGGGTCTGCGTATACCTCGACATCCCGGCAGTCATACATGCCGTGATTGCTCGGCAGCTCAACCAGCACGTATTTCCCGCCTTTCAGCGATGCGCAACCCGGCGCTCCCTGGTTGCATTGCAGTTCGTATTCTTTGCCGGCCTTCACCACGGTGACCACCACTACGCCATTATTCAGTTCGGTCCCTTTTACCGTGATGCCCGACTTCTCCTGGCCCAAGACCGTCTCCACGCCCGCAACCATGAAAATCCCCAACGCCACCAACATAACCGCTTTCTTCATAACCGCTCTCCCATTGCGGCGGGATGCTTGCCACGCCGCTCCCTAACCAATGGTTTCGCTCCTCTGGCCGCTTGTCTGTGACGCGTGATCGGCCCCTGCGTGACGATTGCCACTCCGGGAGTGCCCAACGGCCGTGCCCAGCCGCGTCTATACCTGCCGAGAATTGAGAGAACCACAAGCCGGTAGCCGGGTCATCCAAGAAGCAGGACCATGCGACCAGGCCATGCGAAAGCATCGGCCTGCCTCCCGCCGGTAGTGCCTCAGTTTGAATTGCCCAGAGAGCTACGATTCTTGGGATGTTAGTGGAAGGAAACAGCTTGCGGTCTTGCAGTCGCATGGCCGACGTTTCACTCAACACCGTTACAAAGCTGCTGGTGGACTTGGGTGCGGCCTGTGAGCAGTTTCACGATGAGCACGTTCGGAACGTGCGCGTGCGCCGCCTCCAGGCCGATGAAATCTGGTGCTTCATCGGCGCTAAGGCAAAGAACGTCACACTAGAGCAGAAGGCGGAAGGATGGGGAGACGTTTGGACGTGGACCGGTTTGGACGCTGACACGAAGCTCTGCGTCAGCTACTTGGTTGGCGGTCGCAGCGCAGATTGGGCAATTGACTTCATGAAAGACGCCGCGAGTCGCATCCGTGGCCGCGTCCAGATAACGACTGACGGCCACAGAGCCTATCTAGAGGCAGTCGAAGAAGCGTTCGGAGCCGATGTTGACTACGCGCAATTGCAGAAAATCTATGGCGCACCAGCGGAGAACGATACGCGGTATTCCCCGGCAACGTGCATCGGGTGCGAAATGAAAACGGTGAGCGGTGATCCAGATCCCAAGTATGTCAGCACGTCCTATGTGGAACGTCACAATCTGACGATGCGAATGGGTATGCGGCGCTTCACTCGGCTAACCAATGCTTTCAGCAAGAAGATTCAGAATCACATCGCTATGGTCGCGATCCATGCGGTGTACTACAATTTCGCCAGAATCCACAAGACGCTGAGGATTACCCCGGCAATGGCTTGCGGCCTGAGTGATCACGTTTGGAGTCTGGAAGAAATCGTGATGATGGCTGATCGTTATGCGCCAGCACCAAGACCGCGTGGTCCTTACAAAAAGCGAATCGGGAGCGCGGCATGAAATGGTTCTACTTGATTTCTTTCATCGCTGGATGCTTTATTTGCGTTTTTCTTAGCTCGTTGCTCGTTTTCGCGCTTGCCACTCGCGGGTTCGGTGGATTGCGAGCTGCCACTATCTTCCTGCTACAGATCGCGCTTTTCGGCTCTATAACCCGGCAAATGTTTCTATGGTTCAAGGAAAATTCAAACTGAGGCACTACCCTCCCGCCACACGCCTTCACGTCAGCCCCGCGCAGTGATACCATCAAACGGTTTTCCGCATCCGATTCAACGCTCGCAATGACTGCTTCCGTTGCTTCTCCCCGCGTCGTCTGCATCGCCGATCTGCGCACGCTGGCGCGGCGGCGCGTCCCCAAGGCCGTGTTTGACTATCTCGACGGCGGGGCCGAAGGCGAGATCACTCTGCGCGAAAACTGCCGCGTGTACGACGACCTGACCTTCCGCCCACGCCACGCCGTAGCCCTCGCCAATTGCAACCTCGGAACGAAGGTGTTGGGTCTCGATCTCGCGCTGCCCTTCCTGCTCGCACCCGTCGGTTACAGCCGGATGATGCATCCCAAAGGTGAGGTCGCGGCTGCGCGCGCCGCTGGCAACGCAGGCACCGCATACATTTTGTCCACCATCTCCGGCCACAAGCTCGAGGACGTAAAGGCCGCTTCCACCGGCCCTGTCTTTTATCAGCTCTATCTCATGGGCGGACGCGAGGCCGCCGAATTCGCCCTCGACCGCGCCCGTCGCGCCGGCTTCTACGCCCTCGTCGTCACCATCGATACGGCCGTCTCCGGCATCCGCGAACGCGACTACCGCAACGGCATGAGGGAATTGATCAGCGGCAGCGTCTTCCAGAAGTTGCCTTACCTGCCCGACATCCTCGCGCATCCCGGTTGGCTCGCCGCCTACCTGCTGGATGGCGGCCTGCCTTCTCTGGCCAACGTCGTGATTCCCGGCAAGGGTCCCATGCCGCTGCTCGATGTCGCCGCCGCGCTCGCCGCCTCGACCGTCACATGGGATGATCTCCAATGGATTCGCAGGCTCTGGCCTGGGCCGATCGTGATCAAAGGCGTGCTCACCGCCGAAGATGCCCGCCGCGCCGTAGACGAAGGCGCCGCCGCAATCTCCGTATCCAATCACGGAGGCCGCCAGTTAGATTGCGTTCCCTCGTCCCTGCGCGCTCTGCGCGAGGTCGTGAAGGCCGTCGGCACCCAGACCGAAGTGCTCATGGATGGCGGCATTCGCCGCGGCACCGACATCGTGAAAGCCCTGTGCCTCGGTGCGCGCGCGGTGCTCTGCGGCCGCGCCTACGCCTATGGCCTCGCGGCCGCCGGAGAAGCGGGCGTCAACCGCGCCATCGAAATCCTCCGCGCCGACCTCGACCGCACGTTGCGGCTGCTGGGTTGCCCGTCTGTCATCAACCTCGATCGTTCGTATGTAAATGCCCCCACAGTTGGGGCATAGACTGAATGCACGAAGACGCGGTTCGGGCGTTCGCACCGTCCATGCGTTAGAATCTCGCGGGAGGCTTGCGCGTGCGTCGTCGCGATTTTAATCTCTCCGTTCTTCGAACATCGGCAGCGGCACTAATCGCCCCACGCCTTTTCGCGCGGGGGCTCGCCGATTCGGCGCCTTCGCAAGCTTCTCTCTACGCGAACGCCATCGTCATCGACTCCCTCTGCTCACCGTTTATCGCGATGGATGTATTGCCCAGCGCCGAGACCGTGGCCGCCGTGCGCCAATCCGGCATCACCGCCATCAACTTCACCGCCTCGGTACCTGTTTTTGAGGACACGATCAACATTCTGGCGAACCTGCAATATCTTGTGGAACATTGTTCCGACGCGTTCCTAATCGTCCGCCGTTACTCCGACATCGCTCGCGCCAAGCGCGAGAACAAGATTGGCATCATGCCCGGCTTCCAGGAGACGCAGTTTCTTGAGGAAGATGCGGATCGCATCACGACCTTCCGGCGGCTGGGCGTGCGCATCATGCAGATCACCTACAACAACCGCAGCATCTTCGGTGACGGCTGCCTCGAACCGGGAAACGCCGGCCTCAGCAAAGCTGGCGTCACTGCTATTAGGAAGATGAACGAACTCGGTGTCGCCGTGGATCTCAGCCATAGCGGATACCGCACCACGACCGAAGCCATCGCCCAATCCGCGAAGCCCGTATTGATCACACATTCCGGCTGTGCCGCCGTCTATGCTCATCCTCGCAACAAGCCGGATGATATCCTGAAGTCGCTGGCCGAGCGCGGCGGATACTTCGGTGTTTACCTGATGCCCTATCTGGTGGCGTCGCCCACCGTGCCCACTCGCGAGCACGTGCTCGACCACGTCATCCACGCCATTAACGCCTGCGGTGCCGATCACGTCGGCATTGGCTCCGATGGCGCTATCGAGAAAACCGTTCTAACTCCCGAGCAAAAAGCCAGCTTCGATAAAGAAATTGCCCGCCGCAAGCAACTTGGTATCGGCGCTCCCGGCGAAGACCGCTACCCTTACGTTCCCGACGTGAATGGACCCGACCATATGCAGATCATCGCTGCAGAGCTGGCAAAACGGGGCCAGTCTTCGTCGGTCATTGAGAAGGTGCTGGGCGCGAACTTCCAGCGCGTGATCGGCGATATCTGGGGTAAGGACTAACCCTCTGCGCCCTCTCTGGTTTACGCTTTTCTCGACACGAAATCAGAGTGTCCTTAAACTGAATGAACATGACATCTGCGCAATCCAGGAAAGCACTCGCGGGCGCAACCTCCGAAGCCCAACGCCGCCTTGCCTATTTCCTCACCTATTTCAAAGAGCGCCGCGACCAGATTGTCGCGACTATTCGCGAACTCGTCGAGATTGAATCCCCCAGCGATGACAAGCCCGCCGCCGATCGTCTCTCCGCGCTCCTCGCCGAGAAGTTCGCCGCCCTCGGTGCTCAGGTCAAAATCCACCGCGCGGAAAAATTCGGCAATCATCTCCAGGTCGATTTCCCCGCCCAGTCAGCCGCCAAGCCTGTGCTCCTCCTCGGCCACTATGACACCGTCTATCCGCTCGGCACTCTCGCCTCCATGCCGTGTCGCGTCGAAAAAGACCGCCTGACCGGCCCCGGCGTCCTCGACATGAAGTCCGGCATCGCCCTCATGCTGCATTCTCTGAGCGCGCTGCAACACCGGCATGGCGAAGACTGGCACAGCGAGTTGCCGCGTCCCGTCACAGTTCTGCTGGTTTCCGACGAGGAAGTTGGCAGCGATTCTTCCCGCGCCATTACCGAATCGCTGGCGAAAAAATCCGCTGCTGTCCTCGTCCTCGAACCCTCCTACGGATTCGAAGGCGCCGTGAAAACCGCCCGCAAAGGCGTGGGCGATTACCAGATCAAAATCACCGGCAAAGCCGCCCACGCCGGCCTGGATTTCCAGAAAGGCGTCAACGCCATCGTCGAACTCGCCCGCCAGATCGACAAAATCTCCCGCTTCACCGATCTCAAAAAAGGTCTCACCGTCAACGTCGGCATCGTCAGCGGCGGCTCGCGCACCAACGTCGTTCCCGCCGACGCCACCGCTCAAGTCGATGTCCGCATCGCGCGCCTAAAAGACGCCGCCGGCATCGACAAAAAAATGCGCAGCCTGCGCCCGTTCAACCGCAAATGCCGGCTGGAAATCACCGGCGGCATCAACCGCCCGCCCATGGAGCGCACTCCCGGCGTCGCCGCCCTCTACGCAAAAGCCGTCACCATCGCCCGTGATCTCGGCTGGGCGCTCGGCGAAGCCGCAGTCGGCGGCGGCTCCGACGGCAACTTCACCGCCGGTCTTGGCATCCCCACGCTCGACGGCCTCGGCGCAGTCGGCGACGGCGCTCACGCCCCGCACGAGCACATCCTCATCTCCGAGTTGCCGCCCCGCGCTGCCCTTCTGGCTGGCCTCATCGAGGCTGTGTGATCCAAATCACACCCAAAAGTGACAGCCAGTACGGGCGTACTTTGACTCGCCTTCTACACTGACCTAGAATTCAGTTTGGGGTATCTTGGCTACGGGCATCCAAAGCAAGCCCTTGCCAATCAAAGGTGTACCCTGCGGGGTCGGCCACGCGGCCGGGCCGCCATGGAGGAAGCTATGGGTGAGGGTCTGTTCCAGCCGCTGCACATTCTGTTGATCGTCGGCATTGCGCTCCTGCTCTTCGGTCCCAGCAAGTTTGCCGACCTCGGCAAAGGCTTGGGCGAAGGCATTAGAAACTTCAAGGCCGCAGTAAAAGAAGACGACAAGAAAGATCCCGAGAAGAAGTCCTAGCCGGTGTGACGCGAACACTCTGGTCCGCGCCTGGGCTGGCAGATTTGGCCGCACGCACCGTGCTGTACAACCGCGAGTTGTCATTCGGAGCGCAGCGAGTAACCCCTACCGCCACGAGAATGTGTGCGTGCCTCCCTCGCCGAGATATGAATCCGCTTCCTCACTAGCCTTCATCTCCGCCCCGTCCCCCGCAACATCCGGTAAACCAGCGCAATCGGCAGCCCCACCACGTTGCTGTAATCTCCCTCAATCCGCGGAATCCAGCGCGACGCCATGCCCTGAATCGCATATCCCCCGGCCTTATCCATCGGCTCGCCGGTGGCCACGTACTCGGCAATCTCCAACTCGGAAATCCCCGTCATCGTCACGTTGGTAATTTCGCTCTCCACCGCGCAATGCCCGCTCTCCGCCAGGCACACGCCTGTAATCACCTGGTGTGTTCTCCCCGCGAGCAGCCGAAGCATGCGCCCCGCATCCGCCGCATCGAGCGGCTTGTTCAGAATCTGTCCATCGATCGCCACCACCGTATCCGCGCCTAAAACCAAATCCGCCGGCCGTCCCCGCGCGATCGCCTCCGCCTTCTCCCGCGCCAGCCGCATGGCGCAGTCCTTCGCTTTCTCGCCAGGAAGCGACTCCTCCGCAATGTCCGCCGGCTGCACCTCAAAAGCAATCCCCGCCGCCCGCAAAAGTTCCTGTCGTCGAGGCGAAGCCGAAGCTAAAACAAGCATTCAGACATTGTACGAGTCCCGCCTGCGCGCTCCATAAGCAGCTGCGACCCAAAGTCACGCCACCGCCCCTAATCTTTTTCTCGGGAAATGACCCCATATTCCCCGAACTGTCGCGCTTACTAGTGAAGGCAAACAGTTCGATCGTTTCAACCTCTCTTGGGCGATCAGTTGGACCTTCCAAATCAAATCAAAAAACGGAGATTACAAAATGAAACTCAAGATGATCCTCGCCGCACTAGTTGTTCTGTCCCTGAGCTCCTCCGGAGCTTTCGCCCAAGCCGGCACACCCATTACCAGCATTCCCTCCTGGGAAGTTGCCTCGGAGTTCAACGATAGCGCCAACCCCTCCGGCGTCTGGAGTTATTGCACCAAACTGACCACGTTCGCCACGTCATGCTCGCCGCTTTCCGCTCCTTACGCGGAGATGTACGATCCCACCGACATAGTCGGCTGGACCGATCCCACCGGCAGTGGAGCGACCATCGCCCACAACGTTCACCCCGTGCCCTTCACCACTTCCAACCCTTACCCGATCACCGTCCCCGCGCACGCGCTCGCGATGAGCCCGGGAGCCGGAGGCCAATATGCCGTCCTTCGCTTCAAAGCTCCGGCTAAGGGTTCGTACAAAATAAGCGGCCAGTTCTACGTGCTCGACGCCACCAACTTTGGCCCCGGCGTCTACTGGAACACGACCGACGTCGAGATCGTCAAAAACAGCACCACCTCCGTCTTCTCCAGCACTACCGATTACCTCTTTGGCCTGAAGTGGACCAGCTTCACTAGCAAAACGGTCGTCATGAACACGGGAGACACACTGGATTTCCAGGTGGGCTATGGCTCAAACGGCAACAACTACTTCGACACCGATGGTCTGAACGCGGTCATCGAAAAGATCAAATAGGCCGGTTCCTTCGTCCAGCCCGGCCGTTCGCAACTATCGAAAAAATCCCCGCCCAAGCGCAAGCAAGGGCGGGGTTCCTTATGTATGAATTGTTTGATTTTGCGCCAGGCGGTACCTATTCCAGCGCCTCCGGCTCAATCGAAATATTCTTTTCGCCCTTCGCCCGCTTCTCCCAATATTTCTTCACCCACGCCTCGTAGCTCTTGCCCGCCGCCGTGTCCCGCCCGGTAAACGCGACCCCCGCGATCTCGGAATACGCAATCGCCGGCCGCTCGTTACCGGAGGTGAGCATCAATCGCACAAACGAATCGCTCAGCGTCTTGCCGATTCGCCGGTCAAACAAATATCCCGTGATCTCGGACCCGTCCCGCCGCCTGATCGTGATATCCCCGCGATAGTCAAACGCCTTTTCGATCACCGCCCGCACGTCCGCCTCATTCGCCAGTTCCGGAATCCAGCCCTGCAAATTTTCCCGCTCGAACCCGGGAACCACTTCCAGTTCATCATGTGTGGTGGGTTGTACTGCCGATGGGACTGAAGCTCCAACCTGTGCCGCTGCCGGAACACCATGGGGCGGAGGTTCGTGCCCGTGTTCGCGTCCGCTCATGCGTGCGTTTCTTCCACCGCGGAGCCATTCTCGCCCACCGAAACTCCAGCCGAGTCAACCGAAGGCCCCGCCGTCTGCGCATCGTGAATCTGTACCAGCGGATTGTGCGAATAAACCGGCCGTATCTCGCGATTCAAGTCGGACGCCGCCTCCTGATCCGGATAAAGAGAAAACGTGGCCTTCACCGTGTCGACGAATCCCCGCAACGACCCAAACGTGTCATCCACCGAAGTCGGCTCATACCCGCAGTGCACCATGCAATTCGCGCATTGCGGATTCCCCGACTGCGTCCCATACGCATCCCAGTCGGTCGTCTCCATCAATTCCTTATACGACTCCGCATACCCGTCCTGTAGCAGGTAACACGGCTTCTGCCAGCCGAACAGGTTATACGTCGGCATTCCCCACGGCGTGCAATTGTAGCTGCGCTTGCCCATCAGGTATTCCAGAAACAGCGGCGACTGGTTAAAGCGCCAGTTCTTTTTCCGGTTCGAAAGCATTGCCCGAAAAAGTCTCCGCGTCCGCGCCCGCCCCAAAAAGTGCTTCTGGTCCGGCGCCTTGTCATACGAATATCCCGGCGAGAGCATCATGCTCTCCACACCCGCGTCCATCATCTCGTCGAAAAAATCGCGCACGCTCTTCGGGTCCGCCCCGTCAAACAGCGTCGTATTCGTGGTCACGCGAAACCCAGCCTGCACCGCCTTGCGAATCGCTTCCACCGCGATCTCGTATCCGCCTTCGCGGCACACCGAAAAATCGTGGTGCTCCTTCTGTCCATCCACGTGCACCGAAAAACTCAGGTACTTACTCGGCTTGAACAGCTGCAGCTTCTCTTCCAGCAGCAGCGCATTCGTGCACAGGTAAATGTATTTCCTGCGCGCCACCAGCCCTTCCACAATCTCCGCAATCTGCGGATGCATCAGCGGCTCGCCGCCCGGAATGGAAACCACGGGCGCATTGCACTCATCCACCGCCTTGAAGCACTCTTCGGGCGTCAGGTCTTTTTTCAGGATGTGCGCCGGATACTGAATCTTCCCGCAACCCGCGCACGCCAGGTTGCAGCGGAAAAGCGGCTCCAGCATCAGCACCAGCGGATAGCGTTTCCGTCCTGCGAGCTTCTGCCGCAGCACATACGTCGCCACCGTCCACATCTGAGATACGGGAACTGCCATCACCCCTCCGGCACTATCGTATCTCTCATCATATCGGAAAATGTATCCGGCGGGCTGCCGAGATACGCAGAACCGAAACCCTTAAATCACGCAGCCGCACATGGCAGGTCGAGCTGCCGCCCCTCTTCCCGCACCAGAATGACGGTCGCGTCATCGCGCAGCCCCGCGCCATTCGCGAACTTTTTCACGTCCGAGATCAGACTCTCCGGCGTCACATCGGGCAATCGCATTTGCGCTAGAAGCCGGGTTGCTCCGTATTCTTCCTCCGGCTCGACTTCAGCCTCCGTAATTCCGTCCGAGTAAAACACAATCCGCGAATCGGGAGTCAGATCGATTTCCACCTCGGAAAATTTCGACGCCGACACTCCCAGCGGCAGCCCCTGCTCGGTCTCAATCCAGCGATAGCCCGACCCCTCCACAAACAGCGGCGGCAGATGCCCGGCATTGGCCAGGCGTAGTTTTCGCCACCGAGGGTCAAGCTCCGCATAGATCATGGTCACAAATCGTCCGTCGGGAAAATCTTCCAGCAGCATTCCATTCAACCGGCTCAGAACTTCCCCTGGCCCTGAGCTGATCGGCGCCAGCGAGCGCAGCACGCCGCGCGTTGCCGACATCAACAGCGCCGCCGCCGTACCCTTACCCGAAACATCCGCCAGCACCAATCCCCATCGCCGCTCGGGCAGCGGAATAAAGTCGTACCAGTCCCCGCCCACGGCGCCCGCCGGCACCGAAACTCCCGACACGCGAAACCCCGGAATCAGCGGCGACGAGCGCGGCAACAGCGCCTGCTGGATCGTCCGCGCCTCTTCCGCCTCGCGCGTCATCTGTTCGCGCCGTTTATGTTCATCATGAAAGCGCCGCGCGTTGTGCACCGCTACCGCTACATGCGAGCACAGTCCCTGCAGCAGCCGCAGCTCCGTCTCGCAAAACGCATCGAGGTCATGATGCGACGCCGTGAATACGCCCACCAGATCGCCGTCCACTTCCAGCGGAATCGCCACCTCCGACTGCGTTGCAGGTTCGCACGCCACATAATACGGATCGCGGCTCACATCGGGCGCGTAGTGCATCTTACGCGTCAGCGCCACATGCCCTGACATCCCCGACGCGCCCTGCTTGCCAATCTGGAAGTGATGCCCCTTCCCGTGCAACGTGCACCCCTTCACTCCGGCCAGCAGCAACTCGTTGTTCTTGGCTTCATGCAGGTAGAGATTGATCTCCACGCATCCCAGCGAGTCCGAAACCTCGTCGACCACACGCTCGATAATTTCGTCCAGGTTCAGTGTGGAAGTGATGCGCTGCGCCGACTTTTGCAGTCGCACCAACTCGGCAACCCTTAGATTGACCGCGGCATTGAGAGAGGTATTGGTTGCGGGATCGAACTCGGAATGCAAACTTGTGGCCATGCGCGCCTCCTGGAGAAGTGGCCAGAAACGAGAAGCTCAAAACGAGTAGTGGCCGGGTACGAAAATCCCTCAAAAACCACTCTTACAGATTCCCGGCCCTACCCTCCAGATTCTCTTTTTGTTCGGTGCGAGGCGCCCTGCTTTACGCGCTTGATCTCCTCCAGCCGCTCGCGAATCCGCTTCTCCACGCCCTCGTTCGTGGGCCGGTAATACACGCGATCTCGCAGGCTGTCCGGCAGGCATTGCATGTCGGCCACTTTCTCTTCCGCGTCATGCGCGTACTGGTATCCCTTACCGTAACCTAATCCCTTCATCAGCGCGGTCGGCGCATTCCGCAAATGCAGCGGAACCGGTTCCGCCGCCGTCTCCTCCACGTCCTGCTGCACCGCCCCGTAAGCCGTGTAAAGCGCGTTCGATTTCGGCGCCGCGCACAGATACACGATCGCCTGCGCCAGCGCCAGGTTTCCTTCCGGCATCCCGATAAAATCCACCGCATCCCGCGCCGCCATGCACAGCGCCAGCGCGTTCGGCTCCGCCAACCCGATGTCCTCCACCGCCATGCGCACCACCCGCCGCGCAATGTACAGCGGATCTTCCCCCGCATCCAGCATCCGCCCCAGCCAGTACAGCGCCGCGTCAGGGTCGCTGTTGCGCACCGATTTATGCAGCGCAGAAATCAGGTTGTAATGTTCTTCGCCCGATTTGTCGTAGAGCAGCACGCGCCTTTGCAGCGCCTCATGCGCGACTTCATCGGTAATGGCCTTCGCGCCCGCCTGCTCCGCCAGTGACGCCGCTACTTCCAGCGCGTTATAAGCGCTCCGCGCATCGCCGCTCGAGTAGGCCGCAATTTTCGCGAGCACCTCGCCCGCCGCCTGCAACCGCAACTCGCCCAACCCGCGCTCCCCGTCCCCGAGCGCCCGCCGCAGCAGCGTCACGATCTGCTCTTCACTCAGTTGCTGGAGCACATACACTCTGCACCGCGACAGCAGCGCGCCGTTAATTTCAAACGACGGATTCTCCGTCGTCGCCCCAATCAGACGGATGTTTCCCTTCTCCACGTGTGGCAGAAAAGCGTCCTGCTGCGCTTTATTAAAGCGGTGAATCTCGTCCACGAAAACGATGGTCCGCGTGCCATACTGCCGCGCGCGCTCCGCGTCCGCCATCACCTGCTTAATCTCTTTAATTCCCGCCAGCACCGCCGAAAATTCGATGAACTCCGCTTTCGTCAGCCGCGCAATAATTTTCGCCAGCGTCGTCTTTCCCGTCCCCGGAGGCCCCCAGAAAATCATCGACGCCGGATCGTCGCGCTCAATCTGCACCCGCAGCGGCTTGCCCGGCCCCACCAGGTGTTCCTGCCCGACAAATTCTTCCAGCGACCGTGGCCGCATCCGGTCCGCCAAAGGCCGCTTCCCCGGCCCCGCCGGCTCAACATTCGGTATAGGCGCAAAAAGACTCATAGACATTTGTAATTGGTAATTTGAAATTGGTAATTGAAAGTCCAGCGTTGGCAGCGGCGTTCAAATTACCAATTACAAATCGCAAATTACAAATTCCGTGGTTCAAATTGCCAAATTACAAACTCCCCCTCCGCTCTCTCGCGCACTCATACAGCACAATGCTCGCCGCCACTCCCGCATTCAGCGACTCCACCACTGCCGCCTGCGGAATTGCCAGCGTCTCATCCATCTGATGCATGATCTCGCCCCCCAGTCCCGCCCCCTCGTTGCCGATAAATATCGCCAATGGCAAACTCCAGTTCGCCTCCGGCAGCGGCGTCCCGTTGTGTGACGATGTCGCCAGCAGCCGCACTCCCCGCTCCCGCAACCGCGGAATCAGCTCCGCCGTGGACGTCTGCACAAATCGCAGCCGGAAAATCGATCCCGCCGATCCTCGCAACACCTTCGAGTTGTACGGACTCACCGTTCCCTCCGCCAGAAACACCCCCGCTGCCCCAAACGCCTCCGCCGACCGCAAAATCGTCCCCAGATTCCCCGGGTCCTGAATCCCGCACACCACCACAATCGGCCCTTCCTTCGCTCGCTCCAGCACCCGCTCCGTCGACCGCGCCTGCATCTTCACTAGCGCCGCCACCCCCTGCGGAGTCTC
Source organism: Acidobacteriaceae bacterium (assembly GCA_003139095.1). Classification (GTDB taxonomy): domain Bacteria; phylum Acidobacteriota; class Terriglobia; order Terriglobales; family Acidobacteriaceae; genus Acidiflorens. The sequence goes on from PLHW01000063.1 coordinate 64,193, forward strand.
GCTCGGCACAATCGAATTAAACAGCGCGCTCGGCAAAATCAGCGTCTCCGTTCCATGTCCGATCTGCGCCAGCAACTTCTCCGCCAGCGGCCGCGCCGCCTCGCTGAAAAAAACGCTCTCCAGCTTCTGCCCAGTCCGCAAAGCCTCTTCCACCAGTTTCACGCCTTCGATCGCGCACTCTCCCTGCTCGGTCAATCGGCCCTGCCGGAAGGCCAGCCGCAGTTCTTTCAGCCGCGCATTGTGCCGCCCCGTCACTGGCCGCAATCGTTCTCCCGCATTGCGATTCCGCGCGCTCCTCGCGTCCTGCTTCATTCCCGGCATTCCCATCAGCATACGCCCGCCCACCGCAGAATCCGAGCGCCTGCCCCCCTTAAATCAACTCGCCGAATGCGCCTTCGTCAACCAAACTCATTCGCCCCTGTTAAGTGCGCGGCGCACTTCGAGACCGGCCCGATATGTGATACATTGCAGTGTGTTTAGCCGACAACCTCTCAGCCGATGATTCTGCGCTGAAACCAGGAAGGGACCCGCGTGCGCGCTGAAATCCTGAAAATTCAAGCTGAAACCCCGGAGGCATCGCTCATCAAGTACGCCGCCGAGCAGATTCAAGCCGGCCACGTGCTCGGCATGCCCACCGACACGTTCTACGGCCTCGCCGCCGATCCGTTCAATCTGCGCGCCGTCGAGCGCGTCTATGAAATCAAGTCGCGCCTGCGCCACAAGCCGCTCTCGCTCTTGATTGAGCACGTCGATCAGGCCGAAGAATTCGCCCGCCCCCTGCCCGATGATTTTCATCTGCTCGCGCGCCGCTTCTGGCCCGGCCCGCTGACCATGATCGTTCCCGCCGCCTCCCACTTGCCCCTCAAAGTCACCGCCAACACCGGCAACGTCGCGCTCCGCGTGCCCGCCGCCGAAATCCCGCTGGCCATCGTGCGCGCCCTCAAAATTCCCATCACCGCCACGTCCGCCAACCTCAGCGGCGCTGTCGAATGCACTTCCGCCGAGCAGGTGCGCGAGCAACTCCAGGAGCGCATTGCCCTCATCGTCGATGGCGGGCCGTCGCCCCGCAATATGGCGTCCACTATCGTGTTCTTTAAAGAAGATGGCAGTTGGCAGATTTTGCGCGAAGGCGCAATCCCCGCCAAGGACATCGTCGAAGCGCTTTCTTAAATCGGCATCGGATTTTCAGGCCTCAACTCAACCGGCTGCGCGAAAACTGAAGGCGTGAACGTGGCAACCTGATCATGTCCGCAGATCCAGCCAATCCCTCGAAGCCCCTCTGGTCGCGTCCTCTCCCCTTGTTCGTCCTGGCGCTGGCCGGCGCTCTCGTCTTATTCCTCGGCATCACCGGCCTTCGCATCGTGCGCGCCGCCGCCGAATCCCCTTCGCGCACAGCCGATGTGATCATCATCTTCGGCGCCGCCCAATATGCCGGCCATCCCTCGCCCGTCCTGCGCGCCCGCCTCGATCACGGCTTCGATCTCTTCGAAAAAGGTATGGCCCCCGTCGTCATCACCACCGGCGGCGCCGGACAGGATCCCGAATTCAGCGAAGGCGGCGTCGGCCGCGATTATCTTCTCCGCCGCGGCATCCCCGAGCGCGCTCTCATCGCCGAAACCCAGGGCTCCGACACTGCTCAATCCGCCGCCCGCGTCGCCAACATCATGCGCGTAAATGGCATGCGCAGTTGTATCGCTGTCAGCGATGCCTATCATGTCTTCCGCATCCGCGCCCTCCTCGAACGCGATGGCATCGCCGTCGAAGTTTCTCCCCGCCCCGAATCCCGCCCTCACTCCCTCCGCGAGCGCTTCCTGGCAGTACTGCGCGAAGCCACCAGCTATCTAGCCTGGAAATCCGGCCTCTCCTAGAGCACGTTTCATAACTCGGCTTTGGGAAGGGCACGGCTTTAGCCGTGCCGTCTACGGCTCGGATGAATGCGGGGTTTAGCCTAACTCGCGGCTCAAAAAAAAGCGCCGGCCAGCCCGTTTTCCTCCCCGAAAACGGCCCGACCGGCACACTCGTGCTACTGCCCGTGGCTGCGCCCTTGAGATAAAATTTCCACTCAGCGGAGCCCTCGCGCCTTCCCTAAGCTCGAGGTGCGCCACGCATCGCCATTGTGCCGTTTGCTCTTATCGAAAGTCGTTAGCCCGTCTAAATTTTTTATTATTTTTTTCTCACCACTCCTATGGGCAGCCCCGTCAAACACTTATACGAGTTCGGCCCCTTCCAGCTTGACGCCGCCGAACGCCTCCTGCGCCGCGGCTCGGAGCGTATCGACCTGCCCCCGCGCGTCTTTGACCTCCTCGTCCTCATGGCCCAAAGCGATGCCCGCCTGCTCACCAAAGACGAATTAATGGACCGCATCTGGCCCGACTCCTCCGTCGAAGAAAACAACCTCACCCAGGCCGTCTACCTCCTTCGCCGTGTTCTCCGCGATGGCGAAGATGGCGCCCGCTTCATCGAAACCGTCCCCAAACGCGGCTACCGCTTCATCGCCCAAGTGCGCGACAGAGCCTCTGACGCGGATTCCTCCGCCTCGCCTTCCGCCGTCCCCGACTCCGCCAGCCCGCCGCCATTCCCCGCGCCCGCCGCCGCGCCGCTCAACTCAGTTCCTTCCACCTCTTCCGACCACTCCCCCGCCCGCTGGGCCGTCGTCGCCCTCCTCATCCTCACCTTCGCCGCCGCCGCCATTTTCTTCGTCAACCGATGGCAGACTTTCCGCGCCTCCACTCACCCCGCTACCCACGCCCTCGCCGTCCTTCCCCTCCAAAATCTCTCCAAAGACCCCGGCCAGGATTATTTCGCCGACGGCTTCACCGAGGAGCTCGTCACCGATATCGCTCAAATCCGGTCCCTCCGCGTCATCTCGCGCACCTCCACCATGGTCTACAAAGGCACGCAAAAGCCTTTGCCCGTCATCGCCCGCGAGCTCCACGTCGATCTCATTCTCGAAGGCTCCGTCGTTCGCGATGGCGATCGCGTTCGCGTCACCGCCCAGCTCATCAACGCTCCCACCGATACTCACCTCTGGGCCCAAACCTACGAATCCCGCGTCAACGACATTCTCGACATTCAGAGCCAGATCTCCCAGGCCATCGCCAACGACGTCCGCCTCGATCTCTCGCCCCAGGAAAAAGAGCGCCTCGCCTCCGTCCCCACCGTCAACCCCGAGGCCCACGATCTCTACCTCCGCGCCAGCTATCAGTTCGCCCTGCAGACCGCCGACTCCCTTCGCCAAAGCCTCTCGCTCTACCAGGCCGCCGTCGCCCGCGATCCTTCCTTCGCCATGGCCTACGTCGGCATCGCGCAAGCCGAAGCCTCTCTCACCCAAATCACCGCCGCCGCTCCCAACGAGGCCATTCAAAACGAAAAGGCCGCCCTCGCCAAAGCCCTCGCCATCAATCCCCATCTCGGCGATGCCCACGGCCTCCTCGCCTCTCTCGCCTACTATCGCGATTGGGATTGGCCCCGCGCCGAACAGGAATTCAAAGCCGCCCTCGCCGAGGGCGCCGGCGCTCCCACCGAGCAGCGCTATGGCAGTTCCCTCATCACCCGCGGCCGCTTTGACGAAGGCACCGCCCACTTGCAGGCCGCCCTCGAACTCGACCCTCTCGGCAAGTCGCCCCGCGTCAACCAGTTTTACGGCCTCTATTTCCAGCGCAAATATCCCGAAGCCCGCCAGAAACTCGAGGAGACTTTAGCCTCCAGCCCCGACTGGCTCGCCGGTCACGGTCTGCTCGCCCTCCTCGCCGCCACCGAGCGCAACTGCCCCGACGCCGAAAAACACTCGCAGTGGATGCTCCAGAAATATCCTTCCCCGCTCTCCGATTTCCTGCTCTCCCTCGCCAGCGCCTGCCGCGGCGATCCAGTCAAAGCGCGCGACTCTCTCGAGCACGCCGCCGCCTACCAGGGTCCAGCCTTCGTCTCCCCCTACCAACTCGCCCTCGGCTACTCCTACCTCGGCGACAAAGAAAACGCGATGTCCTACCTCCTCAAGTCCGCCGACATTCGCGAGCCCCAGGTTCCTTACATCAAGGTCGATCCCCTCTTCGATCCCATCCGCTCCGATCCCCGCTACCTCGCCTTAGAAAAGAAAGTCGGCCTCGAGCCTTAACCAACTCGTCTTTCCCACTTCAGCAAAAAAGCCCTCCCTTTCGGGAGGGCTTAAACGCAGAAACCAGCGATTACAGGCCTTTCAGCGACTTCGGTGCCCCAACGCCCGTGCAGTAATCCCAGCCCTTTTGGGCGGGATAGCCGTTGTTGCCGATCGTAACGTCGTTGAAATCCTTTTTGTACGTCTTTGCAACTCCGTACTCGCCATAAACCTTCGTCAACTCGTCCACGGTGGAAGCCTCAAATCCGCCCGCCGCGTTCACGATTGCCGCCAGTACCGGCGAGGCCACGCTCGTGCCGCCCACCGTGCACCATCCTTTGCAGCCCGTCGTGCTGTACACCGACACGCCGCTCGCTGGACTCGCATCCGCCGCCATATCCGGTGAGCCGCGGAAGTTGCCCACGATCTTCGAAATCACATTCTGATAGGAAGGAATCGGCTCAACCGCGCTCGGTCCGCCTCCGCTGCCCCCCCAGCAGGTCTGCTTGGTGTAGGAGCCGCTCCCATTTCGAAGGATGTATGTTCCGCCTGCCGATATCACATTCGGCGAAATGCTGGGATAGGCCGCGCCCGCTCCGCTGTCGCCCGCCGACCCGAAGAAGACTACGCCGGAGTAAACAAAATAGGAGTCGTATTGCAGCTCGCAATCGCCGGAACCGCACCAGCCTTCTCCGCCGTTGTAGGTCCAGCTATTGGAGACTTCTCCACCACCCAACGCCGCCACTGCCTTTGCGGCATCCGTCTCCGCTCCATCGCCGATCGGATCGTTCGAGAACTCGGCCACATAAATCGCCGCGTTCGGCGCCATCGCATGTGCCCATTGCACATCAAGAGAGGTTTCTACGTCCCATCCCGTACCGTTGTTCGACGGACACGTTTTGCCAGTCGCGCAAATCTCCGTAATGTTCGGCGCCGGCAACCCAAACTGCGTCGAAAAAGTTTTCGCGTCGCTCTGCAGCGTCGAAGTCGAGCCGTACTCCACCACCGCGATCGCCTTCGTTCCGCCCGTCGGAATCACCGTCCCGTTCTTCGGGCAGCCTTTCGTCTTCTTCGTCACCCCATAAATGCAACCGATCGAAGCCGGTGTCTCTCCCGTCGGCCCTGCGTCCGGATTCACTCCGCCCTCCGGGATGAAGATGAACAAGTGGGTATGCACCGGCAAGCCTAGCGTCCCCTGCGTGCTCGCGGGCGCGATCACCGTCCCCCGGGCCGCTTCCTGCCCCGCGGCAAATCCCGCAAGCACAACCACCACTGAGGCGACAATCGCCAACAACAAAACTGTACGTCGCATAGAAACTCTCCTTTTTAGATTGAAATCGAACTTCTGGCCGAACTCATGAGGAGGTCGGCCGACCCTGGGAAGCCCTTCTTACAACCGTTGCACGCAGGCGCCACACGAGCCTGAGTTTTGAAGTTAAAGTTTGATCTTAGAACCTGATTGCGGCAGCGGGGGCACTGCGTGAGCCCAAGTATACACCGCATTTTCTCGGCTCCGTCAAGCAAATCTCCCTCTCATTTGTGCATTCAACGTTCAAAATCCCGCCCCACTGCCGATCTCGCGTAGTACTACTAGCACTCGTACATACACAACAGCTTCGCCAGCAAAAACGTAGCGCCGGCGTCCACAACATTCCCGGTCCCCTCCGCCCCCTCCGCGAAAAAACTCCGCGCTGTCTGCGGTTGCAAGCTCTCGACTCCCCCTCTTGCCCCCATATGCCCCGTGGTGAAAGCTTTTGACCTCCTCCGCCGCCACGCATTCACCTCCAGTATGCGAGAATGTAGCGTCATTTCCCCCAACATGAATTCTCCAACCTTCAAAGCCATCATCGTCGGCGCCGGCCCTGCCGGACTCACCGCCGCCTACGAACTTTCCAAAAACCGCGCCTCCGTCCTCGTCCTTGAGGCCGACCCCGAATACGTCGGCGGCATCTCCCGCACCGTCAACTACAAAAACTTTCGCTTCGATATCGGCGGCCATCGCTTCTTCTCCAAGTCCCGCGAAGTCGAAGACCTCTGGACCGAGATCGCGGGCCCTGACATGCTCACCCGCCCGCGCTCTTCGCGCATCTACTACCGCGGCCAGTTCTACACCTACCCCCTCAAGCCCTTCGAGGCCCTCTCCAAACTCGGCATCTTCGAGTCCACCCGCTGCATGGCCTCGTTCGCCCGCGCCCGCCTCAGCCCAACGCCCAATCCAAGAACTTTTCAGGACTGGGTCGTCAACCAGTTCGGCGAGCGTCTCTTCCAGATTTTTTTCAAAACCTACACCGAGAAAGTCTGGGGCATGAAGTGCACCGAAATTTCCGCCGACTGGGCCGCCCAGCGCATCAAAGGCCTCTCGCTCGGCTCCGCCATCAAACACGCGCTCCTGCCGCAGCGCAAGCCTAAAGACCGCTCCCAGGTCGTCAAAACTCTCATCGATACCTTCCGCTATCCCCGTATGGGTCCCGGCATGATGTGGGAATGCTGCACCGCAAAAGTTCGTCAGCAAGGTGGCGAAGTCCTTCTCGGCCGCGCCGTCACCGCCTGCCGCTTCGATCCCGCTACCAACACCTGGCTCGTGACCGCCCGCGACATCAACGGCCAAACGCAAGAATTTCGCGGCGAGCATCTCGTCTCCTCCATGCCCATCCGCGAACTCGTCTCCGAAATCGAGCCGCGCCTCCCCGCGAACATCCTCCACGCCGCTCAGTCTCTCCGCTATCGCGACTTCCTCACCGTCGGCCTCATCGTCCACGACCAGGGCCGCTTCACCGACAACTGGATTTACATCCACGACCCCGCCGTCCAGGTCGGCCGCGTGCAGAACTACAAATCCTGGTCGCCCGAAATGGTCCCCGATCCCGCCTACTCTTCCTACGGCCTCGAATACTTCTGCTTCGAAGGCGACGGCCTCTGGAATTCGCCCGACGCCGACCTCATCGCGCTCGCGAAAAAAGAAATTCAGCAAATCAATTTAGCCAGCGGCCCCGACATCGTCGATGGCGTAGTGATTCGCCAAAAGAAAGCCTACCCCGTTTACGACGACACCTATCAGCAGCACGTCGACACCATTCGCGCCGCCCTCGACCAGCACTTCCCCACTCTTCATCTGGTCGGCCGGAACGGCATGCACAAGTACAACAATCAGGATCACGCCATGATGACCGCCATGCTTACCGCCAAAAACATCTTAGCCGGCGAGCGTAAGTACGATGTCTGGGCCGTAAATCAGGACGCCGAATACCACGAGGCGGGCGAAGCCGGCGCCGAACCCTTGGAGCGAGCTTCATAACAAAGCTTATGGAAATTCCAGCCCAAGACCCGGGGCTGTCTAGCTCCCCCGCCAAACGCACGCTTCTACTCTGTCTGCTGTTGATCGGTGTCACTCTCACGGTGTATTTCCCCGTCACTCACAACGCGTTTATCAACTTCGACGACGACAGTTACATCACCGACAACGATCATGTCCAGGCCGGACTCACCTGGCCTACGGTGAAATGGTCGTTCGCCACCTTCGAAATGGGCAACTGGCATCCGCTCACTTGGCTGTCGCATGCCCTGGATTGTGAGTTGTTCGGCTTGCATGCGGGCGAGCATCATCTCGTCAACGCATTGCTGCATGCAATCAATGCTGCGGTTCTTTTCCTGCTGCTCCAAAGCGCCACCGGATTCACCGCTCGCAGCCTGATGGTGGCTGCGCTGTTTGCTCTCCATCCCGTCAATGTCGAATCGGTCGCGTGGGCCGCGGAGCGCAAGACTGTCCTCAGCACGTTCTTCTTTCTACTCGCCTTGCTCGCTTACGGATGGTATGCGCGTCAGCCGAAGGTTAGCCGCTACGCCTTGGTCTTTCTTCTGTTCTTACTGGCGCTGATGAGTAAGCCCCAGGCCATTCCTTTCCCTTTTCTTCTCTTACTCTGGGATTACTGGCCGCTCCGTCGCATGGCCACATCGTCACCGCCGCCGCTCCACAACCTGACCGCCGCTGCCCCCCAGCGTCCCAACGCGTCGCGCTTTTCGTTCACCTTCCTCGTGCTGGAAAAGCAGCCCCTGCTTCTTCTTGCCGTCGCCAGCGCCGTCGTCACTTTGATCGCTCAGCACGCCGCGCATGCTCTGCGCCCTTTCGCCGCTCACCGCATCATGTTCATCCGGATCGAAAATGCCCTGATCTCTTATGTGCGTTACGTGGCCATCTCCATTTGGCCATCGGGTCTCACATTGTTTTATCCCCATCCCACTAAGTTGTTTCCCGCCTGGCAAGTTGGCGCGGCGGCAGTGGCGCTCGTTTTCGCGACTGTGATTGCGCTCTCGCTATGGCGTGCCCGGCCCTATCTGGCCGTCGGATGGCTTTGGTTTCTCGTCTCGATGGTCCCCATGATCGGACTCCTACAGGTGGGCCAGCAAGCCAGGGCCGACCGCTACGCCTACATATCGTTCATCGGTCTCTTCGTGATCGCAGTATGGACTGTCGCCGACTGGGCACGCCGGGCCAAGGTCCCGCGCGCCAGCGTCGCTGTTGCCGCCGCTGTGATTCTCGTCGCACTCAGCGTGGCCACCCATCGTCAAATCGGTTTCTGGCGCAACACTCCCACGGCCTGGTTGCGCGCGCTTGCCGTCACCCAAAACAACTTCGTCGCCCACACCGGTTTAGCCATCTACCTTGATCAACAGGGGCAGACGGAAGAGGCTGCTCTACATTTTCGCGCTGCGCTCGCCATCGATCCCGATCATCTTCCCGCCGTCCTCGGCCTCGGCGCCTGCGAACATCAGCGCGGCAACCTCCCCGCTGCCATCGAGCGTTACAAAACCGTCGCTCTTCACCCCGGCGATCCTTATCTCCGCTCCAGCGCCTACACCGGCCTTGGATCCGCCTACCGCCAGATGGGCGACTATCCGGATGCGCAGCAGTCCTACCAATCGGCGCTCCAGCTCTCCCCGGCGCGCCCAGACGCCCTCGTCGGGCTCGGCCTGGTCGCCCAGCATGATGGTGATTTGGCCGCGGCCATCCAGCAATTTTCAGACGCAATCGCGGTCGCGCCGACTGATATCGCGTACCTGCTTCTTGCCCACGCGCTGGAACAGGCTGGCCGTTCCGCCGAAGCCCAGGCCGCTCGACAAAGGGCAAGTCTCATTTCCCCCGACCTTGACCAGGCACAAAAGCAGGCCGACGCCCTCCTGGCAGGTAGATCCTGACTGTCGAAACGTCGCCATTACGCCAAACGACAGGACCAAAACAAAACGCCCCAAACTCTTACGAGTCATGGGACGTTAGTCGAACAGCCCTCCCCCGAAGCCTGCTCAATTAAGAGATTAGCCTTCATTCAAGAGTTGCGTAATGGCACTCACGGGGACCGAGATGGCCCAATAGTTGGCGAAAAATCCGGATTACGCTCATTAACTCCGCCGCCAACAAGGGTTTTGGCCACAACGGCCGCACAGGCGCCGCAAGCTTGCGCTAAAAGCCTGATAGAAACAGTTACTGCGGAACAAACGAGAAAAGGGGTCAGCCGATCGTCCGGATGACCCCTCCCTTCCCGCGCCGTTACTGACGAACCGTTGTCCCCTCCGCCTTCACCGCGCGAACCTCTGGCTTCGCTCCACCATTTGCTTTGAGCGAGGTTTGGATTGCGTTTACTTGCGAAGCGAGCCGGGCAAATCGTGCTTCGCTTTCCGCGCGCTCAGCCTGGATCTGCCTCTGCTGCGCGCTAATTCGCGCCTGCTGCGCCCGGATCTGCTCTTGCTGTTTCCGGATCAGTGCCTGCTGTTGCTTCGTCGCCTCGATCAGCAGTGCCGTGAGCCGTCCGTAGTCAACGCTCTGCGCGTCCTTTCCATTCTCCTCCCAGGTGACCACCTCGGGCACAACGGCTCCCACTTCCTCGGCAATCACACCCACTTCGTGTTTGCCGCTTTCTTTCAGCTCGTAAGAGACGCCGCGCAACTGCTCGACTTTTCCCAGCGCATCGTGCAGCGTCTGGATGTTGGTCTTCCACCGCCGCGAACTGAAGGTTGCCCAGCCATCGCTCACCGGTTGCCCTGCGCCTTGCGCGATGGTGAGAATATTGGAAGGAGTCGTGGTGCCGATGCCCACCTTCACCGCCCACTTGCCAGTGCCTCCCAGCACCAGCGCGTTGCTGGCACCGACCATGGCATGAGCGCCGATCGCAGTGGCATTGCTAAGGCCGTCGGCGCCTGCGTTGCATTCGTAACCGATGCATGTAAGATCACTGCCCGTGGTGTTGGAATAGAGCGCGGCGGCGCCGACGGCAGTGTTTTGGTTGCCCGTAGTGTTACCCCCTAGCGCGTCTTCCCCACTGGCCGTATTGTTGCCTCCTGTTGTGTTGCTTGAAAGGGCTACGTAGCCGGTAGCTGTGTTTTCGTAGCCCGTGGTGTTGGAGTAAAGCGCTTGCAGACCGCTGGCGGTATTCGAGCTGCCCGTGGTGTTTTCGAAAAGCGCGTAGTATCCGCTGGCGGTATTGACGGCGCCCGTGGTGTTGGAGCGCAGCGCACCCGCGCCGGTCGCGGTGTTATAGCCGCCAGTGGTGTTATATTGGAGCGCTAAAGTGCCAACGGCGGTATTGCCGCTGCCCGTGGTGTTGAACAAGAGCGCCTGCGTGCCACTGGCGGTATCCCAGGTACCCGTGGTGTTAAAGGAGAGAGCCCCCGAGCCGGTTGCGGTATTGGCGCCTCCCGTCATCGTGCCATTCCCCGCGAACCCGAGGAACACATTGCTGTTTGCGGACGAGCCGAAGGCGAACAACGTGCCTCCCAGATTGAAGCCGGTCGCGGCGTTGATCTTCCCGTTTACGTCGAGCGTGGCCGCCGGCGACGTGGTGCCAATGCCAATGTTCGAACCCGACTGGTAGACCGCGGAGTTTTGGATCGTGTTCAGGCCCGTCCACAGAGGCAGGTAGTTGGCTGTTCCGTACGGAGCGGCAGTCTTGACGGCTTTAGAAGTGACGAGGGGGCCGGCCGCGTTCTCTGAAAGCGCAGCGGCAGGGGGCGAGTTCTTAGGGGTTTCCTGGGCCACCGCGAACAGCCCAATAGAAAGAGTCAGAGCGAGACGAATGAGGGAAACAGAAGCGCGCATATTTTATCTCCTAGTGAGGTCCGCGTTGAAATGTAGCCCAGTCGACGGACGGCGACCTTGCGCTTGCTGGCCGAGAGTACGACCAGGTACGGCAGTCTGGGAAGGCGCGACTGCTGCGGAGCACTCTGCACAAGAAACTAGGGAAGAGTCAGTGACCCGCCTCACAGTCCGAGGTGACGGGGTGGGGGAGGCAACGTGGCGTCTCCTTGCCCACTAAGACCGCAATTTTCGGACCGGGCATTTCGATCGCACGGGACTGACGTGCTGCAATTGACGTAACATCTCAATTTTACTTACCCCACCCCTCAATAAGCCTCAGAAAAATGCCTTGACTTAAGACCGATAACTCACCTCAACTAAGTACAGCACATTAAAGTGCAAGCGCCCTTCGGCTGACCTTCTTACGTTCACCGGGATCCCGCGAATGAGTTCTTTGAAAATCTCCAGCACCGCACGGCATGCCATTTAACTCGTTTTTTATGAATACTTTGCAGATTTCTCTATTTAGAATCAATACTTTGCAGAGAAGACAACTGCAAGAAACGCAAAACAGGCGGATTTCAGGTCCCTAACTACCATGCAATCAAGACTTTGCCTATAAGTCCCTATTCCTCAAGACTTTGGCAGGCACAAAATCGAAAAATTGCCGAAAATCGCACCTAACCATAACTAAGAAAAAGAGTTGCGATAACTAAGTTCAAGTCTATATTTTTGAATACTTTGCGGTCCAACTTATTCTAAGTTTCTGATTCCATTAGACAGCGGCAGGGGGGTGGGGGAGGGGGGTACCCCCCACAAGAAATTCCAAAATGGAAGAATTCGAAACCACAAGGACGACTCTCTGCGTCGAGATCAAACCACGAACGACGACAGGCAAATGACGAACAAAGAACGACCAGCGACGAACGACCAACGACGACCGCCTAATCCACCACGGCCTTATCCGTAATCTCCAGCCCGCGATCGATAATCGCAAACGCCTCGCGCAACTGCTCCTCGTTAATGCACAGCGGAGGATTCGTATAAAACGAGTTCCAGCGCACGATCGTATACAGTCCGTTCTCGCGGAAAAATTTCCCCAGCGCAGCCATCTCATCCGACGTGCCGTTGAACGGAGCCATCGGCTGCCGTGTCTTCTGGCTCCGCACCAGTTCCACAATTCCAAAAAGTCCAATCGATCGCACCGCGCCCACCGAGCGATGTTTTTTCTGCAACTCCGCGCCCAGCGTCTTCATCACCGCGCCCATCTTCCGCGCGTTCTCGATCAAATTGTCTTCTTCATACACGCGAATCGTCGCCAGCGCCGTCGCGCAGCCCATCGGATGCGAGTTGTAAGTCAGCCCGCCAAAAAACACCTTGTCCTGAAAATGCTGCGCAATCGCATGACGCATTCCAACCGCGCCCAGCGCAATGTAACTCGAAGTAAGTCCCTTCGCCATGCAGATAAGATCGGGAACAACCTTCCAATGATCGATGGCAAACCACTCTCCAGTGCGCCCAAAACCAGCCATCACTTCGTCGGCAATCATCAGAATCCCATACTTGTCGCACAGTTTCCGCACGCCCTCAATGTATCCATCGGGAGGAATCAGAATCCCATTCGTTCCCGTCACCGTCTCCAGAATAAACGCCGCAATCGTCTGCGGACCCTCCAGTTGTATCGTCTCCTCAATCATCGCCAGCGAATCTTCCGCCGAATCCCATCCGCGCTCAATCCCGTGATACGGATCCATCACCCGCACCACGCCCGGAATCCCAGGCTCAGCGGCCCATCTCCGCGGATCGCCCGTAAGCGAGATCGCTCCCGCGGTCGCGCCATGATACGAACGATAGCGCGCGATGATCTTGTGCCGACCCGTAAAGAAGCGCGCCAGCTTGATCGCGTTTTCGGTCGCCTCGGCTCCGCCATTCGTAAAGAAGAACGTATCAATATCGCCCGGTGTGATTTCCGCCAGCTTCTGTCCCAGCCGCGCGCGCACCTCAGTCGCCATGAACGGATTCGCATAGCAGAGAGTCTCAGCCTGCTCCTTGATCGCCTGAATGACCCGCTCATCGCCGTGCCCAATGTTTACCGACATCAACTGGCTGTTGAAGTCGATGAAGCGTTTCCCTTCCGGCGTCCAGAAATAAATCCCCTTCGCCCGCGCCACCGGAATCGGATCGACCTTCGACTGCGCCGACCACTCATACAAGGTATGTTTCTTAGTCAAGTCGACAATCTCTTTGCCCGTCATCGTCGGAGTGTCAGTCGCCGTCGTCATTTAATCCTCACTTTCAATCTAGCCAATCCTTACAACTACGCGGTCAGCGCAGGCTTCCTCTGCGTCACATGCGCGAGCGCCGCTTCCATGACATCCATCGCTTCATCCATCTGCGCGTCCGTCACCACCAGCGGCATTAGCAGTCGTATCACATTGCTATACGAACCCGCTGTGATCAGCACCAGCCCATGCTCATAGCAATATTGTGCCACCTGCTTCGTCTCTTCGTCTGCCGGTTCGCGCGTCGCCTTCCGCCGCACCAGTTCCAGCGCCTGCATCGCACCCAAACCGCGAACCTCGCCCACCAGTTCCCATTGCGCCTGCCATTTCGCGGCCCGCCTCCGAAAGCGTTCGCCCAGCGCGTTCGCCCGCGCGCAAAGGTTCTCCTTCTCGATCGTCTCCAGCACTGCCAGCGCGGCTTCGCACGCCGCCGGGTTTCCACCAAACGTTCCCCCCAGTTGCCCCGATCCCGCAACGTCCATAATGTCTGCGCGCCCCGTCACCGCTCCCATCGGCAATCCGCCAGTCAGCGACTTCGCCGTTGTCACCATATCCGGATCGAGCTCCAGCCGCTCGGACGCAAACATCGCTCCCGTGCGCGCGAAACCCGTCTGCACCTCGTCGGCAATCACCAGGATTCCATGCTTCCGGCAAATCTCGGTGAGCGTCGGATAAAACTCCGCCGGCGGCGTAACAAATCCGCCTTCCCCCAAGATCGGCTCGACGATCACCGCCGCAACCGATTCCGCCGCAACCACGCGCTTGAACGTATCTTCTATATGCTTCGCGCAAAACACCTCGCACGCCGGATACTTCAGCGAATACGAACACCGATAGCAATACGCATACGGAATCCGGTACACCTCCGCCGGAAACGGCTCGAACCCCGCCTTGTACGGATGCGTCTTGCTCGTCATCGCCATCGCCATGTACGTACGTCCGTGGAACGCATCTTCGAACGCGATGATCGCGGGCCGACGCGTATACGCGCGCGCAATCTTCACCGCATTCTCCGTCGCCTCCGCGCCCGTATTCACCAGCAGAGTCTTCTTCGTACCCTTGCCCGGCGCAATCGCATTCAGCTTCTCGCACACCGCAACGTAACTCTCGTAAGGCAGCACGTTGAAGCTGGTGTGCAGAAATCGATCCAGTTGCCGCCGCACCGCATCGATCACCGCCGGCGCGCGATGCCCGGTATTCACGCAACCAATCCCGCCCGCGAAGTCAATCATCCGGTTGCCGTCCACGTCCTCAATGACCGCGCCCTCGGCCTTCGCGACGAAAATAGGAGTAGCGTGAAAAGCCGCGCGCACGACCGCAGCATCACGCCGCTTCATCAGCGCCAGCGACCGCGGCCCCGGAACAGAAGTGCGAAGTTGAATCGTAGACATACTCTAAGTCTCAATTCTGGGTTTCTCAGTCTTCAGTCGTCGGTCGTCAGGTCTCAGAATCGGATCAATCTCAACCGCGCCAAGGTTGCTTCACTGGCAACTGGCTGCTGGCAACCGGCAACCGCCCTCAGTACCACCCAATCGGCGCCTCATTCAAGTTGATATACACCTGCTTTGTCTCCAGATACTCCTCGATCCCCCACGGCCCAAGTTCGCGCCCAAATCCCGACTGCTTGTAGCCTCCCCACGGCGCTTCAACATATGTCGGCTGCATGTGGTTCACCCACACAATGCCGGCGCGCAGCGACTTCACCGTGCGCATCGCTTTAAAAATGTCGCGCGTCCACACTGCCGCCGCCAGCCCATACGGCGAATCGTTCGCAATCTTTAGCGCGTCTTTCTCGTCGTCAAACGGAATCACCGCCGCTACCGGCCCAAAGATCTCCTCCCGCGCAATCCGCGCGCTGTTGTCCACATCATAAAAAATCGTCGGTTGCACGTAGTATCCCTTCGCGAACTTCTCCGCGCGCCCGCCGCCCGACGCCACCTTCGCTTCCTTCTTCCCAATGTCGAGATACCCGAGCACCCGCTCATACTGCTCTTTGCTCACCAGCGCGCCCATCTTCGTCTCGCGATCCAGCGGCGGTCCCAGCTTGATCTTCTTCGCCTTCTCCGTCATCGCCTCGACAAATTTTTTGTAAATCGAATTCTGTACCAGAATCCGGCTGCCTGCCGAGCACACCTCGCCCTGATTGATGAACACGCCAAAGAGCGCGCCATCGATCGCCGCTTCAAAATCTGCGTCCGCAAAAAAGATGTTCGGCGACTTCCCCCCCAACTCGAGCGTCACCCGCTTCACCGTGTCCGCTGCCTCTTTCACAATGATCTTGCCCACCGCAGCCGATCCCGTAAATGCAATCTTGTCTACGTCTGGATGCTTCACCAGCGGCGAGCCACAACTTTCGCCAAAGCCCGTGATCACGTTCACCACGCCCTTCGGCAGTCCCACTTCGTCAAACCACTTCGCCATTTCCAGCGCCGTCAGCGGAGTCTGCTCCGCCGGCTTCAACACGCACGTGCAGCCGGCAGCCAGCGCCGGCGCCAGTTTCCACGCGCCCATCAGCAGCGGATAATTCCACGGAATAATCTGTCCCGCCACTCCGACCGGTTCTTTCAGCGACAAACTCATCGCGTTGTCGGGCACGGGATTCACGTAGCCCACAACTTTCGTCGCCAGCCCGCCGTAGTATTCAAAACAGGTCGCCACATCGTTGATGTCGAACTCGGCCTCGACAATCGGCTTGCCCGTGTTGCGGCATTCAAGTTCCGCCAGCAAAGCCACATTCTGCCGAACTTTCTCCGCCAGCCGAAACAGCACGCGCCCGCGCTCCTGCGCCGTCGACGTCCCCCACGGTCCCTCGTCAAACGCCGCTCGCGCCGCCGCCACTGCGCGGTTCACGTCCTCCGCATTCGCATCCGGTACTTGCGCAATCACCTCTTCGGTCGAGGGATCGTACACAGGAAATGTCTTGTTCGTCTTGCTCCGAACCCATTCCCCATCGATGAACATTTGGTAGGTTTTGATTTCCGCTTGCACTCCGCTTGGCATTTACGCCTCCCGCTCCATTCCGTCCGGAATAATCCCGCATGAATAATCCAACCGCCCCTACGCTTTCGCCACAGCTGCCGCCGCCGCTGCATCCGGCTTTAGCCTGCCGTACACAAAAAAGAAAAACGCCGCCAGCACCAGAAAAAATGCCGTGAACCCAAACATCTTCGCCTCATACTTCCACACCGACGTGATCTGCTTCGCCGGAAAAAACGCCAGCCCGATCCCCAGCGCCGTAGTCAGAAAGCCGCATGCCCCCGCGAAAATCAGCGTCCCGCGCCCGTAACGTCCGCCCTCCACATCCCGCCGTATCGCAAATCTCAAGAGCGCCGCGAACACGTAGAGAAACGGCACCAGTTGCAACACCACCGCCAGCGACAGCATCGTCTGAAACGCTTCCTGCACCCCGCCCGACGCGTAAAAATTAATTACGATCAGCACCAGCGACACGATCGCCTGCACAATCAGCGCCGCATACGGCGTCGCATATTTCGGATGCACGCGCCCCAGCCACGACGGCATATACGAATCGAGCCCCGCCACAAACGGAATACGTGCCGATCCGCCCATCCACGCCGAACCAATTCCCGCAATCGACATGCTCAGCATCACCGCAAACGGCGTGATAATCCACGCCACGCCCACTCGGCTCGCCATGTGGCTTACGGCCTGCACAATTCCTTGCAGCACGCTGATGTCGTTCTTGCCAATCGCCAGCAGCAGTGTCAGCGTCGCGCCGATATAAAGCGCGCCCGAAATCACTCCGCCCCACGCCACCGCCGGCGGCAGCGTCTTCTGTGGATCTTTAATCTCGTCGCCCATCACCGACGCCAATTCCAGCCCAACCAGTCCAAAGCAAATCACGCCAAACGAATTCAATACAAACCGTGGATCGGCCGGAACACGAAAATCCGCCGCCGTCACCGTCGTGCCAAACCGCAACCACACCGTCACTCCCAGCCCAATCAATACCGCCGCCGCCACGAACGTTCCAATCGCGCCCGCGTTGTTGAGCCACTTCCCCACGCCCAGTCCCACAATGTTCAGCACCGTGAGTAGCCCGAGCAGCGCCACCGACGCCAGCATCGCGAACGTCTTGTTATCGGCCAGCGCCGTATGCCCCGGCCCCATCGCAAACACCGACACGCCGACAAAGTACAGCATCACCGTCGGCACATACAGCATGTTGTTCGTCCAGTAACACCAGCCGGAAAGGAATCCGTGGAAGTCGCCGAACACCTCTTTCGCCCAAAGGTAAACGCCGCCTTCGCCCGGATAGCGGTGCGCCAGTTCGATCACCGCGATCCCCTGCGGCCAGAAAAACAGCAGCAGCGAAATCAGCCACAGCCACACCGTCACGCCGCCGTTCGCCGCGATCGACGGCACCACATTCAGATTGAAAACCGCCACCACAAACAGCAGCACCAGGTCGAAGCGTCCAAGAACCCGCTTGAGGTGCGGCTGATTGTCAGGTGATTGATTCATCGGGCCATTGTGTATCGGGTCATCGGTACATCGGGCCATCGGGTCATCGAAAACTGAACTCGCGTGAATTGAGATGACCCGATGGTCAGATGATCCGTTCAGATGTTAGTGCGCTGCCACCGCTCCCATCCGCTCGTGCTGCGCCGTCGCCAGCGAATCCGCAATATCCGCAAACGCCGCCAGATGCTGATCGATGTCGGCCTCCGTGTGCTGCACGGATATCGTCCACTGCTCGTCCCACCAGTACGGTTGCGGCATCACGCCACGGTTCACCATGCCGAACCAGTAATGCCGCCACAGGTCCACGTCAATCGCCAGCCAGTCGCGATAGTTTTTAATCTCCGCCGGATACAGCATCAGCGCGCCATTCACGCCCGCGCTCGCCACGTATGCCTGCAGCCCGCTCTTGGCAACAATCTTCCGGTAGCCCTCGGTCAGCTTCGCGCTCAGCTTGTCAGTGTGCGCATAATTCGCCCGCGTCAACACCTCGCGAAACATCGCCAGTCCCGCCGCCATCGAAACCGGATTTGTGTTATACGTCCCGCCGTGAAACACCTTATGATCCGAGATCAGCTGCATCACCCGCTTGTGCGTCCCAAACGCCGCCAGCGGAAATCCGCCGCCAATCGACTTCGCCAGGCAAATCATGTCCGGCGTCACGCCAAAATATTCTGACGCGCCCGCCCATCCTAGCTTCGCTCCCGTCTTCACTTCGTCAAAAATCAGCAGCGCGCCGTTCTTATCGCACAGCTCCCGTAGCCCTTCCAGAAATCCTTTCTGCGGCAAGCAGAGCCCGACATTCATCATGATCGGCTCCAGAATGATGGCCGCAATCTCGTCCGGATTTTCCCGAAACCGCCGCTCCACCGTCTCCAGATCGTTAAACGTCGCGATCTGCACATTGGCAATGCTCGCTTTCGGAACGCCCATCCCGCCTGAAACCGCCTTCGGATTTTTAATGTCTCCAAAGTCGTCCCCCGGCGGATGCGGCTTCACGCTTACCAGCGCCGCATCGTGCAGCCCGTGGTAGCCGCCCTCAAACTTGATGATCTTGTCGCGCCCCGTCGCCGCCCGCGCCAGCCGCACGCAATGCATCGTCACTTCCGTACCGCTATTGCCAAACCGGCACATCTCCACCGGAAACCGCGTACAAATCTCCTCCGCCAGTTCCCACTCCATGTTGTGCGGCATGCCAAACATCGTGCCCGTCGACAGCCGCTTCTCCACCGCGCTCATCACCGCTGGATGGCAATGCCCCGCCATCACCGCGCCAAAGCACAAATTGTGGTCGATATATTCGTTCCCATCCAGATCGCGAAACTTTCCGCCCTTCCCTTCCTGCACAAAAATCGGATACGGATCGTACGCGCGGTAATTGCTGGCCACTCCTAGCGGTATGCGTTTCAAGTTTTTCTTGTGGGCTTCGGCGGACTTAGGCGTGCGGCGCTCGAATGTTTCGAGCTCCTTATCGAGTGCGGGATACATTGTGATCTCCAAAATTGCTCAGGCCGGAGTCCTCGCCCTCAGCGCGCCTTCTGAGCCCGCTGGAGTCGCAGATCAGCCATTAGATTGGGCCGGACGGCTCGCACCGCCCGCTTTCGTTTCGAAAACCTAGAAGTAAAACTTCAGCGCAAATTGTACCAGCCGCGGATCCTTCACCTGCGTCACCTGCCCGAATTGCGAGCCGTCGCTGCTGTTCCCGTCCGGATTATAAAACTGCGTGTGATTGAAGATGTTGTATATCTCCCCGCGAAATTCGAAATGCGTCCGCTCATTCACCGGAATATTCTTCATCACCACGAAATCCGTCTCGCTGATCCCCGGCCCGCAGCAAATCGTTCGCGGCGCCGTCCCAATCCGTCCCAGCAGGCTCGGATCGTAGCAGTTATACACCGCGCCCGCCGAGCACGGCGGCGCCGTGTTGTCCACGGCATTTTCCGTAAAACCGTTCTGGTTGAAGTAGTAGTTCCCGTTGCTTTGCGGGTGAAGCTTCTGGAAGCGAGCGATCTGGTCCGGCTCTCCGGGATATTCGAAATCGTCGCTGTTCATCAGCTCATTGTCCGCCGATGACGTCAGGTGAATCGGAAACCCCGTCTGGTACGTCGTAATCCCCGAAATTGCCCACTCGTTCAGCACTTTCCCCGCCAACCCGTTGTACTTCCGAATCGGCAGGTCATAGTAGTAACTGATCACAAACCGGTGACGCGCATCAAAAAGCGACAGCGCATTGTTGTTCGCGTGCGGCAGAGGATTCAGAATTCCCTCAAAGCTCGACGCTTCGTCAATCGACTTGCTGTACGTGTACGCCGCCGTAAACTGCAGCCCGTGCGCAAACCTCTTCTCCAGCGAAGCCTGTAGCGAGTTATACCCCGACCCCGCAATCGTGTCCTGCGCAAAGATCCCCGTAAATACCGGCACGCCATTCGCCGGGCATCCGCTCCCCGTTGCGGGATCGCACTGCGGAGACGAATACGGCCGCAAGCCAACAAAACTCAGCGTTTGACCGGTCCCCGTAACAATCGAGCCATTCGGCATGTGAAAAGGAAATCCCGCCGGCACCGTCACCGAATAGGGCGAGTCCTCCAGAAAAGGTCCGCACCCTCCGCCCAGCGCGATCACGTCCAAACAGGTTTGCGGATTCGCATAATTAATGTCGTGCGTCGCCAGCAACCGGTGCCCTTGCGACCCCACGTAGCCGACCGACACTTTCATATCTCCCGTCAGTTGCCGCTCAATCCCAAAGTTATACTGCGCGGAATACTGCGTCCGCATGTGCGGCTGGAAATCTCCGTACAGGTCGATCGGCTCGAAAATCGACCAATCCTGCGCCGTTCCCCGCGGCGGACTGATGATCCCGTGAAACGGATTCAGATAAGTCGTCGCGCCGTCCTGTCCAAGAAACGGCAGATTGAACTGCGTCTCCGATACCGTCGTGCTCCCGCCAAACGGCGGCTCCGCCCCAAACTGCGCCAGCACCAACTGCTCGATCGGATTGTAGAAAAGTCCCCAGCCCGCCCGAATGCTCGTCTTCCCCGAACTCCCCGGGCTCCACGCAATTCCAATGCGCGGCGCAAACGCCTTGTAATATGTTTGCGTCATGCCCGGCGGCACGCCCGGATCGCCCGGCACCACCAGCCCAATCGCATCCTGCGAGCCGCAGTCCGTGTTCGGCCCGCCACACGGATACACCGTCGACGATTGCCCCGGACGGAACGTCTCCACGTGCCGCGACTTGTCCGCCAGCGGCGTATTCAATTCCCACCGCAGCCCGTAATTCAACGTAATATTCGGCCGGATCTTCCAGCTATCCTGCGCATACAAATACAGCCCCGTGTTCCGAACATTTTCGCTTTGCGCCGAGCCTTGCCCGAATGTGTCCGCCAGGCCCAGCAGGTAATTCGCGTACAGGTCCACCGCGCCTACGTCGTTCGGGCCGCCGCCGTAATAATTAAACTCGCCATTCACGTTGTAATAATAGGTCTGGTTAAACTGCTGCCGCCGGACATCCACTCCAAACTTCGTCGTGTGGTTGCCCTTCACCTTCGTTAAGCTGTCCGCCCACTGAAAAGAATTCCCCGCCTGCGGCAGTTCGCCTTCCCAGTCGTTGCCGATTTCAAATCCTCCGGATACCGAAACAAACGGCAGCCCTTCCCGGTTGGCATTCAGAAATGGATGGATGCCATACAAGCTGCCCAACGGGTCGCTGGAATTATCCCCGTAGAAACACGGCACGCTCGCGCCCAGCCACGATTGCGCCGGCGGACACGAGTTCTGCACCAGTTCCGTATTCGCCGGATGCTGAAACGTCTCCTGCCCCTCGCGGTTGTAGTTGAACCGGAATTCGTTCACCGTGCTGTTGCTGATCGTCCAGTTGTGCGTGATGTTCCATTGCTGGTAGCGCTCCGCCACCACATCCCCGAAGCCCGGCAAATTTCCGCCCGCGTTTTCGAACAGCGCAAACGGATTCAGCGTGCGCGCATCGTCGAAATAGTAATAAAAACTCAGGTTCTGTCTGTCGTTCAGCCGGTGGTCGATCTTCACCGTGAACTGGTCGCCTCGAATCGCCTTGGTCGGCGCGGTGCTGATCAAAGAGCCGCCGTTCGGGGGGACGGGAACATATTGCAGAAGATCGACCGCCGTCGGATCCATGCAGGCCAGCGGAATTTGCTGATTCGGAAAAATGTCGGAGTAATTGGCGCCATCCGCAATGGTTCCGCCGCCAATCGCCGTCGTCGCGGCCTGGCAACCCGGTCGGTTCGTCAATAGCGCGGAGTTGGTCAGAACGCCTGCGAACGGCGTCCCTCCCTGGATCTGAGAAAAATCCCCGACGATGGTTCCGTTCGCCGTGTTGGAGGGGGACGGCCGTTCAAGAGAGGTGGGAACGGTCACCGCCGGGGAGACGATACCTTGACGGATGCGTCGGCCTTCATAACTCGTAAAGAAAAATGTCCGATTCTTTACGATCGGTCCGCCAAGCGTGCCGCCAAACTGGTTCTGATTGAACTGCGGCTTCGTGCACGGAAGCCCTTCCGCTCCCGTTAAACAATAGTCGTTCGCGTTCAGCACTTTGTTGCGGAAAAACTCGTACACGCTGCCGTGAATTTCGTTCGTGCCGGACTTGGTCACCACATTGACCACCGACCCCGAGTTCCGCCCATACTCCGCGTCAAACGTATTCGTCAGCACGCGGAATTCCTGAATGCTGTCCGGCGAGGGCTGCACCGTCGGCAGGTTCGCAAACAAGTCATTCGCGTCGCCGCCATTCACGCTAAAATTATTCGAGCGCCCACGGCCTCCGTTCACTGACACAGCGCCCGCGCTGTCGCTGCCGTAAACCAGAGAATTCGTCGCGCCCACCGTCGACATCACCCCAGGCTGCAATTGTAGAAGCTGATAGGTGTCGCGCGAATTGAGCGGCAAATTCGCCACCTGACGGTTATCCATCACCGCGCCCAGTTGCGTGCTCGTCGTATCCACCAGCGGCGCTTCCGAACTCACCTCCACCACTTCCTTGGTCTCGCCAATTTGCAGCGTCGCATTCAGCGTGAGAACCTGGTTCAGTTCCACCGTCACTGCCTTCCGCACACTGGTCTTGAACCCTTGCAGGTCGAACGTCAGCGTGTACGTGCCCACCGCCACCTGCGGGAAGCCGTAGTCGCCGCTTCCGCTCGTTTGTGTCTCCTGCGTAACGCCGGTCGCTTCGTTCGTGAGCTTCACTTTCGCGTCCGCCAGCACCGCCCCGCTCGGGTCGGCAACGCGGCCCAGGATGCGGCCTCCAGTGCCCTGCGCCACAACCAGCGTCGAGCACATCAGGCACAGGGCCATCACGGCAACAAACTTGGCGATTGGGAAAGGCTTTGACAGCGTCATCGACAGATCCTCCAGATCTTCGGGGGGCTGGATCCGAATTTGCAACTGATTTTTTCGATCTTGTGCGAAACCCAAACCTTGCTATAATCGCGCAAGGTTAGAGTTTCTCCTCCCATCTGTCAAGCGGAAAAGTAAGTTTCGGAACGCTATCGCCAGGCATAAAACCGGTTCCGGAATTTGTCTTGACGGCGCCCGCTTCACAGGTTGGCGGAAACATCCGGTTCGTGCACAAAACGGGGGTGCTCGACTTCGGACGAGGCCCTATTCTTGCAGAAAACGGATTCTCAGGCCGTCAGTTCTCAGATCGCTCGCTTGTTTCGCTGACACCTGAGACCTGACACTTGCACTTTATGTCCGAGAACGCCCAAGTTCATCTCACCATCGGCGACGTTGCCGAGCTTGTCGGCATCTCTGCCTCCGCCATTCGCGGATGGGAGCGCCTCGGTTTGACCCGCCCCCAGCGCAGCCGCGGCCGCTATCGTCTCTACACCAAAGAAGACGTTCGCCTGCTCAAGAAGGCCCGCTATCTGCGCAAGGTGCGCGGCCTTAACGCGCCTGCCATCGTCGAAATGCTCAAACGCGATGGCGCCATCGATCCTGGCGCCGTCAATCCCTCGGCCGCCATCGGCGCGCGCTTGCGCCAGTTGCGAGTGCAGCGTGGCGTCGGTCTGGCCGAGGTCGCCGCCGCCGCCGGAGTTTCCGTCGGCTTCCTCAGCGCCCTCGAACGCTCCCAGACCAGCGCCTCCGTCTCTACTTTGCGCCGTCTCGCCCGCTACTACCGCATCAACATCCTCGATTTTTTCGAGGCCGGAGAAATCAGCACTCCCCTCGTCCGCCCCGCTCGCCGCAAGGTCCTCCAGGCCGGTCCGGGCGTCCGCATGGAGTTGCTCGCCGGCGGCCATCGCGTCATGGAGCCCCATTTATTTCGCATCAAGCCCCGCTCCGGCAGCGGCGAAGCCTATGCCCACCAGGGCGAGGAGTTCCTCTTCGTCTTACGCGGAGAACTCAAGATCGCCCTCGCCGGTGAGGAGTATCACCTAAAGCGCGGCGACAGTTTTTATTTCGAAAGCGCCACGCCCCATCGCTGGAAGAATCCCGGCCCGCGAGAGACCTGGCTGTTGTGGGTGAACACCCCCCCGACTTTCTGACGCGCAGTTCGGATCGCAGGTCAACGCATTGCAGGTTGTCGATGTCATTAATTTGATGATTTCAATTTTGCGGCCGCAGTTCGCGGTTCATTATTTGCTGGCTTTGAAACGCCGCGGTCAGAGATAACGTTCTCGGGAGAAAACATTGCCGCATAAAACAATGTTGGAAAACAAGATGACCTCGCGCAAAATGCTGCTCGCGTTCCTCGCCGCCGCGAGCCTGATCCTTTACCCATCCTGCGCAAAGAAAACTCCTACCCTCAACCTCCTCGTCTGGGAAGGTTACGCCGATCCCTCATACGTCAAGGCCTTCGAAGAGCAAAACCACTGCAAGGTCTCGGCCTCCTACATGGGCTCGAGCGACGAACTCGTTGCCAAACTCCGCGGCGGCAGTGCCGGAACCTACGACGTGATCTCTCCCTCCAGCGATGTCGCCACCATGCTCGCGAACTCGGGCCTCGCCTCTCCTCTCGATCTCGGCAAACTCCCCACCTACAACCAACTCTCCCCGCAACTCACTTCACTCGCGCTCGTTCGCGTTAAGGGCGATGTCTACGGCGTCCCCTTTATGTGGGGCCCCGACCCGTTGATTTACGACACCACGATGTTTCCGCAGCCGCCCGATAGCTGGAACATAATGTGGGATTCAAAGTTGAAACAGAAAATTTCCGTGTGGGACGATCTCTCCACCGTCTACATGGCCGCGCAGGTTCTCGGCTACGACAAACCCGACCCCGGCCATCTTTATAACCTGAGCGATGACGAACTCAACGCGGTCAAGAAAAAACTGATCGACTTGAAGCCAAACATTCGTAAGATGTGGTCGACCGGCGGCGAACTGACCAACCTGTTTCAGAATCACGAGGTCGTCATCGCCATGGGCTGGCCCCTCATGACCAACCAGCTTCGCAAAAGTAATTTCCCCGTCGGCGAAATAATTCCAAAGGAAAATACCACCGGCTGGATCGATCACCTCATGATCACCGCCGGCAGCGACAACAAAGAACTCGCCTATAAATTTCTCGAGTTCATGATCCAGGCTCAGACGCAAAAGAAAGTCACGGACGTGACCGGCTACACGCCCGCCAATCCGCACGCCGCTCGCTTCATGACCGCGGAAGAAGTGAAGAGCCTCCACCTCGACGACGTCGACAATTACCAGAAGCGTCTCTACTTCTGGCAGAATGTTCCGCGCCGCGCCAAGTACAACGAAATCTGGAACGAGGTGAAAGCAGCGCAGTAGCAAGTGTGGCGCGGACGCTCTTGTCCGCGTAAAAGATTGCGGCTCACAAACTAGTGGCTATGGCGACAACCTTCGATCCCGCATTCACAAACTCGACGCAAACGAACGCGCAGCCTCTTCTCTCCTTGCGCGCCGTAGCCAAGCACTTCGGCAAGAATATCGTCCTCCGCGACATCAGCCTCGAAATCGCCGAGGGCGAATTCCTCACCGTACTCGGCGAAAGCGGCTCCGGCAAAACCACGCTGCTGCGCATCCTCGCCGGCTTTGAGCAGGCGACCGCGGGCGAAGTTTGGATGGCTGGGGAACGCCTGGACACGCAGCCTCCCTACCGGCGCCGCGTCAATACTGTTTTCCAGCACTACGCACTGTTCCCGCACATGACCGTCGAAGAGAACGTGGCCTATGGCCTGCGCATTGCCAAACGTCCTTCGTCGGAAATCGAGTCGCGCGTGAGCGACGCGCTGGCAAAAGTAAAAATGTCCGCCTTCGCAAGGGCCAAACCGTCGAAGATCAGCGGCGGGCAGCAGCAGCGCGTCGCCCTCGCTCGCGCGCTCGTGAACCGGCCGCGCCTGTTGCTTCTCGACGAACCGCTCTCCGCGCTCGACGCCAACCTGCGCCGGCAAATGCAGGGCGAACTCAAAGCGCTGCAGCGCGAGGTCGGCATCACCTTCATCTTCGTCACGCACGACCAGGAAGAAGCCATGGTCATGTCCGACCGCATCGCGCTTCTTCGTTCGGGAGAACTCGAACAGGTTGCCAGCCCGCGCGAAATCTATTCGCGCCCCGCGACTGCCTACACCGCGCAATTCATCGGACACACAAATCTGCTCAAAGCCGACGTACGCAACGGCGTGGCCACCAGCGGAGCGCTGAGTTGGCCGACGACGGCGCCCGCTGGCGCGGGCCTATTTTCGCTGCGGCCAGAGTGCATCCGCGTCGCCGACTCGAGCGCGCCGCCCAGCGAGACCTCCTTACCAACGACCGTGCCGGCCACCGTACGCCTCCGGGCCAAGTTGCGCGACCAGGTCTTCCACGGCGCGAATGAGTTGTTGCGCGTCGAGTGCGCCGATGGCCAGGTGCTCACGTTGCGCACGTCGACCCGACCCGCAATCGACGGCAATGGCGAACTGGAATTGGAATTTTCGCCTGCCGACGCCGTTCTCGTCCGGCCCTCCGAGGAGCGCGCCTGATGTTCTCCCGCGCCTATCGCGTCGCCATTACCGTTCCGCCGCTCGCTTGGGTCACTGTTTTTCTGCTGGTTCCCTACCTGTTGATGTTCTGCTACAGCTTCTGGTCGGTCTCCGAGTCGCAAGCCATCGTTCACTCGTGGAATTTTTCCAACTATCGGGAACTCGCGACCAAAACGGTTTACTGGGAGACGCTGCTGCGCTCGATGTGGATTGCCGCGCGCGTCACGCTGTTCTCATTGCTGCTCGGCTATCCGCTCGCGTACTTTCTCTCCTTCCGCGCGGCAAGAAGAAAAGACCTTTACTACCAACTTGTCATCACCCCGCTGTGGGTGAGCTACCTCGTGCGCGCCTATGCCTGGAAGACGATTCTCGGCACGGATGGCGTGCTGAATACGCTCCTGCAATACGCGCATCTGACGCGGCACCCGCTTGATTTCCTGCTCTACAGCCCGTTTGCCGTGGTGCTCACGCTAACCCACATTTACACCCCGTTTACGCTGCTACCCATCTACGCATCGCTCGAGCACATTCCGCGCAATCTGATCGAGGCCTCGAATGACCTCGGCGCGTCGCCCGCGCAAACATTCTGGCGCGTGATTTTTCCGCTCTCGATTCCCGGTGTGCTGGCGGGCGCCACGTTCGCCTTCGTCCTCAGCCTCGGCGACTTCCTCGCGCCGCTGCTGCTCGGGGGCCCGAGCGGCATCATGATCTCGAACATCGTGGTCAGCCTGTTCGGCGCGGCCTACAACTGGCCGCTGGGCGCGGCCATTTCATTCTGCATGCTGCTGATCGTCGTCGGCCTGCTGTTTTTCTCGGAGCGAGTGGAAAAGAAATGGAGCTTCTCGTGAGCGGAAGCGTGCCAGTTGTCCAAAAATCGCGCTGGCTTACCGTTCATGCGCTCGCCGTCTTCGCCTTTCTCTATCTGCCCATTGCCGTTCTGATCATTTATTCCTTCAACGGCCAAGGCGTGGGTGGATTTCCGCCGCGCAACCTGACCCTCAACTGGTATCGAATTCTCTTTCAGGATGGTCCCATCTGGGATTCGGTCCTCAACAGCCTGACGGTCGCGGTGTCTGCCATGGCGATCGCTCTGGCTTTCGGCATTCCCGCCGCGCTGGCGCTCGACCGCGCCGAGTTCCCCGGCAAAGCGCTCTTCCGCCGGTTGGTTCTTCTTCCCCTGATTCTGCCCGGCATCATCACGGGCCTCTCGCTGCTCATGCTCTTCCGCGAAGTCAATGTCAAGCTCAGCCTCGTGACCATCATTCTCGGCCACGGCACCGCGCTCATCTCCGTTGCCACGACCGAAGTTTTCGCTGGACTGCAGAAGCTGAATCGCGCGCAGGAAGAAGCCTCGCTCGACCTCGGCGCAAACTATTGGCAAACGTTCTGGCGCATCACGGTGCCCAACCTCAAGCTCTCCATTATTGGAGCCGCGCTCCTCATCTTCACGCTCTCCATGGACGAAATCGCCGTCAGCTTTTTTCTCATCGGCCGCGACAACACGCTGCCGCTCGAAATCTGGGGCCGCCTCCGCCGCGGCATCACCCCGGAGATCAATGCCATCTCGACAATCATCTTCGTATTCTCGCTCGCAGCGATTGTGCTCTGGTACCGGCTGCGGGTGGGAGGGCAAGGAACATCGCAGGTGGGCGCAGAGCTTACAGAGAATACGATCGCGGGTTGTGACAGCAGGGTTTAGGAGAAGATCAGCTGCCTCTGTGAATAAAGCGCAGCAGCAAGACCACCGCGACTCCTAGCACAAGCGCCCCCAGCACGAAGAACTTCCCGATGTCCAGGCCGACGGCGCCCACACCAGAAAGCTGGCCGCGAGAAGAAGTCCAGCAAATTCCGAGTCCACTCGCATTCCACGAAATGGCCCTGGATGTTTTTGTGGGTCGCGATGTTTCATACAATTAGACGGCCTATGCTAGTTGTTCCCAACTAACATCAAGCGCTTCCAGGTCCCAACCGATCCGGTCTTGCGCTTCGTTTCAATCGCAGCGATGAGGGCGCGCGACACCTTCGCCTTTTTCGCCGGCCGCTCCTGGGTAAGTTCGCGATGTTCGCGCCAGATGCGGAGCGCGGGCTCGCCGCTCAACCGGCGCTCGATGATCTCCAGTGGGATGAGTTCGTCGTCACCGTTTTCCAGACGCGCCTTGGCGCATCGTAGGCCTTTACGTCGGCCAGCATTTCCGCATCCTGCATTAGCTTCTCCAGCGCTTTCACCGGAATCAAGGCGAACCCTACTTCGCCCCATCCTCTGGCAGCAACCCGCGCTCTTTGAGCATAGGCTCGATCTTCGGCTCGCTGCCCGCCCACGCCGCGTACATTTTTTGCAGGTCTTCGGTGTTGCCGCGCGAGAGCACCATCTTTCGGAAGCGGTCGCCGTTTGCGCGCGTCAAGCCGCCGTTATCTTCAAACCACTGATAAGCGGAATCGTCCAGCATCTCGCTCCACAGGTACGCGTAGTAACCGGCTGCATAGCCGGTGCTCCAGATGTGCGAAAAATAACTGGAGCGGTAGCGCGGAGGAACGGAGCCGATAAGAAGATGCGTCTTTTCCAGGGCCTCGGTTTCAAACGTGTCGGGATTTTGGACGGGCGCGCTGGCCGGCAGCGTGTGCCACTGCATGTCGAGTTCGGCGGCCGCGACAACCTCGGTCAACGCGTATCCCTGATTGAATTTCTCCGCCTTCTTGATTTTGGCGGCGAGTTCCTTCGGCATGGGCTCGCCGGTTTGGTAGTGCTTCGCGTAATGACTGAAGACCTCCGGATAGGTCGCCCAGTGCTCGTTGAATTGCGATGGAAATTCGACAAAGTCGCGAGGTACCTGTGTTCCGGAGATTGATGGATACGTAGTGTCGGCGAACATGCCGTGGAGGGCATGCCCGAATTCGTGGAACATGGTGGTCACGTCGCGGAAGCTGAGCAGCGCGGGCTGACCGGGCGCGGGTTTGCTGAAATTGGCGACGTTATAGACGACGGGCAGCAGACCCATCAGCTTGGACTGGTTCACGAAAACATCCATCCACGCGCCGCCGTTTTTGTTGTCGCGCTTGAAGTAGTCGCAATACCAGAGCGCGAGCGGCTTGCCGTCGGCGTTGGAAACCTCGAAGACGCGCACGTCGGGCTGGTAGACAGGAATGTCGCTGCGCTCTTTGAAAGAGATGCCGTAAAGCTGATTGGCGGCGTAGAAAACGCCATTCTGCAAAACGTTGTTCAGTTCGAAGTACGGCTTGATCTCGGATTCATCGAGATCGTACTTCACCTTGCGAACCTGCTCGGCATAAAAATCCCAATCCCAGGGTTGCAAAGTGAAGCCGCCTTTTTGCTCATCGATGACGGCCTGAATATCCTTGGCCTCGGCGGCGGCGCGGCCAGTCGAGCCCGGAACGAGGGCGTCCATAAACTTGATGGCCGCCTCCGGAGTCTTCGCCATCTGGTCTTCCAGTCGCCACGCGGCGTAGTTGGGGAAGCCGAGCAGCTTGGCCTTCTGGGCGCGCAGTTGGGCGAGGCGGGCAATGGTGTCGCGGGTATCGTTGTGGCCGCCGCGCTCAGCGCGATTCCAGGAATTTTCGAAGATGGCCTGGCGCGTGGCGCGCACGCTGAGCGAAACGAGATCAGGCTGCTGCGTCGTGTTTTGCAGGGGAACGACGTAGCCCGGCACTTTGCGATCTTTGGCGGACTGCTCCGCGCCCTCAAGGCGCGCGGCGCTGAATCCGGCCAGCGCGTTTTTGTCGGTGGTGACAAAAGCAGCGTCTTTGGTCGCGCCGAGCAACTTGGTCACAAAGGCATTCGAGAGCGTGGACTCTTCTTCATTCAACTTTTTCAGATCGGCCTTGTCGCCGTCGGAGAGATTGGCGCCCGCATGCACAAATTCCTTGTAATACCACTCCACAAGATGGAGCGCTTCCGGATCGAGCTTGAGCGAGGCGCGGTCTTTGTAGATCGCGGAGACGCGCTGGAAAAGTTTGGGGTCGAGGAAGATGGCATCCTGTTGCGCAGCCAGTTTGGGCGCTTCGATATCCTGCACCTTCTGCAACGTCGGATTCAGGTTGGCGCCGGAGACGCCGTTAAAAACAAGCATGACCCGGGAAAAGAGTTGGCCGGTTTTCTCCATCGCGATAATGGTGTTCTCGAAGGTGGGCGGCGCGGAGTTATCTGCAATTATCCGCATTTCGGCGCGCTGCTGCGCCATCCCGGCCTCGATGGCTGGCTGGTAGTCGGTGTCTTTGATTTTGTCGAAGGGCGGCGCGTGAAAAGGCAACTCGCTGGCGGCGTAAAAAGGATTACTCGGCCCAAACTCGCCCTGGGCGCCCATTGCCGGAAGGTTGTTAGCGATTAGACCTGCCAATACAAGTATCCCCTTAAAAAGAGTGCGTGAACCCAAAATGCTCATATCCCGTGGTTTCCTTCGCGTTTTTCACTGTACTTATTCATTGTAAAGGACGATGTAATTCCGTGATGCCGCGCCGCCCAGTCGGTCCGCGCATAGTAAAGTAATAAGCGAGGATAGCAACCCTCGAAGGGAACCGATTTGAGTTCAGGCATTCGCAACATCGCAATCATAGCCCATGTCGACCATGGCAAGACAACGCTGGTCGACGCCATGCTGCAACAGAGCGGCACTTTTCGCGCCAACGAGCACCACGTCGAGCGCGTCATGGATTCCAACGAACTGGAGCGCGAGCGCGGCATCACGATTCTGGCGAAGAATACGGCCATTCATTATCACGACGTGAAGATCAATATCGTCGATACCCCGGGCCACAGCGATTTTGGCGGCGAGGTTGAACGCGCGCTGAAAATGGTGGATGGCGTCATGCTGCTAGTCGACGCCAGCGAAGGTCCGCTGCCCCAAACGCGCTACGTGCTGGGCAAGGCGCTGGAGGCCAAGCTGCCCCCGATTGTCGTCATCAACAAGATTGACCGCAGCGACGCGCGCCCGCAGGAAGTGCTCAACGAAATTTACGATTTGTTCATCGACCTCGACGCCAAGGAAGACCAGCTCGATTTTCCCGTGCTCTACACCAATGCGAAGACGGGTACGGCGACAACGGAGATCACAGGTGGAGGCGAGAATCTGCGGCCGCTGTTCGATGCCATCCTGAGCACGATTCCCGCTCCCAAGGGCGATGCCGCGGGGCCGCTGCAAATTCTGGTCGCCAACCTCGATTACAGCGACTATCTCGGTAGGCTGGCGATTGCCCGCGTATTCAACGGCACGCTTTGGACGGGCGAAGACGTGGCCATCGCCAAGCTGGACGGCACATTCCACAAAACGAAAATCACAAAGCTGTTTTCGTTTTCCGGCCTCAAGCGCACCGATATCACCGAGACCGAACTTGGCGACATCATTTCCGTGGCGGGCGTGGAAGGCATCACGATTGGCGAGACGATTACGAACGTCGAGAATCCCGCGCCGCTCCCGCACATCGCCATCGACGAGCCCACGATTGCGATGCTGTTCACCGTGAACACGTCGCCCTCCGCAGGGCGCGAGGGCACATACGTTACTTCGCGCAATCTGCGCGAGCGGCTGGAAAAAGAGCTGCTGACCAACGTCTCTCTGCGCGTCGAAGCGACGCCAACCACCGATTCTTTCAAAGTGCTGGGTCGCGGCGAACTGCAACTTTCCATCCTGATTGAGATGATGCGCCGCGAAGGCTACGAGCTGATGGTGGGCAAGCCCGAGATCGTAACCAAGCGAATCGACGGCAAGCTGATGGAGCCGGTGGAAAAGCTTACGATCGACGTGCCGGAAGGATTTGTGGGCGTGGTGATGGAGCAGCTCGGCTCGCGCAAGGGCGAGGTCGCCAACATGCACAACCACGGCTATGGGCGCGTGCGCATCGAATTCCGCGTGCCCAGCCGCGGATTGATCGGCCTGCGCAGCCAACTGCTCACCGATACCCGCGGCACCATTGTCATGAATTCGCTGTTCGATGGATACACGGAGTGGCAGGGCGACATTCCGCATCGCTTGACGGGCGCGCTGATTGCCGACCGATCGGGCACTTCGACCGCGTATGCATTGTGGGGTCTGCAAGAGCGCGGCGAGCTATTTGTCGGCCCCGGCGTGGAACTCTACGAGGGCATGATCGTCGGCGAGAACGCGAAGGATTCGGACCTCGACGTGAACGCCGTCCGCGAGAAAAAGCTGACCAACATGCGCGCCTCAACCGCGGACGAAGCCATCCGCCTCGTCCCCTTCCGCCAACTCAATCTGGAACAGGCGATCGAGTTCATTGCCGACGATGAATTTGTCGAAGTGACGCCGAAGTCGCTGCGATTGCGCAAGAAAGTTTTGCAGTCGAACCAGCGAAAGAGGAAGTCGCTCGCGACGGTCGAAGAGGGCGGATGAAGAATTCCAAGGCCAGGGTTCGGGCGGATTCCGGCAAAGACGTCCGCATGTTCCTCATACCTTGCAGCTGTGGCGCGAGCTTCGCCGTCGCCGAGAATTACGATCGCCAGGGCATGCACCTGCGCAGCTTTATTCCCTGCCCCAAGTGCGGAAAGCGCCACGACCCGCGCAACCGCCTGCTGCGCCTCGGCTATCATCCAGAGCGCTTCTGGACCGTCGACGATTGCTAGCGGCGGCAACGGGTTCGCATCGTAACATCTGAGACTCTGCGAAGGAGAACGTTCGAATGTCTCCCAGATCGCGGGTTGGCTGGCCGTCTGTTGCGGGGGCGGCCCGGACGGCGATTGCCACGACTGCGTCGTTCCTCATCGCGCGCTTGTCAGGCTTGCCCGAAGCCTACTGGGCTGCGATCCTGACGCTGGTGATCATGCAGTCCACGCTGCGCGCGACTTGGAAGATTTCCCTCGAACGATTTATCGGCACGCTGCTCGGGGCCATCGCCGGCGGGTTGCTGGCGCGCTTGTTGCCGTCAGCGTGGTGGGTTTTTGCCGCGGGAGTTTTTGTGGTCGGCCTCGTCTGCGCTCTTCTGCGCCTCCAAAATTCCTATCGCTTCGCCGGCATCACGCTGGCAATCGTAATTCTGATCCCGCACACGGCCGCCCCGTGGATCGTGGCGCTACACCGCTTTATCGAAGTCTCGATCGGAATTGTAGTGGGATTGGCGGTAACCGCAATTTGGCCGGAGCCGGCGCCGGCTGCATCATAAAATAACCGCGGTTTGATGACTGTGCGCCGAGGTTGTAAACTCAAAGAACGCGCCCGTAGCTCAGCTGGATAGAGCGGCAGCCTCCGGAGCTGTAGGTCGGGAGTTCGAATCTCTCCGGGCGCGCCACATCAACTCACCACCGCAGCCCCACCGTAATCGGCCACACCACATCCTCGACATCGCTGAAGTACGCCTTGTGGTAGCGCCACTCGGCATAGACCTTCGCCTTATGCCAGCGGTTCAAGCTGTAGGTAATGCCGCCGCCATAGTTGTAGCCCCCGGCAATCTTGTTGAAGCTGCCGAGCGACTGCGCAGGCGTGTCGGGAACGAAGCCGTTGACGCAGTAGATATCCCACCACACCCACGCCGGCTGGCACACCGAGCCGACGCGCAGCGGCCCGGCGTTGGAGTACACGTCGCGGCGATAAAAGCCGATGCCGAAAATTCCGTACGCACCCCATGGGCCGACATGAAATGGCGAGCGCACGATGCCGTTGAGCGAGACCGCATTCAGGGACCCGTCGGCGCTGCCAAGCGATTGCGTGTTGGCGACGCTCGGCCGGAACGAAAGCTTGTAGTACATGTATTCGGCGCTGACCCCGAACAGTTTACTGAAGTTGTAACCCGCGCCCCCTGTGCCTTCGAACGAGTTGCCGACGAAGCCGCCCACATCGCCGCGGCCAATTCCGTACCCGCCGCCCACGTTGAAGTTGTAGCGCGGGAAGGCGCGTGGCGCATCCTGCGCCAAGCTCGGAACGGTGATGAGAGCCATACAAAGAACAAAGAGCAGCTTATGATGCCAGTGCTTCCGCAATCTACTTCTCCTATTTGTAGAGTCGAAATTGGTGCCGGGCTGTGCCGCCTTGAAAGCAGCACCCAAAACCTAAGCCGTTCGAGATGCCGACGCGCCGCTTCGCGCACCCTTCCTTATTTAGGATGCACGGGACGGGCACGCCCACGCAGCTTTCTCCCCGAAACATTTCACTCACTGCCTTGCGCCGGCTGACGAGTTGGAGTGACTCAGCTTTTTGTAAAACACCGGCCAATACTCGCGCAGGAAGTTGCCGCCGGCGCGAGTCGCCAAATCTATGCCGTAGCGCATCAAGGTGTCGCCCGCGGTGCGGTTTCGATCCGGCCAGTAAGCGTTCGCCAAACCCTCGCCCAGCAACGGACCCACCAAACCGGAGATGTTCGCGACATCTTGTCCCGAGTCGTTTCGCGTGACAAAAAGGCGCTTCACAGAATATTTCACGGCCCCACCAAAGCTCGGATCTTTTTCTGGAAAGAAGCGCGGATCTTCATGCAGCGCCGAAGCGAGCATGAAGGTGCCGAAGAATTCGCCGGACGCCTGCCGCGCCATCGACGAGCCGAATCTTTTTCCGTATGCGTCCCAGCCCTCTCCGAAGCCGGTGGGAGAATTTTCCGCCTGCCCAATCGCCGATCCCATTGCCGAATACAAGATGGTGTGAAACGAAATGCTGTTATCGACGAATAATTCGAACTTCTGGCCGGGCGAAATCGGTTTCGTGCTCGCGGCAATGTCCGGAAAGAACAAGGACCTCTTATCCATCAGATTGAAAAACTCGACCGGCGCCTTGGCGGCGTCGGAGACGCCGCGCGCCAGGGTCTCGCCTGCATTGGACGGCTTATTTTCCTGCGCGCCCTGCTCCGGCGGCTTGCCCGTGTCCTGCGCGTGAACGTTCTCCAGCAGTGGAATCAAGACTAGGAGGAGCGTCACGATTGACGCACCCATCCATCGCCGGTGGAAAAACGATGGACCCGCATTCGCGGAGGCAATCGTCGACAAACCTCGACCAGTTGGCATCGCTAGAGATTACCGAATCCCCGGCCAGACAGCAAACGCTTGGGGTGGTCAGGGGTGGGCACGCGCACGCCTCGGCGCTTATTCTCCCGGCGCGCTATCCCTCCCGGTACCCCTATTTCTCCTGAATAGACTCCAGATATTTAACCAGGCTTTCGATCCGCACCTGTGAACTGTCCTTGTGCCCATGGGCCATGGAGCGAAACACGGGTCCCCAGATCGGCATTTCCGACGAGCCATGCGCAGGTTTGGCGAACTCGCCGTCGACAGTCTCCGTCACCCGCATTTCCGGGAATGTGCCGTGATTGTTTTTCGCCAGCTGCGTCAGATCGGGAGGCCACGTCTTGAGTTGCGCTGAAAAAGGTCCCCCACCTTTTCCGTCGGCGCCATGGCACAACGCGCAGTATGAAGTGTAAAGCTGCTTGCCGGAAATGGGCTCGGCGCTGGCGGGCGCGGATTTGCTCGCCGTTTGCGCAACGCCCGTCGCCAGCAGAACGCTCGTTCCCAGCATTGCAATGCACAAACTAGTCACTATCCGGCACATGTTGGCTCCTTTGCGACTCAACACAGCATAATCGTACGCTTGTCGAATGCTTTCTCACAGGCGACTCTTCTGCCCGGGTCAACACATACTCCAGCAACTCCGGCACGGTCATTCCCGCATCCAGCAGCAAAATCATCTGCTCCGAGCTGACTCCGGCCTCGTCCCCCAGAACCACCAGCTTAGCGATGGCACGCTCCAGGACGTTGAGAGGCGAACTGAAAGGCTCAGAACGGCTTCCGTTTGCGAAAAATGCAATATCTGTCATCGGGGCGCTTCCGTCTTGTCGCTATTCTGCCTCAAAGGGGCCGATCGCGATGTGATGAACCTTACGCGCAATTGTGATGAACCAGGCTGCGCCAGCGCTCTACAAAAGCCCTCTACGGCGCGCCCAATGCGCGCTGCTTGAGCTCGCTCGCAGCCTTTTCCAGGTCTTCCAGACGGCCCAGATCGCGCCAATACCATTCGTCGGCGCGGAACCCAAGAATCATTTCTCCTTCGCCCGCCAGCCGCATGTAGGAAGTGACGATGGAGAAAATGCCCAGGTCGCTAAGCCTGCCAAGAAGGCGTGGCGAGACCACGTGAATCCCGGAAAACGCGAGCGCCCGCACATGCCGCGATGGGCGCACCATCTCAGCGGTCGCGTCACGCCCCAGGCACCGCCCGCACAGACGCAGGTCCTCGTCAAACAGCAGGTAACGGGATGTCTCGCGCTCCTGCACCGCCAGCGTCGCAAGGGCGCGCTTGGCCTTGTGAGTCTCGGCCAGGCGGGCAAGATCGATGCTGCTCACCAGATCGACGTTGTGCAAAACAATCGGCTCGTCGCGCCCCACGCTTTCCCGGTCGGCAAGAAAAAAATGCGCGGCCTTTTTCAACCCTCCGCCCGTATCGAGCAATACATCTTCACGGGAAATTTCGATGCGCATGCCAAAGTTCTTGTGCGCCGCGAGATACTCGCATATCTTGTCGGCAAAGTGATGGACGTTGATCACCACCTCGCTCACCCCAAAGGTACGCAGGCGCGCGAGCACGATTTCGAGCAGCGTGCGGCCGTCTAACTCAACCAGCGCCTTGGGCCGATCGTTCGTCAGTGGGCGCAACCGCGTGCCCAGGCCCGCGGCAAAGATCATCGCTTTCATGAATTCGGTTTCTCCAGTTCGCGATGGACGAGGATTACTTCGACGCCATTCGTCGCACGCAGGTGTTTCGCCAACTGCTCGGCAAGATAAACGGACCGATGCTGCCCCCCGGTGCAACCGAACGAAACCATCAGGTCTTTAAAGCCGCGGCTCTGATAGTTGCTCACGCTGGAATCCACCAGGGCAATAACACTGGCCAGAAATTGGCGCACACTCTCTTGCTGCTCCAGATATTCGACCACCGCGACGTCTTTGCCCGTGAATGCCTTATAACGCTCCTCGCGCCCGGGATTGGGCAAACTGCGGCCATCGAAGATAAACCCGCCGCCGTTTCCCGTTTCATCCTTGGGCAGGCCGCGATGAAAAGAAAAGCTCGAAACTCGCACCGCCAGCTTGCCCTTTGCCGATGCCACACCTTGTAATTTTTCCGACGCGACCATAGCCTTGAAGGCCTCCTTCAGCGTCGGGAGGTCGACCGGCAGTTCAACATTGTGCAGCAGCCACCGGATGTTGCCGAGCGCGTATGGGACGCTCTGAAGGAAGTGCGTCTTGCGCTCGTAGAATCCGCGAAACCCATACGCGCCCAGCGCCTGCATGATCCGCACATAGACGTAGGCGTAGTAGTAATGCATGAACGACGCGCGCAGTTCCCCGTCGCGCCGCCCCAGCACAGTCGTCAATTTCTCCAGATATAAATCAAGCAGTTGCTGCCGCACTTCGGGCGGAAGATCGGCCTTCGCATCATATAGAAGAGACGCGATGTCATATTGCAACGCGCCTTTGCGCCCGCCCTGATAGTCGAGGAAGTATGGGCTGCCATCGCACAGCATGATGTTGCGCGATTGAAAATCGCGGTACAAAAAATAATCGCGCGGCGCGCTCAACAGAAATTTCGTCAGCCGGCTGAAATCGTGTTCGAGTTCCTGTTCGTTAAACGGAACGCCCGCGAGCCGCAGAAAATAATATTTGAAGTAATTCAGATCCCAGGCAATCGACTGCCGATCGAAGCTCGCCCGGGGATAACACACCTTATAGTTCAAGTCCCGTCCCGCTTCGACCTGAAAACGCGGCAGCAACGCCACCACTTTGCGATAGGCATCGAGCGCCGGAGCGTCGATGCTCCCGCCCGCGCGATGGCGCGCCAAGAACTCGAACAACGTCGTGTCGCCGAGGTCCTGCTCCAGGTACGCGCCCTGGCTTAATTCTTCGCCGTAAATTTCCGGGACCGGCAAACCGTGCCGCCGAAAGTGCCGCGAGAACTCGATAAACGCGACGTTTTCCTCGCACACATCATAGAGGATGCCGATGGCGGTAAGATTCTCGCCGCCATGTTCTCCCGGCTTTTGCGCGGACAGCCGCACGATCTTGCGGCCCGAGCCGCTCAGTTGCCCTTGCAACGGCTGCACGCACTCCGCCGCCACGCCGAAGTGCCGCTCAAACAATTCTCGAAGAACATCCATGAAAGAATGACAGCCGGTCCGCTTTACTAGAACTCAATCTTGTACTCGACGATCCGGACCTCCACCAAGATACCACCCGTCACACCCGTGAAGGAGTCCGGCAGCAACGCTCATACCGTGGAAACTGTAACCAATCCTTAACCGCGCCTTAACAAATGCCTCGTCCCGTCGTATCCATTCGCGTTTTCTCGCAGCAAGCTTTCTCTTCTCGTCACTTGTAGACAAACTTTAATAAACCGGTAATCTCCCGGCAACATTCCGCTCCTAACCTTATCGCCGAATGTCCCAAACAGGGCGCCTGAAACTGCGGACTTCCGGCCGACGCAATCGTTCAGTTACAACTCGTGGCACGAAACTCGCAGCTTTTTTATTGGCTCAGGGACTGCCAATGGCCGCGATTTGTCCACTACCGCCAATAGCAGATCGAGGCTGTTGCAGCCGCCTTCGAGCATGAAAAAACCTGCTCGTTGCTTTATTATTTTTGCAACCCGCATCTACCCATTGGTTTCATAGTGAGGCTCTGACGATGTTTCCATCAAGACGAGTTCAGGTGTTGTTCTTCGTGTTGTGCACTGGCATGTGCGCTCCACTGAGCGCTCAAAACGTCGTTCTCACGGGTGCCCTCGGCGGCCGGATTACAGACCCGAGTGGCGCGGTGATTCCGGGGGTATCGGTGGTTATGCGGAATCTGGCAACCGGCATCGATCAAACCGCCGAGACCAATCACGTCGGGCTTTATCGATTTCCGGTGGTCATGCCGGGGACCTACTCCATCACCGCAAGTCTGAAAGGATTTCGCGACGTTCAGGCCCTGGTGCAGGTCCGTGTGGGCAATACCACCTCGCAAGACATCGCGCTCAGGGTGGGTTCCAGCGCAGACATAGTCAAAGTGGTTGGAACCACACCGCTGCTCCGGCCCGAGGAGTCATCCGCAAGCACCGTCCTCGATCGCTCCTTAATCGCTGAATTGCCCCTCAATGGACGAAAATATACCGACTTTGCCGCCCTGACCCCGAACACCAGCTATGACGGCGACACCGGTCTGGTGAGCGTTGCCGGCCAACAGGGTGGGGAAGACTCCGGCTACGCCAATGGAAATGGTTCCAATGCCTTCACCGTGGACGGGTCCAATGCCACCAGCAACTACTTTGCCGATATCATCGGCCGCTACCGGATCCCTTACC
Source organism: Acidobacteriaceae bacterium (assembly GCA_003139095.1). GTDB lineage: Bacteria > Acidobacteriota > Terriglobia > Terriglobales > Acidobacteriaceae > Acidiflorens. The sequence goes on from PLHW01000063.1 coordinate 104,344, forward strand.
TGTATGGTGAGGAAGCGATCCAGGAGTTCCAAGTCTCGGTGAGCCCCTACTCGGCCATCTACGGAGGGGGCGCGGGTTTTGTCAACGCGGTAACCCGCTCGGGAAGCAACGCGTTTCATGGCAGCGCGTTCTATTACAACCGGAACTCTGCCACCGGCGCCAACGACGCTCTCGACAAAGCCGCCGGCTTCCCCAAGCCCCAAGATGACTTGCAGCAGTTCGGCGCTGGCTTAGGCGGCCCGATTGTGCGAAGCCGTTTATGGTTCTTCGTCGATTATGAGCAACAACTGCGCAATAATCCGATCTCTGTGCTCAACCCGGTTTTGGCAACCACCCCGGCGAACTTGACTTCTTTTTTGAGCGCTAACTTCGGTATTCCCGCCGGCACAACGCTCCCTCCGCCCAATGGGGCGTTGCCCGTCCCCGGCAGTGACATCTCTCCCGACCCCACCAATCCCGTTTATTTGCAGCAAGTGTCGAATGTGGTCAACGCGCTCAACTCCAATCTCGGCAGCAAAGCGAGAAAGCGCAACGATTGGGTCATTTCGCCTCGCGTCGACTATCAGGCCACTCCCCGCGATGGACTGTTCCTCACCCTCAATGTGAACCGCTTCAACTCACCGGGCGGCGTCATCACCGATCCGACGGTGGGTAACTATGGGACACAGACGCTCGCCAACGCCTTCGTCCATACCTTCCAGGCCAGCCTGGGATGGACGCACACGTTCTCCTCGTCGCTGCTGAACGAATTTCACGCTTCCACTTCCCAGGACAACCAGATATCCACCCCCACCGGCGCCGCCCCGAATACCCCCACCCTCATTCTGGATAGCCCCGCCGCTTTCATTCTCGGCAACGCTCCTTTCTCGATTGGCAGGGTTTTTGAAAGACAGTACTCCATCGCCGACCGCGTCGACTATGTGATTGGCAAGCACACGTTGCAATTCGGTTTCGATATGAGCCGCGCCTTCGATTCGGACAACAACGATGGCGGTGCGGACCCGAACGAGGCCGTCGAGTTCGGCTCGTTTCTCGGCAGCTACGAATTTTCCAATCTCGAGGCTTTTGCCCTCGGCGAGTACAACGTCTTCAGTCAAACCTCGGGAAATCCCACCTTTTCTTTTTCCGTGCCCTACTACGGGTTTTACGTGCAAGATACCTACCGCATGTTGCCAAAGTTGACCCTCGAAATGGGCTTGCGTGAAGACTTCCAGGTTTATCCGCAGCCCGCGGAAAATCCTCTGTTTCCGCAAACCGGCCAATATCCAAACCAGTTTCGACGGCTGGCGCCGCGCTTCGGATTCGCCTTGGCGCCCGACTCCAAGACCGTCGTGCGCGGCGGATTCGGGTGGTTTTATACCAACATGAACGGCCTCAACTACCGCAATGCCGTCGTTTCCAACGGACTGGCTTCCCAGCAGTCCTCGGTGAGCGTTAGTTACACCTCAGGTCAACCGAATCAGCAGGTCCCTACTTTTCCAAATATTCTCCCCGCCAATTCGCCGCTCTTTACCGCCTCACCCGACATTTCCCTCGTGTCGCCCCAGTTCCGCGCGCCCTATATCTTGCAGGCGAGTTTGCAAATCGAGCGCGAGCTTTTCGAAAACACGACTCTCACCCTTGGCACTATGTGGAACCATGGCGTCCATATTCTTTCCGGCAGCGCCTATGACGCGAACCTGGAGCCGCTGCAAGGCTCCACGACTTATATCTTTTGTCCTCCCAGCGCCACTACGCCGTCCTCCTGCAATGGGCCCACCTACACCCTGCCGAATATGGATAATGGCCTGCTCGCGGACGGCCTCGTCAGCAGCCAACTCGGCCAGATCCAGGAACTCATCAGCCCGGCGCAAAACCACTACAATTCTTTCTTCGTGCAGCTACAGCACCGCCTGTCCCAGGGTTTTTCACTGCAATTTTCCTACACCTTCGCCAAGAGCATCATGCTCGATGGCATGGATTTTAACAATCAGTTCGACTTCAGCAACACTCACGCTCCCTCGCTGCTGGACCAGCGCCACAACATTAGCCTTGCTGCCGTCTATCGGCCCGGTCTCGACAAACTCACGCGCTCCGACACTGGGCGCGTCTTTCTCTCGGGCTGGCGTCTGAGTAGCGTCATGCAATTTTCTTCCGGCCGTCCGTACGCCGCGCTCTTAAGTCCCGCCTGTACCAGTCCCGTTGCCCCCGGCACGGCGTTCTCCTCGGCATTCAACAATTGCGGACTCATGGAGAATGGCACCTTGATTGGCAACGACAACCTCAACGACACCGGTTTCAACCAGGACACCGCCAACACCGCCGGTGGCATCAATGGCGCGGGTCCCACGCCCGGAGTCGGCCTGAATTCTTTTTACGGCCCATGGTTAGAAAGGATCGACGTCGGACTGGCGCGCAGTTTTATGGTCAGGGAAGGGAAGGAACTCGAATTTCAGGCGCAGGCGTTCAATCTTTTCAACCATCCCAATTACTACGTGCAGAATGGCGATGGCGTCAACCAGTTGCAATACAACCCGATCGGGGGCAGTTGCGGCGACGGCATGTCGCCGAACCAGACCTGCTATCTGGTACCCAACACAGGCGCGGGCAATTTCGGCGCGCTTCAGGAAATCAGCCCCAATGGGCTGCCGCGCGTCCTTCAGTTCGCTTTGAAGTTTACCTTTTAGCCGATCCCTCGCACGCGCCCTCGACTCATGCTTTCATGAAACGTGCACCGGAACGCGCGCACTCCCGCCAGCGCAGTCCCTTTTTGGCAAAGGATAGGAATTTCAGAAACGCAAATTCCGCTCAGGCTGCATTCACTAAGCGTTTGCCCTTCTTCACCGTCTGTATCACCGTCGCAGGAAGTTGCAGAATCCTGATCTTCGGGTCCCTTCTGCTCTTGGCGTGAACCGCGATCCCGTTTGCCTCCGGGAAGGGCTCGGATACAACCTCAAATTCCTCGCCGTAGAGTCGAATCCGCCCCGAAGTCGTGTATCCCAAATTTTTAACGCGTGCACAAATTTCAGCAATGGAAAAAGAAGATTCAGTAATGCTCATGATGTCCTCTATTATACGCCCTCGGCGAGGGGCGGGACCGCGATGTAAAATTATGATTCGAAAACAGATATAGGAATCGGAGAGGAAAAACCTTCCCGCGCCGGCAGGAGAGCCTGCCCGAAGCACCAGCCCTCAAAGCGCAGCATCGTGGGAATGTCAATCCTCACCGCGCACCCTACGGGCGCGTGGCCTCGACGTCCCCCACATCACTGCTGAGCGGGCGCCAGGCGCTGCCCCGGCACTTACACTCGTCTCCGCGAAACCTCCCCGAAGTGAAACCGGCTGAACTCCCGCTCTCGCCGCACCGTCGAGCGCGGCGCGCTTCGCCAGCGTTTGCTGAATCAGGTTCCAATCGCGCGCGATCTCGCTTTCCGAAATTCCGCGGCGTGGGGCGTCCCGCAACTCGGATGTGAGACGAGCCTCAAGAATTTCCCGCATGATATTCGGAGGCGCGTTTCCCTCCAGCACATTTTCCGCCGATGCTCCCACGCGCACCCGATCCTCGCCAATGCGCAGGCGTAGAACGGGCGCGTTCTGATCGTCAAAATCGGTGCGCGCCTTCGACTGCAATTTCTTCCATGCCTTGTCGACGTTCGTTCCCTGGACCCCTGCATCGGCCTGCGCCAGCAGTTCTTTCAGTTGACGCTGGTAGGCCTTGCGATCCTCTCCCGCCATCGGCGGCTGCGGCCCCACGCTTGGATCGAATACCATCGCATCGCGATCCGGCTGGAATCGACCCGCTCCGGTTCCCACAAACACGGCCAGGACGCAGCCCGCAAAAATCGGACTCACGATCGCGCCCGGCACGATGTACTTCGAAGATTTCAGAAATGACTCGACCACCCCGCGCGGCGCCGTACTGCGCGGCATCGAACCCGGCACCTGCGAAATCACTACGCGAGAAAACTGCATCTCCGGATGCCGCGCCTCGAATTTCACCAGCATCTTCGAAATCTGCTTCGGTGTGGTGATGCCCACATCCGCAATCACGCTGCGGTGCAGCGTCTTCGGATAATAGAAATTAATGATGTCTTTCGCGAAATCCGCGCAGTTGTTCGACGCCAGGTGAAAATGCGAGCGGTTCCGCGACGAATTCAACTTGCGAATCAGCGCCCCGTCCTGTTCCGGCGTGGTTTCGATCTCGAACCCGTAAATTGTGCGGTCGTACGAAGAGCCGGCAAGCTGGTACCAGTTTCCTCCCGGCGTCCCGCCCCCCGCCGTGTCAGGCACAATATCTTCCAGGTGATCGCGGCGATAGCGGTCGCGCAGAATCGCAACCATCTTCGCGTCCGCAAACAGCGGCAAGTCTTCCGCTCGCTCGACCGCATACAAATAAGGAATCAGTGGAATCGCAATCCAATCGTACCCGCCCACCTTGTCGTAGCGGCCTAAGACAATTCCGGTTTCTCCCGCGTTGCACGGCCGCAGCGCGACCGGCGTGTCCGCGCAAACCCCTGACAAATACACCGCCGCGTGTCCTGTGCCGGTAAAAAACGCCATGTGCCCATACGGCTCTTCCAGCAGAAGAGTGGCGGAGGCGCTCGCCATCGGCGCGCACAGCAGCACAGCCAGGCCGAAGACAATCGCCGCGCACCACACCGACCTGCACAACACCGACCTCTGGTAGCGAGAAAACATAGCGGAAAACAGACTGCAATAAGAACCCAATCGCGCGCGATTAGTTGCTTGAATTTGAAAGAAAGGGAGGTGAATCCTGCAGTTCGCGGAGTGAATCACCTGAGGCCCAGAGTGCGGTCCCGGTGTTCTCGGGTAAGCAAAAACCGCCGCTCACGACGTAATCGACCGCTGCGCGGCCTGTTTGATGAACCACTCCTGGCTGTTCAATTCGCGGCGATAGGTGTGCCGCGGGTCGCGCCCGTACGTGCCGTCAGAATTCATGTGCCGCGCCTTCACCACTTCCGCCAGATAAGTCGCAAGAACTTCGTCCCGCAGATACCGCACCAGCTTGGGATCCCGCACCGGGAATGCCAACTCCACTCGCCGGTTCAAATTGCGCGGCATCATGTCGGCGCTGCCCAGGTAAACTTCATCCGCTCCGCCATTGCGGAAATAAAAAATTCGGCTGTGCTCCAGAAAACGCCCAACGATGCTCGTCACGCGAATGTTCTCGCTTACCCCCGCAACGCCCGGCCGCAAACAGCAAATGCCGCGCACCAGAAGATCGACCTTCACGCCCGCCTGCGACGCCTCATACAGCAGGCGAATCATCCTGCGGTCCACCAGCGCATTCATCTTAAAAATCAGGTGTCCGTTTCCGTCTTTCTTCTGGTGCTCGATCTCGCGCTGAATCAACTCTTCCAGTTGATCGCGCAACTGCACCGGCGCCACCAGCAGCTTACGGTATTCCGCCTTCGCCGAGTATCCCGTCAAAAAGTTGAACAGATCGGTGCAGTCTTCGCCGATCGCCTCATCGCAGGTAAGCATCCCAATATCGGTGTACAGCTGCGCCGTCACGCTGTTGTAATTGCCCGTCGACAAATGCACGTACCGCCGAATCCGGTCCTTGTCGCGACGCACCACCAGCGCCGCTTTGCAGTGCACCTTCAGGTTCATCAGCCCGTACACCACGTGTACGCCTTCCCGTTCCAGTCGCCGCGCCCATTCGATATTGCTCTCTTCGTCAAATCGCGCCTTCAGCTCCACCAGCACCGCGACCTGCTTTCCATTCTCGATCGCCTCCAGCAAAGCCTCCACCACCGGCGCGTTCCGCCCCACGCGATACAGCGTGATCTTGATCGCCAGCACCGCCGGATCGCGCGCCGCCTGTTGCAGAAATCCCACCACCGGCTGAAAAGAATCGAACGGATGGTGCAGCAGAATATCCTGCCGCCGAATTGCGCAAAAAACGTCCTCGCCTTCTTCCTGTGGCTGAAGCTCCGGCAAAACCGCAGGCACGAATGGCTCGTCCTTCAAATCCGGACGCTCGATCGAAAGCAGGTGCTTCAGCCGGTTCAGCGCCAGCGGCCCGTTCATCGTGTAAACGTCTTCGCGCTCCAGTTCCAGGTTCTTCAGCAGAATTTCTAGGATTTCCGCGGGCATCGCCTCGTTCACTTCCAACCGCACCACGTCCGCAAATCGCCGCTGCCACACTCCCTCTTCCACCGATTCCAGCAGATCGCCCGCCTCCAGTTGCTGAATCGCCGTCTCCGCGTCGCGCGTGATGTGAAACGGGTGCGCCTCCAGCACTTCCATCCCCGGAAACAACGCTTGCAGATTGTGCGTGATCAGTTGTTCCAGCCAGACGAAGTGCTGCGGCTTGGGCGTCTTCGATTTTGTTTTCGACTCCTTCGCCATCGCATGCAATGGAACGAGTTGCGGCAGACTGTCAGGAACCTTCACGCGCGCGAAGTGCTCCACTCCCTGCGGATCGCGAATCAGCACCGCAAGATTCAGGCTGAGATTGGAAATGTGCGGAAACGGCCGGCCCGGGTCGAACGCCAGCGGGGTGAGCGTCGGAAATACATTTTCCGAAAAATATAGACTCGCAGCCGTAGTCTGCGCCGGCGTCAAGTGCGAATATTCGCTGACGTGAATTCCGGTTTTTTTCAATTCTGGCAAAAGCTGCTGCCGCAAACAATCCTGCCCTGCCTTGTAAAGCCGTGCCACCTGCCCGCGGATGGCGACCAGTTCCTGCGCCGGCGTCATCCCGTCCGCGCCCGATTCCAGCGCGCCACTCTCCAGTTGGCTTTTCAGTCCGGCCACGCGCACCATGAAGAATTCGTCCAGATTCGAGCCGACGATGGAAAGAAACTTCACGCGTTCCAGGATCGGATTGTGTTCGTCCTGCGCCTCTTCCAGCACGCGCTCCTGAAACGCCAGCAAACTCAGTTCGCGATTCACATAAAGTGACGGATCCTCCAGCGCAGGCAGCGCCGACGCCGCATGGCCATTCGCCGCCTCTTTTCGCCGTTTGCGGCGCGGAGAAACTCCGGATCCATTTTTGGAGGAAATCGTCTGACTCGTGGCCATAAAATACGATTTTACTAGACCGGTTTTCCGGATGGTCGTTACCACGGTGCGCGCGGCCGGGCAGTGTCAACGCGCCTTCCCCCGCCTATTGCCAGCTTGCCTGATGATGTGTCAACCACCAGCAGGGAGCATTCCACGCCGACTTTGCGTATTGCGGAAACAGGCTGCGCGCGCAACTCTCGTTCGCCGTGCCCAGATAATCATACTCGGCTTTGTTGCCTTTGAGCGGCGTCGCCAGAAACTGGTCCACCGGCACGCTGCCCATGCCGCCGCCGCTCATCCGCCGCGCTTCAAACACACCCCAATCCAGCCCGTACAAAACTAGCAGACTGATGAGCAGATACTTCGCCGCTTCTCCAAGAATTCGCACAGGAAGATGCGCCCGAGAGCGCATTGCTATCGTAAAGCATGCGCCCGCGATTCGAGAGTTCGAATTGTGGACGGAAAACTCGGGCGGATGAATTCAACGGTTAAAGATGAATTTGTAGCGCCCGCGTCCTCACCGCCTGTCGCGGGGGGCGTCCCCGCCCCCGCCCCCGCATCAGCCGCTCATTACAATCCCGACGGCGCGCTAGTCTGGCCGTTGCCGCGCCGCTGTTCGCGCTTGCTCCGCATCTCATCCCACTTCTGTTGCTGGCTCGCATCGAGCACGGCCCGGATCTGCTCCTTCGTCGATTTGCGGATTTCCATCATCTTCGAACGGCGATCGTCCTTCGAAGCCGACGCATCTGAGAACACGCCCTGCATCTGCGACTGCTCCGAGGTGAAGATGCTCTGCACCTTCGTCTGCTGGTCCGCATTCAGATTCAGCTTCGCGGTCAGCTTCGCCGTCCGCTTCGCCGGATCCCACTTCCCGCGCCCATGTTTGCGTCCCGGAGCCGTCTTCGTCTGCGTCGACTGCTGATCCGCGCCGCCGTTATTTTGTCCTGCGTTTTGCGCCACCGCCGGCGTGACTGCAACCAGTCCCGCCAGCGTGAGCGCCAGTAAATACTGCTTCAACATTGTGTTTCCTCCAGTTTGAGATCGAATTGGCACAATGGTATAAACCGCGGCGGGCGCCCAGAGTTGTGCGGTGAAGGGCAGTTTTACGAATCTTTACTCAATGCGGAAATCTCTTACTCGAGGCAAAATTCCTTACTCAGCCGGAAATCGTCATTCCCAGTGAATTCCCACAACTACTGCTGCACGCTCCGCTGATCGGCCGGCGCTTTCTGCGTCACCTGCGGCGCGCTCGGCAATTGCGACGCGTCCCATCCTCCGCCCAGTGCTTCAATCAGCAACACCGCCCCCGTCATCTGCTCGATTTGCAGATTGACCAGCGTCTGTTGCGTCGAGAGCAACGCGGTTTGCGTGGTCAGCAACGTTACATAAGGATCAAGCCCGGTTTCGTACCGCGCTTTTTCCAGCTCGAAGGCCTTTTGCGCGGCGTCCACTGCCGCTTGCGCCTGCTGAATCTCGGTCCAAAGCAGCCGCGTCTGCGCCAGGTAATCTTCCACCTGCTGAAACGCGGTCAGCACAGTCTGCCGGTAATTCGCGACGTCGGCGTTGTAGGTCGCGATGTACTGGTCAATGGTCGCGCGCCGCAAACCCGCGTCAAACAATGTCTCCGATGCCGACCCACCAACCGACCACGTCCGGCTCGACGCCCGGAACAATTTGCTGATCGCCGAAGACGCGAACCCTCCGCTCGCGCTCAGCGTCACCGACGGATAATACGCGGCATACCCAACGCCGATCAAGGCATTCGCCTCAGCCATCTGCCGCTCCGCCGCCGCAACATCCGGCCGCCGCTCCAGTAGTTGTGACGGCGTCCCCGTCGGAATCGCCGGCGGCTGCACCGTCAGCGCCCGCACCGGCATGGCAAAATCCGTCGCCGCCTTCCCCAGCAGCGTCGCGATCGCATGCTCATACTGTGCCCGCACCACGCCAACGTTCGTAGCCGCGGTCCGCGCGCTTTCCAGCGTTTGCTTCGCCTGTTCGACGGAAACCTCGGTATCGGTTCCCACATCGTAGCGCGCCTGCGCCAGTTGCAAGGTTTCTTCGTCTGCCTTCACCGTCGCGTTCAGCAGCGCCTGCAAAGCGTCCTCGCCGCGAATCTCAAAATAAATTTCGGCCACGGTCGCCTGTTCCAGCAATCGCTCATTCTCCAGATCCGCCGCGCTCACCTGCGCCGCCGCCTGGTATTCCCTCACCGTATTTCGGATCCGCCCAAACAAATCCGGCGCCCACGAAATATCGATCGGCGTGCTCAGATCGGAAACCGTAAAACCATTGCTGGACGCCGCTCCCCCGCTGCCACCGCTCCCGCTGCCCGTATTGGCCGACGAGCGCGATCGCGTAAAACTTGGCCCCAAACTCACCGTCGGATACAACTGCGACCGCACCTCCCGAATCTGCGCCCGCGCCGCCAGATAATTCTCAAAATAAAATCTGATCGTCTGGTTGTTGATATTCAACTGCTGTTCCAGGTCGTTCAGCTCCGGCTGATTGAAAATTTCCCACCAGTTGCCGCGCAGCATGGCATCCTGCGGCGCCGCCACTCTCCATCCGTTCTCATCCTGAAAATTCACCGGCGACTCTTTGTAATTCGGCGCTGCCGGCGTCGTGGCCGACGGCTTGTGATACCTCGGCCCAACCACACATCCGCCCAGTCCAAGGCACACCAACCCCGCCGCCGCAATTCGCACCGCGAAATTCATCTGCATCGCTTCGCCCCGAATCTTCGAGCGCCAAACTTGCCGATCCTCATCTGCCGATCCTCACTTGTCTGCCCTCGATCTCACGCCTTGCCCTCTTCCGGCAATCCCGCGCCAGCCGATGGATGGAACGTGTCATGCTCTTTCCCCATCACGCGCAGCCGCAGCCTGTCCATAAACAAATAAACCACCGGCGTCGTATACAGCGTCAGCAACTGGCTCAAAATCAATCCGCCCACAATCGAAAGCCCCAGCGGACGCCGCAGCTCCGATCCCGTACCCGTCCCAAACGCCAGTGGCAGCGCGCCAAACAGCGCCGCCATCGTCGTCATCAAAATCGGCCGGAAGCGCAACAGGCACGCCGTAAAGATCGCGTCATACGTTGTCATTCCCTGATCGCGTTCTGCCTGCAACGCGAAGTCGATCATCATGATCGCGTTCTTCTTCACAATCCCGATCAGCAATACGATCCCGATAATTGAAATCACATTCAGGTCGTTGTGGAAAATCATCAGCGCCAACATCGCTCCCACGCTCGCCGAGGGCAGCGTCGAAATAATCGTCAGCGGATGCACCAGGCTCTCATAAAGAATTCCCAGCACGATGTACACTGCCAGCAGCGCGGTCGCGATCAGCACCGGCTCCGTGCTCAGCGAAGTCTGATACGCCTGCAACGTGCCCGCAAAGTATCCGTGAATCGTCGACGGCGTTCCCAGCTTCTCCTCCATCTGCGTGATCAGCCGGGTCGCGTCGCTCAACGCCAGCCCCTCCGCAAGATTGAATGACACCGTCACCGACGGAAACAATCCCGAGTGCGCCACCGACAGCGGCGCCGTGTTCGTCTTCACGCTGGTCACCGTCGAGAGTTGCACGTTGCCATGCCCGTTTTGCAGATAGATGTCTTTCAGCCCCGCCGGCGACTGCCAGTATTGCGGCGCCACTTCCAGCACCACGTAATACTGATTCAACGATTCGAAAATCACCGACGTTTCCTGCTGCCCAAACGCGCTATACAAAGTCGAATCGAGTGACTGCGGCGTGAATCCCAAACTCGCCGCGTGTACCCGGTCATACGTCAGATACGTCTGCAAGCCGCCATTTTGCTGGTCCGAATTCACATCCTGCAGCCCATGCAGCTTCTTCATATTGGCGAGCAGAATCGGCCCCCACTTATTCAGGTCTTCCACGTTGTCGGCCTGTATCGTGTATTGATACAGCGCCGCGCTCGCCCGCCCGCCGATCCGAATATCCTGCGCCGCCTGCAAATAGGCTTGTGCCACCGGCAACCGGTTCAGCTTCGGGCGCAGTCGGTTGATGATCGTGGAGGCGTCGACTTTGCGCACCTTCAGCGGCTTGAGCGCGGTGTAGATGAACCCGCCGTTGCCTCCAAAATAATATGCATTCACGTGGTCGATCGCCGGGTCCGCCTTGATCACATCCACCAGTTGCAGGAGGGAGTTTTCCATAAGCGGAAACGACGCATCTTGCGGCCCCTGTACGATTCCGATAATCGCTCCCGTATCCTGCTGCGGAAAAAATCCCTTCGGCACCCGCATGATGATCACCACGTTCAGCGCAATCACCAGCACCAGCACGGTCAGCACCAGTCCGGGATTGTCCAGCACCCAGCGCAGCGTGTGCGTATATTTTCCCAGAATGAAATTAAAGAACCGCTCGTTCCAACGGTAAAGCCGCCCGTGCTCTTCCTCTTCGTGCGCCTTCAGCAAATGCGCGCACATCATCGGCGTGGTGGTCAGTGAAATCACCATCGATACGAGAATCGCCGTCGAAAGCGTCACCGCAAATTCCCGGAACAAACGCCCGACGATCCCGCCCATCAGCAGAATCGGAATGAACACCGCGATCAGCGACATGCTGATGGAAAACACCGTGAATCCGATTTCCCGCGCCCCCAGCAGCGCCGCTGCCATGGGCTTCATCCCGCCTTCCAGGTGGCGCGAGATGTTTTCCATCACCACGATCGCATCGTCCACCACAAAGCCGGTCGAAATCGTCAGCGCCATCAGCGACAAATTGTCCAGGCTGTACCCGCACAGGTACATCACCGCGAACGTGCCCACCAGCGATACCGGCACCGCCACGCTCGGAATCATCGTCGCCCGCGTACTGCGCAGGAAAAAGAACACCACCAGCACGACCAGAACCACCGATACGGCCAGCGAGCGCTCCACATCGCTCAAACTCGCGCGAATCGTCGTCGTCCGGTCGAACACGTTCGTGATCTCGATCCCCGACGGAATCGACGCCTTCAGCGCCGGAATCGCCCCCTTGATCCGATCCACGGTCTCAATAATGTTTGCGCCCGGCTGCCGGAAAATGATCATCGTCACCGACGGCTTCCCGTCCATGTACCCCGCGTTGCGCACGTTTTGCACGGAGTCGATCACATCCGCCACATCGGACAGCCGCACCGCCGTTCCGTTGTGTTCGCCGATGATCAGCGGCTTATAGTCCTCCGCCTTCGTCATCTGGTCGTTCGCCACCACGTCGGCAGTGGTTTCGGAATTCGCAACCTGCCCCAGCGCCAGATGCGCATTCGCCAGCCGCAGCGTGTTCTCGATCGACGCGTAAGAAATTCCGTAGCTGTTCATCTGCGTGGGATTCAGTTCCACGCGCACCGCCGGCGATGACGCGCCTCCCACGCTCACCTGCCCCACTCCGGAAAGTTGCGAGATGCGCTGCGCCAGCACCGTCGACGCCGCGTCGTACATTTGCCCCTTGTTATAAATGTCGGAGGTCAGCGCCAGAATCATGATCGGCGCATCCGCCGGATTCACTTTGCGATATGTCGGATTCGATGGCAGGTTGGCCGGCAGATACGTCCGCGCCGCATTGATCGCGGCTTCCACATCGCGCGCCGCTCCATCGATGTTGCGGCTCAAATCGAACTGGATCGTAATATTGGTGCTGCCCAGCGAACTCGACGACGTCATCTCCGTGATGCCGGCGATGTGCCCCAGTTGCCGCTCCAGCGGCGTCGCCACCGACGACGCCATAATCTCCGCGCTCGCCCCCGGCAGCCCGGCGTTGATGTTGATCGTCGGAAAATCCACCTGCGGCAATGGCGACGCCGGCAGCACCGTATAGGCGATCGCTCCCGCAATCGCGATCGCGATCGTCAGCAGCGTGGTCGCTACCGGCCGCTTGATAAATGGCGTCGATACGCTCATGCCGGTTCAGTCGATGGCATATTTTCGCCCGGGTTCTCCGCGCCCTTCTTCGAAAAACGTTGTGCGATTCGATCGAAGAAAATGTAGATGACCGGCGTCGTGTAAAGCGTCAGCACCTGGCTCAGCAACAGCCCGCCCACCATTGCGATGCCCAGCGGTCGCCGCAGCTCCGACCCCAGGCCCGTGCCAAATGCCAGCGGCAATCCCCCCAGCAGCGCCGCCATTGTCGTCATCATGATCGGGCGGAAACGCAGCAGGCTCGCCTCGTAAATCGCATCGGTCGACGATTTGCCGTGATGCCGCTCCGCCTCCAGCGCGAAGTCGACGATCATGATTCCGTTCTTCTTCACAATCCCGATTAACAAAATAATTCCGATAATCGCCACTACACTCAGGTCCTGCCCAAACAGCATCAGCGCCAGCAGCGCGCCCACGCCCGCCGAGGGCAGTGTCGAGAGAATCGTAATCGGGTGAATAAAGCTCTCGTACAAAACGCCCAGCACGATGTACACCGTGACCAGCGCCGCCAGAATCAGCAGCGACTCGTTCGACAGCGAATTGTGAAACGATGCCGCCGTCCCCTGAAAGCCCGTCTGCAAGCTTGCCGGCGGAGTCAGCTCCTTGCCCGCCAGATTGTCGATCTCGCTGATCGCCGTCCCCAGCGAAGCCTTCGGCGCCAAATTAAACGAAATCGTCACCGCCGGAAATTGCCCCTGGTGCGTAATCGTCAGTGGCTCGCGCGTCAGGCTCAAATGCGTGAACGCGCTCAACGGCACCGCATTCGCAATCTGCGAACTGTTGCTTAAGTTTGTTGTAACCGTTGTCTTCGCCAGCGCCGTTTGCAGCGGCGCCAGCAGCGACTGCGCTGGAGTCGGCGTGTACTGCGCCGATTGCGTCGTCGCGTTCGATCCCGCTGACGCCGAACTCGACGACGAGAACGAAGTCGCCGCGCCCGTGCCCGTCGCATTCGCCGACGCATTCGCCTGCAAAAATATCGACTGCAATTTATCCGGCGTAGTTTGAAACGACGGCAGCGCCTCCAGAATCACGTGATACTGGTTCAGCTGCGTATACATCGTGCTGATCTGCCGCTGCCCAAACGCGTCGTAGAGCGCATTGTCGATGCTCGCCGTCGCAATCCCCAGCCGCGACGCCGTCACCCGGTCAATCGTCAGCGCCACCGCCAGTCCGCCCGTCTGCTGGTCCGTCGCCACATCTTCCAGTTCCGGCATTTTCTTCATGCTTGCAACAAATTTGTCGGTCCACTCGTTCAGTTCGTTTACGTCCGGATCTTCCAGCGTGTACTGGTACTGCGTGCGGCTCACGCGGTCATCCACAGTGATGTCCTGCACCGGCTGCATGTAAATCTGGAAGCCCTCCACCTCTTTCGAAATATTCGTTTGCAGCCGCCGAATCACATCCGACGCGCTCAAATGATGCCGCTGGTTCAGCGGTTTCAGATTGATCGAATAGCGCCCTGCGTTCAGCGTCGTATTCGTTCCGTCAGCGCCAATAAACGACGACAGACTTTCCACCGCCGGGTCTTTCAGAATCACCCGCGCAATTTCCTGCTGCTTCTCCGCCATCCCCGCAAACGAAATCGCCTCCGGCGCCTGCGAAATCCCCTGAATCACGCCCGTATCCTGCACCGGGAAAAATCCCTTCGGGATCATGATGTAGAGCGCAATCGTCAGCGCCAGCGTCGCCAGCGCCACCAGCAGCGTGATCGTCTGGTACTCCAGCACTTTTTTTAGCGTGCGGCCGTAGAAGGCGATCATGCGATCAAACATGCTCCCCGACCATTTGTAAAACCAGCCCTGCTCCGATTCCGGCGTGTGCTTTAAAATGCGCGCCGCCATCATCGGCGTCAACGTCAGCGAGACAACAGCCGAAACAATGATCGTCACCGCCAGCGTCACCGCAAACTCGCGGAACAGCCGCCCCACCACGTCTCCCATAAAGAGCAGCGGAATCAGCACCGCAATCAGCGACACCGTCAGCGACATGATCGTGAACCCGATCTGCTCCGCGCCCTTCAGCGCCGCCGTCATCGGCGGGTCGCCTTCCTCCAGAAACCGCGAAATGTTTTCGATCATCACGATCGCGTCGTCCACCACGAATCCCGTCGAGATCGTCAGTGCCATCAGCGATAAATTGTCCAGGCTGTACCCCAACACATACATCACCACGAACGTGCCCACCAGTGACAACGGCACTGCCACGCTCGGAATAATCGTCGCCTTCAAACTTCGCAGAAAAAGAAAGATGACGAGCACGACTAGCCCAACCGTCAGCATCAACTCAAATTCCACGTCATCCACCGACGATTGAATGCTCGTCGTCAAGTCCGTCAGCTTCGTTACTTTGATTGCCGCCGGTAGATTCGCCTCCAGTTGCGGCAGCAGCTTCTGAATGCTCTTCACCACCGTGATCGTGTTCGCGCCCGGCTGCCTCTGAATGTTCAAAATCACCGCCGGCGTCTCATTCATCCACGCCGCCTGCTTCGAGTTCTCCACCCCGTCGGCCACGTTCGCCACGTTCTTCAAAAACACCGGCGCGCCGTTGCGATACGCGATCACCACATCCCGGTAGTCCCCGCTCGTCTGCAACTGATCGTTCGAGTCGATCTGGAAATCCTGCCGCGGCCCGTCGAAATTTCCCTTGGCCGCGTTCACGCTCGTCTGCGTCAGCGCCGTGCGCAGCGACTCCAGGTCGATCCCATACGACGCCAGCGCCACCGGGTTTGCCTGAATCCGCACTGCCGGCTTTTGCCCGCCGCTGATGCTCACCAGGCCCACGCCCGGCAGTTGCGAAATCTTGGGCGCCAGGCGCGTGTCGGCCAAGTCCTCGACCTGCGAAAGAGGTAGGTCGGCGGAGGTCAGCGCCAGCGTCAGAATCGGAGTATCCGCCGGATTGCTCTTGCTGTAAATCGGCGGGTTCGGAAGGTCGGCCGGCAGGTACGTTCCGGCGGCATTGATGGACTGCTGCACTTCCTGCTCCGCCACGTCGATGTTCAGGCTCAGACTGAATTGCAGCGTGATCACCGAAGATCCGTCCGAGCTGGTCGAGGTCATCTGCTGCAGACCGGGAACCTGGCCGAATTGCCGCTCCAGCGGCGCGGTGACCGAGGAAGCCATGACATCCGGATTTGCGCCCGGATAAAACGTGATCACCTGGATGGTCGGGTAGTCCACTTCCGGCAGCGCCGAGATGGGCAACTGCTTGTAAGCCACGATGCCGGTAAGCACGATCGCCACCATGAGCAGGGACGTAGCGATGGGGCGGAGAATGAATGTCCGGGATGGGCTCATCTACCTTGCCTTGTGCGCAGATTTGCTCGCAGACTTGCCGGCGGCTGGGGGAGTGCCGGCGGGCGGCGCACCGCTCCCCGGCCGGCCCGCTGTGGCCCCGGTTTCGCCGGGAAAGTGCGCGGTCACCTGGGTACCTTCCTGCAGCTTGTCGACGCCCGTCATCACTACCACGTCGCCCGGCGCAAGCCCCGACGTAACCTCGGAATCGTCGCCTTCGGTGGTGCCTAAGTTAACGGCGCGCACCGTCACCTTGTTGTTCGCCTGCACCAGAAACACGTAGGTCATTTGCGTATTGCGCTGCACCGTCGCGGTAGGGATCAGCGTCACGTTCTGCTTCAGTTGCACCAGCAATCGCACGTTCACGAATTGGTTGGGAAACAGCTTGTTGTCTTTGTTGTCGAAGTTGGCTCTCAGCTTCAACGTGCCGGTGGTCTGATCGATCTGGTTGTCCAGCGTGGCTAACACGCCCGTTGCCAGCTTCGTGTTCGACGACCGGTCGAATGCGTCCACCATCAGGTGCTGTCCGGCCCAAAACTTCTGGGTTACCACCGGAAGTTGATCCTCGGCGATGGTGAAGATCACGCTGATCGGGTCGATTTGCGTGATCACCAGCAGGGCGTTGGTGTCGGCGGCATGCACAATGTTTCCCGGATCCACCAGGCGCAGCCCGATGCGGCCCGTGATCGGCGAAAGGATATGGCTGTAGGTAATGTTCAGCTTGGCGCTGTCGATTACCCCCTGGTCGGTTTTCACGATTCCAATTTCCTGCTCCACCAGGGACGCCTGCGTAACCAACTGTTGTTCGGGAACCGCGTTCTGCGCCAGCAGCGTTTTGTAGCGCGTCAGATCGACGCGCGCGTTGTCCAGTATCGCCTGGTCCCGTGCCAGTTGTCCTTCGGCCTGCGTCAACATCACCTGGTAAGGGCGGGGGTCGATTTCCAGCAGCGCGTCGCCCTTATGCACGATCTCCCCCTCCTTGAAGTTGATCTGCATCAATTCGCCGTCCACGCGGCTTCTCACTTCCACCGTGTAGATGGGGGTCACCGCGCCGAGCCCGGTGAAGTAAACCGGAATGTTTCCGCGCCGCGCCTTTGCCGCGACTACCGGTATGGCGCCGAAGCCCTTCTTCTGTGCGGCCCCGCCTGCTCCCGAGGCGCCGCCGCCGGCCGGAGCGGGATTCTTCTTCGACCAGAAATAATATCCGCCCACCGCCAGGAGGGCCAGCAACAAGACCCAAAGCCAGCCCCGCCCGGAATGCCGCTTGGGCGGAGGAGGTGCATGCTGGGTCACACTATCGGGGGGCGCCGCCGGGTCCAGGGCGGACGGATGGTTCTGGTTCATATGTTGTTAAGTATATGATGTTTCCAAGCCCGCCAAATGTTACACGCAGCGCTCTGGAGGGCGGGCTTGAGCCCGCNNGCTCACCAGGCCCACGCCGCTCAGCTGAGAAATCTTCGGCGCCAGCCGCGTGTCCACCAGGTCCTCCACGCGCGAAAGCGGCATCGTGTCCGACGTAATGGCCAACGTCAGCACCGGCGCATCCGCAGGATTGGTTTTGCTGTAGATCGGCGGCGAGGGCAGGTTCGCGGGCAGCAGGCTCTGCGCCGCATTGATCGCCGACTGCACTTCTTCTTCCGCGACGTCAATCTGCAGCGTCAGCACAAATTGCAGCACCACCACTGAGACTCCGCCCGAACTCGTCGAAGTCATCTGGCTCAGGCCCTGCAACTGCCCAAACTGCCTCTCCAGCGGCGCCGTCACCGTCGTCGCCGTCACGTCCGGACTCGCCCCCGGATAAAACGTCAAGACCTGAATGGTTGGATAGTCGACCTGCGGCAGCGCCGATACCGGCAGTTGGAAGTACGCAACAATTCCTGCCAGCATGATGGCCGCCATCAACAACGACGTTGCGACCGGCCGCAGAATAAATGGCCGCGACGGACTCACGGCGCTTTGCTCCCCGTTGGTGCCGGCGGCGTGTTTGGCGCCGCGGAATTATTCTTGCCGCCCGGCTGCCCATTGCCCGGCTGGCTGGGCTTTCCATTCGCCGCGCCCGGCTGCCCTACCTGCCCCGGCGTCGACTGCTGCACAACGCTCACCGTCGAGCCGTTCTGCATTTTCTCAAAGCTGCTGTCGGCCACCACTTCGCCCGGATTCAATCCCGTGACCTGCGTCATGTTGTTGTCGCTCGCTCCCGCCGTCACATTGCGCGTCTGCGCCTTCCCGTCCTGAATCACCCACACAAACGCCTGCGTTCCGTTGTGCTGTATCGCCGAAGAATCCACCAGCGTCACATTCTGCTGCGTATCCACCAGCAATCGCGTATTCACAAACTGGTTCGGAAACAACGCATTGTCCTTGTTATCGAAAACCGCCCGCATCTTCACCGTCCCCGTCGACGTGTCGATCAGGTTGTCGGTCGTCAGCAGCTTCCCCTTCGCGATCAATTTGCTCTGCGCCCGGTCCATCGCCTGCACTTCCAGCGACTGCTTTTTCTTTAGTTGCGCCAGCACCTGTTGCAGGCTGTCTTCGGATATCGTGAACACCACCGTAATCGGCTGCAATTGCGTGATCACCGCCAGAGCCGTACCGCCGCTCGCCGTCACCACGTTCCCCGGATCCACCAACCGCAGCCCCACGCGCCCGTTAATCGGCGCAACAATGTGGCAAAATCCAAGCTGCACCCGGTCGTAATCCACCGTGCCCTCATCCAGCTTCACCGTGCCCTCATACTGCTCCACGATCTTCGCCTGGTCTTCCACCGTCTGCCGCGCAATCGCATTCCGCGCCAGCGCATCCTGATAGCGCTTCAAATCCATCTGCGCCTGCTCCAGCAAATGCGTGTCGCGTTCCAGCGTGCCTTCCGCCACCTTCAACGTTGCCGTGTACGGCCGCGGATCGATCTCCACCAGCGCATCGCCTTTCTTCACAAGCTGCCCTTCGCGATAATGCACCGTCACCACTTCGCCCGTGACCTGCGTCACGATCGAGTCCGTATACACCGGCGTGACCGTTCCGATCGCCTGCAAATACACGCCGATGTCGCCCTTCTTCGCCGTCGCCGCCGTCGCCGTCACCGGCCCGCCGAATCCCCCTCGGCCCGTCGGCGCGCCCGTAGCGGGCGCATTGCTGCGCTGCCAGACCCACCAGAAAACCAGCGCGAAGATAATCAGCACGACGATCCAAACCCAGGCGCGCCGCTTCGGTCTTAATTCCGGAAGTGCCGTATCACGCTTCGGCGAGGGCGGCGCAAGATCGGGAGGTGTAGGTGTGCGGGATATTTGCTCAGTCATCGTTGGATTAGACGAATAGAAAAGTTATTCTCTCCAAAACTTTTCGTCTGCAAGGCACGGCTCAGAATTATGCAATCGAAAATATTCGCCTATCATTATCCCCCAAACCTGCGCGGGCTGCCGTAAAGTCCTGTAAAGACCTCCGGCAGCCGCGAAGTTGTTATATGTATTGGAAGTTGTTCCGTGGATTTACGGATGAATAGGAGGCCGAGCTTCTTGGTGGGCGAGAAACCGCGGCCCGCGAGTCAGCCCGCCGCTCAGGGGAAAAATATCTCCCCTTGAATCCGCGAAAATCCGCGCGCCTCCGCGGAAAAAGAATCGGTGCATCTAATCCACTTCCGCTGTCCGCGCCGCGGTCCTCCAGACCCGGTTCCGCCCTTCCTTCTTCGCCTGAAACATTCTGTCATCGGCGGCGGCAAACAACTCGGAAGTCCCTTCTCCATCCTCCGGATAACTCGCCAGCCCCGCACTAATGGTCACGCGAA
Organism: Acidobacteriaceae bacterium; assembly: GCA_003139095.1. Taxonomy (GTDB): domain Bacteria; phylum Acidobacteriota; class Terriglobia; order Terriglobales; family Acidobacteriaceae; genus Acidiflorens. The sequence goes on from PLHW01000063.1 coordinate 124,349, forward strand.
TCTCCTCGCCTCGCGCCGTCAGCATCGCCGTCCCCGCCATCGATTCCCGCAGCGACTCCAGTTTTCGCCCCGCCGTTTCCATATCCGTCTCCGGCAGAATCACCACAAACTCTTCGCCTCCATACCTGCCGGCCGTATCGCTTTGCCGAAACGAACTCCGCAAAATCGACGCCATCCGCTTCAATACCCGGTCTCCCGCCGGATGGCCATGCGTGTCGTTCAGCGCCTTAAACCGATCCACGTCAATCACAGCGATCGTCAGCGGCTTTTCGTACCGCCGCGCCCGGCTCAACTCAATCGCAAAGCGCTCGTCCACATACCCGCGGTTCGGCAGTCCCGTCAGCGCGTCGCTCGTCGCCATCTGCAACAGCGTCTGGCTGCGCGCCACCACGCACAGGCTCAGCGCCGAAGCCGTCAGCATAATAATCAGCCGCGAAACCTGGCTCGGCCAGCTGAAGTATCCATACGGATACGGCGAATAAATCGGGCTGTTCAAATCCCAGTGACTGGCGGTAAAACTCACAATCGCCAGATATTCCGAGAACGCCAGCAGCCCCGCCGTAACGCACACTCGTTTGTCATAGCGCAGGCTCGTGCCCGCAATCGCCAGAAAGTATCCCTCGAACACCACCTTGCTGTTCACCGCGGTATAAGGCTCGTTCATAAAAAGAAAAAGCCCCAGCCCGCCGCTCACCAGCGTGACATCCATGCAACTCGTGGCAAAGCTCAACCACGACGGAATGTACTCCCGCGACACCGCCAGATACACAATCACAGACAGCAGAAACGTCAGCGACGTCAGCGTGAAACCCACTACCGTTTCAGTCTTGTCAAGCGGAAAAAATACGGAATCGATGATCGGAATGAGCAGAAGAAAAGCGGCCAGCCCCAGCCGAATCTTGGCCACCAGTAACTCGCCCGCGCGGCCTGCCTCCGCCAGAATCGGATCCGGACGCGCCCACACCGCCGACAACCTCTGCTTGACGGTTCTACTCATATCGAGAATGGCGGGCGCGGCTCTGCTGCAAAACGCCTGCTGCACAGGCGTTCTCACCCTTTGCAACTGAAGTGAAGAAGTAGCCGCCCCATTGCATTGATTATAAAACGGTGGATGAAAAGAAGAGTTTTTATTCGCGGCTGTTTCTAAAGTGATAACTATTTCTTCGGCCGGCCCCTACACCACAAAATATTTCGCCCCCGGATGATGCACCACGATCGCCGACGTGCTCTGCTCCGGCTCCAGCAAAAATCCCGACGTTAGCCGCACTCCCACATTCTTCTCCGGGTCCAGCAGCTTGAACAATTTCGTCTGGTCTTCCAGATTCGGACACGCCGGATACCCAAACGAATACCGCGACCCGCGATACTTCTGATGAAACAAATCCCGTATGTGCGGCGAATCCTCGCCCGCAATCCCCCACTCCTCGCGCATCTTCTTATGATGAAATTCCGCCAGCGCCTCCGCCGTCTCCACGCTCAGCCCATGCAAATACAAATACCGCGTATACTCCCCGCCCTCAAACAGCCGCTGCGTTTCCACCGAAGCCTTCTCCCCAATCGTCACCAGAGAAATTCCCAGCACGTCCGTCTTCCCCGACCCAGCCCGCGCAAAAAAATCCGCAATGCAAAGTTTCCGACCCTCTTTCTGCCGCGGAAATGTAAACCTCAAAATCTCGGCAGGCTTTTCACTTCTGACTTCTGACTTCTGACTTCTGACCTTCTCGCCACCCCCCTTCCCTCCTACGCTAGCCATCTCTTGCCCGGGATTAGGTTCATACACGACAACATCGTTCCCCTCCCCCACCGCCGGAAAATACCCATACACCACTTTCGGCTCGAATAACGCCGCCGCCATCACTTCCTCTTCCAGCTTCTTCTTAATCGGCCGATACTTCTCCTCCACCAACCGAGCGTAATCTTCCTGCGACGCCGTCTTCAACTGCCACTGGTTCTTGAACAGCGCGGTATCGTTGATATACGCAAAAATCTCCCGCAGATCGTAGTCCTTGCGCACCCGCACGCCCCAAAACGGCGGCTGCGGAATCTCCGCCACATCGCTCACTACCGCGCTCCGCTCCGCAAATACCGGCCCCATCTCTTCATCCACCGCCGCGGCCTTCGCGTATTCCTTCACCGTCTTTCCATCCCGCAATCGCGCCGCCCGCTTCCCATCCTCCGACGCCAGATCCTCCATCACGTGCAACCCCGCAAACGCGTCCTCCGCGTAAAACACCGCATTCGAATACTCCCGCCGCAAATCATCCTCCACATACTTCCGCGTCAGCGCCGCTCCGCCGCAAATCACCGGATACTCCAATTGCTGACGCTCCATCTCCTGGATCACGTACTTCATCTCCAGCGTCGACTTCACCAGCAGCCCGCTCAGCCCAATCGCATCCGCCTTATGCTCCTGCGCCGCGTGAATAATCGCATCCCCCGGCTGCTTGATCCCCAGGTTCACCACCTTATATCCGTTGTTCGACAGAATTATGTCGACCAGATTTTTCCCAATGTCGTGTACATCGCCCTTCACCGTCGCCAGCACAATCGTGGCCTTCTGCTGCGACCCCGTCCTCTTCTCCATCTTCGGCTCAAGGTACGCGACCGCCGCCTTCATCACGCCCGCCGAATCCAGCACCGACGGCAGTTGCATCTTGCGCGCTCCAAACAAATCGCCCACCGTCTTCATTCCATCCAGCAGCACCGTGTTGATCAAATCCAGCGGCGTGTATTCTCCCAGCGCCTGCTCCAGCAATTCCTCCAGGCTGCGCTTCGTCGCGCCTTCGCCAACCGATTTCTCCCCATTGATAATCGCGTACTTCAGCTTGTCCTCGATTGACAGCGTCTCCACATGCGCCGTCGTCTGCGCCTGCGGTTTGCCTTTTTTCCCGGCGAAGTGCTGCATATAAACCTGCAGCGGGTCCCCATTCGACCTGTCCTGATAAATCAGCTTGCGCGCCAGTTCCACTTCTTCCTGCGGAATCTTGTACATTGGATAAATTTTCGTGTAATTGACGATCGCAATGTCCAGCCCGTTCTCCACCGCCTCGTGCAGAAACACCGAGTTCAGCACTCGCCGCGGATACGCATCCAGTCCAAAACTGATATTCGAAACGCCCAGCACCGTCTTCACTTCCGGCAGCTCGCGCTTAATTCCCTTCACCGCGTTCAGCGTCTCAATTCCCGCCGAGCGGTATTCCTCCTGCCCCGTCGAAATCGGCAAAGTCAGCGCGTCAAAAATCAAATCCACCGGCCGGATCCCATACTTCTTCGTCGCCAGCTCAAAAATCCTCTTCGCGATCGCAACTTTTTTCTCCGCCGTCAGCGCCATGCCCTCTTCATCGATCGTCAGCGCGATCACCGCCGCGCCGTAGCGCTTCGCCATCGGCAAAACTTTCGACGTCCGCTTCTCCCCATCTTCCAGGTTGATCGAATTAATGATCGCCTTCCCCGGAATCCGCTTCAGCGCCTCCTCCACCACGTCCGCTTCCGTCGAATCCACCAGGATCGGCGCCGGCACACGCGTCGCGATCTTCTCCAGGATCGCCGACATGTATCCCTTCTCGTCCTCGCCCACAATCGCGCAGCACAGGTCCAGCATGTGCGACCCTTCGTTCGCCAGCTTCTTCGCCAGCGTCAGAATGTCGTCGTATTTTTTCCCCTTCACCAGGTTGCGGAAGTGCTCCACGCGCGTCGTCGTGTTCATTTCTTCCGCCACAATCAGCGGCTTCGGCTCCAAATCCAGCGGCACCGACGTGTACGCGCTTGAAGCCGCGCCCACCGCCTTCACATCCCTCTCCGCCGGTTCCACGCCCCAAACCGCGTCCACCACGGCTTTCAGATGTTCCGGCCGCGTCCCGCAGCATCCGCCCACAATCCGCACGCCATAATCCACCACAAAATGTTTATGGAATTTCGCAAGCTCCGCCGGCGTCAGCTTATAAACCGCGTGCCCGCCTTCGTTCTGCGGCAGGCCCGCATTCGGCAGCACCGAAACTTCCTTCGTCGAGTTCAGCGCCAAATACCGCACCGCCTCATTCATCTCCGCCGGTCCGGTCGCGCAGTTCAGCCCGATCACGTCGATGTCATACGGCTCCAGCGCCGTCAGCGCCGCCCCAATCTCGGTCCCCAGCAGCATCGTTCCCGATTCCTGCAACGTGACCTGCACCGTCACCGGCAGACGTTTCCCCGCCTTGCGCATCGCCTCAATCACGCCCGCCGTTGCGATCTTCGCCTGCAGCAAATCCTGGCAAGTCTCCACCAGCAAAATGTCGACGCCGCCCTCAATCAGCGCCGCCGCCTGCTCTTCATACGCCGCCAACATTGCGTCCCATCCGATGTGCCCCAGCGATGGCAGCTTCGTAGTCGGCCCCATCGACCCCGCCACAAATCGCGGCCGGTCTTTCGTCGAGAACTGATCCGCCACTTCCCGCGCCAATTTCGCCGCCGCCACATTGATCTCATGCACGCGATCCGCGAGTTCGAATTCCGTCAGCACCGTCCGCGTTCCGCCAAACGTATTCGTCTCGATCACGTCGCATCCCACCTTCAAAAAGTCGGCATGCACCTCGCGAATAATGTCCGGCCGGCTCAGCACCAGCACTTCGCTGCAATTCTCCTTGCCCCAGTAATCGTCCAGCGTAGGCTGCCGCAACTGAATGTTGGTGCCCATCGCCCCGTCGTAAACCACGACGCGCTCTTTCACGGTTTGTAAAAAATCAGCCATTGCAGTTCTCGGTTGTCAGTTGTCAGTTCTCGGTTCTCGGTTCCCGGTTGTCAGTTGTCAGTTTTCAGTAACAGCTCTCCGAATTTCCAAGCGTCCGCCGACCAAGTTCCTGGCACCCCAGGGATCGGAAGCTAGTCTTCGCTCCTTCCTGGCAATCGCCAGGTTTAACTGAAAACCGACACCTGATAACTGAAAACTCCTGATGCACAAACGCCGGCCCCCGGGGACCGGCGTTGAATTGATTTGGAGATGTTGAAAGTTTCTAGCTCCCCGTTACCATTCCCGCCGGCGCCCCGCCCGCCAACTCCGTTCCCGTAAACACCGAGTTGGCTCCCATATGCGCGGGAGCGATCGAGAGCAACTGCTCTTTCCGATAAACCAGGTTACTGGCGTTGAACGACGCCAGCTCAAATCCGTGCCCGTGCGTGATCGCGTCCGTTGGGCAAGCCTCCACGCAATATCCGCAAAAAATGCAGCGGTTGTAGTCGATGTTATAAACCTTGGCGTATCGTTCCGCGCCCGAAATCCGCTTCTCCGCCGTGTTCTCCGCCGCCTCGATATAAATGCAATTCGAAGGGCAAGCTGCCGCGCACAAAAAACACGCCACACATTTCTCCAGCCCGTTTTCGTCGCGTTGCAGCACGTGCATCCCGCGAAAGCGCTCCTGAAATTTCGCGCCCTTCAGCGGCCCCGGCCCGTCCGGATAATTCTCCACGATCGTCGGCTGAAACATTTCTTTCAGGGTGATGGTCATCCCCTGAGCAATAGCCCCGATATTCTTAATCACCGACATGACCCAACCAGTATATCGAAACCCGCGACTATATCGAAACCCGCGTAATTCGAGCTTTGCCCCGCGTTCCCCCGCGCACCCGCGCCAAGATTTTACTTCTGCATTCTGACCTCTGACTTCTGACCTCGCCTACTTCTGACCTCCCTACCTACGTTCCTCCCACTTTCGTAGACGCAACTCCCGCTCGCCATCACAGTATTGCCGCCCTCTTCTTTAGTACTTTCCTTCAGGGGTGATATTGCGTATGTCCCATCGCCTGCCTTCATCGATTTCTTCGTTTCTAAATTCCGCCGCGCTGGCCGCATTGATCCTTCTATGCGCTCTCGCCATTCCAGCCTCCGCCCAAAATTCCAATAACATCCCCCCACACTCCGCGCAACAAAAACTCAAAGCCCGCGACCGCTACCTGCTGCGCGGCCGCACCGCGCCCCCCGGCCAATCCCCCGCCGCCCTCCGCTTAAAAGCCTATCGCCAGAAAATCGCAAATCGCGACGCTGCCGCGGCAGGTCGCGTCTTCGCCGCACAGCCCGGCCCCATCCCCCAAGTCGGCGGACCCCAATGGATCTCTCTCGGCCCCGCCCCGCTCATCTCCTATCAAAATATCTACGGCCCTGTCTCCGGCCGCGTCACCTCCGTCGCCCTCGACCCCACCGACTCCACCGGCAACACCCTCTTCGCCGCCTCCGCCACCGGAGGCATCTGGCAATCCCTCAACGCCGCCACCCTCCCCGCCTCCGCCGTCACCTGGGCCCCACTCACCGACCAGCAACCCTCCCTCGTCAACGGCGCCATCTCCATCAAACCCGACGCCACCGTCCTCCTCGCCGGCACCGGCGAGCCCAATAATGCCATCGACAGCTACTACGGCGTTGGCATCCTCCGCTCCGCCGATCACGGCGCAACCTGGAATCTTATATCCTCCGCCGACACCGGCTCCCATTCCTTCGCCGGCCTAGGCTTCTCCAAGTTCGCCTGGAACGCAGCCGCCGTAGTCGCCGCCGCCGGCACCACCACCCAAGGCTTCAACGATGGCGACATCACCCGAGCCACCGCCCTTGGCCTCTACTACTCCCCCGACGCCGGTCAGACCTGGTCCTTCCAGACTCCGCAAGACGCCGGCATCTCCATCACTCCCGCCTCCGCCACCGATGTCGTCTACAACGCCGTCGCCGCAAAGTATTTCGCCTCCATCCGTTTTCACGGCCTCTACTCTTCCACCAACGGCCAGAACTGGACCCGCCTCGCCAATCAGCCGAATCCCGCGCAACTCAGCACGTCAAACTGTCCCGCCCAAATCCCGCAAGGCGGATCCGCCTGCCCCATCTATCGCGGCCAATTCGCTGTCGTTCCGGGCCGCAACGAAATGTATTTCTGGTTCATCACGCTCGTCTCCGGCGAAGGTGAAGAAGGCGTGACCGTCCTCGACCAGGGCCTCTGGCGCTCGCTCGACGCCGGCAACACTTGGACTCAGATCGACGAAACCGGCATCGCCAACTGCGGCGACCCCGGCAACAATGGATGCGGCGTCGATCTCGGCTACTACAATCTCACGCTCGCCGCCCTCCCCAGCAGCACCTCCACCGACCTCTACGCCGGCGCCGACAATCTCTACAAATGCACTGTCGCCAGCGGCGCCGTCGACTGCTCCACCATCGACCCCAACCTCCCCAATCAGTGGACCAACCTCACCCACGTCTACGGATGCGCCAGCATCGCCGCCGTTCACCCCAATCAGCACGCCCTCGACTTCCTCCTCACCGGCGGCAAAGCCATCATGGTTTTCGGCACTGACGGCGGTCTCTACCGCGCCCTCAACGGCTACACCGGCCTCAACAGCGGCACCTGTGGCTCGCCCAATGCTTTCGACAGCCTCAACGCCTCGTCCGTGCCCGGCGCCACCATCGGCTCGCTCACCGAGTTCGTCAGTTTCTCCCCCGATGCCTTCGACCAGAACACCATCCTCGGTGGCACGGACGGCAACGGCTCCGCCGCCACCAGTTCCGCCACCACCAATCCCCAATGGATCACCGTCAACGGCGGCGACGGCGGCTTCACCGCCATCAACTCCGACCCGCACTGGCCCCCCGCCGAGTGGTATACCGCCAACAGTTTCGCCAACATTTATATGTGCGGCAGCGGCATCGACTGCACCACCCAAACCTTCGCCCAGACCATCGACTCCCAGGAACTCAACGGCGATCTCGGCGCTTTCAACACGCCCTTCATCCTCGATCCGCAGGACAACTACCAGATGCTCGTCGGCACTTGCCGCGTCTGGAGCGGCGTTCCCACCGTGCCGCCCACTTCGCTCGCCTCTCTCAGCTATGACTTCGACACCCTCGGTGACGACACCTGCACTGGCGAAGAAGTCAATCTCGTCGCCGGCCTCGATGCCGGTGGCCCCCAGGAAGCCGGCTTCATCTCCACCACCGTCTACGCCACCACCGAAGGCACCGGCCCCAACGCTGCCTCCCCTTACGGAGGCGAAGTCTGGATCACCACCAACTCCGGCATCGCACCCATGTCTCAAATCACCGGCGCCATCAATCCCTCCAATTACACAATTTCGTCCGTCTCCGTCGATCAGTCCGACCCCTCCGGCGCCACCGCCTACGTCGGCATCATGGGTTTCAACGTTTCCCACATTTTCAAAACCACCAACGACGGCGCAACCTGGACCGACTGGTCCGGCAGCGGCAGCGCCGCCCTTCCCGACGCGCCCGTGAACGCAGTGCTCGTCGACACGCTCTCCCAGCAGATCTACGCGGCCACCGATGTCGGCGTTTTCGCCAGTTCCACCGCCGCTCCCAGTTGGATCGAAGTCGGCATCCCGCCCCAACCCGGCGGCGCCTCCGGCTATCTCCCCAACGTCCCCGTCACCGCCCTCCGTGTCTTCGCCAGCGACGGTCTCAAAAAACTCCGCGCTTCCACCTACGGCCGCGGCGTCTGGGAATACACCCTCGGCCCCGACTTCTCCGTCTCCGTCACCGCCACTCCCACCTCCACCGTCGCCGCCCAAAACGTAACGTGGAGCGGCGCTCTCACCGCCTGGAACGGCTACACCGGCACCGTCAACCTCGCCTGCGTTGACTCGCCGCCCAACTGCTCCATCAATCCATCCACCATCACTCCCACCCCAATCGGCGTGGCAACTACCGCCACTGTCGGAAGCTCCACCGCAGGCTCGTTCACCTTCGGCATTCAGGGCACCGACGGCACCACCACCCACACGCAACTCGTCAAACTCAACGTCGGCACCGATGTCGCCTGGTCCAACACCGGCAGCTCGAAGGTGACCGTTGCCGCCGGCCAAACCGCCACCTACCAATTTTCCGCTGCACCCGTCGGCGCATCCATCTTCACCGGCCCAGTCTCATTCGCCTGTCCCAATCTCCCCGCGCTTACCACGTGCAGCTTCAGTCCCACTTCCCTCGCCGCCGGAGCCGGAACCACCGCCGTCACTTTGACCATCACCACCACCGGCCCAAATCAAGGCACAGAATTTCGCCGCCGAATCGCCAGCGCCGCCGCGCACTCCAGTTCCACAACCTCGAACTTGATAGAAGCAACAAAAATGGGAGCTGCAAAAACCGGGGCAGTAAAAATAGGACCAACTAGAATCCCGCCACTACCAATCATCTCCCGCGCATTCGCGTGGCTACTCGCCATCCCTCTAGCCGCACTCGCGCTGTGCGGAATCTCCCGCAAAAAAATAAGCGCGAATGCGAGCCCATCCCCGCTCCCCCGCGCCCAATTCTGGTCCTGCCTCGCCCTCGCCGCCCTCCTCCTCATGGTCGCCTGCGGAGGCCTCTCCGGTAGCGGCGGTGGTGGCGGCGGCCAGCCTCCACCGGCTGTGACCGTCACCGTCAGCCCCACCATCGCCAGCCTCTACATCAACGAGCGCGGCAACACCTGGCCCTCCTCCACCACCACGCAGCAATTTACCGCCACCGTAAACAACGGCAGCAGTCAAACCGTGACCTGGTCCGTAGGAGGCCCCGCCTCCAACGGCACCATCGACGCCAACGGCCTTTACACCGCCCCCGCCACGCTCCCCAATCCCGCAACCGCCACGGTCACCGCGACTTCGTCAGAAGCCACCAGCCCCGCGACCGCCACCATCAACCTAAAACCCGCCACCGCCATCGGCGTATTCTCCAACCTCCAAGCCACCGCCACAGCCGCCAAGGGCCCACCCCACCCCGCAACCATCTCCCTAACGGTAGATTAAGAAGGCGGATTAAGTAGGTGGATTAAGAACGGCAGATTAGGAGAGGCGAATGCGAGATTAGAAACGTAGACCCGAGAAGCGAAATTAAGAACCGAACATTAACAACAGATTCCGAACGCCGCCAGACCGTAGCGGCGGCGTGCCGCCGTCGGCCCGCGAGTAGAAAAAATCAAGCCCCTCACAGAAAACTACAACCGAGAGAACTCCCCCGCACCCAACTCGCCGCGCCATTACCGCCCAATGTTCACCCGTCACACAAATTCCGAACCCCGTGCGCTACGATAAGCATCGCATCGTAGCTCGTAGCTCGTAGCTTGTAGCTCACACCCATGCCCCACGACCTAGCCATCATCGGCGGCGGAATTGTCGGCCTCTCCTTCGCCATGCAAGCCGCCCAAGCCTTCCCCAGCACCCGCATCATCGTCCTGGAAAAAGAACCCGGCCTCGCCCGCCATCAAACCGGCCACAACAGTGGAGTCATCCACTCCGGCGTCTACTACAAAGCCGGCTCCCTCAAAGCCCGCATGTGCGTCGCCGGAGCCCGCGAAATGGTCGCCTTCTGCGCCCGGCACTCCATCCCTTACGAGGTCTGTGGCAAGCTCATCGTCGCCACCACCGCCGCGGAATCCGCCCGCCTCGACGACCTCCGCGCCCGCGGCGAAGCCAATGGCCTCACCGGCCTCCAACTCCTCGACCGCGACGCCATGCGCCAAGTCGAGCCTCACGTCGGCGGCCTCCGCGCCCTCCACGTCCCCGCCACCGGCATCACCGACTACTCTCTCGTCACCGCCAAATACGCCGCCCTCGCCACCGAACGCGGCGTCGAAATCAAAACCTCCTCCGCCGTCACCGCCTTCACCACCAACTCCTCCGAAGTCCTCATCCACACCCGCGCCGGAAATTTTCCCGCCCGCTACGTCGTCAATTGCGCCGGCCTCTACAGCGATCGCATCGCCCAACTCGCCGGCCACGATCCCGCGCTCATCCTCGTCCCCTTCCGCGGCGAATACTACGACCTCATTCCCGCCCGCGCCAACCTCGTTCGCAATCTCATCTATCCCGTCCCCGATCCCGCCTATCCCTTCCTCGGCGTCCATTTCACGCGCCGCATTCACGGCAACGTCGACGCCGGCCCCAACGCCGTTCTCGCCTTCCGCCGCGAAGGCTACCACCGCACCGATTTCGATCTCCACGAAACCATGGAAGTCATGCGTTACTTCGGCTTCCGCGTCATGGCCCGCCAACACTGGAAAAATGGCCTCTCCGAAATGCAGCGTTCCTGGTCCAAAAGAAAATTCGTAAGCTCCTGCCAGCGCCTGCTCCCCGAAGTCCAAATGCAAGACATGACCCCCGGCGGTTCCGGAGTCCGCGCTCAAGCCCTCGCCCCCGACGGCACCCTAGTCGATGACTTCCGGTTCCTCCCCCGCGGCCGCTTCCTCCACGTCCTGAACGTCCCCTCCCCCGCCGCCACCGCCTCGCTCCCCATAGGCCGCGAAATAGTACAAATGGTCCGCCAATCCGCCCTCATCACCGAATGATTGCTTTTGCTCGTGTGGGGCGGACACTCTTGTCCGCCGCTGTTGTCGTTGCTGTTGCTGTTGCCTTTGCTCTTGCTGTTGCTCGCATCGTGACGGGGCCCCGCTGGGTGCCCCATCCTTAAACGTCGCGCATTTTGCGACGTTTAGGGTGGGGCTTTTGACTTTGACTTTGACTTTGCTTTTGACTTTTGATTTTGACTTTGCTTTTGAACTTCGACACCACCAAACCGAGGGTGCCCCGTCCTTGTCGCGTTTTCTGCGACAGGGCGGGGCATTTGACTTCCTATCCCCACCCCAACTCCCATCGTTCTCTCTTTCGCGCCGTCCACTGCGACTCGATTTCGACCACTCCCTCATCCCCTGGAACATAATGGGGCTGGCCCACCCTCTCACCCATCACAACTCCCGAGGGTGCCGTCTCAGCGTTCTAGGCGAACTCCGCGGTTCAAGATTCTTATCCTGGCTCCGCGCCTTAATACCTGCCAATCCTTATCGCGTAATCTTAAACAGCACACCTGCGCCGTTAGCGCCTCCCGCGGCGGTGCCGTACAGGCTCCCCTTGCTATCCACGGCCAATTCCGACGAGGGATGCTCCCCGTCGATGCCTCCCGTAAAGGTATAGACAACGATCTCTTTCCCTTTGGCTAGGTTCGGCAGTTCATACACGACGCCACATCCGTAGTAATTGCCGTCGTAACATGAATGGTCGCCGCCATAGTAAGTTGTGCTATAGAGATTGCCCGCAGCATCCTGCACGAACCCAGCCCGCGGCGCTTGCCCGTCCTTTCCCAGCCGGGTGAATGCGTGCGGCACTTTTTCCGTCCCCGCGGGCGTGATCTTGTAGGCTACCCCGCAGCCTTCGTACGGATAATTCTGCGTGCACCCTTTCAGGTTGCCGCCATAGTATGTGGTGCCGTAAACATTCCCCTTGGCGTCCAGCATCAGCAGCCCGTACGGCGACTCGCCATACGTCGCGCCATTGTAGAAGGAGAACAGCGTCGTGAAGTCGCCAGACGGTGTCACCTTAAACACGATTCCTGGGAACGGCCCGAAGTCCCATGCCTGGTCGGTGGTGCCGTACAGATTGCCTTTTGCATCCCCAATCAGTCCCGCCGATGGGTTGCCATCATCCAGCCCCCCAGTGAATGCCCAGACCACGCTCTCAATCCCCGTGGCCGTGACCTTGAACACCACACCGCACGGGTAGCCCTCAAAGCAAGTGTATGGACCGCCGTCTATGGTCGTGCCGTACAGATTGCCCTCGGCATCGCGCACCAATCCGCCATTCGGAAACCCTCCGTCGTTCCCATCGGTAAAACCGTAGAGCACTGTTTCCTTTCCCGACGAGCCTAGCTCAAACACTGTTCCGGCGCCGTAAGCGCCTCCTCCGCTCGTAACGCCATAGAAGTTGCCGTTGCTGTCTTCCACCAGAGGACCCGCCGGACTTGCCCCGTCCGAGGGGCCTCCCTTGAAGCTGTAGAGTACTTTTTCTGTCCCGGCCGTAGTTAGCTCGAACACCGTTCCCGCATTGTATGCACCTCCTGCGTAGGTGGTGCCGTAGAGGTTGCCGCTTTTATCTTGGATCAATTGGCCGCTTGGTCCGTAGCCATCGGTACATTGTGACTGGGAACAAAAGTTGTAGAGCACGCTATACGTCTGCGCTTGCCCCGGCAGAGTTGCTCTGACCACGAACCCCAGAACCGCAGCCAGCATCATGACTCCGGGGCCGATTCGTTTCCATAAAAAGTGCGCGTCACACATATCTCCTCCTTATCCGCGACAATTCATTCCGATTTCAAGCGTCGGCCTTTCGCCTCCAGGGGTGCTGCGTCTCAACGGGCGGGAACTGCTCTTCGGAGAGGCGAGACGGATCGTCGGCGACGAATCTACTCCTTTGCCGAATCTCTGCAATAGCAGGCATCACCCATCGCTGTGATGTGATTCCGCACGGGCCCGGAGGGGTTCCCCACGTCTCGCGCCCCTCGAGACATGGGCTGAATCAATGCGCAGTCAAAGGCCCAATACCTAAATGACCAAATGACTAACTAAATGATTAAATCACCAAATGCCTATCTAATCCGAATCCGGCGCATCCACCTCTTCCCCCTTCGTCTGCGTGAAGAAGCTTCCCGCCAGCGGCGCCGGAATCGTCTTATACGCCGTTGCCGGCTGATTGAAGTTAAAAAAGTCATGCAGATCGTTGGCCGCCCGCGCGTCCGCAAATCCCAGACTCCCCAGCCCAAATATTCCCTCAATCCCCTTCACGATGCTCCCAAAATCGTATTCCTCATTGCTGATATATCCCACCTTCGTCGAGTACGCAGAAACCACCACCAGCGGCACCCGAAACCCAAGCTGATAGTCATTCTGGTTCGCCCCACTCTGGAACACCGGCCGCACGTGGTCGTACCACCCGCCCCAGTCGTCCCACGTTATAAATATCGCCGTGTCCTTCCAGTACCCCGTGCCCCCGTCGCAGTTCGTGTTGTTTCCAATTGCATTCACAATCGCCGCCACCCATGACGGCCCCTGCCCGCTGTTAATCGGGTGATCCGAATACTGTCCCGCCGGCGTAATCCAGCTCACCTGTGCCAGCGCGCAGTTCCCAATGTCGGTCAGCACATCCGGCGGCGCCGTGTCCACGTATCCATTCGATTCCCCTTTATTCCAGTCCGGCCCCGTGCACACCCCCGCCTGCGGTATGCAGATATTCGACAGCGAATTCGGCGCCACCCACAAGCTGCTCTGCCCCTGTGCGTAATACGTCCACGTGATTTTCGGCGTCGGCTGGCTGAACAAGTAATCCATCGCATTGCGCGTAAAGCATTGCACCGTCTCGTCCCCCGGAGTCTCCGTCCCATACGGTGGTTTCGAGTTCCCATTCGGCCGGATCAGCTGCACCGAATTCCCCGATCCGCATCCATACAACGTCGACCCATAATTCTCCGACACAAAAATCCCCAGCGCGTCGTCCCCCGCCGTCGGCGCCGATGTCGCCCCAAAAATATACTGGTGCGCCGGATAACTCGGCCCCTGGTTCGTCTGAAACATCCGGTTCGCCCACCCATAGGTCGTCGCCAGCGTGATATACGGGTCCATCAGCCCGCCCTTCGTCCCGTTACTATTCGTCACCGGCGTGTTGTACACGTACATGAACTGCGAATACCCGTTCGCCGGAACCACGCACCCAAAAATATTCGCCCCGCATGTCGCCGGCACGTTCGCCGCCGCCTTCCCCGCGATCCCCTGGCTCTCGTATTCGAAATTAAACCCGCTGATCGTCCCATTCAGCTTCGGCCCCCCGTGGCTGTGATCCAAATCAAAATTCGTCGCCAGCCCCACCGGCGTCAACGGCACTGTCTGCCCATCGCTATTCACATACGTCGATGCAATCTCATACGTCCCCTTCGCCCCGGTTGCGCTGCATCCGGGCTTGCCCCCATTCGCCGTGCACAATCCCTGAAACAGATTGTCCGGCGTCCGGTTTTCCTGAAAAATCACCACCACATGCTTTATGGGAGTGCTCCCATACTGCGCTTGCGCTCCACTCGAAATCAGCGCAACCGCGAAAAGCGACAACATCCAGCGGCTACATTTCATAACGACTCTCCTTCTCTCCGGAGATTGCGAAGAATCTCCCTCTCTGCGGAATTGTGGGGCTGAACCAGGCGTTTACTCCGTTGAACCAGACGCTTACTCCAACCAGGGGCGAGTCCAACTATGGAGACTCCAACCAGGCCGCAATGCGCCCCCGGTCTTCACCTCATGAACCCGTACGTCCAGGCAACCTCTCGCCGCTCCCTATTTATTTTTCTCCGCCGTGCCCCTGAACCTACCGTTGGGCCGGGGCCTTTGCTCTGCCGATCGACAGACCTTTTGTGGGATCGCATTCTTGCCCGGCATGTCGTCCGTGAGGCAACTGTAGTTGTAGCGGCGCTCTCGTTCTCCTCGCGTCCACGATTCGCGTGAATGTAAAGTAATCTTGCTCGCAGCCGTAGGCGTGGCGCCGTCCACTCAGCCCTATACCGTCGCCTCCGCCCGCAGCCTCGCCGCCACTTTCCGCACTCGACGGCAATACCTATCCGCAAGCGCCCTCCGCCCCGCGCCCCACTCCGCCTCCCGCAAACCACGCGTAAGCAGTGACCCGTGCACCTCCCGCGCCCCCGTCGCGCGCACCACTCGCACCACATTCCCCGGAGTAATCCCCCCACCCGGCATCACCCTCAACCGCTCCCCGCCGTCCTTCACCAGCCGCGCCAGCGTCGAGAGTCCTTCCCTCGCCGTCCGACGACCACCAGAAGTAAGAAGCCGCGAAGCCCCCGCTTCCATCACCGCCTCCACCGAATGCGGTCCGCATCCCGTCAAGTCAAACGCCCGATGAAACGTCACCGGCAGCGGCCGCGCCGCCTCCACCAGTTCGCGCGTCCGCGCCACGTCAACCCGAGACTCTGCGTCCAGCACGCCCACCACAATCCCATCCATCTTCAACTCTTTCGCCTTTTCAATCGACCTGCGCATCGTCCACAACTCGCGCCCCGAATAAACAAAGCGTCCAGCCCGCGGACGAATCAGCACATGAATCGGAATCCGCACGCCCGCGCGCGCAGCCTCCATCAACCGCCCGTCGGCCGTAACCCCGCCGCACTCCAACTCGCTGCAAAGTTCAATCCGATCCGCACCCCCACACTCCGCGGCAATCGCAAACTCCACCGAAGTAACGCAGATCTCCAGCAAAACGCGTTCAGCAAAATTCGTATCCATCGCAAAAACACGATAGCGCAAATTCAGATTCAAAAGTGTTTGCCTTCCCCCATGTACATCCACGTCCCGCCTGGTTCAAGCCCTTGACTTCCCCCAATGATGAAATGACTAAATGATTCAATGATTCAATGATTCAATGATTCAATGATCAAATCCCCAGGGAAGTCACGCCACGAAAAGAGACTCGTCTATGACCAGCATCCGCCCAGAAAAACTCGCCATCCTCGGAGCCGGAAAAATGGGCTCCATCCTCCTCCAATCCTTCCTCCGAGATAAGCTGCTGAAACCACACCAAGTCTGGGCCACTGCCGCCCACGCCGACCGCGCCCGCGCCCTCAAAGATAAGTTCAAGATCCATGCCGGCACGAACAACCGCGAAGCCATCCGCCAGGCCGGCATCATCTTCCTCTGCGTCAAGCCCCAAATCGTCGCCGAAGTCCTCCGCGAAATCCGCGACGACATCACCCCCAATCAACTCATAATCTCCGTCGCCGCCTCCGTCCCCACCGAAATGATCGAGCGCGCCCTCGAAAAAGATGTCCCCATCGTCCGCGCTATGCCCAACACTCCATGCGTCTTAGGTGCAGGAATGACGGCTCTCTGCAAAGGCAAATTCGCCCGATCCGAGCACCTCCAAACCGCCACCCGCTTCTTCGATGCCGTCGGCCGCACCCTCATCCTCGACGAAAAACACATGGACGCCGTCACCGGCCTTTCCGCCAGCGGTCCCGCCTATATCTTCATCATTCTCGAATCTCTCGCCGAGGCTGGCGTCAAGGTCGGCCTCCCCCGCGACATCGCCACCCTCCTCGCCGCCCAAACCACTCTCGGCGCCGCCCGCATGGTCCTCGAAACCGGCGACCACCCCGCCCTCCTCAAAGACGCCGTCACTACCCCCGCCGGCTGCACCATCGACGGCATCCTCGAACTCGAAGAAGGTAAGCTCCGCGTAACCCTGATCAAAGCAGTGGTTAAGGCAGTCCAGCGCGCCAAAGAACTCGCCTTTTCCTAGGAAAGAAGATGGGAGGCAAATCGGAGTTTTGCATCAAGGCCCAGGATCAAGAGAAGGAAGTAAGGAGGAACCCCGCGGGTCGGCTTAATAACGCCCTCAGTTCGGCAGCGAAAATCTCACGGTCACATCCGTCTGGAACGCCGACGCCTGCTGATGCGACCGGTAAGGTTGATACCGCCAATTTCGCACCGCCTGCGCCGCCGCATCCGCCAGCACCGGATCCCCACTCAGCCTCCGCACCGAAGAAACCGTCCCGTTTTCAGCAACATGCACTTCCAGCGTTACATCGCCCGCCCGCCGCGCCGCTAAAGCGCCTACCGGGTATTGCGGTTCCACCCGCGTCACCAGCCTGCTTTCCGCCTCTGACGGCGCCAGCCACAGCCGAGTCCGAAGCGAACTTCGCGGCATCGTCCGCGAGGAGGTTCGCTGCGATGTACTTGGAGACGTCCTGGGAGGAGGCTGCGTCGAGCTTCCCGACGTAACTCCACCGCCAACAGCAGCCTGCGTCGCCGCGTCCGTCGACTCGCCCTCGCCCGCCGCCCTACCGCCAGGCGTTTTCGCATCGCCCCCATCTGCGCCCGAACTCTCCCCACCCCGCGCAGCACCCCGCGGAGGCGCCGGCTTCATTCGAAAAATTACCTTGCCCTTCTCATACACCACCAGCTCGTCCGACGCTCCGTCCGCCGCGCTCTTTGCCGAATTCCTAATCCCGCCCTGCTTCCGCGCCGATGCCGCTCGCTCCCTGCTCCCTCGCGAACCCTGGCTCTCTCCACCGCCCGCCTCCACCGCACTCGCCGCGCCCACATTCACAGCGGGCTGAGGATTCACAACCGCTTGCTGGCTCACGGCAGCCTGCCCTTCGTCCTTCGCATCGCTCCACGGCATCCAGCCAATTCGCCATGCGATCAGCAAACAGACCGCAACCGCCGCCACCACGACGAGTCCTCCAAGAATCCATCCCGCCGTTTCATACGGATCGCGTCGCCGATCATCTCCCGGATCGCCCACGGGCCGCCCCACGAATGGCAACACCGCGCCATACTCGCTCGCCTCCCGCCCTCCCTTGCCAACTTCGTCGCCGCTAGGAACCTCCCGCTCCGGCGCCAACCACTCCTCCTGCGCCTCCGCACCGCGCTCCGGTTCGAGCCCACTCTCTTCCTCTTTCGGCCACGCAATCGTCCCGCTCGCCGTCGCCGCACTCTCCTCCGCAGTCTCCTCCTCGTCAATCACGAGGCTCGGAGCGTCAAGCACGAAGCTCGGAGCCACGCCGATCTCCATCCGCGCCGCCTGCCGAATCCGCGCGCACTCCCCCGCGAACTCCTCCAGCATCACCTGCTCCGCATGCGAGAACGCATTCGCTTGCGGCGAGAAAACTTCCAGCACGCCCGCCAGCGTCCCTTCACCATCCGCCGGCCTCTCCTCTTCAAAAACCGGCACCAGCAGCATCGAGCGGATTCCCATCCGGCGCGCCATCGCCGCATCCATGCGCGGATCGTTTTCCGCATCCCCCGACATCTGCGGCGCGCGCGTGCGCACGCACTCGCCCGAAAGTCCATTGCGCATATCGAGAGGAATGCCCAGATCGGGTGCGTGCAGGCCGGTCGCGGCCCGGCACACCATTTTGTTGCCGCGCGCCAGCGCCAGCGCCGCCCCCGAGGCGTCCGTCGCGTCCGCCACCCGCACCACCAGTTCGTTCAACACCAAATCAAGGGCCAGGTCTGGCGGGAAGCCCGCTCGCGCGTGTTGCTCCAAAAGCCGCGTCAACACCGGCTGATATAGCGGCAGACTTGGGTTCGCGGCCGTTTCGGACGTCGACATTCGGTTGGGGGACATGCGCCTTTCAGTGGCCTGCGAAAAAACCGGGAAGTGCGCGCAGGCAACTAGCGCGAGTGTCCCCCGAAACTCCTGCGAAAGTCAATCGTCAGAAAGGGCCATGCGCCCCGGTTCGGCTTTCCCTGCTCGATTCTGCCTCTCGCACGTCTCTCGCTTCTCACCGCTCGATATGCCCGGACTGGGAACGTCATACATAAGCGGAAGAGTGCCGCGTTACCCACGTGTAATGGACGTCGAGCGCTGGTAGTGGCAGCGCGCCCTGGAATAAACTAGGTCGATTCAGAATGTGCCTCGGAATGGTTGGCAAGCCGCGGTTCACCTTGGCAAGGCGGGAGTTTCAGGGGAATTTCAGGATGAGGAAGGTCGCAATCGCCTGGCTCGTACTGTTCCTGCCCCTTCTACTTTTGGGCCAGGCCAATCACGGCGAACTGCGGCTCAAAGTCACCGATCCCGCCGGACTCGGCGTCCGCACCACCGTCCGAATCGTCTGCGAAGCCAACCAATACCGTAATACTCTCAACACCGATGACGAAGGCAATCTCATCGCGCAGCGCCTGCCCTACGGCATTTACCGCATCGAAATCCTCCAGCCGGGCTTTGCCGCCGTGCAGCAAACCGTCGGTATTCGCACGTCGGTTCCGGCGGAATACAAATTTCAGCTCAAGCTGGCCGCGGTGGGCGAGGTGGTCAACGTCAGCGCGCCCAGCACGCTCGTCAATCCCGAGCAGGCCGGTGACGTCAGCCAGATTGGATCAGAAGAAATCCAGGACCGCGTCACCTCCGTTCCCGGCCGCTCCATGCAGGATCTCGTCAACGATCAGCCGGGCTGGCTCTATGAAGGCAATGCCGTGCTCCATCCCCGCGGCTCCGAGTATCAAACCCAATTCGTCGTCGATGGCATTCCGCTCACCGACAATCGTTCCCCCGGCTTCGGCCCGGAACTGGAAGCCGACGATGTGCAGTCCGTGAGCATCTACACCGCCGGAATTCCCGCCGAGTATGGCCGCAAGATGGGCGGCGTCGTCGAGGTCAACACCCTCAAGGATGTCCAGCCCGGTTTTCACGGCGATCTCGTGCTTTCTGGCGGCAGCTTCAATTCGGCCGGCGTCTTTGCCCAGGGACAATACGTTTGGGGCAAGAACGCGCTGGGCGCCAGTGCCAGCGGCAGCATGAGCGATCATTACTTGAATCCCGTCGTCCCCCAGAATTACACGAACGCGGGCACACTCGGCGATTTCTCTTCGCATTACGAGCGCGACCTCACGCCCCGTGACCGCCTGAATCTCATCGTCCGCCACGAACTCGCGCACTACCAACTGCCCAACGAACAGGTGCAGCAAGCTCCTCACCTCGATTCGATCGATCCATCCTTGCCGCCCGGCTCGCAACTGGAAACCGCCAGCAACATTGAGACGATGGGTATCGCCTCCTATCAGCACACCTTTTCGTCGCGCGCGGTCGCGGACATTCGCGCCATGGTGCGCGACAATCAGCTCGGTTTCAATTCCAATGAATATGCCACGCCCATCGAAGTCTTCCAGAACAACGAGTTTCGCGAAGGCTATGTGCGCGGCACCATCAGCGTCGATCGCGGCCGCCACGAGTGGAAGGCCGGCTTTGAGACCGACAGCTCCACGCTGCATGAAAACTTCAGCTACCTCATCACCGATCCCACGCAGTTCAATCCCACCTCCCCGCCCACTTTTTCTTTCGCCGCCTATCGTCCCGACCTCGAGCAGTCCGCCTTCGTACAGGATCGCATTCGCCTCGGCAAATGGACGATCGGCGCCGGTTTGCGCTGGGACCACTACCAGCTCTTGTTAAACCGTCAGTCCGCTCAGCCGCGTCTGGCCGTCTCCCGCTACTTCCCGTCAGCGGACCTGCTCGTGCATTTCTCCTACGACCGCGTCTTTCAGACGCCGTCCTTCGAAAACATTTTGCTGTCCAGCTCCACTGCCATCGAATCGCTTGACCCCACACAATTTCTTCGTTTGCCCGTTCAGCCTTCCGTGGGCAACTACTACGAAGTCGGCATGACGAAAGGCATCGCCGGCCAACTGCGCCTCGACGCCAATTACTACCGCCGCTGTGTCAACAACTACGCCGATGACGACCAGATTCAAAACACTGCCATCAGCTTTCCCATCGCCTTCCGAAAATCGGTGATCTACGGCGCCGAAGCCAAGGTCGAACTGCCCGACTGGCGGCGCTTCTCCGGTTTTCTCAGCTATTCCTACATGGTCGGCAACGTCTGGTATCCCGTAACCGGCGGCTTGTTTTTGGGCGGCGACACTACCGGCATACCAACCAATGGCCATTTCCCCGACTCGCAGGATCAGCGCCACACGCTGCGCGGCCGCCTTCGCTACCAACTCACTCCGCGCTTTTGGATCGCCGGCGGCATTCAATACGATACCGGCCTGCCTTTCGAATTCGACGGCGATCCCGCGACCGCGCTCGCGGAATACGGTCAGGCAGTCATCGACCGGCTGAACTTCGATCGCGGCCGCATTCTTCCCGCGTTCCAGGTCAATGCCTCGGCGGGCGCCGATATTTACAAGTCGGAGCGCCTGAAAATGCGCTTCCAGGCGGATGGTCAAAATCTCTCGAATATTTTGAACGTAATCGACTTCGGCGGCCTGTTTTCAGGCAACGCCATTGGCCCATCGCGCAGCTTCGCCCTGCGCCTCAGCGCCACATTCTAGCCATCGCGCCCAGCCCTGCTAAAATGCCTGATCTGTCACCTTGCGCGGAGCCTCCCATGCCCCAACCCCGCCCCTCCCAACCCTTCCTCGAACCCCAGCAGTGGCACGCTGTCAGCGCCAGCTTTCTCGGCTGGACCCTCGACGCCTTCGACTTCTTCGTCGCCGTCTTCCTCGTCAACACGCTCGCCGCGCAGTTTCACGTCACCGCGGCAAAAATCATCTTCACCACCGCCGCCACGCTCGCCATGCGTCCCCTCGGCGCCGTCATCTTCGGCCTGCTCGCCGACCGCTACGGACGCCGCGGCCCCCTCATGGCCAACGTCGTATTCTTCTCCGTCGTCGAACTCCTCTGCGGCTTCGCCCCCAACTACACCTTCTTCCTTCTCCTGCGCACCGTCTACGGCATCGGCATGGGCGGCGAGTGGGGCGTCGGCGCCTCCCTCGCCATGGAAAGCATTCCTCCCCATCGCCGCGGCCTCATCTCCGGCATCATCCAATCCGGATACTCCTGCGGCTATCTCCTCGCCGCCATCGTCGCCAAATTCATTCTCCCGCTCTGGGGATGGCGCGCCATGTTCTGGGTCGGCGGCCTGCCCGGCCTGCTCGCTTTCTACATTCGCTGGAAGGTTAAAGAGTCGGAAGCATGGAAACAGCACCGTGTCCCCGAATTCAAATCCATCGCCCGCGCCGCCTCCTCCAACTGGAAACTCTTTCTCTACATGATCGGCCTCATGGCCCTCATGAATTTCTTCTCCCACGGAACCCAGGATCTCTATCCCCACTTTCTCGCGTCCCGCGGCTTCACCACCTCCACCATCGCCAACGTCGCCATCTTCTATAACATCGGAGCCCTCGTCGGCGCGCTCACCTTCGGCCGCCTCTCTGAGCCGCTCGGCCGCCGTCGCGCCCTCGTTCTCGCCGCCGCGCTCTCGCTCTGCATCATTCCGCTCTGGGCCTTCGGCCGCACTCTCATCGCGCTCGCCATCGGCGCCTTCATCATCCAGGTCGGAGTGCAAGGCGCATGGGGAATCATTCCCGCGCATTTAAACGAGCTCTCTCCGCCCGCCGTCCGCGGCCTAATCCCGGGCCTCGCCTACCAGTTAGGAAATTTCGTAGCCTCGCCCGTCAACACCATTGAATACGCCTTGCGCGATCGTTGGGGATACTCCTGGGCCATCGCCGCCTTCGAAATCGCCGTCATCCTTCTCTTAGCGATCGTAGTAACCGCAGGCCCAGAGCAAAAAGGCAGACACTTCCTCAAACCAACGTGATTGTGCAGCGCAGTGATTGTGCAGCGCAGTGATTGTGCAGCGCAGTGATTGTGCAGCGCAGACACTTCTGTCCGCGTGCCTGTCCGCGTCCAAAAGTCCGCTTGATTTTGGGTGGCGCATAGCGCTTCAGCGCTGCGATCATCGGATTGAACCTGAACGCGGCTTCAAGCGCTCAATAAGAGCGGAGCGGGGCGAAACAAGCTTTCATTTCCACGTCGGCAATCTGCCTTCTGCCCTCCGACTTCCTACGGCGTCACTTTGAACACCGTGCCGCAGCCGTAAGGAGCGCAGTAGGCGCCGCCCCGGTAGGTCGCGCCGTAGAGATTCCCCTTCTTGTCAAAGACCAGTCCACCATTGAGCTGGTAGCCGTCGCCGCTCGCGCCAAAGCTGTGGAGAATCGTCTCCGTCCCCGATGGCGTCAGCTTAAACACCGTGCCGCAGCCGTAGAGAGCGCATCCGTATCCTTCGCGGCTATAAGAGCCGCCATCTGCGGTCGTGCCGTAGAGGTTCCCTTTCTTATCCAGGAGCAGGCCGGCCACGGGAGCATATCCATCCCCGCTCACGCCAAAACTGTAGAGAATCGTCTCCATCCCCGATGGAGTTAGCTTAAACACCGTGCCGCATGTGTATCCATAAGGGCAGCTATATACGCCGCCCTCTTCGGTCGTGCCGTAGAGATTCCGCTTCTTGTCAAAGACCAGGCCGGCGTAGGGATGGGACCCATCCGTCCCATTCCCAAAACTCCAGAGAATCGTCTCCTTCCCCGATGGCGTCAGCTTAAACACCGTGCCTCCGTTGTAAGCACCGCCGTTGACGGTCGTGCCGTAGAGATTCCCTTTCTTGTCAATGACTAGGCCGGCGGCGGGAACCCACCCATCCGTCCCATTCGGGTCAAAGCTGTGGAGAATCGTCTCCGTCCCCGATGGCGTCACTTTGAACACCGTGCCATAGCTGTACGCGCCGCCCGCAGAGGTGGTGCCGTAGATATTCCCCTCTGCGTCCCGGACCAGGCCGGGGTTGGGCCAGAACCCATCCGTTTCACACCGATCGAAGCTGTGGAGAATTGTCTCCGTTCCCGAGGGCGTCAGCTCAAACACTGTGCCGCTGCCTTGAGGGCAGATGTATTCGCCGCCCAGCAAAGTTGTGCCGTAGAGAGTCCCTTCATTGTCCAAGAACACTCCGCCCCAGGAAGAGTGCCCGTCCGTCCCGTTATCATCGAAACTGTGGAGAATCGTCTCGGTTCCCGAGGGCGTCAGCTCAAACACCGTGCCGCATCCTCCATGATTGCAGCTGTAGGCGCCGCCCACCAAAGTTGTGCCATAGAGATTCCCCTCCCCGTCGAAAACCGGTGTGACCCAAGACGGTCCCGCCCCGTCCGTGCAGTTGGGCCGGGCGCAGAAACTGTAGAGTACGGTTTCCGTCTGGCCATGCGCCGGTTGAACGGCCCCCAGCAGCAGCGCGGAAAACACCACCAGTGTCAGTACACCGCACACTCCACCCCAGCCGGCGAAACCCACATTGTCTAAGGACCCCGGTGTCGCCGACGCCAGTTTCGTCGAGCCCGGATTCCGCTCGACAGCAGAATTGCCCGAACCACGCTTCAGGCCGCGCACAGTAGCTGAGGGGCGCATAATCTTCCCTCCTCTTGGCTGGCATATCTAGACTGAGGACTACTTAAGGACAAAAAACAAAAAGGGGCCTTCTACCAATCCGCTCCGCGAAATCCCGCGCAACCCTTCACGCCGTTTTCTCGGGACGCGCTTTCTCCTTGCGCTGTTCCAGTAATACCGCCGCTCCCAGAAAAATTCCAATCAGCCCAAACACCGCCAGCGCCAGCAACGCAACAAATAGGACGGGCATAAGTCCCTCCTAACCCGAATTCTCGGTCCCGCGTCTCCATCCTTCGGTGACGGGCATCACTCACTACTGTGAGGTTTCATTTCCCGTTCCTGCTCCGCGCTCGCTCCCATCCTTACAATCCCTGATGGAATCCACACCCATAACTGGTAAAGTTTAATTGCTGCACTTCCGACGAGCCGGTTGTGCAGCTTTCCATTCATAATAAGGAGAAGGCTCGCTTATGCGCATCGCAGTCGTCGGTTCGGGATACGTTGGTCTGGTTACAGGTGCCTGTTTCGCCGACCTCGGGCATGAGGTCGTTCTGGTCGATAACGACGAGCAAAAGCTCGAGGCTCTTCGCGCCGGCGAAGTCCCCATTCACGAAAAATTTCTCCCCGAGCTCCTCGCCCGCCATCGCGGCCATCGCATCAAATTCTCCGGCGATCTCCAGGCCGCCACCCGCGACAGCCAGGCCATCTTCATCGCCGTCGGCACTCCCCCCACCGAGAGCGGCGACGCCGACATGTCTTACGTCGAATCCGTCGCCCGCGAAATCTCCGGCGCCGTCGACGACTACAAAGTCGTCGTCGAAAAAAGTACCGTCCCCGTCTACACCAACGAGTGGATTCGCACCATCATTCTGCGCAACGGCGCTCATCCCGATCACTTCGATATCGCCTCCAATCCCGAATTTCTCCGCGAAGGCACCGCCGTCACCGATTTCCTTTATCCTGATCGCATCGTCGTCGGCGTCGAAAACGAGCGCGCCGCCCAGGTCATGCGCCAGATCTACGATCCCCTCACCAGCGGCTGGTATTACGGCCGCGGCGATGCCATTCCCCGCCCCGACCGCGCCATGTCGCCCACCGAAGTTCCCCCGCGCCTCATCGTCACCAGCGCCAAAAGCGCCGAACTCATCAAGCACGCCTCCAACGCCTTCCTCGCCATGAAGATTTCCTTCATCAACGCCGTCGCCTCCATCTGCGAGAACGTCGGAGCCGACGTGCAGCAGGTCTGCGACGGCATCGGCGCCGACTCCCGCATCGGTCCTCGCTTCCTCAATCCCGGCATCGGCTACGGCGGCTCCTGTTTCCCCAAGGATCTCCTCGCCTTTCGCGCCGTCGCCAAAGAGGGCGGCTACGATTTCCGTCTCCTCGAAGAAGTCATCCGTATCAACGAAGAGCAGCGCCGCCGCTTCCTCAAAAAAGTCCGCAGCGTTCTCTGGACTCTGCGCGGCAAGCGCCTCGGCGTCCTCGGTCTCGCCTTCAAGGGCGGCACCGACGACATTCGCGAATCGCCCGCCCTTCTGCTCGTCGAAGAATTGTTGCGCGAAGGCTGCCGCGTCTGCGCCTACGATCCCGCCGCTATGGATCGCGCCAAAGAAGTTTTGCCCGACGCCGTCGAACTCGCCCCCGACGCCTACCACGCCGCCAAAGGCGCCGACGCGATTCTCATCCTCACCGAGTGGGAGGAATTTTCCTCCCTCGATCTCGATCGCCTCCGCGCCCTCGTTCGCTATCCCATCGTCATCGACGGCCGCAATCTCTACGATCCCGCCACCATGCTCGAGCACGGCTTCTCCTACTATAGTGTCGGCCGCCCACCCGCCTTATGCGAGGAGGCGCCCGCCCGCGCCCGTGCCCAGGAGCGCGCCTGAAAACGATCAATCCACCACGCGCACTCGTCACCGGTGGCGCAGGTTTTCTCGGTTCCCATCTCTGCCAGGCTCTCCTCGGCGATGGCTATCACGTCATCGCCGCCGATAACCTGCTCACCGGCCGCCTCGAGAACATCGCCCATCTGCGCAACGACGCCCGCTTCGAGTTCGTCGAGAAAGATGTTTGCCAGCCCGCCGAGTGGGGTCCGCTCGCCTACGTTTTTCATTTCGCCAGTCCCGCCAGCCCCGTCGACTACGCCAAACACGGCATCGAAACCCTCCGCGTCGGCTCCTACGGCACCTTTGAAGCCATCGAGGCCGCCCGTCGCTCGGGCGCAAAATTTCTCATGGCTTCCACCTCCGAGTGCTACGGCGATCCGCTCGTACATCCCCAGCCGGAAACTTACTGGGGCAACGTCAATCCCATCGGCCCGCGCTCCGTCTATGACGAGGCCAAGCGTTTTTCCGAAGCCGTCACCGCCGCCTATCGCCGCTACCACAACCTCGATACCCGCATTCTCCGCATCTTCAACACCTACGGCCCGCGCATGCAAATCCGCGACGGCCGCGTCATTCCTAACTTTATGTGGCAGGCTCTGCGCGGAGAAGATTTAACCGTCTATGGCGACGGCGGCCAGACGCGCAGCTTCTGTTACGTCACCGACGAAGTCGATGGCATCCTTCGCCTCGCGCGTTCCGATGAGCACGCCCCCGTCAACATGGGCAATCCCGCCGAATTTACGATTTTGGAATGTGCGAAGAAAATACTTGCGGTGACGGGCTCTCGCAGCCAGATCGTCTTCGAACCGCTCCCCCAGGATGATCCCAGGCAGCGCCGTCCCGATATTTCCAAAGCCCGCCGTCTTCTAGGCTGGGAGCCGAAGATCGACCTCGAAACCGGCCTCAAACTTTCCCTGGACTATTTCCGCAAAGCCGTGCACGAAGCCAGCAACCCCGCCGCCTAGCCCGCAGCGCCTCGGCCTGTCGTTCTTGTTTTTGATCACCCGATGGCCCGATCACCCGATGGCTAGATCCCTAGCACACCTGCCCGTCCCGCACCTGCGCCGCCGACAACATCGCCAGCAACCGCAATATCTCCTCGCGTTCCGCGGGGTCCCGGAACACGAACCGCACTCCCATCCCAAATCCCGGATGCGTGCTTAAAACCTCTCCCTGAATCTTGAATTTCACTTCCGCCGTCCGGATCGTAATCTCCACGTCCGCGTGTCCCACCAGAGGCGTCGGCATCTCGATGTAGCATCCGCTTTCGCTGATGTCGGTCATCGCGCAGTGATTTGGCGTCGTGCCACCCACCGCTCGCACCTCCGCGCCCACCCGGCATGGCAGCCGTTCTTCCCGCCGCCGGTCGCCCGCATGCGAAACCTGCTGGATGTTCGCCTCTTTCGCTTTGCGCGCGCTCTCCTCATGCTCCGCCCCCACCGCCTGCGCCCCGATCTCGCTCAACCCGCCATTCTTCTCCAGCCATCCCTGCATCAGCCGCCGCGACGCTTGCGGCACATCCATAAACCGAATGCCCGCCCGTCCCGACGAGTCCTGCCACGCCACCTGGCCTGACAATCGTACGATCGCCCGCTCGCCCGGCAGCGCAAACTCAAAATACACCTTCCCCGAATCCAGCACCCGGTTCCTCGTCGTAATCAGCGTCCCGCTGTCGCTGATGTTCAGCATCGTCGCCTTAATCTCCGGCGCGCCCGGATACGACACGTTCGCATTCGAAAACACTCGCGCGCGCGGCGACTTTCTCCTCTCGCTCCGCATCATCCCCCGCGCCGCATGCAGGCTCAGCCGCGTCCGTTCCAGCGACAGCGGCCGGTACAACACAAAATTCGCCCCCAGCCCGAACATCGTCTGCGCATTGCGGTGCGCTTCCGCGATCGCCATCAAAATCGTGTCGTTGTTTTTCGCCGATTGCCGCAACAGCGTCAGAAATTCGTCCGAACCCTTGTCGGGATGGTACTCCAGCAGTATGCCGTCGAATTTTCGCTCTTCAATCAGTTCCAGCCCGCGCGCGACCGAGGGCGTGTATTCCACCTCGATCTCCATCTCGGCCAAAACCGTCTTCAACAGCTCGGCTGCCTCTTCGTCAGGGCACACCACCAGCACGCGCAGTTGCATGATGACTCCATGCTATGAGACACCACTCTCCCCCAACAAGTTACTTGCGTCATATTAAAACTTCGGTTATCTGGAGCTTCCCCGCACCCGCGAATATCCTGAAATCAACGGAGAAAATCCCATCTCCGCCCACAAGAGAGTTATCCCATGCCTCAAAAAATCGGCACCTGGATGATCGCAGTCGGATGTTTCTTTGCCTTCGCCGGCCTGTGCTTTCTCACCGCAGCGCTCGGCTCTCAAGGAGACTCTTCCCTCCTCAGTGCCGCGGCCATGATCTTTTCCACCGGCATGGTCCTGGCGGCCGCCGGTTTCTACTTCAAAGCCCGCTCTTACTCCGAACTCGCGCCCGCCAAAAAGCCCCACTTAAAACCCAACCAAAAATTGTGCGACCAGTGCCACAAGCAGGAAGCCGCCATCCACTGCCGCGTCCACGACCTCAGCCTCTGCCCCGATTGCCTTGCCACCCACTACGATTTCAAATCCTGCGCCTACGTCCCCGCCTCGCGCCAAACCGCCCACAAACCAAAAGCCCGCGCCCACTCCACCTCCGCCTGAGCAAAATTTAAGAGATTGACGTACGGAATCGCCGCAAGAGATCGCCGCAAGAAATGTTTAAATCTGATTTCTCAGTCGTCAGTTGCCAGTTCTCACTTCTGCCTTCTGCCTTCTAACTTCTGCCTTCCTCACTGCGGCTTCTCCCCAGCTTTCTGCCCATCCGCCGCCTTCCCCTTCTCCTGCACTCCATACGCCGAGATCTGTCCCGCCGGTTTCTTCAGTCTCACCGTAATTTCCGTCTCTGGCTGCTTGATCTCGTAGTCCTCTCCAAACGTCTGGAATCCCGGCGCCAGCACCTGCACCCGCAGCGGCCCATACGGAATCCCGTCGATCCACGTCTTCCCCTCTTCGTCCGTCTTCAATTCCATCCCGCCCATCGCCTGCTTGCCCTTCTTATTCACCGGATGCAGCACCACCGCCGCATTCTTCACCGGCTTGCCGTTCGCGTCGCGCACCACTACAAACCGCATATTCGACATCGGCCCTTCGTCTTCATCCTGCGCAAAACCGTGCCCCAGGCCCATTCCCAGCCCCAGCGCGATCACCGCCAATCCCACCGCAAACTTCCCAGCGAAATTCCCACCGAACTCCCTCGCGAATCCCACAGCAAACCTTCCCCCAAACGTTCTCATACCCACCATTTTATTCGATCCCAAACCCGCCATCGAAGTTTGATCATTCAGCGCCAATCGCGATCCGTCGTCAGTCTCAATGACTCAATGCCTAAATGATTAAATGATTAAATGACTAAATAGCCCTACCTCAGCCCCCTCACCACATACCCCACCGACAAATCCTGATAATGCATATACGCATACGCGCTCCCATCGCTTGAGAATAGCGGCGCCTTTGCCCCCGTCTCGCCCGCCGGGAGTTCCGCCCCAAACGCCTTCCAGAATTCCATCTTTCCCGTTGTCACATCTACCTTATAAACCTTCGCCTCTTTCTCGTTCTTATGGCTCGCATCCACCAGCAACGACGCCCCATCCGGCGACCATCCTCTCACCACCCACTTCGCGTCCAGTCCCGGAACCAGCCGCAGCCCGCTCCCATCCAAAGGCCATACGCCCCATTTCCCGTCCTTGTCCTGCACTGCCACGCTCCGCCCGTCCGGCGAAACCTCCGTGCCCGCCACGCCCTCCGGCGTTACCTGTTTCGCTTCGCCGCTACTGGCGTCAATCAAGTAATCCCGAACTCCATGGCCCGGCTCGATCCCCATCGCGACCACATGCCTTCCATCCGGCAAGTACCGTGCACTCTCATAACTGATCTTGTCGGACGTCAATGGCCGCGCCTCGCCCGCCCCCGTCGGCACCAGCATCAGCGCCCCCTCCTCCGCCGGTTTCGTGATCACCCACTTTCCATCCGGAGAAATCGCCTGCCCCACCCCGCTCCCTATCCGCACCGGCGGCGCGCCATTCATATCCCGCAAAAACACTGTGTAGTTCGGCCCCCCTCCGTCCCCTTCTTCTTCGAACAACACTTTTTTTCCGTCCCGGCTCACATCCCGCAGTTGCGCCCATCCCAGCCAGCCCAACTCCCGCTCTTCTTTTCCTCCCGCTGCCATTCCCCTGATGCCCAGCCGGATCTGATGCGTAATCGTCAGCACCTCTCCATTCCGTATATCCTGCAGCCACATCCCTCCTGGTACGTTCGCAATCGTCCTCTCCTTGCCCTCCAGCGTCACTCCATGCAGACTCTCCGCGCTGCCCGTGCGGCTGGCCGTAAACCACACCTCGTCTCCCTTTCCCGACCACACGATTCCCTCTTGCGCGTGCCATCCCGACGACAGCTTCCTCTCGTGTCCCTCCGCATCGATCACTGCCACCGACCCTTCGTCGTCGCCTCCAATATTTTCGTGGTCCGCAAATGCCACCCTCTTCCCGTCCGGCGAAATCTTCGGCGTGCTGATCCAGTTGATCCCGTCCAGCAAAACCTTCCCCACCGGATATTCCAGCCTCCAGTGCCGGTTCTCGGGCAGGTATCTCACCACCGCCATGTGTTCTCCATCCGCCGCCCAGTCCGCGTCCTGCACATTGTCCAGTACCTCCCGCGGCGTTCCCCCGCTCAACGGAACCCGCGCCAGCGTTCCCGCCCGCGCATACCCTCCGAATCTCACCGTGTTTTGCAGAATCGCCAGCTCCCCGCTCTTCGAAATCGAGAGCAGCTCCGCATCCTTAATCCCCAATTCGCGCGCGCCCGTTTCATTCGACTGCTCAATGTAAAGCTGGTTCTCACTCCCGTCCCACGACGCGCCATACACCACGCTCCCGTCCGGCGCAAATCGCGCGCTCCAAATCGGCCCCGTCTGGAATGTAATCTGCTGGTACTCCGCCAGCGACGTCTTCACGCTCCCGCGTCCCACCCACCAGCCCAACCCGAGCGTCGCCAGCGCCAGCGCCAGCCCAATCGCAAGCCCGAGAAGGTGCCCCGTCCTTGTCGCGTTTTCTGCGACAGGGCGGGGATTTTGACTTTCATCTCCACCCGCCCCCACCACCGCCTGCGCGCTCGTCCGCGTCGCCACCGAACTATCCGACAGCGCCTCCAGATTGAACGCCACATCCCCCGCCGACTGAAATCTTTGCCCCGGATTCTTCTCCAGGCAATGCCGCACAATCCGTTCCAGCGGCAAAGGAATACTTCTCCCCGTCTCCGCAAACTCCGGCGGCTCTTCTTTCAAAATCGCGCTCATCGTCTCCGCCGCGCTCTCCCCGTGAAACGCGCGCTTCCCCGAAAGCATCTCGTACAAAATCGATCCAAACGCAAAAATGTCCGCCCGCTGATCCGTCGGCTTCCCCCGCACCTGCTCCGGAGACATATATCCCGCCGTCCCCAAAACTTGCCCCGGCTCCGTATTCACCTGCGCCGTCAGCGTGTCCCCGCCCCCCACCGGCGACTCCGGCCGCGTCAGCTTCGCCAGCCCAAAATCCAGAATCTTCACTCGCCCGTCTTCGGTTATAAAAATATTCTCCGGCTTCAGATCGCGATGCACGATCCCCTTCTCGTGCGCCGCCGCCAATCCCCTCGCCGTTTGCAGCGCGCAGTCGATCGCCTTCCGCACCGGCATCGGCCCGTCCCGCACCAGTTCGCGCAGCGTCGTTCCCTCCAGCAATTCCGAAACAATATAAGGAGCCCCCTGCTCCTCCCCAATATCGAAAATCGAAAGAATATTCGGATGGTTCAGCGCCGCCGCCGCCCGCGCCTCCAGCGCGAACCGCTGCAACCGGTCCCCGTCCGCCGAGTACGACGTCGGCAGCACCTTGATCGCAACCGTCCGGTTCAGCCGCGCATCCCGCGCCCGGTACACCTCGCCCATGCCCCCAGCCCCCAGCAAAGACTCAATGTCATAAGGCCCAAGCTTAGTACCCGCAGCAAGTGTCATAACCAAGCGTCCTAATAAGGTCTGAATCGAATAAGCTCTGAACCAAATAAAGTCCGAACCGACTGGATTCAGTCTGTGGAGTGATCTATGAATACATCCGAGGCACAGGATTATATATCGGAACCCTAAACCCTGAGACCTGAGAGCTTGGAACTGACAACTGACAACTGAGAACTGGAGTACAATTCTTCCGCCTTCCCAAGTAACAAAGGAGAGAACACCCATGAAAAAACTCACCGTGCTTCTGCTGTTCTCGTCTCTGGTCCTCGGAGCCGCCGCCACGCTCGCCGCTCAGGAACACGCCGCCAACCAACCCCCCAAAATCCTCAACATCGTTCGCGAATACACCAAGCCCGGCAAATCCGGCTCGGCTCACGAAAAAACCGAAGCCGCCTTCGTGCAGGCCATGCGCGCCGCCAAGTCCCCCACTCACTACCTCGCCGCCGACTCCATGTCCGGCCAAACCCGCTCCCTCTTCTTCACCGGTTTCGATTCCTTCGAGGCCATGGAGAAAGACATGCGCGCCGTCGAGAAAAACCCCACCTTCGCCGCCGCCCTCGATCGCGCCGGCGCCGCCGATGGTGAGCTCCTCAGCGAAACCGATGCCGGCGACTTCGTCTATCGTGAGGAATATAGCCTCCGTCCGGTCACCGACATTCCCCACATGCGCTACTTCGAAATCTCCCTCTTCCGCATCAAGCCCGGCCACGAAAAAGACTGGGACGACCTGGTCAAGATGTACATGTCCACCGGCGAAAAAATCCCCGACGCGCACTGGGTCACCTACGAAGCCGTCTACGGCCAGACCAATGGCACTTTCATCGTATTTACTCCCATGAAGTCCGCCTCCGAAATCGACCACTCCCTCGGTCAGCAGAAACAGTGGATGGCCGCCTTTGGCGAGGAGGGCATGAAAAAACTCGGCGAACTTTCCGCCAAGTCCATCGAATCCACCCAGACCAATCTGTTCGCCTTCAACCCGCGCATGAGCTACGTCTCCGAAGACTGGGTCAAAGCCGACCCCGACTTCTGGGCCCCCAAAACAAAAGCAGCCCCCAAGAAAGAAGCCAAGAAGTCCGAAGAATCCGAACCTAAGAAGTAGCCTGTAGGGCGGAGTTCGCGTGGTGGCGGAGTCTCCGCGCGGTGCCCCATTCAAGCCCTCCTTTGGCTTGAGTGGGGCAGTTCCCGCCCCACCGTCCGCAGTAATCGCCTTGCCAGCGTTCACTTCAAGGCCTTGGAGTATAACTTCGTCATGCAGTCGCCCCGGATCGTTTGTGTTGTAGCTTCTTTTCTTGTCGCCGCCAGTGTGCTTCTGGCGCAAGTTCCACAAAATTCCGGTTTAGCCTTTGCGCACGCCGTCAGCTACGACGCCGGCGGCCAGGCCACTTATGCCGTCGCCGTGGCCGACCTGAACGGAGACGGATATCCGGACATCGTTGTGGCGAATCAGTGCGCAATCGGTGGATGTTCGAATGGTTCAGTTGGCGTACTACTCGGCAACGGTGACGGCACCTTCCAGCCGCCGGTCGTATACCAATCGGGCGGGAGGATTGCAACCGGCCTGGCTGTGGGCGATGTAAACGGCGACGGGAAAATCGATCTTATCGTCGCCAATTATTGGCCAACCGGGGCTGGGGACGGCGGCACATTGGGCGTGCTGCTCGGCAACGGCGACGGAACCTTCCAGCCGGCAGTGACCTATCAGTCCGGTGGTGTCACCGGCTTTGGAGTTGCGATCGCCGACGTGAACGGGGATGGAAAACTGGACCTGGTCGCGACCAGCGAGTGCAACAAAAAGAAACCCTGCAAGTACGGTGTCGTGGGCGTGCTAATCGGCAATGGCGACGGAACCTTCCAGCCGGCAGTGACTTACCGCTCAGGCGGGGACGATGCCTTAGGGGTTGTGGTTGCCGACGTGAATGGCGACGGCAAGCCGGACATCGTGACGGCGAATTTTGTTTCGTGGGGTGCAAAATCCAAACATGCAAGCGTCGGCGTTCTACTAAACAACGGCGATGGAACATTTCAACCGGCGGTGAGCTACGACTCGGGCGGAGCGTTTTCCCTTTCCGTGGCAGTGGCGGATTTCAACGGCGATAGAATTCCCGATATCGTTGTGGCTAACTTGAATCCGAAGGGACAGAATGGCGAATCGGAGGGTGTGGTGGGCGTGCTGATCGGCAATGGAGACGGAACTTTTCAGAGAGTCGTGACTTACCAGCCTGGTGGCGAGGAAGCTTATTGGTTGGGCGCGGCGGATGTTAACGGGGACGGGAAGATGGACGTCGTCGTGTGCGAACTGGGCGGTGTGGATGTGCTGCTGGGCAACGGCAATGGAACTTTGCAGCCCGGCGTGGCATTCGACTCGGGCTTCCCGACTGCCACAGGTCTCGTGATCGCGGATGTGAACGGCGACGGCAAACCGGATCTGGTTATCGCCAACGACAGTTACTCCTCCTCGGTGAATGTAATGCTGAACGAGTCTACGAATATCCCGATTACCTCATTACCGCCCAGTCAATAGCGCCCGTTCCGTAAATCGGGTCTGGGAAGGGCACGACTTTTAGTCGTGCCGTCCGGAGCTAATAAATACGGGGGGCTTTAGCCCCTGGGGTCCGACGCCCCGCCCGTCTAAAAAGCATTTATGAAACACCCTCCAGCACTGTAAATTAATGCGGACAGAGTTGCCCCAAGCCTTATGTCTCGCAACCAACAAAATGCGGTTCGGCTCCATGAACAGCGCAGACGGCTCACCGCCATATCGTTTCAAAAGCTGCAATGGCTCTTTCCCATCGCCGTCACATTACACAACTCCGAAGAAGCACTCTGGCTCCCGCCATGGTGGGTCCGCCATGCCAGCGAACTTCCTCTGCACCCAGCAGCCGCAGCATTTCGATCCGCACTTGCCGCCCTCACCGTTGCTGCCTTCGTGGTCACGTATCTCAGTGCGCGCAAGGGCAAACAAAGTGTTTGGGCCTACCTGATGTTCGGGTACATCGTCGCCATGCTCGCCAACGTCTTTGTTCCCCACATTCCAGCGTCCTTGGTGTTCCGCTCCTACACTCCGGGGGTAGTGACGGCGGTTT
Organism: Acidobacteriaceae bacterium; assembly: GCA_003139095.1. Taxonomy (GTDB): domain Bacteria; phylum Acidobacteriota; class Terriglobia; order Terriglobales; family Acidobacteriaceae; genus Acidiflorens. The sequence goes on from PLHW01000063.1 coordinate 159,874, forward strand.
TGATAAACCTCCCAGTGATGAGCTTTCTCTCGGTACAGGCGCTTCGTGAAGGCTGGGTGTCGGGCCGGAAAGCGGTGGCGTTCGGTGTAGTAGTGCCCCTAGCAATTGCCAGCCTGATTCCGATCCTGCTCCTCCTCCACTAACATGTCCGTGGAGGATTCCCTAAGATTTCCGTGGAGGCTCCCACCACAACCCTTCAAGTAGCGCCTTTACTTGTTGGGCGTTAATTACCTTGCCTCACCCACGAAAATGTGCATCATGGAGACAGCGCAAGTCATAATGGTGCGCCCTGGGAGAAACCGTGTCCACCCTCCAACTCGGCTACCCACAAATTCTCAAATTGTTCGGGATTCATGCGATGAAAGAGCGAACAGAATCCCGTGCGTTTTTAGCGTGGTTTCTTGAGAACTACTACCGTCTCGATGAAACTGAGGTCAGCGATTGCATATGTGATGGCAAGTACGACAAGGGCATAGATGGAATATATGTAAATGAGCAATTGGGCCATGTAGACGTATTTCAATCGTCACTCGCACACAGTAACAAAACGCTAGGAGACACGAGTCTCAAGGAGTTCGAGGGGACGCTCTCGCAGTTTAAGAACAAAGACTCGGTTGACAATCTGCAAAAAACGTCTAAAAACCCTGCTCTCACAAGTCTCCTCAAGCGCAATGACATTGCAACGAAAGTGGGTGAAGGCTATGTCGTTAGAGGAGTTTTCATAACCAATGTAGCGCGTGACAGTAATGCGAAAGATTTTCTCGCTACGCACTCGACCATCGTCCTCTATGACGGTCCGCAGTTAGAAAAATCGTATACGCCGCTGGACAAGACTGCCCCAATCGCGCAGTCCATTTCTTTCAATATTGGCAGTGTTCCGCATATGGAGTACCAACTCAGCGCAAAAGTGAAGATGGTCATTGCGTCGCTCGCGGCGGAGGATTTGATAGGTATGGGAGGTATAGCAAATGGTGAACTGTTCGCATGGAACGTGCGGCAGTTTCTTGGACGCAAGACAAAAGTGAACAAGGATATAGAGAAGAGTATTAAGGACGCAAAGGATCATCAATTATTCCCCGCCTTCCACAACGGCCTGACGGTTCTTTGCGATACGCTTAATGTCAAAAAAGACAAGCTCACGATTGCGGGATACGCGGTGGTCAACGGCTGCCAGAGCTTGCGAAGTTTATGGGACAACAAAAAGGATTTAACCCACGATCTGCGCATCATCACCAAATTTATCAACGTGCCCCCAAATGACCCGTTGGCAACAAAGATCACAGATCATACCAATAATCAGAATGGAACAACCTTTCGTGATCTTCAATCGAACAACCCGATTCAGGTCAGGCTACAGTCGGAAATTCATCGTCAGTACAAAGACACGTACTTCAGGATCAAACGCGGTGAGCATCCGGAATGGCCGCCTGAGCATGTAATAGAGAATGAATTGATTGCGAAGGTCTTGCTCGCGTTCGACCTGAAAGACCCAGCATCGTGCCATCAAACCTACAAACTATTTGACGAACTTCACGCCAGCATTTTTGGCCGACCCCAAGTAAATTCCGATCGCATCATTCTAGCTAGCGACATTTACGGCATCATTGTGGCCCTTTTAGACTCGATGGACAATAAGCTTTTCGGTCACTATACCCTCACAAAATACCTGCTTATTTACCTTCTTCGAGAGGCGCTGGAAACTGACGCGCAAGGAGCCGAGGTGTGCAAAAACCCGTCCGCTTTTTTCACCCAGAAGGACGGCAGGAAAAAAGTGAAGGAAGCGATAGCCAAGGCTGCCGGCGCTATCGTGCGCATATTGGATACATGGGCGACCAAGAAATTTAGCATTGAGGACGAGCGCGAATATTTCGACTACAAGAGTGATCTCAAGAGTCCAAGACAAATCAAAGAAATCCGGGCGCACGTGATTAGTTCGTATCAGGTGATGGTAGATAATAAATACGCTCCGAGCTTTTCAGACGCTATTAAGAACGGAGTCGCTAAGACGAAATGAGTTCAGAAAATATGGCAGAGCGACAAGAACTCCGTCAGAATTAAAAAAAACGATGCTGTGGTTAAAAAGCTGGGGGCTGGCCCACCCTTTCCCCCATCCCAACTCCCAAGCCTGCCCCAGCCGTCTCCAAACCTAACTTCAAATTTCCGCTTCATGCAAAACGTCAAACCCCTGGAACCAGGTGCCGTTTTTTTTGGCCTCCAATCCCACCAACTAAATAATTAAGACCAAGCATTCCAGGCAAAATCGCCAGGAATTCCCATATCATACTTCGCACCCCTTAGGTGCTATTTAAGTGGTAATAAATCAACGAAATTTGAAATAACCAAATAGCCACTATTTCAAGCCCGAATCCCCAGCCGCAAAGGGCGAATAAACGTCGAATCTACCAGACAAGAAACAAGCCACGAGCAAGCACCCAGGATGTGCCCGCTCGTGGCTCGGGGCTCGTAGCTCGTAGCTCGAAGCTCTTAACTCACACAAAGATTCTCCAGCGCCTTCTGGTTCCGCACCAGCAAGGTCGCCCCGTGCAACTCCACCACTCCCCGCCTCTTGAAGTCCCCCAGAATCCGCGTCACGGTCTCCCGCGACGACCCAATCAACTGCGCAAGTTCTTCATGCGTAAGGGCCATCTTCATCCGCACCACCCCGCCGCTCACCTGCCCGTCCGCGCACCAGTGCAGCAGCAGCCGCGCCAGTTTCCCCGGTACCGAATGGCACAGCCCGATCGACCGGATCACGTCATACGCCGACTGGCAATCCTGGCTCAAATGTTGCGTCGCCCGCAGGCAGGCGTCCCCATGTGTCTTCACAAATCTCAAAAACTGGTCCGACCCAATGTATGCTAACTGGCTTGGTTGCAACGTCTCCGCCGTCAGTTCATATGGATTCCCTGCCACCACCGATTGCAGCCCCAGCACCTCGCCCGGCTGCGCAATCTTCACGATCATTGTTTTGCCATCCGCGTTTGTTGTCATCAACTTCACGCGCCCCTGGCAAACGATATAAACCCCGCGCGCCGCCTGCCCTTCCATCAAAACGACGGCCCCTTCCGGAAACGAACTCGTGTGCTTGATCCGGTTCAATTCCTGCAACGTCGCCTGCGATAACCCCGCAAAAAAACTGTTCGGCCCAAGGTCAAACTCCCGCACATCTTCGATGATCGGCAACCCGTAGGGCGAGTTGGCCTTCGCCTGCGCATCTGCCAGATACCGAAAGCTTGGCCCCATGCTTCTTCCCACCATCGCTACCGTCGCGGTTGCCATATCGTTCTCCTCTTTTTCTACTGCTGCGTGCTCCACGGCTGCGTGCCCTTTCCGTGAGTTCACCTGCCTCTATGGGCAACCCTGTAGCCATTCCCGTTGGGCGTCCGGCCCCTCCCCTCCAAATCCGTAAGTCCTTTATAATCAATCAGCATCTCCTCCGGAGCGAATCTCCCTCCAATCCCCGCACCTTCCCGCCCGGGCCTCCCACTGCGCGTTTTGCCACACGCATGAGTGATCTCCATCACTTAATGCCGTGAGAGCTGAACATTTTTCTGTGATCTAGCTTCTCTGCTCCGGCCATTGCCATCTGCCCAATTTTGGGCGGATAATCCGTCGACACCGACGGCCCGCAGTCACTCTCCGGCAGACCTTCGGCAGGAATTTAGCCCGCCGCAGCGTCTCACCGCTGCCATAACCAGGCTAGTCTTAAGCACCGGATTCTGCCGTCGTTGAGTGGTTTTGGCTTTCCCCCGTGTACCCCATGGTGAAAAATGGGTTTTGACGTCCCCCGTGTACCCCATGGTGAAAAATGGGTTTTGACGTCCCCCGTGTACCTCCGTGTACCCCGTGGCTGAGGGGTTTTGGCTTTTCCCCCGCCCATTCCCCGCAGAACTTGACAACTCCCCACTCATATATTTACAATTAGCACTCGTTGAGACTAAGTGCTAACAACCCGGCGTTAGATCCCACATCAACTCTTGAAAGGAGCACCATCCATGGCAACTAAGTTCACTCCCCTGCACGACCGTATTCTCGTTCGTCGTGTAGAAGAGGCCGACACCACCCGGGGCGGCATCATCATCCCCGACAGCGCCAAAGACAAACCGCAGGAAGGCGAAGTCATCTCCGCCGGCAAGGGCAAAATTAACGAAGACGGCAAAGTCCGCCCCCTTGACGTAAAAGAAGGCGACCGCATTCTCTTCGGCAAATACTCCGGCACTGAAATCAAGCTCGACGGCGAAGACTTCATCATCATGCGTGAAGAAGAAGTTCTCGGCATCATCTCCGGCGCAGCCAAAAAAGAAACCGCCGGTAGCCGCAAATAGTCTGACGATCCACTTATCGGATTGTCATTCCGAGCGCAGCGAGGAATCTCGCAGTTGCTCGCGGCTCGTGGCTCTTAGCCCGCGGCCTTAGATTTCGCAGGCAGCGCCTGCACCAAAACAAATTCAGAGGAGCATTCAACATGGCAAAGCAAATCATTCACGGAGAAGAGTCCCGACAGGCCATTCTCCGCGGCGTCAACATTCTCGCCGACGCTGTCAAAGTCACTCTCGGCCCCAGAGGCCGCAACGTTGTGATCGAAAAGAAATTCGGTTCGCCCACCATCACCAAGGACGGCGTCACCGTAGCCAAGGAAATTGACCTGAAGGACGCACAGGAAAACATGGGCGCCCAGATGGTTCGCGAAGTCGCCTCCAAAACCAGCGACATCGCCGGCGATGGCACCACCACCGCCACCGTTCTCGCCCAGGCCATCTTCCGCGAGGGCGTCAAGACCGTCGCGGCCGGCGCCAATCCCATGGCCCTCAAGCGCGGCATCGAGAAGGCCGTTGTCGCCATCTGCGGCAGCGTCGACAAGGACGGCAACCGCAAGCCCGGCGAACTCGACAAGTTCTCCAAGTCCATCCAGGGCGATCACATCGCCCAGGTCGGCACCATCTCCGCCAACAACGACGAGACGATCGGCAAGATCATCGCTGAGGCCATGAAGAAGGTCGGCAAAGATGGCGTCATCACCGTCGAAGAAGCCAAGACGCTCGAAACTCAGCTCGACGTAGTCGAGGGCATGCAGTTCGACCGCGGCTATCTCTCTCCCTACTTCGTCACCGACCCCGAGCGCATGGAAGCGATCCAGGAGAACGCCTACATCCTCATCCACGAGAAGAAAATCAGCTCCATGAAAGACCTGCTCCCGTTGCTCGAGCAGATCGCCAAGAGCGGCAAGCCGCTCCTCATCATCGCTGAGGACGTAGAAGGCGAAGCGCTTGCCACCCTCGTCGTCAACAAGCTGCGTGGCACGCTCCAGGTCGCGGCCGTCAAGGCCCCCGGCTTCGGTGATCGCCGCAAAGCCATGCTCCAGGACATCGCCATCCTCACTGGCGGCAAGGCCATCACCGAAGATCTCGGCATCAAGCTCGAGAACGTTCAGGTCTCCGACCTCGGCCAGGCCAAGAAGCTCACCATCGACAAGGACAACACCACCATCGTCGAGGGCAAGGGCAAGCACAACGAGATCGAAGGCCGCGTAAAAGAAATTCGCAGCCAGATCGACAAGACTACCAGCGACTACGACCGCGAGAAGTTGCAAGAGCGGCTCGCCAAGCTGGTCGGTGGCGTAGCCGTCATTAAAGTCGGCGCCGCAACCGAAACCGAAATGAAAGAGAAGAAAGCCCGCGTCGAAGACGCTATGCACGCCACCCGTGCAGCCGTCGAAGAAGGCGTGGTCCCGGGCGGAGGCGTTGCGCTCGCGCGCTGCGTTGCCGCACTCGACAAGCTGAAACTCGAAGGTGACGAGCAGATCGGTGTCAACATCGTGAAGCGCGCCATCACCGAACCCCTGCGCCAGATCGTCGAAAACGCCGGCGAAGAAGGTGCGGTTGTTCTCGGCAAGGTCTACGACTCCAAAGACCCGAACTTCGGCTACAACGCCCAAACCGGCGAGTACGAAGATCTGGTCAAAGCCGGCGTCCTAGATCCGACGAAAGTAGTGCGCACCGCACTAACCAACGCCGGCTCGATCGCCTCGTTGATGCTGACCACCGAAGCCCTGGTCTCGGAGATTCCCGAAAAGAAGGAAGCTCCCATGGGCGGCGGCGGCCACGGCGGCGGCATGGGCGACATGTACTAATGAACGTGTGGCGCGGACACTCCTGTCCGCGCAGCTGTCAGCTCTCAGTTGTCAGCTGTCAGTTAGATCAAAAGCCCCGCTCGCAAGAGCGGGGTTTCTTTCCTTGGGCCAAACAGATGCACCATCAATCAACCGTAGATCACAGCTATAGCCCTGTTGACGGGGGTACCGGTCACCGGATTGTCAAGGTTCACGACTACCCTACAAAACACTGTATCTCCCGCTGCATTGGCAGCGGTCTGGACGCTTGAAGTGTAGAGAAACGCTCCCCCTGCCCAAGGCGTTAGATGATCCGCATGTAACTCCGTCGCCCACGCTGACACAGCGCGGGTGCCGGCTGGAAAGCCTGTAATAGTCACTTCGTTCCGCCCCACGGAAAAAGGGCCCCGAGAGTAAGACTAATTCCGCAGTGACGCCTCCAGCCACCCCCCTGCCACTGATACTTCCGTTAAGCATTAATCCTCCTTGGCGATCTTTGATTCGCTAACGGTAGAACAGTGCCATGCTACAGGGCTGCAAGTAAGTTGCCGAATCTAAGAGAGCCTCGTGCCGCCGCGTGCGTCACTTACGCGCCTTACGAGAAATGATCTGGGGTGCCGGGCCTTTGCGCGTCCCGCGTGCAGGGGCGCGCCAACACCAAACCACTTGCCACTACGATGCCCGAAGTGGAATGCTAGAAATTCCCTATCCCCGAGTGGACGGAGGACCCCGATGGCCGACAAATCCGATCTGTGGATCCCCGAAGGCGATTGGCATATGTACGAAGCTTACGTCTTTGGCTCGCTGCAAAGGCGCTTCCCTGGGGCGCTGGTGATTCCTAATGCGCACCTCCGCGGGATCAAAAGCGGCAAGCTACGGCAGATCGACGTACTGGTTGAAATCGAGGCGGGCGATTCCGGCCTCAAAATTATATTCGACTGCAAATGCTACAAGCGCAAGGTTAACGTAGGCGATGTCGAACAATTTCTCGGGATGTTGGACGACCTCCGTGTGAGCAAGGGAGTTCTTGTCACAACAAAGGGGTATTCGAAAACGGCGCATGAACGCACTCAGAGGGAGTCGCGCGATGTCGATCTACAAATCCTTCCACCAGAACGGCTTTCCGCGTATCAGTACGTCGGGGACGTTTGGCTTTGGAAGGGTCCGGTTCTGGCAATCGTCAGAACTCCCACGGGATGGCTTGCCGACAATCAGGACACGCACAAGGTCGGGGGATGTCAGTTCTCAATGTATCCACTCGGGCACACACTTGAATCTGCCATGCGAAAATGCACCTTCCTCTATGGAAACATCGTGCTAAAGAGCGAGACAGAACCCACAATGGAGGCGATAGCCGCGAGGCACGAGAGAGGGATCACTCAGAAATTCCCGCACGCCAAGTTCGAACGCCTACCTTCTTTATTTCCCGATCCAAAGGATGGAGCACCGCGGACATTATTTAGAGTTGGTCACATCGACAAGTCGTACGGCGGGCCCGAGTATTCGCTTTATTTGGACAGCCCCGAAGGAGTTCTGCTTCTGGTACTACTATGCCTTGAGGGACAAGATGAGACGTATGTACCAGCGCTGAAGTGGATCGGGGGCGGAGCACTGTTAATGACGAAACAAGATGACCAACCCGGTAAAGACTGAACGCCGGGCGCACCAATCATCGCGCCTTTTGCGATGAGTGGGTTTCCACAACTCCCGACGCTTTTGGGGTGGCGCAGCGGTTCACCGCTGCGTCCACACAGCCACAAAACCCGACGGCTTTAGCCCCTGAGGGACGGCATCCAATACCATCCCAGCACCGGGCGGAAGAATATGCATACTGCTCAGCCACAGCAGCCAGTCCCCTCTTCACCTGATCAAAATATCCCTTTCCCTCAGTGCCTTTGGGTGGCGCAGCGGTTCACCGCTGCGTTTACACGGCCACTAAACTCGGCGGCTTTAGCCCCTGAGGTGCGGCATCCAGCGCCATCCCGGACTCAGCAGAAGAATAAGGATATTGTTCACGAGTAGCAGCCAACCCCTTCTTCACTGGATTCAAATGGATGGACAGCCGCCGACGGATCGAAGAGCAACCGATGCAGATCGTACATAAGTACTCGAGGCCGGCATATCTATCGGCCAACCACCCATCGCATTTGGGCCCGGGGATTTCCTTTTGTGTTGTCGTCTAGGACCGAGTTCATATGTGGAGGATTCAATTCGGTCTCGTATTTTTGGTGAACTGGAAGGCATATGTCACAGCAAGCGCCTTGGACGAGTGGGACGCTGGTCGGCGCTGCATGCACAGTTAGCATTAGAGAGCACATGGTTGTTCCTCCTATCTCAGAACTGCCTGTTGAGAACTTTTGTCTTCGTCTTCTTGACCAATCGTCGAGCCGTGAATCGGTGAGGCCGCGTTCAGGTTTGGTCCTATCTCACATCCAGGGAGGTGGAAGTGACGGGCGCTTCAACTGCTGAACGTGCGGCCGCCCATGGATGACACCTTTCGTTTGATAAAAGCTGACGGCGCTTCGTACGTTGGAAGGAATGACCGCGTCCTCATGGCCGGGTTTATGAACGCTATCGACTTGAATCGTGAGCAATACTGGAATGTCCAATCCTTCCAATTCATGGGCCAACGTAATGGCTTGAGAAGCGCCCCAACTGTGGCCATAGATGATGATGCTGGCTTGTTCTTTCTCGCTGGGCGCAAGGACGCCATCTCCGTTGGTATCCAGCAACTGCACCACCCGGCGAAGGGCGCGCTTCCCCTCGTGGTTCGCAAACACTTCGGCATGGACGATAGAGGGATAAGTCTGACGAAGATATTCAGCAAACTGCACTTCAGGATGGTGCATGTCATCGCGCCTCACGAACCCTCCAATAAAACCGATAACAATGGCGTTCCGGGCATTGATGCTTCCGCTCCCGCCATGCTCCCGAAGGCAGACTCGGCGGAGAGCTGCTTTGACACTTGCCGCTGGCATGGGCTCACCGCAGGCAGCAGCGTGTAACGAAGTATGGAGAGAGACGGGGGACCTTTCAATCGGTGCAGACGACTGTCCTCGAACGATGCATGGGCGAACCCATATCCAGCGAGGACCAGCCACACCGGTAAGAGCCTCCTAAGTCGATGCATACAGCATGCCCTCCTAAGCGGTTTTGTCCTTGCGACAAGCCTTTCGCCAGGGCACCTGCATAGTGATCGCAAGCCAGTCTCCAAATCGGCCCCATAGCAAGCCGCTCTTCAGCAATGACATAAGAGGGAGCATTCTTTCTGGAACTGCCCGTATTGAGGCATTGACCGTGAGCGGGCAGGCGATATGGCGCAAGACTTGGTCACACCCCACTGTGTCGGGCAACTTAGGTGCAACGCGGACTGGCACACAACCTGCAATATCCATGGCGTCCCTCAGGATGAGGCCGCATATGTTCAAGATCACGCCGAATACGATTCATCGCTTTTCTCTCGCAGAAATCCTGCTCATGGCGGCTATGAATGAAATAGAAGCCAAGCGAAAGGCTTCGGCCACGATGAGCAATCCCGAAAGGACCAGCTAGGAGCGAGCGATCATTGTTAGCGAAACACAAAAGAGTGGCGCAAGGCATGTCCCTCGACAGGAGATTTGTCATGCATGAACTCCTCCTATCGTTGGGCGTCAGGCCATCCGGCCCTCAACCGCAAGCCTGGCACACTCATCATCTTCCAACATCGTAAGCACATTTCTAAGTTCTTCCAAGCCGGTTACAAGCTCGTCGCCCCACTCGTCGCCGAGAAACACTGCTAGCAATGGTTGCAAGCCGTGCGCCTTTGCCGTGAAGTTCAGAATGTCCAGTGTATCTTGCGCACAATCCATCACGAGAACATCAAAGACTTGTCTGCGCATCATTGCGAAGGCGTCGGCGCAGCTGCTCGCGGTCGCCACATCGTGTCCTCGCTGCCTGAGGATCTTGATGTATTTGCCATGGACAGATTCGGGATCGAAATAGAGAATCTTCATACGAACGCCTCCTCCAGATTTTCGAGCAGAGTCGCTTTCGGTCTTAGGGCCGTCGGAGGGGCGTGCGATGCGTGTGGCCTCTTGGCGCGATGGGGAGAGCCCGACCAACGCGCATCGCAATTTTCGCCCCTGTCACCGCCTCCGGCGGGCCGGCATAAACACATGTTCAGTGCCGCTGATGGCTTATCGCCGATCGGCGTTGCCGCTCACCTCCGATTCAGCTTTGAGCCAATCGTCGAAGTCGCGTCCGTCTTCTTTTCCATGACGTTCGTAGGAGTTTCCTGCCCCCTTCGGGTTCTCGCACGCGCTTCTATCAATGTGGCGGGGCGGACTGACGTTGCCGCGGTTGCGGTGAACAGAATCTAAGTACATCGCGTTCCGCCCCACATCGGTATACATCGAATCAGCTCACGAGCTTCCTCCGATTAGTGCTTATGCTTGCTTGTGAATTTCTCCAAAATAAACTCTTGGGCCAAACTGCCCGCGACGTGTAGACCGATGTCAATCCCGAAACCTCTGAACACATGCTCAGCATTGCGATCCGAACTGGGATAGTACGCGGTGGAAATGGAATATGCGATTAGACTCCCGCCCAAAGCAGAGTAATTCGCCTGCGTTACTCCATTGTCTCCCTTACAGATAAATGTAGCCAAGACGGCATGGAGAGCCCGCGATTTCTTTGTACCGGTGCCCTGGTAGAAGTAGCGAGGGTCCTGATGCAGGAGCGAGGGCAGAACGGCGTTGCCGATAAGTCCTGCGGTAGTGGCGTCAGCAAATCCAGCACCCAGCCGCTTGCCATATCCTTCTGCACCCTGCCGCCACTGACCAGGGGTGTCAGCGGCCTGCTGGACGCCGGCCCACCCAGCCGTGCGGGCGAAGAATACTGGATTGGTGAGATCTTTGTAGGCTAGGTGGAACTTCATCCCTGTGGTGAGAGGCTCGGGATGGGGTTCGTAGGTCACATAAGTATTCGGTATAAAGCGGAGAACGCGCTGCCGTTCCTCGGCTTTGAACTCTTGCGCGGCAACCTCCTTCTCCGAATAACTCACAGTAACTGCCCGCTGCACAGTCAAAATGCGAAGTTTGATGTCGGTTATAGTTTTCTCCTGCCCGAATTCGACTGTAATGGAGGAACTCCACTCTGCGAATCCTTCAGCGGTGATGGTGACCTGGCAGGCAATTCCCGGCGTGACATTGTGGAATGCAAAGGATCCATCGTCCTTTGTCACAACTGTGCGACGATCGCCAGTCGGCACTTGAAGGACTACGGTGGCATCGGGAACCGGATCGTCGCTGGTATCGACCACCGTGCCTAGGATGCTTCCTGTCTTTGTATTTGTCGCTTCTGTAGACTGCGCGCACACGGGTACAACAAGAACCAACCCTCCCGCCATGACGATCAGCAGCAACATTTGCGTTACTTTCAGGAACGTTCGCAAATGCCGGTCAGTCGTCGCCTGTGTGTTGTTGTGCATCGTTGACATCTCTAGCCTCTGGACAGGGTAAAGTTAATTGTGATCCGGGAGTCAACTTCGACCGGCTCCCCATTCAGCAGGTACGGTCGATAGCGCCACTGCTTCACCGCATCAATGGCGGCTTGCGCCAGCAGCGGCAAACCGCTCTCGACTCGCACATCCTGCACGCTCCCATCCTTGCCGATCACGGCCATCAGCACTACCATCCCTTCAATCCGAGCCCGGCCAGCCTCAGGCGGATACTGCGGCGCAACGTCGTGGATCAGGTTCGCCTCGGCTACACGTGAAGCGACACGGATTCTCCTGACGGGGGTCGGCTCAGGCGTTCTCGCGAGAACCGGCAAGCTGCGTGTGCTACTCAGCGCTTCGTTAAACACTCCACTGGGAACTCCCCCGACCGTTCCGCCAGGAACTCCTCCGACCACTTCGCCTGTGGTGCCGACCGGAGGTGGTGGCGTTTCTTGCGTCTTCTGCGTTGCGTTAGGAATGCTGATGCTTGTTGGCGTGTACGTGGGCGTGGGCGCTCGAAGCGTCGTGACATTGGAAGCTGCCGCCGCCGACGGTGCATATAGCATCGTTAGCACTTCCCGCTTGGGGAGCGGAACCCTTTGATATAGCGGAATAACAATTAACGCCGCTACGACGAGCACCTGGAAGGCCAGCGATCCAGCTGCCGCCCAGGGATTTCGCGGTCGCGACTTCCCGCCCGATACAATTAGACTCTCGTGAAATAAACAACCCTCTTGCAGGCTGGGAGAGATGGGACGCTGTTCTTTGCCTTCCGCCGGAAATGTCGCAACCCGTGAACCAGTTCGCAACCTTGGTCCCGGAAAGGCCGGGTATGCAATGTGATGAACTATGTCCGAACTTGCCATAACACCTTGACCTCTTTCCCAAGCAGCATCGCTGTCGCTGTCCTAAACCGCAGCCCAGAACTCTCGCGTGCCGGTCTTGCCTTATCCACACTTCTGCAAAAGCATTTCATTAGCCCAAGCTGGCTTCTCGCAATTCATTGCAAGGAAAGGACAAGGACGATTGAAATCGCGCTTCGGTGCCCACATGTTGGCACCCGCCTTCGGAAGGTCACGAACAGATGTGGCTTGGGCGCAGACCGGTTCGAGTGAAGGACGGATTCTGGCCATTAGCGGCGTGAGCGATCCAAGCCGCGAACAGAGCAGTAACATCTCGACGTGGGGACCGGGGGTTTCGGGCACTATAGCGAAACTTGTATGCCCGGTAGGCTGATCAATCCACGATCGGCAGCGGCGATCTGGACTGTCCCACGGACGTTGGGAGGCACTTCGGCCCACGGCGGAAGTGCCGTTGCAGCCAGCCTTGGAATTAGCAGCTAATCGACAAGAACATCGCAGAGCATTCCTGTTTCACGCACTCTTCCACTACTGACCGTTCGACGGCTTCTCCAGGGAGGTGGCGACTCCTGCGCCGGCAGCCTGCGTGATCTGGTAATCGCGATATTCAATTCTAAGAACCGCTGTGCCGAAAACGCGCACCTTCGTCTCGCTCTCGTTGGATTCCGGCAACCAGAAGTCACC
>PLHW01000020.1 GCA_003139095.1 Acidobacteriaceae bacterium
AGCGGCTTCGTTCTGACGGGCTAACCTTCCGTTATCCGGTAGGAAGGTTTGCCGACAACCCGCTCGGAGGTTTCATGCACGGTCGCTTTCAAGGGAAAAACGTCCACAACGCCCTCAATAATGCGATGCCGGGCCAGCGCGAGAGGGGGTATAATGTGCTGGAACGTGGAATCGGCGGAGGTGCGCCCATGGCTTTGCCTCGCGAATCCAAAGGTATTGAACAGAAATCGCAAAGCACGCGGAATTCTACCCGTCCACCCCCAGCCCCCAAGAACGGCCGCAAATTCGACCCCCAGGTGTTCCTCGACACCATCGGCGAAGGCAGGAAAGCGTTGCTCTTTCCGAAAAAGCAAACCATCTTCGCCCAAGGGGATTCCGCAGACGCAGTTTTCTACCTGCGGACAGGCAAGGTAAGACTCACCGTTGTCTCCAAGGATGGCAAGGAAGCCACAATCGGCATATTAAGTGACGGGAGTTTCTTCGGCGAAGGTTCGCTTGCGGGCCAACTTCTTCGCATGGGCTCTGCAACCGCAATGACGGATTGCGTTGTTCTGAGAATCGAGAAAAAGGACATGGTGGCCGCGCTTCACCGCGAACACACCCTTTCCGATCTGTTCGTCGCATATTTGTTGACCCGGAACATTCGATACGAAGAGGATCTGGTTGACCAACTGTTTAATTCCAGCGAAAAAAGGTTAGCCCGTGTCCTTCTCATGCTCGCTCATTTTGGCAAGGAAGGGATTCCTGAATCCGTGATTCCGAAGCTCAGTCAAGAGACCCTGGCCGAGATGGTAGGCACCACTCGTTCGCGGGTGAGCTTTTTCATGAACCGGTTCAGGAAATTGGGATTTATTAACTACGCCGGGGGTCCAGAAGGCGGGTTACAGGTTCACAGTTCACTTCTCAACGTCGTTCTCCACGACTAGCGGGCCATATCATCCCGATTGGGGGCCTGGCTAAGCGGCAATGCGGGTAACATTAAAGCTGAACGCTTCATGTCCGGCGACGGAAAGGAAATGATGCTTCCCCCACTGGTCTGGATTTCTTGTCGTGTCACGGGCAACTCTTCCCTAATCTTGTAAGGGAAGGATTGCCGACCAACAAGCAGCTATCACGGGCGGCGTATCTACTTCCCTTACTTTCCCACCCTATTTCAAAATGTCATCCAACCAGTCGAACATGATCTGGTGCTCAAGGCTCTCGTTGTTGACTCCGCAATGAGCCTCGCCGCCCTCCTTCGCCGCGATGATGTGCTGCGCCTTGGGACAGGTCAGCTTGTCGTAGAACTTCTGACCGTCAACCGCCAGTGGTCCCTCGCCCTGGCCGCCAATATTGAAATACGGGCAGGTGAGCTTTTCCTCCAATCCCGACAAGTTGTACTTGCCCAGCCCGTCAATGTACTCCGCGATCGTTCCGCCGCCCGCACCATGTCGATAACGGATGTCTCCCTGGGCGATAAATCTGCTCCCCACGGTTGACAAATCGATTGTGCTCTCAATATCTCTGGGCCAAGGCCGGTCCGCCGGTAACCCAATCGCTTCCAGAACCACATTCTGCCAGTTCCGCAGTGTTGTACTCGCAATGCAGGCCTTGATCCGCTTCTCGAAAGCGGCTGCCCTTGGCGCAAAGTACCCGCCCAGGCTCCAGCCAGCTAAGGCAAGGCGCTTCGCGTCGACATCCGCGCGAGCGAGCACCCAGTCGCAAACGTATTTCAGTGGAACTTCCGTGTCCGGTCGGAAGAACAGTTCGGCACCGGGATTGGAAAACATCGCGCCACGCTGCCCCGGAATCTCGAACAGCAACGCGTTGTATCCCCGGCGAATCGCCGCCGCGCCGCCGCCCCAGAAATAGAGTTCCTCGCCCAAGGAGTCGGCGCCACCCAGGCTCATCAACGTCGGCCGTGGCTGATTGCTCGCATCAGCTTTCAGGAAATAGCCGGGAAGCGACTTCCCGTTCTCATACGGAATACTGACGACCTCGAACGGCGGGTCCATCAGTTTTCCGGCTTGCATAAAGCAATCCCGTTGGCGCTCCCAACCCGCACGACACTTGGGATCCGTTGTGCTTTGGTAAAAACCCACCTCGCGCCAGTACGACGACGCCCGCAGGAACGCCTCTCGCGCACTCACCAGATGCCCGCCCGCAAGCGATTTGCGTGCGATCGCCTCCACTCGATCCGCGGTGACGCGCCATGCTTCCGTATAGCTATCTTCCTTTTCGTCCTCGATGCGCGAGGCGGTCTCGTAGCACTCGCCGATCTCAGCCCCGCCATACGTTGTGCACCCCATCGTTCGCACAAACTGGAAATCGAAGTTGCCCTTGAATCGCCTCGGCATCCCGGCAGTGGCGCCAAACATCAGAGCGGCGACCTTTTGAGTGGAGGGGGCGGTTGATTTGTTGGAATTCGTATCTTGTATTCTTCCGCCATCAGCACTTTCCGATTCAGGAGTTGCAGTTGGATTTGTCTCCAATTCAGCCACGGGATTCATTTCATCTTCTCCTCGTCTTTTCCTTTTTGAAAGCGACGCCGCGCGGGTTTATATGATTGGCGAAAACTACCTCGCGTCTAGCTCGGAAGTGTGGCACTGCGCTGACGAGTAAGCTGTCCTCTTTTGCTCAAAACGCAAGAACCATGTTCTTTCCCTCTTTGAGTCTTGTCAGGTTCGCGCGACTTCGCGCTCGTAGAGCTGCGGCAGGAAATTCTCCAGCGAGCCCATCTCTTCGATGGCGTGCTTGAGCCATGCCTGTCCTTTTGGGTTAGGAAACATGAAGGCGCTGATCGGCTTCGAGAGCAACCAAAGTTTCTTGTTTCCCGGCGTGATCAGGCGATGTTCAAACCGCGTTCCGCCCTCCGTCTGATGGAAGTCGTGCTCCATCCGCACAATCGACAGGCCAGCGACGACGACGTTGTTGATGAAACCGGATTCGTCGAGTTTCTCTATTGTCGCGGTGACTTTGGTCTTGTAGCGGGGGTTCCGGGCGATGAATTCGCAAATCTGTATCTGCGCACCGGGACCGATTGAACCGTCCGGCCCGCGCCGCACGTAGCGCGCCCAACAGTGATCGAATGGATGGAAGACCCGATACCGGCTCAGAAGACGGTCCCCGATCTCGACTTCACCCTCAAGATGGCTGAACCACCAGACAAGCATCTTGGGAGTAACGCCTTTGAGGAATTCGTCAACCCAGAAACACCTGCGACCGTCTTTGAGAGTCTTAAGTCCGGACCGCGCCGAAGAAAGTGGCTTGAGTTCCCAAGGGAGCGAAAGCGGCTCGGGTAGCGTTGTCTCCAATTTTGCGCCTGCATCGTCCTTAGAGATCACTGACATTGCAAAATCAGTCACTTCAGCCCCAGGATTCATTTCTGTCTTTCGCGCCTCCGAGACTGATGCTGGAGCAGTGGCCGCTCCGCCTGCAACACCTCTTAATTCGGAAGCCGGATTTGGATTTGTTTTCACTTCAGTCACGGGGGTCATTTCAGTCTTCCTCTTTCTTTTTGAAGGTAGGCTTAGCGCGAGTTCCCGTGTCGAGGGCGACTCGCCACACTAGGAATAGAGCTTGTGTGGAACACCGGGCTCGGTCACGGTCTGCAGGTTGAAGTACTCTCTGATCTTAACGAGTTTGTCCTTGCGGATATCGCAGATCAGGACGATTGGCATCTCGATCTTCGTACCCGGAGCCGGCCTGTTCCTCGAAGCGGGCCATTTGTCGGTGACAACTGCCGTGTGCACATACTCCCAGCAGAGCTTCGTCCCGTCGGCATTGATGAAGACGTTTGTGGGTTTGATACCCGTTCCCGCCGGGTGATCTCGCCCCGCTACGGATCGTGTCGCCAGTTGCCTGATCTCATCGAGTCCACGGAACCTTTCGCCGGTTGCCACGATCAACCACTCTCCGTCTGGTGCGAAGAGATTGACCATGCTCTCAACATCGTCGGAAGTCATCGCATCCGTCATCGCCCGGACAATGCCGGTTTAGAGACCTGGATTTGGCTTCGTATTCGTTGTTTCTTTTGTCATTTCAGTCACGGGATTCATTTCATCTTCTCCTCGCCTTTTTCTTTTTAAAGCTACGCCGAGCGCGGGTTATCTGGTTGGTGAAAACTAGCCTCGCTTCTACCTCGGAACTGTGGCACTGAGCTGACGAGTAAGCTGTCCTCTTTTGCTCAAAAACGCACGAAACATTTCCTTTCCTCCTTTGAGTATTGTCAGGTTCGCGCGACTTCGCGCTCGTAGAGTTGCGGCAGAAAAATGCTCGAAGTGAACGTTGCAAGCTGGACGCACAGAATCACAGTCGCGACAAGCCTCGAAGCAGCTGAATGCTCAACGATTGTTCCCGTGTCACGCTAGTGCTTTTTCGGAC
>PLHW01000051.1 GCA_003139095.1 Acidobacteriaceae bacterium
TCTGCTCGCCGATGAGTGGGAGTACTCGCTCCGCACGCAGCCTGAATTTGCCACCCAGGTCGGGGACGATCGCTACAACGATCGGCTGAGCGATCTTTCGGACAAGGCGATTGCCGATGATCTCGAACACACGCGGCAGGCGCTGGCGCGTTTTGAAGCGATCGATGTGGCGGGATTTCCGGAGCAGGAACGCCTCAATCACGCGCTGATGCTGCGCAACCTGCGCGAAGGGCTCGAAGACGCGCGCTTCAAGAACTGGGAGATGCCGGTGACGCAGTTTGGCGGCGTTCACCTGTGGTATGCGTCGCTCCCTTACGATTCGCCGTTTCGCAATGTGAAGGATTACGAAGACTACCTTTCCCGGCTGCATCAGATGCCGCGCGCGCTGGAGCAGGCGACGGGTCACATGCGCGATGGATTGCGCGATCACCTGATGCCGCCGAAATATCTGCTGGAAAAAGTTTCGAGCCAGGCGCAGGGAATTGCGGATGACTCTCTTGAGAAGAGTCCGTTTACCTCGCCCCTGAGAAAGTTTCCCGACTCAATTGGCGAGGGGGACCGGAAGCGGCTGCGGGCGGCAATCGAAGACGCCGTGAAAAGCGAAGTGGCGCCGGCGTATGCGAAATTCGCGAAGTTTGTGCGCGAGGACTACGCGCCGCATGGGCGGATGGATCCGGGCGAATGGGCGCTGCCGGATGGCGAGGCGCGCTACCGGTTTGCGGTGCGGCACCAGACCACGACCGAGATGCCAGCCGACCAGATTCATGAGCTGGGAGTGAAGAGCGTGGCGGAGATCGAAGCGCAGATGCTGAAGATCGCGCAGGCGCAGGGCTTCCACGATCTGAAATCGTTCAATGAGCACATACGGCAGGATCCGGCGTTGCATGCGAAGTCGGGGCAGCAACTGTTCGATTTGTACTCCCACTATCGCGACCAGATGTACGGCAAGCTGCCCGAGCTGTTTGGGCGGTTGCCGCAGAACAAGTTGAGCGTGGTGCCGATGGAGGAATTTCGCGCGGCTTCCAGTCCGCCGGCGGATTATTCCATCGGAGCGGGAGACGGGTCGCGGCCGGGGCGAATCAACGTGAACGAATATGCTCCGGAGAAGCGGCTGCTGCTGAATGTGGAAGCGATCGCCTATCACGAGGGCGTGCCCGGGCATCACTTACAGTTTTCGATTGCCCAGGAACTTAGCGGCTTGCCGCCGTTTCGTAAGTTCGACTTAGACGTGAACGCGTACACGGAAGGCTGGGCTTTTTACTCGGAGCGACTGGGGAAGGAAATGGGCTTCTATCAGGATCCATACAGCGAGTATGGGCGATTGCAGAATGAAATCTGGCGCGCGGTGCGGTGGGTGGTCGATACCGGCGTGCATTCGCAGCACTGGACGCGGCAACAGATGGTGGATTACTTCCACGAGCACACTGCGATGGACGACGAAAACATCAATACAGAAGTCGATCGCTATATAGCATGGCCGGCACAGGCGCTTTCTTACAAAATGGGGCAAAGGAAGATACTGGAGTTACGGGCGCGTGCGCAAAAAGAGTTAGGGCCGAAGTTCGATCTGCGGGCGTTTCATGATGCGGTGCTCGATTCCGGTCCGCTGCCGCTGGATGTGCTGGAAGGGAAGATTGACCGGTGGATCAAGGAGAATCAGCAAGCCAATAAATAATTGGCGATGCCAGTGAAGTTCACCTCTTGTCCACCAGCTCCAGCATCTGAGCCATGAAGTGTACCAGCCGAAAATTGTCGGCGAGCGAAGGTTTGCCCTGCATTGAAACGTGGCTGAGGGCCGGACTGATGAGCGCGTCTTTCACCAATCCGGATGGAATATCCTGTTGCAGCCAGAGCATCTCCGAGGGCGGGATCACGTTATCCGCGGCTCCGTGCAGGAGTAGAACCGGCAAGTGTAAAGACCCTAATTGCCCACGAGGAGAAGCGGGCGCCATCTCCGCGTGGTGGCGAGCGATGGCTTGCTGCATCTCGCCGTCCAGCGCTTCCACATCGTGTTTGTAAAGCAAATCCATCTTCTCGCGTGATGGTGGGCTCAGCGTCGCCGCAACTTTCTTCGATTCGTCGACCTTCTCCCATAGCAAAAGCCGGAGCGCTTCGTGGGCGGTGCTGATGTCGGCGGGAGGGAAGAAATCCTCCAGATGGGAATAGATGAGGATCAGCGGCCCATACTCATGTGCCTGCATTTTTAGCGTGGTGCCGTCTGGCCGGGAGATCGTATTCGTGATCAGGAACTGGGACACGCGCTCCAGATCGTCATGCGCTCCGACTGAAACCACGAAGCCGATGTAAGGCGCGTATTGCGGGCGGGCGGCGGCGATGAGAGACAAACCTCCTCCGAAACTGATGCCGAGCACGCCGACCTTCTGACCGACCGAAACGGGAAGGCTGCGGACGGAGTATCCGATGAGATCGATCGAGTGGCTGTCGATCTGATAATCGGCGAGGGCGGCTAGTTCCGGCGTCAGCACGCGGATTCCACTGGCTGACATGGCGCGCGCAAATGCGACCAGGCGCGGCTCGTCAATGCCAAGGTGATGCACGCCGTGCACGATGACCATCGCGGGTGGGTTGGCGAGGCCCTGGGGAATGTACAGGCGCGCGCGGATCGCGCCTGTGGGCGTCGGCACCTCGGTCAGCTTCTCCTCGATGGGATAGGTGTCGAAGCTGGCGAGCGTGCTCCAGCGCTGCGGGTTCTGGATCCGCAGAAGCAACCCGACGGCGCGCAGATGAGTGAAGGCCGGGCGGGCGAGAAACAGGAAAACTACTAGCAGTAGGAAGAGTGCGACAAGCGTTCCGACTCGGCGAAGCCGGCGCTGAGAAGGCGACGGCGGTTTTGGCGGTTTGTGACCTGACAAGTTCAAGGGTCGGCCTTCAAGTATGCAGCTTCTTCGAAAGCCCGGCCAGATGAATATTGAGACGTTGCCGGATTACGGGCGCAGCGACGTGGCCCATCACAAAAAAAGGGAGCTTTGCGGCTCCCCTCAGTTCATTTCTTTCGGTAATCCCGCTTAAGACCGCGACGGAAAAAGCTAAGGCCGAGCCTCGTAAACGATGTTGAAAGGCGTTTCTGTGGCTCGGCGGAATCGGTTGAATCCGGCCGAGGTTACAACCTCCCGAATGCGCGTCTCTCCGGCTTGCGCACCCAGGCAGAGTCCGACTTCCTGGGAGCGAGAGCAAGGCGTGCACAACAGCGTTGAAAAAGAATAATAGACGCGACCGACGGGATTGAGATTGTCCTTCAGTTGGTCGTTGGCAAAGGGCTCAACGATCATCCACGTGCCATCGTTCGCCAAGGACTGGCGGACGTGCGTGGCAGCGCCGATCGGGTCGCCCATGTCGTGCAGGCAATCAAACACGGCCACAAAGTCGTAGCCTTTGCCCGGGAAGTCTTTTGCCTTGGACACTTCGAACGTGACGCGATCCGCGACGCCGTCGCGCTCTGCCAGTTCGCGGGCCGCTGCAATGGATTTGTCATGGTAGTCGAATCCGGAGAATTGGGACTTGGGAAATGCCTTGGCCATTAATAGCGTGGAGGCCCCTTTTCCGCAGCCTACGTCGGCGACTCGCGCCCCGGCCTCGAGTTTCTCTTTCACATCATGCAGTGCGGGAATCCATGAGCTGACAAGATTGGCGGCATAGCCTGGACGAAAGAACTTTTCGCATCCGTGAAACACTCCGTCCACATGTTCATGCCAGCCCATGCCGGCGCCCGTGCGGAACGAATCCGCGATGCGCGGGACCGCAGCGAGTGAGCCTAGGGCCAGCTCGAATGCTCCAGGCAGATAGGCCGGGCTGTCTTCGTTCGCCAGCGTGAAGGCCTGCTCTTCCGTCAGGCTGAACTTGTTTGTCTTTTCGTCGTAGGTGATGTAGCCTCCGGCGGCTTGCGAGGCCAGCCATTCACGCAAATAGCGCTCATCCGTCTGCGTCTTGGCAGCGAGTTCCGCGGAATTCAGGGGACCGCCAGCGAGGGCCTTGTACAGTCCGAGTTTTTCACCGATGACGACCATGCCCGTGTGAACAGCCGCGCCGAGGTCGGTCACGAACCGTCCGATAAAAGCATTCAGTTTGTCCATGTCGAGCTGCGGAGCTTGCGTTGTGCTCATGACGAATTCCTCCTTGGCCTGTGTGCTTCGCGGCTGAGAAAAGGAAGGCCTGACTTAAATCAGGAACCCAGCCACCCCACTGGTAAGAGGAATTCTGCTACGCAGGAAACGGGAAGTCAATCGGGGCAACGGGAATAGGGGCGAACTGGAAATTGGGCCAAGCCGCAAGGTGGCTACAGTCGATCTCCTGCCCTCGCTGCAGGACGGCGGCGACTAGCCAAACGCTTGCGGGCTGACCCCAGTAACTCCCTACATCACATCGTTGCGCTTGCGCAGGAAGGCCGGGACGTCCAGATCCTCGGGCTGATACGCCTGCGCTGCTGATCTCATGCCGTCTAGCGAGATGACCTCCGCCTGCTGCGAGTTGAAACTGGGCGGTGGCATGGTTGACTCGAATGCCACGGGCGCGGGATCGGGTTCGAACGCGGGCTCGTGCTCGAAGGCGGGCTCACGCTCGGCGCTGCGCTCGGCCACCGGTTCATTTGCAAAATCATCGGCGTGGTCTGTCACGTGAAAATGATCGCGATGGCGCGGGACGATGACCGGGTCGAAGGCTTCGCTGTGACGCGGGTGGCGCATTTCGGATTCTTTGAAGCCGGTGGCAATGACGGTGATCTTGACCGCGTCTTTCATTTTTTCGTCGAGCACGGCGCCGAAGATGATGTTGGCGTCTTCATGCGCGGCTCCCTGAATGATGGTGCAGGCCTGCTGCACTTCGGCGAGCTTCAGCGAACTGGAGCCGGTGATGTTGATGAGAATGCCGCGGGCTCCATCGATGGCTCCGGCCTCGAGCAGCGGAGAAGCGATCGAGCGCTGGGCGGCATCGACGGTGCGATTCGGGCCGGCGGCGGTGGCCGTGCCCATGACGGCGTAACCCATGCCCGCCATGATCGCTTTCACGTCGGCGAAGTCGCGGTTGATGATGCCGGGGATGGTGATGATGTCGGAAATGCCTTGCACACCCTGGCGGAGAATGTCGTCGGCGATGCGGAAGGACTCGAAGAAGCCGGCGTTTTCGGCGACGGCGAGCAGCTTCTCGTTGGGGATGACGATGGTGGTGTCGACGGACTCCATGAGCTCGGAGACGCCGCGCTCGGCTTGCTGCATGCGGCGTTTGCCTTCGAAGGCGAATGGCTTGGTGACGACGGCTACCGTGAGCGCGCCCATTTCGCTGGCGAGCGACGCGATGATGGGTGTGGCACCAGTGCCCGTGCCTCCGCCGAGGCCGGCGGTGACGAAGATCATGTCGGCGCCTTCGAGCGCCTCGATGATTTTGTCGGAGTCTTCGAGCGCAGCTTTCCGGCCGATTTCAGGATTCGCTCCGGCGCCGAGCCCGTTGGTCAGCTTCACGCCGAGCTGAATCTTGGTGTTGGCGCGCGACATGCGCAGAGCCTGCAGGTCGGTGTTGGCCACGATGAATTCGATGTGCTCCATGCCGGAGTCAATCATGCGGTTGACGGCGTTGTTGCCGCCGCCGCCGACACCGATGACCTTGATGCGGGCGTCGTTGCGGAATTCTTCGTTGAAGCTGATGCGGAGTCCGTTGTCTTCGATCATAAGCACCTCGTCGTTGGTCGTTCGCCATTCGCTGATAGCTCTCAGCTGTCAGCTCTCCGTAAGAACTTTTGCCTCGCTTTGCTCGGCTGGACGGGTGAGACGCTCGTCCATATACAAAACTTCACGCGCCCTTCTTCGCGAATAACGCTTTCATTCTTGAGCCGAAGCCGGGCTCTTGCAGGCCTCGGGCTAATCGTGCGCGATGACCGTAATAGATCATGCCAAGCAGCGTGGAAAACTCGGGCTCGGCCAGAGAGGACGGCATCTTGGCCATTGCCGTCGGCCATGCTAAACGCGCGGCCTTGCGCAAAATTGATTCGGCCACATCTAACATGCCGGGCAAGCGCGATGCTCCGCCGCTGAGCACAAAGCCCGCGATGCAGTGATTGAGAACGCCCGCCTGGCGCAGGTTGTCGCGCATGAATTCAAAAAGCTCGCGGGCACGCGGGCCAAGGATTTCTCCGATCATGCGCTGCCGCATCATACGCGACGGGCGATCGCCGACCGACGGCACTTCGACCTCGTTGCCTTCGGGAATGAGCGTGGGTACGGCGTTGCCGAAAGTTTTCTTCAGCAGTTCGGCGTCGGCGAAGCCAGTGGTCATGCCAACCGAAAGATCGCTGGTGAAGTGATCGCCGCCGATGGGGATGACCGCGGTATGGGCGACTGCGCCTTGTTGAAAAACGATGAGGTCGCAACTTCCCGCGCCCAGATCGACGAGGCAGACGCCAAGCTCGCGCTCATCCGGGCGCAACACGGAGTCGGCGCAGGCAAGCGGCTCGAAAATCGTGTCGTCGACGTGGACGCCCGCTTTGTTCACTGCCGTGACCAAATTTTGCGTGGCACCGGAGAGCGCGGTCACGATGTGGACACGCACTTCAAGGCGCGTCGCCATCATGCCAGTCGGGTCTTGCACGCCCGCCTGATCGTCGAGGATGAACTCCTGCGGCAGCAGGTGAAGAATCTCGCGGTCGGCGGGAAGCGGCAGCGTGCGCGCCTTTTCGACCGCCTGCCGAATTTCATCGCGCCCGATTTCGCGCGAGCGTGTGCCGAAGCTGATGCCGCCGTGGCTGTTCATGCCGCGGATGTGCGCCCCGGCGATGCCAATGACGGCGTGTTCGATGGGAATGACGGCGACATCCTCGGCGGCCTCCACCGCTCTTTGAATGCTGCTCACGGCCTTGTCGAGTTCGGTGATCACGCCCTTGCGCAGACCGCGCGATTCGGTGATGCCGTGTCCGCGATAGCGCAGGCCGTTCTCGCTCAGTTCGCCGACCAGCACGCTCGTTTTTGAGCTGCCTACGTCAATGGCGGTAATGAAGTTGGGCTCACGGCTGGGCATGATGATCGCTAATTCTGCGGAGACTCCTTTGCAACTACGGGGCTGGGTTTCTTTTGATTGTTCTTCGCGCTTGCGGGCGCCAAAGCAGCTTGTGGCGCGGGCTTCGGGGCACTAACCGCAGCCGGCGATTGCGCAATGGGCAATGGAGCGGCCGGCACGATCGCAGTTTTGGGTGTCATGTTTGACGATGCCGCAGGCGATGGATGCGCAGCGGAGTTCTTCGCCGCGTTGGCGTTCGAATTTACTCGTGGGGTCGCCTTGCGATTGGCGGGCAGTGAGCTATTCTTCGCGGCGCCTTTCACCGCGGTTTTCGCTCCTGCTTTTTTCGGTTGTCCAGGTTTATTCACCGAAGTGGGGGCCGGATGATTCACAAACTTTTCATAGTTGACGATTGCGGCGTTCTTAACTCCCGCAGCCACCGCGGCTTTCGCGGCGGAAGGCGTCAAGGCAGGCTGTCGCGCCAGCCCTTGCAGATCCGGATTGACGATGATCTGTCCATCGAAGCGTAAATCCACCGATTCGAGCTTCTCGAACTGCTGCCGCCAGACTTCGACATGGGTCACATAGATTTTGTAGCGCTGAAGGTAATTGGCGTTGCCGAGGTGTACGAGCACCCCGCCCGAAGAATCGGCGGTCACAACCTTGACGTCATCGGGGTCCGCGAGATCGACCTCGCTGAGGTCCTGTGAATAATGCGCGCCGCCGGAGTCGAGCTGACCGATCAGTTCGTTGTAGTTCTTCATGCGCGCGGCACGCGTGGAGACTGGTTCGCTCGCGTTCATGCCGCTGATGACGGGGAAGGAATATTTGTGTTTGCCTCCGGGCGCCAGATCCATCAGATTGCCGCCCGCGTCGATCAGGGAAATGTGGGAACCGATGCGCGCGAAGGCGACGGGCGTGCGCTCATGAATTTCGATGCGCAGGCGATTGGGCACAAAGCGCATCACGCTGGCCGATTCTACCCAGGGAATCTGCTCAAGTTGCTGTTTGCGAAGCGCCAGCGGGACAAAGAAGATGTTGCGGCCGATGTCGCCGCCCATCACGTCCATAATTTGCGCGTGCGGCACATGCTGCGCGCCAAGCACCTCGATCTGGTCGCTGGAGTCGATGCGGAAACGCCAGGAGCGGTTCCCATAGCGGTAGAGTGCGGCGCCAGTGACGGCCAGCAGGCCAACAATGACGAGCGCCAGCCCCGCCCACTTCAGGCTGATGGCGGCTTTTTTCGGGATGGCTCCGCGCCGGGCGGAGACTCGCTTCTGTCCTCGCAGGAACGGGGATTCCTGCTCCGCTTCGAGATCGATGAGGCGTGCGTCATCAAACGGTTCGCGCTCGCGTGCGTCGCGCTCAGCATCGCGGGGAACCGGATACAACTCTTCCTGGACGGCAGTGGAACTTGCTTTGCGCGCCACGCGTCGGGTCAGTTGTCGACAGAAAACCGCTGAGCAAAATTACTATAACTTCTTTTTTCGAAATGAAACAGTGAAAAGTTGACCGCCCGAGTTGCGGCCCAGCTTACAGGTTGGTCACGAGAGTCCGCTTCGCAAGCCTTTCGAGAATGGCAGAGCCGAGTTGTGAAACGCTGCCTGCGCCGAGCGTTAGGATCAGATCGCCGGATTGGGCGATGGCCGCGGCTTTCTCGGCGGCAGCGGCAAAAGAAGCCGCATAGAATACTTCGATCTTTCCTGCGCCTGTAATTCGGTGTGCCAGCGCCTCGGTCGTGATGCCTTCAATCGGTTTCTCGCTGGCGGGATAGATATCGAGCAGGACCAGCGTGTCGGCGTCGGCGAAGGCGGTTGCGAACTCGTCCATCAGATCGCGAGTGCGTGTAAAGCGATGCGGCTGGAAGATGACGTGAACGCGGCGGAACCCGCACTGGCGGGCGGCGGCGAGCGTGGCGCGAATCTCGGTGGGGTGGTGGCCGTAGTCGTCGACGACGCTGACGCCGGCCGCTTTGCCCTTTAACTGGAAGCGGCGATCGACGCCGCGGAAGCCGCCGAGCGCACTGCGAATCTGGTCGGGCGGAACATCGAGTGCGGTGCCAACCGCGATGGCGGCAGTGGCGTTCAGCACGTTGTGGACGCCTGGGACATGGAGCGTGAACGCGCCAAGACTCCTCTTCTTATATGTGACTTCGAATCGGCTGAGCGGACGCGGGTCCGCGGCGGCGACCGCCGGATCGTTAAACGGATATGGCTGTGCGGCACCGAACGGATATGCGTGCGGGACATCGAGGCGGATCAGGAAATCCGAACCCTCCCTGGTTCCATACGTCATGACGCGGCGATGCACGCGCGGCAGCATCCGCTGGAGAACGGGATCGTCGTGGCATCCTACGACCAGGCCGTAAAAGGGAACGCGCTCCATGAACTCGAGGAAGGTGCGGCGAATGTCGCGCATGTCGCGATAGCAGTCCATGTGCTCGCGGTCGATGTTAGTGACAACAGTGAGAATCGGCGAGAGCTTGAGGAAGGACCGGTCGCTCTCGTCGGCCTCGGCGACAAGATACTGCGACTTGCCGAGGCGTGCGTTCGAGCCCATGGCATCGACGCGTCCGCCAACCACAACCGTTGGGTCAAGGCCGCCCGCGGCGAGAACGGCGGCGACCATTGAGGTCGTGGTCGTTTTGCCGTGCATGCCCGCGATGGCGATGCCGTACTTCAGTCGCATCAATTCAGCCAGCATTTCGGCGCGCTGGATCACGGGAATGTGCAGACGGCGCGCTTCGGCGACTTCGAGATTGTCGATGGAGATGGCGGAACTGGTGACGATTACGTCCGCGCCAGCAATGTTCGCCGCTTGATGGCCTTCGAAGGTCTGCGCGCCGAGGCTGGCGAGCCGCTCGGTGACCGCGGAACTCTTCAAGTCGGAGCCAGAAATCTCGTAGCCGAGATTCAGCAGGACTTCGGCGATGCCGCTCATGCCGATGCCGCCGATGCCTACGAAATGGATGCGTTGAATTTTGGCGAACATACTACTAGTGGAGAATTGCACACTTTTTTTGCGGCGGATGTGCGCATATGAACGCTGATGATAGAACATTTTCTGGCTGCTGACGAAGGCCATTCAATCGCGGGAGAGTCTGAGCGGAATCGGGTTTCTGTGTACCATTTAGTAACAGAGACCCCCCTTGGTCGGTCTTTTGGAATCAGTGGGTTAGGGGGAAATCTCCGCCAGGTCTTTGAGGAATAAGGACTTAGTATAATTCTTTAGAATCAATGACTTAGCTGAGACTCCAACGTGGTCTTTGAAAAATAAGGACTTAGAAGTAAAGTATTTATTTTGCAATAAGATAGCGGCGGCTTCTGCATCGTGCCGAGTTTCTCTGGTGCTCTGTGCACTGAGCCTTATTTGGGGGTGCATGCTTCAGTCGGCGGCGGCGAGGCGCGCCACCATTTCCGCAATTTCTTCGACTGCTTTGGGATGGGCGAGCGACCTTGCGGCTTCCGACATGGCGACGAGCCGCCGCGGATCGCTGAGTAAGGCGGCGATGGTTTCGACCAAATACGCGGCTTCGAGATTCGATTCTTCGACCACGATGGCGGCGCCGGCGTTTTCGAGGGCGCGCGCGTTTTTGTTCTGGTGGTCGTCGGCGGCGTGCGGGAACGGAACGAAAATCGCCGGCTTGCCGGCGGCGGTAATTTCGCCGACCGTGCTAGCGCCCGAGCGGCAGACCAGCAAATCGGCTTTGGCGAACATGGCGGGCATGTCGTCGATGAATTTGTGGACTTCGCCGGACATGGCGGCGGATCGCTCGCCCGTCAGTCGTTCGCCCGTGAACCCAAGCCGCTTGTATGCCGCAAGCACGGTTTCATAGTCGCGCTCGCCGGTTTGGTGGATGATGTGGAGCGCGGGAATTTTTGCGCGCAGCCCGGGCAGCGATTCGATCATGGCCTGATTAATCGCGTGCGCGCCTTGACTGCCTCCAAAGACCAGAAGAGTGGGAACGCCTCTCGCGGCGACTTCGCCCTTCTTCAGCAGGTCGCGCGCGCCCGGCGCCGCCCCTTTTGCGGGAATTTTGAAGAACGCTTCGCGCACCGGAACGCCTGTGACTTTCGCACTCCGAAAGTATTCGCAGGTTTCTTCGAAATGAACCGCCGCGGCCGACACGAAGCGCGCGACCATGCGATTGGCAAATCCGGGAACGACATTGGGCTCGAAGGCGAGCGTCGGAATGCGGCGGCGAATGGCCGCGACCATGGCGGGCCCAGACGCGTATCCGCCGACGCCGATGACTACGTCGGGCCGGAAGTCGGAAACAATTCGCCCTGAGACCCACAGTGCCCGTGGCAGATCGAAGATCGTCTTTACGCGCGTTAGGAGGCTGACATTTTTCAATGCACCCACCTGGATCAACTCCAACGGAAATCCGGCTCGCGGCACAAGACGGGTCTCAATGCCGCGCGGGGTGCCGATAAAGAGCACTTCGGCCGCGAACTGCTTTTTCAGTTGCTGGGCGATGGCCAGGGCGGGAATGACGTGTCCGCCGGTACCTCCGCCCGCGATGATGACGCGCATGGTTGGTTTAACACACGAATCTAACATGGAAGCCGGGCGCAGTTGCCCCCTGCCACCGCCGTTCGTACTTTCCCACAATCGGCGTATTCCGGTCGCCGGAAAAGTGGGACTCGCATGGTATGCGCTGCCTGCGGTGCCTGCTTTACCGAACTCCGGTAGAATGCTAGTATCCGGCAGTCAGTGTGAGGATCGCATGAGCACGCCCTACGGGCTTCAGATCACCGAGAACTGCCTTATCTGCAAGTTGCGCCATTCCGGCTTCTTCTGCGATCTCCCCAAGCCTTCCCTCGAGCAGTTGGAAAAGATCAAGTACGCCAGCGCTTACCCGCAGGGCGCAGTGCTGTTCGTGGAAGGCCAAGCCCCGCGCGGCATCTACATTCTCTGCTCGGGACGCATTAAGCTGACCACGACATCGCGCGACGGCAAGACGCTGATCTTGCGCATCGCCCAGGCGGGCGAGGTTCTTGGCCTACACGGGACCGTTTCCGGCAAGCCCTACGAACTGACCGCGGAGACGTTGCAGCCCAGCCAGCTCGACTTCATCAAGCGCGACGATTTTCTCAAATTTCTCCAGTCTCATGCCGACGCCTGCCTGAATGCAGCGCAGCATCTGAGCCAGAACTGCCAGACCGCGTATGAAATGATCCGCTCGCTTGGCCTGTCGCATTCCGTCTCCGAGAAGCTGGCGCGCCTGTTGCTGGAATGGGCGAGCGACGGCGAGCAGACCAAGGACGGCATTCGAATCAAGATCGCCCTGACGCATGAAGAGATCGCGCAACTCATCGGCACGTCGCGCGAAACCGTGACTCGGGTGCTGGGCGAATTCCGCGACAAGGATATGGCCCAGCTTCGCGGCTCCACCCTCCTGATCCGCAACAAAGCCGCCTTACAAAAACTGATCGGCGCTTGAAAAGCAGTTGCCGGTTGCCAGTTGTCAGTTGCCAGTTGCCAGTTAAATCCATCTCCACTCCAGTTCCTTCGCGCATGGGCGTTGCCTCATGTTTCTTTGCAAGGCTTGGGGCTATCAAGACGAGGCAGTTTCCAAGCATGGCGATCACCGAGAACTGAGAACTGCACCACTGGTTTATAATCAAGAATTCGGCCTCCAGACCTATGCGATCGACCCGAATCGGTCAGTAGTCTGGCGCAGTAACCCTGACGGAGTAATCTCACTATGATACGACAGCTGCAAAACGCCGGCCCCACTCTGAAAATCATCCTGGGTGCCCTGCTTGTCATCATCTGTGCCTCGATGGCCATCACGCTCATCCCCGGCGGCATCGGCAATAGCCTTGGCTTTGGTGCGCCGCCAGCCGGCGTGCTCGCCACCATCGGCGACGAAAAGGTGACCGTGGCCGAAGTGCAACGCGAAGCGCATCAGATGATCCTGCGGCAGTTTCCCCGGGGCGGCGCTCAAATGGCTACCCTGATGCCCTTTTTCGCCGGGCAGGCTGCCCAGCAACTCATTGACGAAAAAGCGATGGTTGCGGAAGCGCACCGCCTCGGCCTGCGCACCAACGACGACGAGCTGCGTGACGACCTTCAACATGGCCAACTCGGCGCGACTTTATTTCCCGACGGCAAATTCGTCGGCCAGGAAGAATACGAGCAATTCATTCAGCGCAACAACATGACCATCCCCGAGTTCGAAGCGCTGGAGAAAGATTACATTCTGATTCGCAAGCTCCAGGCGCTGGTCTCTGGTACTGTCTTTGTGACCGATTCGCAGGTGCGCGCGGAGTTCGAGCGGCGTGACACGAAGATCAAATTCAACTATGCCGTCATCACCCAGGGCGACATTCTCAACAGCCTGCATCCCACCGATGAGGAACTGAAGGCCTATTACGATCGCAACAAGGCCAGCTACAACAATTCGATCCCGGAAAAACGCCAGATTAAATATGTCCTCGTGGATTCGGGGAAAATCGCGGCCTCGACCAACGTCTCTGACCAGGACCTTTTGGCCTATTACGATCAGCACCGCGATGAGTATCGTGTGCCTGAGCAAGTCAAAGTCCGCCACATTCTAATCAAGACGCCTTTGCCTACACCCGGCGGCAAAGAAGACGAGAAGGCAGTGGCTGACGCGCGCGCTAAAGCCGACGACGTTTTAAAGCAATTGAAGGCCGGCGGCGACTTCGCGAAACTGGCGGAGAAATATTCCGAAGATCCGGGCACCGCCAAGAAAGGCGGCGAACTGGACTGGATCGGCCGCGGGCGCACCGTCCCGGAATTCGAGAAAGCGGCATTTTCGCTTCCCAAGGGCCAGATCAGCGACCTGGTCAAATCCAGCTACGGTTACCACATCATTCAGGTGCTGGATAAGCAGGAAGCTCACGTCAAGTCGTTCGCCGAAGTGAAGAGCGAAATCTCCGAAAAAGTGAAGCTGCAAAAATCGGAGCGCGCGACAGAGGCGGCGTCGAACTCGCTGCTGAGCGCGGCCCGCAACGATGGGCTGGACAAGGCCGCCGCCAGGGGCGATCAGGTCATCACCACCGATTTCGTAAGCCACAACGATAGCTTGCCCGGCGTCGGCACCAGTCCCCAACTTATGGACGCGGTGTTCGGCGAGCCCGACAAATCACCGCCCGACGTCGTTCAAGTGCCACAGGGATATGTTGTTTTTCAACTGCTCGCGGTGCGGCCTCCGGCCACGCCTACGTTCGAAGAAATTCGCGGGCGTGTCGAAGCCGAGTTCAAGAATCAGCGTGCCGGTATTCTGCTTCAGCAGAAAACGCAGGAGCTTGCCGATCAGGCGAAAGCCGGCCACGACCTGAAAAAAGCCGCAAAGGAATTGGGCGCAACGTATCGCACGAGCGACCCCGTCGCGCCGGACGGACAGGTTCCGGGCATCGGTTCGTTAGCCGGTCCAGCGAGCGCAATCTTCTCCCTGAAACAGGGCGAAATGAGCGGCCCCATCGTAGCTGGCGCCGACGGCATCGTCGCCGAGTTACTCGAACGGCAAATCCCCACCGATCAGGAATTCGCGGACAAGAAAGCCCAAATCCGCGAATCGCTGGTCGAGGCCAAGCAGGGTGAGATGTTCCAGCTCTTCGTCTCCAATCTGCGCAAAGAGATGGAGAAAAACAAGCAGATCAAGGTGAACCAGGAAGAGATGAAAAACCTGACCCGCCAGACTGCCGAAGAAGGCTCGTAATGTTTTTGGAGCCTGGGTGGCCTAACATTCGAAGCGATTTTGCTCGGCGCCGAGTGTTGACGGAGCGCGCTGAAAAGGGAACCGCTGACAGCCGCGAACGAGTCTCCTGAAAGCCCAACACGGAGTAACCGAGAACCGAGAACTGTTTTAAATGCCTTGCCCCCGCTCCAGCGGAATCCTTCTTCATCCCACGTCGCTGCCCTCGCGCGGCGGCATCGGCGATTTCGGCCCAGCCGCCTATGCCTTCGCCGATTTCCTTGCCTCCGCCCGCCAGAGTGTCTGGCAGGTGTTGCCGCTGGGCCCGTTAGGCTATGGCGATTCGCCCTATTCTTCGACCTCCGCCTTCGCCGGAAATCCGTTGCTCATCAGTCTCGACCGCCTCGCCGAACGCGGCTGGATCGACCGCTCGCAACTTGATGCTCTACCTGCCGCGATCGAGCCGGTCGACTACTCGTCGGTCTTTCACCACAAACTGCCTCTCCTTTTTGAGGCAGCGCACAATTTTGTGGGCTCCGCTCCGCCCAACGCGCGGGCGCGCTTTGAGAACTTCCGACGCCAGAATCACTGGTGGCTCGACGATTTTGTGCTCTTCGATGCACTCCGTGCTCGGTTCAAGCTTAAGAGCTGGAATCAGTGGCCCCGCGAATTAACGCACCGCGAACCTGCAGCCATCGAAATATTCCGCACCGAGTTGGCCGAGGATCTTAATACCCGCTCCGCCATCCAGTTCTTTTTCTATGAGCAATGGCAGGCCCTGCGCGCCTATTGCGCCCAGCACTCGATTTCCACGGCCGGCGATATCGCCATCTTTCTCAACTTCGACAGCGCCGACGTTTGGACTCATCCCGATCTCTTCCGCCTCACGCCAGAGCTCGAGCCCGAAGCGGTGTCCGGCGTTCCTCCCGATTTTTTCAGCAAGGACGGCCAGCGCTGGGGAAATCCTCTATATCGCTGGGATGTGATGAAGGAGCAAGGCTATACCTGGTGGATCGACCGCCTGCGCTGGGCGACGCGCAATTTCGAATACATTCGCCTCGATCACTTTCGCGGCTTCTCGCAGTTCTGGGAAATTCCGGCGGACGAGCCTACCGCGATTCATGGCCGCTGGGTTGATGGCCCGAAGGACGATCTATTCGTCAAGGTCCGCGAAGCGCTCGGCGGGCTGCCGTTTTTCGCCGAAGACCTGGGCTACATCACGCCCGATGTACACGCCCTCCGCGACCGCCTTCAGATCCCCGGCATGGCGGTGCTGCAATTCGGGTTTGGCAACGCCGGCGCGCACATTCACCTGCCCCACACCTTCAAGCCCGAGAAAGTCGTCTACACCGGCACGCATGACAACAACACGCTCCGCGGTTGGTGGGAACTGGACGCGACGAAAAATGAGCGCGAGTCTGTGCGCGCTTACGTCGGTCCTTGCGATGACGGCATTTGCTGGGGCCTGATTCGCGCCGCCTCAACTTCAGTCGCCAATCTCTGCATCATTCCTTTGCAGGATGTGCTCGACCTCGGTAGCGAGGCTCGCATGAACGTCCCAAGCCTCGAAGGTGGCAACTGGCGCTGGCGTTTCGCGGCCGATCTCCTCCGCCCCGAAGTCGCGGCCAAGCTCTCCGCCCTCGCCGAAGTGTCCGACCGCCTCCCGCATGCCATGCCATCAACCGAGGAAGATTGGTCCGCCTGAACGCTTTCAAACCCGACCGAGCTGCCTTTTGATTTTGCGGTTAAAATTTTTCTCAGTGCCTCTGCGATTCTGTGTTGACCAAGCAAATCGGGACACTCCGCCGCCGCAGCCATTACTCTGAAATGTTCCTGGTGTATCCTCACAGTTCGAGAAAAGTTTCGGAGTTCTATTCGTGCCCGAACCCATCATCCGCGCCCAAGCCGTCGAAAAGTTCTACACGCAGCCCGACGGCAGCCACATCGAAGTGATCGCGCCGGTCGACCTTGACATTGAGCCCGGCAAGATCATTGCCCTGCTTGGCCCCTCCGGCTGCGGAAAATCCACGCTCCTCCGCATCCTCACCGGCCTCAGCGAGCCATCCTCCGGCCATGTGCTCTGGCATAACAAGCCGCTCGCGGATCAAAATCCCGGGGTCGCCATCGTCTTCCAGAGCTTCGCGCTGTTCCCGTGGCTTACCGTTCTCGACAACGTCGAAGCTCCCCTGGAGGCCCGCGGAGTCCCCGCGGTCGAGCGCCACAAACGCGCGCTGCGCATCCTCGATACCGTCGGCCTCGACGGCTTCGAGAGCGCGTATCCCAAAGAACTCTCCGGCGGCATGAAGCAGCGCGTGGGCTTTGCCCGCGCCCTGGTCGTCGAGCCCGAAGTCCTCTTCATGGACGAGCCGTTCTCCGCCCTCGACGTCCTCACGGCCGAGAACCTGCGCAACGAACTCCTCGAACTCTGGCTCAGCAAAAAAATGCCGACCAGCGCCATCTTCATCGTCACGCACAATATCGAGGAGGCGATTCTTCTCGCCGATCGCGTCATCGTCATGGGCAGAAATCCCGCCCGCATTCGCGCCGATTTTCCCGTCGAACTCCCCCAGCCCCGCGACCGCAAATCCGCGCGCTTCGTCGAGTTGGTCGATTATGTTTACAAGATCATGACGCAGCCCGACCTCGCTCTTGCCGTTCCTGGAGCCCGGGCCGCGGCGCAAAAGCCCGCCCGCCAGAAATATCAGATGCTTCCCCACGCCCGCGTCGGCGGCATTGCCGGTCTCCTCGAACTCCTTCAGGATCGCGGCGGCCGCGAGGATCTCTATCGCCTCGCCGAAGTCCTCATCATGGATGCCGAAGATCTTCTCCCCATTGTCGAAGCCTGCGTGCTTCTCGGTTTCGCCACACTCAAAGAAGGCGACGCCGAAATCACTCCTGACGGTGCTCGCCTTGCCGAAGCCGACATCCTTACCCGCAAAATTCTCTTCCGCCACGCCGCTCTCAATCACGTCATGATCCTTCAGCAGATTGACAGCATCCTCCACGCCAAAACCGACCACTCCATCTCGGAAGAATTTTTCTACGACATTCTCGACGAACATTTCAGCCAGGACGAGGTCGAGCGCCAGTTTGAAACGGCGATGAACTGGGGCCGCTATGCCGAAATCTTCGACTTCGATCGCGAGTCTCACCGCCTGGTTCTGGCCGAGCCCGTTTC
Organism: Acidobacteriaceae bacterium; assembly: GCA_003139095.1. Taxonomy (GTDB): domain Bacteria; phylum Acidobacteriota; class Terriglobia; order Terriglobales; family Acidobacteriaceae; genus Acidiflorens. Next base: position 17,847 of record PLHW01000051.1, read on the forward strand.
CGAGCCGCATCCTCCCACCGCTCCGGTGCAGCCCTGATGAGCGCAACGTCATCCGGCGCAAGTTTGAAGAGCCCGAACTCAAAACGCCCTGAACGCGCCCCGCGACTCCGCCTGCGTACTCCACTGCGCATCTGGTCGATGCTGCCGCGCCCCAGCGCCGCCAGTTTGCCCGACGTGGTCATGTTCGCCGCCGGACTCGCGCTTTTTTATGGCATCGTCGAAATCGCCCGCCACTGGCTCGGTCCCTACCACCCACAAGTCGAAATCAGCCGCAGTCCCGCCGCGCTTCCCGTCTATGCCGGCTATTCTCTGCTCCGCATCGCGCTCGCTTACGTTCTCAGCCTCATCTTCGCCCTCGTCTACGGTTACATCGCAGCCTACCGCCCGCGCGCCGAGCGCTTCATGATCCCGCTTCTCGACGTCCTGCAATCCATCCCCGTTCTCAGTTTTCTTCCGGGCGTCATGCTCGCCATGGCCGCGCTCTTTCCCGGACGTCAACTCGGGGTCGAACTCGGTGCCGTCCTTCTCATCTTCACCGGCCAAGTCTGGAACATTGCCTTCAGCTTCTACGCCTCGCTGAAAAGCATTCCCCGCGAGATGCGGGAAGCCGCCACCATCTATCGCTTCAATGCATGGCAGCGTTTCTTTCAAATTGAATTGCCCTTCGCAACCATCGGCCTGGTCTGGAATTCGATGATGTCCGTCGCCGGCGCGTGGTTCTTCCTGATGGCCTGCGAACAATTCGGCGACTTCCGACTTCCCGGCCTCGGCTCCTACCTCCAGGCCGCCGCCGATAGCGGCGACAGCCGTTCGATCCTGCTCGGCATCGTCACGATGATCAGCGTGATCGTCCTCATGGACCAACTTATCTGGCGTCCCGTCATCGCGTGGGCCGAAAAATTTAAGTTCGAGCAAGTCGAAAGCGCCAGCGCTCCAACTTCCTGGGTGCTCGAATTCCTGCGGCACTCGCGCGGCATCGCCTACCTTCGCAAGCGCGCGGTCCGCCCCGTCCGCGAGCAAATGATTCACTATTTCGCCCGCGCTGACGGCAACGAACCTCGTGCGCAATCGCCGGGTGAAAATGAAATGTCTGTTTGGATCTGGCGAGGGGTGGGAATCGTGATCCTCGCCGCGATCGGCTATGCCGTTGTTCGCGTCGTCATGATCATCACTGGCCTGCACAGCAGCGAGTTCCGCAATCTGGGCCTCGGTCTGGGCGCAACTTTCCTTCGCGTCAATGCCACGCTCGTCCTGGGCGCGCTCTGGACCATCCCCGTCGGCGTCGCCATCGGATTTAATCCACGCCTGGCGCGCATTGCGCAGCCGCTCGCGCAAATCGCCGCATCTGTGCCAGCCACCGCGCTGTTTCCAGTCGTGCTTCTAATCCTCATCCGCCTCGGCGGCGGACTCGGCTTCGGCTCTATCGTCCTGCTGCTTCTCGGCACGCAGTGGTACATCCTGTTCAACGTGATCGCGGGCGCCATGGCCATTCCCAGCGACCTCAAAGAAGCCGCCGCGGTCTTCGGCCTTCGCGGCTGGGAGCGCTGGCAGAAGCTCATCCTCCCCGGCATCTTTCCTTTTCTTGTTACCGGTATGATCACGGCCTCCGGAGGCGCGTGGAACGCCAGCATTGTCGCCGAATATTTTAATTTCAAAGGTCAGACCTATTCGACGGTAGGCGTCGGCGCCATGATCTCCGCGGCCACCGCCGCCAAGAATTTCAATCTCCTACTCGCCAGCACCATCGCGTTGGCCGCCGTCGTCGTCACGACGAATCGCTTAGTGTGGCGCCGCCTCTACCGCCTGGCTGAAACCCGTTACAAACTTGAGAGCTAAGGGTCCGCTCCCGCGAATCCAGAATCCTCCAGTCGCCTCGTCCGCTTCGCCCCAGCATCCACTGAGTGCCAGCGCAATTGTTTCCCTCTGGCGCCGCTGATACCATTTCCACTCATGGTCGAGGAAAAATATCGCCACCACTTCGAGGACTACACGCGCAAGGCTGAGGTCGGCATCTACGCCGTTCTTGCCGTGCTCCTCACCGTCACCGCCATCGCCTCTCTCGCCGACGGCGCGGTCATGCTGTGGAGTGGCATTCGCTCCTGGAGCATCTCCACCCAGACCTTGCAGGTTCTCGATCACCTGCTCGTCGTCCTCATGCTCGTCGAGATTCTGCACACCGTGAGCATTTCCATCCGCTCTCACATCCTGGTCACCGAGCCTTTCCTCGTCGTCGGCCTGATCGCTTCCATCCGCCGCATCCTCGTCATCACCCTCGAGGCTTCCACGCTCACCAAAGGCGGCGCTTGGGCGGGAGAATCGGAGAGCATCTTCCACGCTTCCATGGTTGAACTGGGCCTGCTCGGCCTGCTGATCCTTATCCTTGTTTTTTCCATCACCCTGCTGCGCCGCTCCGCCCCCGCAAAAGAAGCATAACTCGGCTCTGCTACTTCGTTTTGATTTTGACTATCCGTCACGCATCTCGAGGTCAACTACCCTGTTCCCTCCGTAACTACTTACGCAATACTCATTCACGAATTCTTAACCTCTTCTTCATAATGTTGAAAAACAGAATTGCAACAATCGGTCATGCATAAATTTCCACTTGCGGCAGACGACGACGCAAGTGTACTCACCTCCGCTCCGCTTCTCCCCGGGCTTCCGCAGTTCGCCGGAAAATTTATTCCCCTGCAGCAGGCCCGCGATCTCTATCGCCGCGTCAACTCCGCCCCACGGGGCTTCCGCCTCGAAGGTCTGCTCTCGGAGATGAAGATCGATCTCGACGTTCTGACGTCGGACTTCGACCGCATTCCCACTAAAGGTGCGCTCATCGCCGTCGCGAACCATCCCTTCGGCGTCCTGGATGGCGTCGTGCTCTCCGTGCTTCTCTCTCGCGTGCGCCCCGACGTCAAAGTCCTCGCAAACTCGCTCCTCGCCGGCATCCCCGGTCTTGAGCCGCACTGCTTCTTCGTCGATCCTTTTAACGCTCCGAACTCGGCCGACAAGAATTTAAAGTCCCTCAAGCTCGCGATCGAATGGCTCCGCCAGGGCGGCGCACTTGCCGTATTCCCCGCCGGCGAAGTTTCGCAAATCGATGTCCGCCAGGCCCAGATCACCGATCCCGAGTGGAGCACCATCCCCGCCCGCCTCATCCGCAAAACCGGAGCCAGCGCGCTCCCCGTCTACTTCCACGGCCACAACAGCATGACCTTCCAGCTTCTCGGCCTCATTCATCCGCGACTGCGCACGCTCTTTCTTTTGCAGGAGTTTTTGCAGCAGCGCGCGAAACAGGTGCAGGTCCGCATCGGCAAGCCCATTCCCTCGGATCTCATCGTCAGCCTCGACAGCGACGAAGAAGCCACCGAGTATCTCCGCCTGCGCACTTACCTTCTTTCCCATCGCGGCCGTAAAGCCACCTCTATCCCCGCCCAATTTCGTTCCAAGCTTCCGCGCAAACCGCAGGAGCCCATTGCCGACGCCGTTCCCCATCGCTTCGTCGTCGCCGACATCGCCGCCCTGCCCGCCGATCGCCTCCTCACCGAGAACGCCGAATTCGCCGTCTACGCCGCCCGCGGCTCCGAGCTTCCGCACGTCCTGGAAGAACTCGGCCGCCTGCGCGAGATCACCTTCCGCGCCTCCGGCGAAGGCACAGGCCGCAGCATCGACGTCGATGACTTCGATGCCTATTACTGGCACTTACTTTTGTGGAATAAGGATAAGCAGGAGTTAGCCGGCGCCTACCGCGCGGGCAATACAGACGAGATCATCCGCGCGCACGGCTTCAAGGGCCTCTACACGCATACGCTCTTCCGCTACGACGAGCAGCTTTTTTTGAAGATCGGCTCCGCCCTCGAACTCGGGCGGTCGTTCATCCGCAGCGAGTACCAGCGCGCCTACGCTCCGCTACTTTTGTTGTGGAAGGGAATTGCCCGCTTCGTCGCCGCTCACCCGGAAACGCCCGTGCTCTTCGGCGCCGTCAGCATCAGCAACGACTACAGCAGCCTCTCGCGCGAAATGATCGTCCGCTACTTCGAGCAGCGCGAAGACGGCCGCGAGTTCACCGGCCTGATTCAGCCGCGCACACCCTTCCGCGCCCCCAAATTGCGCCGCTGGGATTGCGCCGCTCTCTGTGGTGCTCTCCGCGATCTCGACGAATTAGGCGAGCCCATCTCCGATCTCGAAGAGGACGGCAAAGGCATCCCCATCCTGATCCGACAGTACGCCAAAGTCGGAGGTAAGCTGATCGCCTTCAATCTTGATCGCAAATTTTCCGACGTCGTCGACGGCCTCGTCGTCGTCGATCTCCGCCAGACCGACTCCGCCGTCCTCGAGCGCTACATGGGCAAAGGCGGCTCTGCCGCCTTCCGCCGCTTCCACAAACTGGATTGACCGGAAGGCCGACTTGCCGCAAAAACCGGCTTGCCCCGAACTAGCTTCAACTCAGGCGCAAACCGCGCGTTACTCCGACCACACGAGGACCGAAAAGAACCGCATCGCGGTCCGTCCCGACCCCCGTTTGTTAGACGCTCAACTCCCTACGCCTTCGGCAGCACCCGGCGAAACATTGCCGCCATCGCCAGCAGTCCGCCCCCCAGCAGTCCGAGCGTGTTCGGCTCCGGAGTGTTCAGGTGGATCTGGCCAAGATGTACGCTGCCCTTGTTGTCGATCCGCTCCTGGTTCCAGTAGGTGTAGATCGTCTGCGTGGTATTTCCCGTGACCACTCGGCCCGTCCAGAGCGTTCCCTGAATGTCGCCGATCAGCTGGTACTCGTGGAATTGCTTGTTGGAATTGACCAGGTTCCACTGAATCGTTCCGACAAACTCGCCGGTGAACAGTGGAACTTTGCCTTTCTCTCCCGACAATCCCGTTAGGGTTTTCATCCAATCGCCCTGGCCCACTACGTCAAAGATTGAGCCGGTGGACGAGAACGTTCCCCCGTTCCAGACGTCTCCGGTCAGAAGAGCGCCGGTCGCATAGCTCACCGTCCCCAAAGCGTGCCCCTTCGGCGCTACCACGCCGTTGAAGCTTCTCAACTGCGAGCCGTACGATGAAATCCCGGATGCCAGAATCGTGACCGTTCCGGCCTGGTTCGTGAGGTTAATCCCGTCTGCCCGCGCAGCAATTGGTAGTACGATCGCCAATAGCGCTAGGCCGAGCATTACTCGTTTCATTGTTCCCTCCACAGATTTAAAGTGATCCGTAACGCGCCGTTCGGGGGGACGGAATAAGCGGACCACAAAGGTTGAATCGTTAGAGTGCGATCCCTTTGCAACTAGCTTGCCTGGGTTTTTATGAACAACAGTCCGGGGGAGATGGACTTCGAGCGCTAGTCTGGCACTCACCACGTCAAATTGAAGTGACGCAAATCACGGTTCTGCGTGATAAGCCGGGTATAAAATGCATAAACCACATCAAGTAAGTAGAGATTGCCGAGTCGCCTGCGGCCTGCTCGCTAGCATCCCGTGTCCGCCGGGTTTGAGGGCTTCAGCTTCCGCGGATATACTCGTTTTTTCAAAATCTCTACAATATTTCCCGCGCTCGCTCGTCTACCTATATCGGAGGGAAGCTGCCGAGAGAGTTCAACTGAGCCGCTGAGATGGGGAGAAACGTATGACTAGCGACACAACGATGGAACGGGTTGCCGAAGCGTGGCCGAGTCCTCAGGCGAGGATTACCAGTGTCGTTTATCTCGCTTACTTTCTCACGGTAATGTCCGCCCAGTTCCTCATGAAAGGGCTTATTGTATCGACCGATGCCGCGGCTACAGCGAACAACATCCTGGCGCACGAATCGTTATTTCGGATGGGGTTCGCCATCAATCTCATCGCGACCGCACTCTATATCGCTCTAACGGCGCTCTTCTATAACTTGTTCAAGCCCGTCAACCGGCTCCTCGCTTTGCTCGCGGCCTTTTTCTCTCTCGTGGGATGCGCAGTTCAGGCGCTGAGCTACGTCGTCTATCTCGCCCCATTCATCCTCATGGGAGGCGCGCCGTACCTGAGCGCATTTAACTTGGGTCAGTCGCAGGCACTGGTGCTCATGCTTCTCAAATTGCGTTCTCAGGCTGAGCAGATTGACCTGGTATTTTTCGGATTCTTTGACCTCCTGATTGGCTGCCTCATTTTGAAGTCCACCTTCCTGCCTCGAATTCTGGGTGTGCTGATGGCGCTTGCCGGTTTGGGCTGGCTGATCTTTCTGTTCCCGCCGCTGGCCAACAATCTGTCTCGCTACATTCTGCCCCTCGGCTTCCTCGCGGAGCTCTTCCTGATGCTTTGGCTGCTGGTGAAGGGTGTGAATGTTCGACGATGGCAGGAGCAAGCCGGTGCCTCCGGCGCGCGTCAATGAAAGCGGCTATCCAGACCCGATACGGGCCTCCCGATGTTGTCCAACTCGCCGACGTGGCAGTGCCCGTCCCCGCGGACGGTGAAGTTCTGATCAGAGTTCGCGCCGTGTCGCTGAATCCAATCGACTGGCACTTCCTTCGCGGCGAGCCCTGGATGCTTCGCCTCATGGCCGGCCTGTTCAAACCGAAGCTCCCACAACTCGGCATCGACGTGGCCGGCCGGGTTCAGTCAGTCGGCCCAAATGTAAACCAGCTCAAGCCGGGCGACGAAGTCTTCGGCACTTGCCGCGGAGCCTGCGCCGAGTTCGCGTGCACCACACAATCAAAGTTGACCCTCAAGCCAAACAACATCTCGTTTGAGCAGGCGGCCGCCGTTCCCATCGCCGCATACACGGCGTTGCAGGGCCTTCGTCTCGGCGGTCTGGGCGGCAAGTCCCGCGCTCAGTCCCCTCAAAAGGTTTTAATCAACGGCGCCGCAGGGGGCGTCGGTACGTTCGCCGTCCAGATCGCCAAGTCATTCGGCGCAGAGGTGACCGGCGTTTGCAGCGCGCACAACATGGAGATGGTTCGCTCGCTCGGCGCAGCTCGTGTCATCGATTACACCCGCGAAGATTTCACGCGGGGCAGTCAACATTACGACCTCGTCTTCGATTGCGTCGGCAACCACGCACTGTCCGCATACAGGTGCGTCCTGAATCCGCAGGGCACGTACATTCCCATCGCAGGAGCGGCCGGCTGGTCGATGATCGGGCCTCTGGTTCTCGCCATCACCGCACTGGTATCTTCGTTGTTCGTCAGCCAGAAATTGGTCCCGTTCTTTTTGGCCAAAGTAAACCAGGACGACTTGCGCCTCATCTGCGAGCTCATCGAGACGGGAAAGGTCATGCCCGTCATCGACCGCCGCTACAAACTGACCGAGGTTCCGGACGCCATCCGCTACCTCGAAGAAGGCCACGCGCGGGGCAAAGTCGTGATCGTCGTAGACTGAAATCCTCAGTTCCTCGCGGGGTTCATTCGCGCTTATGACCAACGCGCGCAATTCGGGCCCGTGGCACTTTACTAAAGGGCGCCCGACCATTGACAATGATGTGTCAAGTCCTCAAACGAGGATGTGTTGAAGCAAGGAGCAATCATGCCCGCTACTGGAGAACTCATCCGCATGATGAATTATGTGGATGACATTGCTGCGATTTTACGACGTGTCAATACCTCGCTGCCTTCCATGAGTGAAGAAGAGAGGGTGCGGCTGGCGGAATATATACGGAAATCCGACCCCAGTTTGGAGAGCGTTTTGAAGCAGCTCGACAAGCAGCTGGACAAGGTGACGAAGTAGTGGCCGAAGTTAAAACGGTGGCCGTGATCGGGGCGGGTATTATGGGACGAGGGATCGCCCACGCCGCCGCGCTCGCCGGTTGCCGAACCATTCTCGAAGATCTTCTTCCGAACGCGCTGAGGAAAGCCGAGACGGAAATTCGGGCGAACCTGGACAAGGCGGTCGAACTTGGAAAGGTGAGCGCGGGTGATGCGGAGGCGGCGTTCTCGCGAATCGAATTTGCGGGGTCGATCGACGAAGCGGCGCGGCAAGCGGATCTCGTCATCGAAGCGGTTCCGGAAGAAATGGAATCGAAGATCGAGATCTTCACGCTGCTCGACAAGATCTGCAAGCCGACAACGATTCTCGCATCGAACACTTCTTCACTCAGCGTGACGGAGATTGCGAGCGTGACGTATCGCGCGAAAAGGTGCGTGGGCATGCACTTTTTCAACCCTGTACACAAAATGAAACTGCTGGAAGTGGTGCGGGCGCTGGAGACGGATGACGAAACTTTGGCGGCCGCGGTCGACCTCGGGAAGCGCATGGGGAAAGAAGTGGTGGTGGTGAGAGAGGCACCGGGATTCATCACGAGCCGCATGAACGCGATGATCGGCAACGAAGCGTTCTACATGCTGCAAGAGGGAATTGCGACGGCGGAAGATATCGACAAGGCGATGAAGCTTGGGTTGAATCATCCGATGGGTCCATTTGAACTGGTGGACCTGGTGGGACTGGACACGCGTTTGCATATTCTTGAATACCTGCACAAAACTCTGGGAGAAAAATTTCGACCGTGCCCGCTGCTGGCGCAATATGTGAAGGCGGGACGGCTGGGAAGAAAATCGGGGCGGGGCGTTTTCGAGTATCCGGACGCGGCGAAAACAGCTAACTGATAAGGCATCTTTTTTTGGACGAGTTTTTATTTTTCTAGTTATTGAACATCTAATTACTTCCATCCTCGTACGATTTAACCACTTAAATAACACCTGGACCCTGCGAAATGTGATATAGGCGGAAAAGTTGCCAGTTGCCGGCTGTCAGTAGCCAGTTTTCAGTTTTCAGCTGTCGGTTTGGCGAATGAAAGGTGAAGAAAGCCGTGTTTTTGGGGTCACCGGGCTCCGGTTTTGACGAACAAAAGGCGATAGTAAGGACGAGGAGCACGGGTGGGCCGATCATGGGTGGTGACCCGTCTGTATCGAGGCCGGACGGCAAACCCTAACTCATGCTGCGTGGACCGGAGGCAGCGCCGGTTCCCGCAAATGGATGTCTGGCCAGGCTGCGGCCTTGGCCGCGCGCAACGATCGCAGGTTGTTGTCTAACTTAGCCGCTGTGTCCACGCTTCGAGAGTTGTCTCTTCCAAGTGAAAGGAGACCTCCGTCTCCCCTTGACTTTTGCTTATCATGGATGTCCCCGGGTTCCGCGACTTCGGGTTGACCGAGTGCAAGTCCTACGCGGATGGATCGGTCGGGCTACGCTGCGAGCGGATGCGGGGGAAGACGGGGCGATAATCCGGGGCGGGTACCCTCGGTGGGCACCTCAAAACCGCGGGAAGCGTGGGGACAGAGGCGCTCCGACTCTAGACTCCAGCCAGCAAATTCTCGTACCTGTACTGAATCATTTCCTTCGCCTCTGCCGAGTAATCGGAAAAGACATTCCATAAGTACGCGGCAGCGGCAGCATTGCCAAGTTTGAAGTGGTTATCAATCTCCGTCGCAATGGCGAGGGTGACAATTGCGGTTCGTGAGAAATGCTTGTAGTGATACTGGAGGATAATTCTGTTCTTGACCCACTCTTCATCTTGTCCGCCGACGATGTCTGCGACTAAGAAGGGTCCGACCATCGCAAGTCCACCGAAACTCAGATGTGCTTGGGCAGATGTATCGCCATAAAGCCACTTTTCGAGGTACCGAAGATATTCCCGGCTCTTCGTCTTTTCGTCCTTCAACTCGAACGGATGTTTCCAAAATGGAATGAGTCTTGGGTCTTTCTGCTCATCCTCCGTGACGCCGTAGAGGCGAATCATGTTGTCCAGGACGCCTTTGACGTTCTTGAAGTGCTGTCTCCACTCGGCGTCCTTGGAGAACTGCGTTTTGAACATCCGGTACTCTTGGTCAAGTTCCCGCCAGCCTGCACGCTGGTACTGAAGTGACCGTGGACTGAGGTCGTCGAGCATGTAAACGAGACTAAATAGCAAATCTAGCAACTGGCGGTTGATCGCCGGGACAACCATGACGTAGTTCGGCCGTCGCCTGTCATCTTCGGGTATATTCCCTGCAACGTATCGGACGGCATCATAAGAGTTGCGTGCGAAACGAATGAAGACATTGAGCAGGAGGATGCATCGCTCGAAGTCGGCCTGTTGTCGTTGAAGCGCCCGATTTCCCAGTCGTTGCAAGTCACGGTCGATGTTGATGAGCAATCCATCCATCTTTTCCGCAACAAGTTGGTAGTTGAACTCTCTGAGCGGTTTGGGAATGTGCCTCTTCGTCATCGATTCACTCTCGCGAACACAGCAACTTTCGAGTGCGTTGAAGTATACAGACAGGACATTCGCTAGTTTGTGATTGATTGACCGCGCAGAAAGAACGGGGAACGTCCCGTCCCCGGTTTTCCTGTCTGCGCGATTTTAGGCTGGCCCATCCGTCCGTTCGTACGAGCTACGAAAACCGTCAGTCCGGAGACGTATCCGTTCCCATCATTGCGGACAGACGTAATCGGAGTTTGCTTTTCAAGTCGGTGACGTTTTTGTACGCCGGTACATTGTGTACGGACAAATCAAAATGAAGTTGTGTGCCCTCTTCCCTGAATAGAATTGGCCTTTGCCCTACTGCATGTGCGTAGCCTACTTCGTAGTAGACGCTCGGGCGTTCTCCGGTCAGGTCTGCAATCAAGAATTCGGATGTCCTAATCTCATCTAATATCCTCTGGGTAATCACGTCTGCGTGTTCAATCTCGTCAGAGCGAATCGCATCGATGTCAAATTCCTTGAACACTTCCTTTATGCAGTTCTTAACATCCTCAAGCTTAGGCTGCTTCTCGTCTATTTGCATCATGATGAATGCAGTGTCGGACCTGGTTTTGCGAATCGTTGGAGTCTGTGTCGCCACGATGGCTTGTGCGAGTGCATGAGGGGCAGGCGCAATCAGTGGAAGTTTTTCCCGTATCCGATTGCAGCACGCAACAAAGCTCTGGCGGCTCTGCTTCACCGAAGAGATGTCCTCCTGTTGTTCGGCGGGTGCCATTCCGAAGACTCGATCCTCTTCTGTCACGGGGTATGGGGCCTGATAAGAATAACTCTTGAGGGTAAGAGAAGATGACATTTTACGTAAGAGTGTTCTTGTCTCTATTTCATCGGCTTGCTCCATAAGAGGAGCTGTCTTCACTGCGGTAAGCATTCGAACACCGAACGCCGCAATCTTGCCCCTGATCGCGGCTGAATCAGCCCGCTGTTTGTCGTCTAGAAGATTCCATATGGGGGTCGCGAAGTGTTCCCTCACGACGTGACTTTGCGTCTCATCGGCATATGGACCGAGGCTCTTAAACCAGTCAACACCTTCCTTGCCGATGCTCTTTAGCTCTGAGACAAGTTCGTCCGTTGGATTTGATTCCATGATGACCAATGTCCTGACAACGATTGAAATGGTCGTTCCACCGGAAAGAGTATAGCTCACACCCTAGTGCCTAACTCGGTAGAATCTGCCTCTGCATTCATCAACGAGAAAATCAGAGAGAACCGCAGGGCGGCACACACTTCATTCATCATTCGTCATTTATTCGAGCGGCACTGAGCTGGGCTGGGCGTCTTCCTGAGCGCTGGAAGACGGCATGAGGGCGCCTTGCGCGGTGGAGCTGCACGGCGCGGTTGCTGTGTCTCACATTTTGCGAGAGGTTTGCCTGCGGGGAGAGGGTGCGGGGGACTCGGTCGTCCCTCCGGGACTTGAATCATTTTGTTGCTTTACCCCGGCGCTGAAGCGCTGGGCTACTTTTGCGCGCCCCTCCGGGGCTGGGTCTCGATAAACCGCAGCCAGTCCCCCTTGCGCAGAAGTCCCACCCTTGCCAAGAACGCAAGGGTGGGGCAGCCTCAGAAAGGTAGTGCGGGAAAGAAAGGGTGGCAGGCCCCTGGCTGCGTAGAAGACATCATGGTACCGGCAGCATCGTAGCCCACGTCTCGAAAAGCACGAGACGTGGGGCACGCACAGTTTTTTGACTCCATGTTCGCGCAATAATTTTCGGCGGGAGATCCGGGCCACCCGCCAAGCGCCCACTCAATCGCAAAAAGCGCGATTGAATCGGCACCCGCCCAATGTGATGGTTATGGGGTCAGTTTGTAGACCGTACCGTGGCCGTAAATGCCGCCGCCCGCGGTCATGCCGTAGAGATTGCCCTGGGCATCAAAGACCAGTGCGCCGCTTGGATTTGCGCCCACGCCTGGGTGTTTGCGCGGGTTGAAAGCGTAGAGCAAGTCTATTGTCCCGGAAGCAGTGATCTCAAACACAGTTCCTTGGCCGTCATTGCCGCCTTTCCAGGCTGTGCCATAGAGATTACCCATCGCATCCCGGAGCAAACGCGATTGGGGGTCGTTTCCGACCTTCTGCGAGTGGAATCGGGCGAGCAGTACTCCCGTGCCAGTCGAAGTCACCTCAAACACGGTGCCGTGGGGCGGTTGCGTGCCGGTGCCGTAGAAGTTACCCTGCGCATCTACGATGAGACCGGCTGCCGGCCAAGTCACTCCTATAGATTGCAAATTTAAAATGACCGTTTCTGTGCCATCTGGGCTCACCTTAAAAACTGTGCCGCAGCCCACGGAGGTGTGGTGAGGGCAAGATCCGAGAGGACCACCATCCATTGTTGTGCCGTATAGGTTGCCTTGGGAATCAATTACCAAGCCACCGTTGGGTCCCTGTCCAGTCCCATTGCGTAACGGAGGGAAGGTGTAAACGACACTGAATACTCCCGAGGCAGTCAGCTTGAACAGCGTATTGACTGTACAGCCGTAAAGACTGCCCTGCGCATCCGATACGAGGGCGCCTTTGGGGTATGCTCCGTCATTTCCGCCGGTGAAGCTGTAGAGTACGGTTTCCACGCCGGACGGAGTAACCTGAAAGACCGTGCCGTAGTTATAAGCGCCGCCACTGTAGGTGGTGCCGTAGAGATTGCCTTGCGCGTCGCGGATCAGGTCGCCGTTTGGCTCAGACCCGTCCGCACCGCCCGCGAAACTGTACAGTACCTTCTCCACACCGGCCGCGGTGATCTCGAATACGGTCCCATTGCCATGTGCACCCCCGGCGCCGGTTACACCATAGAGGTTACCCTGCGGGTCGAAGACCATGCCGCCGCCGGGATTGGCTCCATCTGTGCCTCCGGTGAAAGAGTAGAGCGTCGTCAGCGTTTGTGCCTGCGCTGGCTGACCAGCAGCGAGCGCGAGCACGGAAAAAAGAGCCAATGCCAGTGCAGGTGTGGCCGCCGCTTTCCAAAACCGATTGCAGCAGAAACCAGAAGTGCGGACTCTATCGTTGATTGCAGTATGTGGTTTCGATGAATTCATAGTGTCCTCCTATCCTGTTTTTATGCGTTCGAAAATCCCGCACGATGCAAGACCGTTACAAGCTATCGCAGGCATGACGTGTGGAGACTCGTTTTGGCTCCGGGAGGTAGCCATAAGGAAAACAAACTACGAGCGCGTCCAGTTTAGTCCGCCGCCGTACTAAGTCAAGAGTCAGGAATTTGCAACATGGCAAGAAAAGCCCATTCCGGCTAAGGATTAGGCTGTCGCGAACGAGTGGGGTACGAAGGAGTGGGGCACGCGGCACGGCGCGGTCACTGTGTCTCACATTTTGCGAGAGGTTTGCCCGCGGGGAGAGTGTGGAGGGGACTCGGTCGTCCCTCCCGGACTTGAAACATTTTGGTTGCGTTACCCAGCGCTGAAGCGCTGGGCTACTAATGGGCGCGCCTCCGGGGCTGGGTCTCACATAAATCGCAGCGTGTCCCCCTTGCGCAGAATTCCCACCCTTGCCAAGAACGCAAGGGTGGGGCAGCCATCAGAAAGGTGGTGCGGGAAGGAAAGGGTGAGTCGGCCTCGAGATTAGTGCGTGGGTGGGGTTTTGGGGAGCGCGTGGGTGGGTGCGCGGCCGAAGGTTAGGCCGGTTTCTACTTCGGAGGGATGGAAGTTTTGGAGGTAGGGCTTGAAGGTCCATTGGGAGAGGGCGTCGGAGATGGCTTTGGCCTGGCCGGGAAATGCGCTTAGGAAGTGAATGTGTTTTACCTTGCCGCTGGGGCCAATGATGATGCGCACGGGGATGGAGTTGGACTTGTTCTCGGTGAAGACGGGATCGACGCGTGCGATTACGTTTTCAGCGGTGGCGTAATCCTTGAGGCAGACGGGAACTACGGCGGCGGGCGAGTCGTGGTCGAGACTGGCGAAGTTCATTTTGTTGAGGTCGAGCAGCAGGCTGTCCAGCGTGTGGCGGTCGCGACTGCTGAGGACGAATTGCAGGGCGTGGCAGCGGAGCTGGGTGGTTAGAACATACCAATGCAGTTCTGCGACCGGAGACCAATAGGAAAAGAAAGTGAAGTCGCGAGCGGCGATGGTGGTGGGGTGGGGCGGCGCTTCGATTCTGTAGTCGGACTGCAAATGGTGTTGGGTGTAGTCGACGAGTTCGGTGGCGCTGGCGACGGGCAGAGGGGTGAAGAACAGGTCCTGAGCGGTGATCAGGATGCTGGCGCTGGCGGACGCTTTGGCGGCGTCGGCGGGGGCGAGTTCCGCGAGGACATAGCGGCCGCTCTCGGATGGAGGCGGCCCTTTATATTTTTCGGCCCAGCCTGACGGCAGAGGGAAGGTGATTCCAAAATACTGGTTGTGGAAGACGTGGTTGGTGACGGTGCTGTCTTCGGGGAGGGGAGTTACGGAGTCGCTGGCGCTCGACCATGCGCCTTTGACCAGGATGACGCCTTTGGGGACTTTGGTGAGGGACTGCGGGTTGGAAGAGGCGGGTGGCGTCGGAATGCTCTGCTCTTTCGCGGCTTGGCTCCAAATCGGAGGCGATGCGAATAAGGTCAACATAAGCAGCGAGGCGGCGAAGCTAGAGTGCATAAGAATCTCGAATGCAAGCGACTTGGGTAAGGCTCAAGGGACTCGCATCTCAACTACGGGCTTTGACTAACTTGCTTTGACCAACGGGCTTTGACCGACGGGCTTTAGCCAAAAGATCATAGGGAGCGCAGGAAGTCGAGGATTTGCTGCTGCTGCGTGGGAGTGAGGGCGGTGAAATTGCCGATGACGGTGTTGGCCTCGCTGCCATCGCTGGCGTGATCGAGGATGGCAGAGAGGAGGTCGGTGGTGCGGCCATCGTGGAGCAGGAAGAGGCGCTGACCGAGGCCCCACAAGGGAGCAGTGCGGAACTGGTCGCCACCGGCGCCGCCCTGGGAGATGTTATCGGCGAGGGTGGCACCCATGTGATGGATCTCGAAATCGGAGTAGGCGGGGACGGGAGCGTTGCTCAAGGCGGGAGCGAAGTTCGACACCTGAGTGTTGCCGGGCGAAGGGTTGTGGCAGGTGGAGCATCCGACGGAGTTAAAGAGGTGGGAGCCGGTGGTGATGAACTGGGCCGGGACGCCTAGACCGTTGAGGACGACGGAACCGGGACGCGGGGGAGCGAGGAGGCGCATGAAGTTGGAGAGGGCTGAAACGTCGTCGAGAACAGCGGTGTTGGGCGTGGCGAGGGGATTGGACCGGTCTTCGGGGTAACCGGTGCCGGTGAGATTGAGGCAGGCGGGGGGCAGGCCGAGACCGAACTGATCTTCTTCGGGAGTGGGGCGCTCTTGCGGGAAAAGTTCGTTGGTGATGCCCATCTCAACGTTGAAAGCCTCGCCGGTAAAAACCTGGAGGGACTTGTTCTGGGCCTTCCAGCCGAAACGGCTGATGGTGCCGTCATTGCCATTGTGGTTGAAGGTGCCGGCGATGCCGAAGTTGTTGTTGAGATTGGCGAGCTGATTATTGAGGAGGGTGGAGTCGTCGAGGTTCTCAACGAGGCCAGCGCCGAAGGTGGGCGGAGGGATGCGGAAGATGATGTTATTGGCGGCCTGGGCGGCGGCGAAGTCAGGCTGAGGCAGGATGGTGGCGCTGTTGCAAGTGCCGGCATCGGGGCGGCCGGTGACGGTGAAAATGTCTTCGACGCCGCCGTTTTGAGCGTTAGTGTTGACGGTGCCGTCGGAGTTGAGGAAGAAGGGGAAGCGGACTTCAAGGGTGGGGCCATGCTGCGTAAGGAACGAAGGAATGATGTTGCCGAGAGCGATGCCGCCGGTGAACAGGAACTGGGGATTGATAAAAGCGCCGCTGCCGCCGGGCGCGGGCTCGCCGTGACAGGAATTGCAATTGTCGGAATTAAAGCGGGGCCCGAGGCCGGGGTGGTTGGTGGAAACGTGGCGGACGTCCTGGAAGCGGAGGAGACCGTCCTGGAAAAAGGCGTAGAAGCCGTAGGGGTCATTCTTGGGGTCGATGAGAGTTGCGCCGGTGCCGCGCTTGTCTTTCTGAACGCCAGGGTCGGTTTGGGCCGATGGCATCGCGGCGGTCAGCAACATGGCCAATGTTAGAAGGGAAGCGAGTCGCGCCTTGGTCACGATTCCTCCACAAGTCATGGGTCGTTCTGGGGGCAGAAGGCTGAATGGGGGAGCAACCTTGCGGGGCATAATAGCACTTTCTTGGGCGATGTCAAGGCAAACGGGCAGGCCGGGGCGGGGGCGAGCTAAGGAGCCGGAGCGGCATCG
The DNA here is from genome assembly GCA_003139095.1 of Acidobacteriaceae bacterium. Classification (GTDB taxonomy): domain Bacteria; phylum Acidobacteriota; class Terriglobia; order Terriglobales; family Acidobacteriaceae; genus Acidiflorens. The sequence goes on from PLHW01000051.1 coordinate 34,265, forward strand.
TGGGTGGAGTAGGGGTCCTTCGACTCCGCTCGGCCTGCGCCTCTCTGCGCTCAGGAAGACAGCTAAGAAAGTCACACACTCAACAACTAGTAGCTAGGGGGTGGTTTTCTTTTGCTTGAGGAGTTGGGCTTTCTTTTGCCAGTCGTCGGCGGACTTGAGGTCGGCTTTGCGGGCGGCGGGGTCGTCACACTGAATGTCGGCGCGCTCGAGATATGACAGGTTCATGTAGGTCATGGCGGCGACATATTGAGGATCGAGTTCGAGGGCCTGGTTGAGGTTGTCGATGCCTTCCGACAAATAGCCGAGATTTTTACCCCTGACCTCGGCACAGACTTTGGGGTCCTTGGCGGCGAGGGAATCTTCGGGCTTGAGGCTGAGTTTGGCGCGTTGTTGTTTGCGGAATTCGGAGGCGAGGGTGGTGTCAATGACACCGATGAAATAGAAGGGTTCGGGATCCATGGGATCGAGTTCCTTGGCCTTACCGTAGGAAAGCTTGGACTCGTCGAATTTGTTCATCTGGGCCTGGAGATAGGCGATACCCTTGGCGGCTTTGAGGGAGGCGCTCCTGGAAGTATCGAGATCAATCACCTTTTGGTAGTGGTTGATGGCTTGCTCGGCGAGCGCGGTATTTTCTTCCTTGTCGACACCGGGGACATACTTTTGGGCGAATGCGGTGGCAAGATCCAGATGCATGTAAACGTTCATGGGATTGGCGTCGATGGCTTTTTGAAAATGCTCGATGGCCTCATCGTATTTTCCCTGACTGAGCGCTTGCTTTCCCAGTTGGATCTCCTGGGCTGCAGTGTTCGACTGGGCGGCAGCGGCCGAGACCAAGAAGGCTACGAACATGGTGGCTACGAAACAAAACAGAAGACGTCGTTGCATGGTTACTCTCTCCCTGAATGCAATTCGGATGACTCGAACTGGTCTCATAAATGGTCTTAGCGGAGAAAGCGTTGGCCCTCAGGGGCTAAAGCCCGCAGTTTTATTGGCCCTGAACGGCCCGGCTGAAGCCGGGCCCTACCAAAACCATTTATGAAACCAGTTCTCAACTTCAATCAGTGCGGCTCGGACTTACCCTCGCCTGGCGGCATCGGGCCGCGGGCCGTGGCCAGGCGCTTTGCTTCGGCGCGTTCGCGAGCCGCATCAGACTTGCGTCCCAGGTGTTCGTAAACGTCGGCGAGGGAGGCATGGGGGTCGGGTTGGTTGGGCTCGAGAGCCGCGGCTTTCTTTAAATTCGGTATGGCCCCGTCGTAATCGCCCGACTGCGCCAGAAACTTGCCCAGAAGAAAGTAACTGGGAGCATGATCGGGGGCGAACGAGAGCACCATTTGGCACTCTCGGATTGTATCGGGCACGCGGTTGAGACCGGAATAGGCGATTTCGAGGAGAAAGTGAACGTCGGCAAGCTGGGGCATACGGGCCTCGGTGATCTCCAACTCTTCGGTCGCGTTCTCCAGATCGTCGGTCGCCATTAGAGCCTTGGCCAGTTGAAAATGCGCCATGGGAGAATCGCGATCCATTTCCATGGCCTTGCGCAGCGCGGGCAGCGCTTTTTGATATTGCTTCTGCCGCATGTACCACTCGCCCAGTTTGCCATATAACGAGAGCTCGGGTTCTTTCGCGATGAGTTGCTCAAGCATGGCAATTGCCTCATCGGAGTGTTGGCCTGTTTGTTCGAGGACTTCAGCGCGATGAAGGAGGTTGGCGACTTCGACTTTGTCTTTAGGATCGGGCTCCCCGGTGGAGGCAGTTTTGGAGGAGGAGTTGTTGGACGCGAGATATCCGAGGGCGCCAAGTTTTTCCTGGGCGGATGGGTCGGCCGCCATCGTCGGGGCTTCGCGCAGGCTGGCGGTTTTCTGGCGGAAGGTGGAGAGCTGGCCGGCGAGCGTGTCGGCGACCGCCGATGACTGGGGCGCGAGGTTGTGCTCGGCGGTGGGGTCCGCCAGTTCGTCATACAACTCGCGGCGGGGAGCCTGAACGTAAAGGTACTTTCCGGTGCGCAGCGACTGAAGCGCGCTCCAGTGAAATTCGTTGTGGGGATAGTCGGACTCCGCGTAGGCGGGGCGGTCGGTCCAAGCGTCGGCCGGATTGGCGGCGGACTTTGCGGTCATCAAGCCGAGCAGGGAATGGCCTTGCACTTCGCCGGGGACCGCGATGGCAGCGGCTTGCAGGATGGTGGGCAAGACGTCGACGAGTTCGACGCGATTTTCAATTTGTATTGGCGATGCGGAGGGGCGAGGGAGCTTGATGACGAGGGGGACGCGGATGGTTTCGTCGTAGAGGAAGATGCCGTGGGTATCCTCGCCGTGTGCGCCGAGCGACTCGCCGTGATCGGCGGTTACGGCCATGATGGTGTTGTCATAAAGGCCGCGGGATTTCAACTCGCGCATGAATTTGCCGACTACCTCGTCTTCATAGGCGATGGTTCCGTCGTAAGGTTGGGAGGCGTATTTGCTTTTGTAGGGCTCGGGAGGATCGTAAGGGTCGTGGGCGTCGTAGAGATGGACCCAGAGGAAGAACGGGCCGCTGGGATGCTTGCTGAGCCAGGCGAGGGCACGGGCGACGACCTCGCTGCCGCGCCTTTGGACGGTGGAGTAACGATCTTCGCCCGGGCCCTCATTATGAAACGCGGCATCGTAGGTATCGAAGCCGCGATCAAAGCCGGGAGCATAGGGCGGGCGCGGCTCGAGGATGATGGAACCGATGATGGCGGCGGTGTGATAACCGTGGGCTTTTAGAATGGCTGGGGCGTAGGGAAGGTCGTCGGCCAATTCGACGCGGAACTCGTTGACGTGGTGGAACTGGGGATAAGTGCCGGTGAGAATGGTTGCGTGCGAGGCGGGAGTGAGCGGAAATTGCGCATAGGCGCGGGTGAAAACGGCAGACTGGCGGGCGAGAGCATCCAGATTTGGAGTCAAGCCGCGGTCGGAGCCGAGAAAGCCCATGCGGTCGGCGCGGGTGGTGTCGAGGGTGATGAGGAGAATGTTCGGAGGATGCGAGGCGGGATGAGCAGCCGCCTTCGCGGCGACGGGAGGGTTGGCCGCTCCCATCGCGGTGGCCGCGAGACATACAACGCAGACCAGAATGCAGGCCAGGAGAAGACGAGCGGTGCAGCGGATCGGATGATCGGCGGAGCGGGCCGCTGGAGGATTGAAGGTCAGGTGGCGGAGCTTCTTTTGCTTTAGTTTTAGTTTTAGTGCCTCGTTCGCCATTACCTCGCTCGCTCTCGCCTCGCTCACTCTCGCCTCGCTCACTATTACCTCGCGCAGTATCGCCTCGCTTACCATCGGCTGGTTCAGTGTTTGTCGGTGGTGTCGGGAGCCGAGTTGGGAGGGATGAGCGAATCTCTGGAGACCGCGCCCAGGCGCTCGGCCTCGGCGCGCTCGCGGGCGGCATCGTCATTGCGACCCAACTTCTCGTAAACATCGGCCAGATAGATGTGGGGAACGGGGACGCTGGGGCGAATGGAGGCGGCCTTCTGAAGGCTCGGAATCGCAGCTTCCAAGTCGCCCGACTGTGCGAGGAAGCGGCCGAGGTTGAGGTTGCTGCCATAGTGCTCGGGTTCGGCATTGAGCACGAAGCGGCACTGGGCGATCTCGTCCTGGACGCGGTTCAAGCGGGCGTAGACGACTTCGAGGAAAACGTGGGCATCCATTAGATGGGGCGAGGACTTGGCAACGTGCTCGAAGGCGACAGCCGCAGCTTCGTAATCTTTGATTTCCAGCTCGGCGCGACCGAGGTTGAGTTCGGCGTGGGTGAACCCGGGATCGAGCTTGACGGTCTGGCGCAATTCCGGAACTGCTTTTGCGTAATCTTTGCTCTCCATGTAGCAGCCGCCGAGAAAGAAATGCAGAGTGGAGATAGTGGGAAACTTGGCCACGGCTTTCTTGAGCTCGGGTACAGCTTTCTGGCAACGGAAATCCTCGAGGAGGCGGTTGACGCGAAGGAGCTCGTTGGCGACGGCGATTTTGTCCTTGGGGTCAGCGCCTTCTTCCGAGGCTGGGGCGACAAGAGCTTCGCCGCGAGCGGCCTGGTATCCGAGGGCGGCTAGTTTCTTTATGGTAGCGGCATCGAGAACAGCCTTGGGGGTCTCTCCGGTATTGGTGGTTTTCTGTTGAAAATCCTTGAGCCGGGTGGACAGGGTGTCAGCGACGGCGGGAGAAGCGGGGGCGAGGTTGTGTGCGGCTTTGGGGTCAGCGACATCGTCATAGAGTTCGCGACGAGGGGCCTCGACGAACAAATACTTCCCGGTGCGCAAGGACTGGAGGGCGCTCCAGCCATAGGAGACGTGGGCGTAGTCGGCCTGGGAATAAGCGCCGCGATCATGCCAGGCGGCGGCGGCCGCATCGCCAGCAATGGTGCCGGGCTTGAGGAAACCGAGAAGCGACTGGCCCTGCACTTTTTCGGGCACGTCAATGCCGAGGGCTCCGAGGATTGTGGGCATGATGTCAGCGAGCTCGACGCGATCATCGACGCGCTTGCCGGCGGTGGCGCCCTGGGGCAGCTTGATCAGCAGCGGCACATGGATGGTTTCGTCATAAAGGAAGATGCCGTGCTGGTCTTCTCCATGAGCTCCGAGAGATTCGCCGTGATCGGCGGTCATGGCAATGATCGCGCCGTCGTAGAGGCCGCGCGACTTCAATTGATTGAAAAAGTTGCCCAGGGCGAAATCCGTGTAGGCGATTTCGCCATCGTAGAGTGCTTTGGCGTACTTGGTTTTGTAGGGCTCGGGCGGTTCGTACGGATCGTGGGGATCGAAGACATGAATCCAGAGGAAAAATGGAGACTTCTGATGACCGTCCAGCCAGTCGAGAGCATGCTGGACGACGACGCCTGCGCGACGTTCGGTTGTGCTCTCGCGGTTCTCGGGCGTGTAGTCAGCCTGATTGAAGTGGGCATCGTAAGAGTCAAAGCCGCGGTCGAAGCCGGGGACGCCCCAGTTGGGGTCGAGGGCGAGAGAACCGACGACGGCGGCGGTGGCGTAACCGTGGTTCTTCAGGATCTCGGGGAGGAAGGGAATGTCCCTGCCCAGCGGAATGGGGAAGGTGAGAACCTGATGATACTGGGGGTAGGTCCCGGTCAGAATGGTGGCGTGGGAGGTGGGCGTGAGCGGAGCCTGGGAGTAGGCGCGAGTGAAGACGGCGGATTGCTGGGCGAGTTTATCGAGGTTCGGAGTCAAGCCGCGTTTGGAACCGAGAAAGCCCATGCGATCGGCGCGGGTGGTATCCATGGTGATCAAAATAATATTGGGAATTGCGGGAGCCGGGTTGGGGGCGTCGGGCTGGTCTGCCGCGAAAGCGGATGCGGCCAAGACCGCGAGACAGGCGAGGCAACGAATGATGAACATGCTTAACATCCTACCTTGAAATTTTTCGAGGCGAAACAGATCGCGTAAGACTTTGGTTTGGCGCCGGACGGCCCGAACGCCGGTCGCCAGTACTGTTCTTCAGGGCCACTGGGCGGGGGAGCAGAGGGCCAATATCACCCTGCCGGGTGGGCCAATCGCAGGCGGGAAGCGGGCGCTCATTGGTTTGGAGTGGAGGGCTTCGGAGTGGCGGGACGCGCCTTTTTTGATTTTGTGGATTTGGGAGGGCCAATTTCCTCTCCCGACTGGCACTCGTCGGGATAAATGAAAAGAGTGCGGTCCTGGGGGCCGAGAACCACTTTGTCGTAGAAAATGTCCCGATGCATGGGGCCGCCGCGCGTCTCAATTTTGATGGGAAAACCCTGCAGGTCTTCCGCCTCCCACAAGCGTATCATTGCGGGTTTTTCGCGTTTGGGGATGTAAATGGAGAGATCCTCCACCCGGCAGGAATGGCCATTCACCGTTTCAGTGCCAACGGGAGTGCGCTGGTACTTGTAGTCAGGCCCGGAAAGCGAAAAGGGATAAGAGCGGACATAAGGGACGGTTAGCTTCAGGCATCCGTTCCTGGCGATACCATGGGTCTCATGCTTCACCAAATCGGTGATCTGGTAGGAGACTCCTTCATTGGATTCCATCCTCAGCAGGTTACCGGAGCGGTAGATATGGATGGAGTCGTCGGTGCCGGGAACGGGACCGCCAGTCATAATGGCGGAAAACTCCTTGAACTGATCGAGGGGAGACTGGGATGCGTCGGGCGCGGAAAGAGGCGAGCCCGCAGGCGCCGGTTCGGTTGGGGAGGGTGGTTGGGCGGCGGGGGGCTGAGAAGGCGGCGTCTGGGCCCAGAGCTGGAACGTGAGGCAGCCGAACAACAAGGCTGTGATTGTTCTACACATTCTGCGATCTCCTCAAACTAAGTTGTCGTTGGTCCGTTCGGCAGGTCGCTGGCGGGCCGGGAGGCGCTTTGGGTCTTTTGCCAATCAGGCTGACGGCGGAACGACCATCGACGGATTCAGGATACAAGAAAAAGGCCACGCCGTGAAGCAGCGTGGCCTGAGTCTAAAGCTCTACGAGAAAAACGTTACCGTCTCGCGGGAGCCTTCGCGTTGCCGATCGAGAGACCCTTGCTCGGCGAAGCGCCCTTGCCAGGGATATTGCAGGACAGGTAGCCATAGTTGTCGCCGAAGATGAAGCTGCTGACGCTGGCGAAACCGATCCATCCATATTTCTTTTCGCTGCACTTCAGGTTGGAGGTTACGTCCCACTGCGCGCCCGTGTAGTCGAGGGAGAACGCGTCGTAAATGTTGTCAGCATAGGTGACGCCGCTAACGGCGAAACCAGCCGGGTTGCCAGTCTTGGCCAATTTGCCAGCGATGCCGGCAACGGTGGCGTTGTAGCTGGCGCCGCAAGTGGTCAGGATGTCATCACCCTGCCAAACGGTTCCACCATATACGCTGATGACTTCGTAGTTGCAATACAGCCCGTGACCGGTCGACTCAAAGCCAAAGGTCACGGCGGACGACATACCGCACGCAACGACGAGAATCGCGATTACCAACAAGCTCTTTTTCACTGAATTTCCTCCTGGAAGTTTTGTGAATCTAACGTTAGAGATCAACAACCGACCAGTGAACCCCTGCGGGGAAGCAGAAGACTCTCACTGGACTGCTCGTCAATCTAGCGCATCCAGAAATTAAGTCAAGCTAATAGTGGGCCGCGTACAAAAAAAAAATTTAAAAGATAAAAAGTTTGCGACATTGCGGCAAGAGATGAGTCAATCGAGTGAAAGCCGCTTTCACAGCGGCGAAAGAACGGGTTAGCGGAGGCCGATTTGGAGGTTCCGGGGCCTGCGCCGAGGCTGGCCGAAACGCGGAGGATGGACCCAATTGTGGGATGTCATGCGGAGCCGATGCCGTGTCCTGGTGATAACGCAGCTATTGCCGTCGCGCCACGCGTAATTCCTTGACACCTCACCTCCGGGTGGACAATTATTGTGGCCTAGGTATCGCCGACTCCTTCCGTATCAGGCCGCTTCCCCCCGGACAAATGCGATGGAAGAATGACGACTTGCTCTCGAGGCAATCGCGGGTATTCGAGTTCCCTAGAACGGGTCAGCGAAAAACAGTTGGCCGAGCCGGCATCGAGGGCGAGGGTTCGAGGCAGAGAACAAAGGCCGTTCCAGAGAACAAAGGCCGTTCCAAGGGAGGGACTATGCATCCAGCAGCTACGAACCGTGAGAGAGAATGTGGCTTGAAGATTTGCAGAGTGGGGCGGAGGGTTGGTGGGGTGAAGTTGGCGGCCGCGAGCCGGGGCGCGCTGGCGATGGCTCTGATTTCCGCGCTGCTGGTCATGGCGGGCCCGGCGCAGGGTCAGACCGGGAGCGCACTCTACAGTTTCGCAGGCGGGAGCGATGGTGCCAATCCGCTGGCCAGCCTGGTGGCAGATGGGGCCGGGAACCTGTATGGGACGACCTTTTTGGGAGGCGCGGGAGTGGGGCGGGGGCATGGAACGGTATTTGAGCTTTCGCCGAACGGCGGCGGAGGCTGGAACGAGACGGTGCTATACAGCTTCACGGGAGGGGCGGATGGCGGGTATCCGCTGTATGCGAATCTTACGCTCGACGGCCAGGGAAACCTCTACGGAACGGCGTCGGCAGGCGGGGCGCATGGAATGGGCGTGGTGTTCGAACTGAGTCCGGCGGGAGGAAGTTGGACAGAGACGGTGCTCTACAGCTTCGCAGGTGGGACGGATGGAGCCAGTCCGATCAGCGGACTGGTGAAGGACGCGGCGGGAAATTATTACGGGGCGACGAATGCGGGCGGGGCGGCGACGTGGGGAGTGATCTACGAACTGAGCCCGTCGGGAGGCGGCTGGACGGAGCAGGTGATTTACACGTTTGTAAACCAGGTCGACATCAACTATGACGGGTTGGCCATGGATAGCGCGGGGAATATTTTTACGGCGACGTATGCTCCGGGAACAATCCTCGAGGTGTCACCGAACGGGCAGGGGGGTTGGAGCGGGACGGTGATTCACACGTACGCGGGGCCGCCAAAGGACGGGGCCCAGCCGAGCGGGACACCGGTGGTGGGCAAAGACGGAAGCCTATACGGGACGACGCGGAGTGGGGGCGCCAATAACTTTGGAACCGTGTACCGGCTGACGCCGATCACGAAAGGGAAAAAGAAGGGAACGTGGAAAGAGAAGATTCTGTATTCTTTTAAGGGCGGGACAAAGGATGGCAGTTCGCCGTTCGCGGGGATTACATTCGACGCGGCGGGGAATATTTACGGCACGACCATCACGGGCGGCACGACGGGGGTAGGAACGGTCTACGAGTTAGTGGCCCCGGTTGGCAAGGGGGGCTACAAAGAGAAAGTACTGTGGAGCCTGGCGCGCAAGACGGGATCGAGTCCGTTCGACAGCGTGATTCTGGACAGCGCCGGGAACGTCTACGGGACGGCCTACCAAGGCGGAGCGAACGGAGACGGCGGGGTGTTTGAAGTAAGTCCGTAGTATCACGACCGGATGAAAGTGTACGGCGGGGAGGGCGCGGGGAAGGTAGAGATCCTTCGACTCCGCATGGTCATCGCTTCGCGATGATCATGCTACGCTCAGGATGACAGTGGGAGATTTTATGCGGTCAGGGTACTAGTCTAGTGCTGTGACCGCGAGATGTTTTCTACGAGTGGCGGGACAGCCGGCGCTACGCTTGGTGGCTGCCCGATTTGAAATCTAAAATTTCGAAATCAAAAATTGAAATCAAAAAAAGGAGTCGGAGTGCGGAGCTATGCTCTGGGGTCAGAATGTGACGCGCAGGCCGAACTCCATCTGGCGGGGTGCGCCGTTGGCGTAGGTGCCGGAGCCGGGGAGAACGCGGTCGAGGCGCGAGGTGCAGAAACCGGCGCTGCTGCCGCAGACGCCGGGCGAAGAGGCGTTGTTGAGGGAGGAGCCGGGAGCGCCGTTGAGGATGCCGCTGAGCTGGCCTCCGGGGCCACCGAAGTTGGCGAGGTTGAAGACGTTGAAGGCGGAGAAGCTGGGCTCGAGTTTGAAGCGCTCGCCGATGGCGAAGGGCCAGGTGAGGCGGAGGTCGATGGTCTTGAGCCAGGTTTCCTCGGCGGGGCGGCCGGGCAGACCGCAACTGGGCGTCGGAGGATAGCAGGAGGAGACGAGGGGCGCGTAGGCACCGAGAGCGAGGAGCTGCTGCGGGCTCATGAGGCCGATGCCGGCGAGGGCGCGACCGGCGGGGGTGAGTTGGCCGGCGATGTTTTTGTTGTAGTAGGCGATGGCTTGATCGATCTTGCTGCTGGTGTATTTGCCGGTGGTGCCGATGAAGGAGCCGGTGAGGAGATCGCCGACGGTGCCGTCGCCGCTGACGTCGCTGCGGAAGATTTCGCCGGGGACGCCGCCGCCATCGGCTTGCGGGATGTAGGCGCTCAGCGGAATGGGCGAGGCGAGGAGCATGAGCATGGAGATGCGGGGGCCGTGGGGAGTTTCGATGGTGGGTGTAAATACAATCTGGTGCGTACGATCGAGTCCGGACGAACCGAGATGGCGGAAGTGGGGACGGTTGTAATCCTCGGCGGGGGTGAGGGTGGAGTAGTCGCCGCCGCTGCCATCGGGAGCGGAGACGTTGGTGCGATAACGGGAGAGCGTGTAGGAGAGCGCGAGGTCGATTTTTTCGACGCGGCGCATGGGATTGAGGGCACTGGAAGTGTGATAGGTGGCGTGAATGGCCTGATAGGCGGAGCGTCCGGCGGGGAAGTACATGAGGTTCGAGCCGACGGCGGGATTGATGCCACCGAAGGCGGCCTGGGGCTTGCCGAGAACGGAGCAGGGGAAGGGTCCGCAGAAGGCGGAGGAGGAATCGAGGCCGTTGCGGGCGAAGTCGACGATGCTGGCGGTGGGAACGTTGGCGAGATAGCAGGTGACGGCGGCTTGAGAACTGCCACCGGAGGAGTTGGCGACAGGACAAATGCCGTTGGTGCGGGGATTGGCAGCGATGGTGGCGTTGACGGCGTTGATTTCAGCGGCGTAGGTGTTGAGGCCGGGATTGGGATTGGCGCCATCGGTGAGGAAGCCGGCGTCGCCGACGTGATTGGAGTCAATGCCAAGAGGAAACTGAGTGCCGAGTTCGCGGACGTAATCGATGGAGAACATGCTGCGGATGCCCATCTGACGCTCGATGCCGGCGGCGATGTGGACTACGCGCGGAGTGCGGAAAGTGGGAGCGAGCAGGCCACCGAAGTTGGCCATGCTTCCGGCGAGGGAATAGACATTGGGGCCGGAGGTAACGGCGGACTGAGCGTTTTGGAATTGCTGCTGGAGATCCTGAATGGCGGTGGAGACGACGACGGGACCCTGGGTGCCGGTGACGGTGGCGCCGATGGGTTGGCCGCAGATCTGGCTGGCGATGTCGAGGCCATCGACGGAATTAACGACGGAGCCGCTCGGGAAAAGCGTGGAGCCGGTGGGACAGAAGGTGAGGCTGCGATTGAATTGGCCGGTGGAGAGGCGGTTGATGCGATCCTGATACGTATTCTGGAGAAGGAAATTGTCGTAGAAGATTCCGGTGCTGGCGCGGATGACGGTGCGGCCGCTGTGACCGGGATCCCAGGCAAGACCGACCTGCGGAGAGAGATTGTTATGCGGATTGTTGACGCGATTGCCGAGGGGTTGATAGATGCCTTTGCTGAAGGGGGCGAAAAATCCGTATTGATTGAGGATTAAGCTGGCGCCGGTGCAGGGCGCGCTGGAGACGACGGTGGTGTCGATGGCGGAACAGGGAATGGGCGCGAGGTCGCTATCGGTGCGGCCAGTGTCGTAGATGTAATTGAGGCCGAAGCTGAGATTGAGGTTGGGGATGACGTTGATGGAGTCGCCGGCATAGCCTTCGAGGCGGGTATCGAAATGGCCGCCGGTGGAGCGGTTGAAGGCGGATTGAGAGCTGAAGTTTCCGAGTCCGTTATAGATGGTGAAAGTGCCGACGGGATAGTTGAGGGGGTTGGTGGCGCCGCCGGAGAGAAGCGGATTGCCGTCGATGGAACCGATGGTGTCGAGGCCATTGGAACTGGTGATGGAGGGACCGAAGATGGCGGGATTGATGTAATCGCCCTGCCAGATGCGGTGTACGGCGCCGCCGTAGCGGAGATGATGACGGACGCGGAAGGCGGTGCTGCTGTCATAACGGCCAAAGAGATCGCGTTGGAGGGTCTGGCGCGGACCAGCGGTGGATGGGCCGAGGGAAAAGGAGCCGAGTTGGATGTGGAAGGGAGCGAGGGGATCGACGACGGAAGCGGCGAGGTAGGGATTGATGGAGTTGACCATCTTCTGGAAGCCGACGCGGGCGCTGCGGCTGACATTGCCGCGATTCCAGTCGAGACCGAAGGCGACGGCGGGGACATCGACCTGGTTGCGAAACATGGAAAGGCTGTTGGGCGGGCCGATCTGGTTTAAGTTGTCGTAATCGAGGCGGAGGAACAATTTGGTGTTTTCGCCGAGGTTGTAGTCGAAGCGGGCGAGGAGGAGGTTCTCGCGCAGGGAGGCGTCGCGGAGGGCGGTGCCATTGGGCGCGGGGTAGGCGATGTTGGCGGGGAGAAGGCCATCCTGCTTGAAGCGCTCGCCGCCGAGGAAGAGGAAGGCTTTGTCTTTGATGACAGCGCCGCCGACGCCGAAGCCAAGCTGCTGGCGGCTGTAATCGGAGTTGTCAGGAAAGCCGGCGAGACCGAGAGACTGGTCGCGGAGGATGCCGAAGAGATCGCCATGCCAGTATTCGGCGCCGGAGCGAGTGGAGACGCGAACGGAGCCGGCGGCGTTGAGGGACTGGAAGAATTCGGGAGTCACGCGAGAGACGGTGACTTCGCGGACGCCTTCGGCGGGAAGGTTCATGGTCGCCGCGCCGTTGGTCTCGTCCATTTCTTCGATCTCGTCGAAATCGTAGTGGGTGGTGCGGCCGAGATTGCTGCCGATGGAGAGCGATTGAACGCCGTTTTTGGCGGTGCCGTAGAGTGCGCCGTCGACGGGTTGAACAGCGGGAAAGAATTCGCCGGGCGTGAGATAGTTGCGGCCGTTGATGGGTTCGGTATCGACGGCGTCGCCAGGGTAATGGCTTTCGAGGCGGACGGGGCCGGGATTAATCCATTCGAGGTGGAAGTTGGCTTTCGAGGGAGTGCCGGGGGAGAGGGTGACAGTGGTCTCGGCAGGCAGCATGTCGCGGGCATCGGCGCGAACGGAGTAGGGGCCGGGAGCGAGGACTTCGGTGGTGTAGGAACCGTCCTTATTGGAGCGCGTGGAGCCGCGGGTATCGCCGGACTGGGAAGTGTAGGAGATGCGCGCGCCTTCGACGGGAGCGCCGTCGTCATCGAATACGGCGCCCTGGATGGTGCTGGTGGAGACGGTTTCGGAGGGTTCCTGGGCGCGCGCGGGAGCGGATGCGATGAAGGCGAGGGAAATGAGAAGAGCAAAAAAAACGGACGGAGACCGCCGACGGCACAAGCGAAGCCAATGGGACAAAGCGCCACTCCTCTGATCAGAATCGGACCTGGAGAAACGATTCTGCGGGTAAGGTCTTAGCTTTCCACTGAAATGGAATAGAACAGTTTACTAGATGCGGCCGCGGAAGCGGGGCGATGCATGGAAAAAACAGTTCCCAGTTCTCAGTTCTCAGTTCTCAGTTCTCAGTTCTCAGTTCTCAGTTGTTCGTGGATGGCTGCGGGTGCGCGATTGGTTGCAGTGCGGCAGTTTTTCTTTTTCCCCGCCGCTTCGCGGACTGGAAGTTGTTTGCGTGCCTGAAGGTTGGTTGCGTAATCAGAAGGTGCCTTTTCTGGTGTAGTAGCCGGCGCGGTTGTGGACCTGGAAGGGGCCGCCGGGCGGGGGATTTGAGAGATTGATCTGGACGCGGCGGAAATCGGAATCGGAATAACGGTCGGAGGGATAGTAGGCGAGGAGATATTGGGTGCGGAGTTCGTCGCTGATTTTGCGGAAGGCGTCGTCGAGTTGGGGCATGGAAGTGGCGTAGTAATATTTGCCGCCGGTATCGGAGGAGATCTGAATGAGAGCGTGTTCGCCGCCGGTGTCGCGGCCGGCGCTGGCTTCGATGGGAACGATGATGATGCTGTAGATGATGGCCTCGGCTTCCTGCGCGGCGCGGAGAGCCTCCTTGTAATTGACCTGGCTGATGGTGTCGCCGCCGTCGGTGATGACGACCATGACCTTGCGGCCAAGGCGCTTGTTGAGGGCCTGTGAGCCAAGAAAGATGGCGTCGTAGAGAGCGGTGGCGGAGCCGTTGCGGATGCGGTCGATGCCGGCGTCAATTTTTTTCAGGTCGGCGGTGAAGGGGACAACCTCGCTGACCTCCTCGCTGAATTTGTAGAGGGACAAGCCATCCTGCGGGCGGAGGATGGTGTGGGCGAATTTGCGGGCGGAGGAAAGTTCGAGCGGAAGGTCTTTGCGCGTGCTGAGACTGGTATCGACGGAGAGGACGATGGAGAGTGGGAGCGCGGACTCGCGGGAGAAGACAGCGATCTTCTGATCCTTGCCGTTTTCCTGGAGTTGAAAATTTTCCTTGTTGAGGCTGGCGACGGGCGCGCCGCGGGAATCGGTGACGGTGACGAAGACGTTGACGAGTTTGACGTCGACGCGGAGGGTGGTGGTCGGGTCCTGGGCGAGCGTTGGGAGAGTAGCGAGAAGTAGCAGAGTGAAAGCTACGAGCTTCGAGATACGAGCTAGGAGCTTGGAACCATGATCGGCGAACACACTTAGATGTTTTTTCATTTTAGGGACATTCATTTGGATGCGGGGTCGCGGCTTTCTGGGGCGGGGTGGGGGTGAATTTCCGGGGGGAAGGGCTCGCCGTCGGCCCAGACCGCGCCGTCCTCGAAATATTCCTTCTTCCAGATGGGGACGGTTTTCTTGAGCGTGTCGATGAGCCAGCGGCAGGCTTGAAAGGCGGCATCGCGATGGGCGGAGGCGACGGCAATGAGGACGCTGGTTTCGCCGATTTCGAGGTGGCCGAGGCGGTGCACGATGGCGACGGCGCGCACGTCGAACTGGGCGCGGGCCTGGGTGGCGAGCGCTTCCATTTGCTTTTGGGCCATGGATTCGTAGGCCTCGTAGTGGAGGTAGAGGGTGCGGCGAGCGCGAGTGTGGTTGCGCACGACGCCTTCAAAGATGACGGCGGCGCCATCTTCGGGACGCTTCAGTTGAGCGAGGACGGCGTCGGCTGCGATGGGAGCGCGGACGATGCGGACGTGGTCGCGGTTTGCGGCCTTGGCATCGGACTGGGACTGGGGCTGGGGCGCGCCGCCGCTGACAGGAGGGAGCAGAGCGACTTCGTCGCCGGAATGCAGCGGGCGATCGGCAGTGGCGTATTCCTGATTTACAGACAGCGCGAGCGAGGGAAGAAGTTTTTCAAGCCGGGGAGTGCGACGGACGTAATGAGAAAGCACGTCGTGGAGGCAGGCGCCTTCGGGCAGATCGATGAGTTCGGTGGAGTGGCCGAACAGATCTTGGAGAAGGCCGAAGAATAGGATGCGGATTTGCATGTTGGTCGTCGGTCGTGAATCGTTGGTCGTTCGGTTGGCTCGCCCCAGTGTATCGCTTTGAGGAACCGGTGGGGCATGTACCAGAGTGACGGGAGTAGTGGAGTGAAGGCAAAGATTCTATTACCAGCGTAATCGTGCGTGAGGTCACGTTCCGGCATAGGCTTGTTGGTGACGCTCCGCCACGAGGAGGCTGCCATCCCGAAGGCCATTCAAGTCGACCCAGGCTGTAGCGCGTCTGCGCGGGCGTTCCTTCACAGTCTCAATATTCTGATTAAGTACACGCGGTTGTATGGGGCGAACCACAAGCGCACCGACTCGCAATTCGAAACCGCCTGGCATGAGCTGCAACAGGCGCTGCCGAAGAATGGAGACACCGGCTTTGTGCTGGGAGTCTCGGACGAAAAGCTGCTGCTGGATGGGATCCCGCTGGAGGCGGGGCAGGCGGAGCGCAGCTTTGCGCAACTGCTGAATGCGGCGGGATTGTCGAGCATTCTGTTCTCGAGCAAAGTGAATCTGGACGACTTCACGCGGCTGGTGCGGGCGTTTGCGATGGGCGGGTCGAAGGCGCAGGACTTCGCCAAGCAAATTAAGGAGACTCTGGGCGACAACAAGACGAGCTCGATCCGGATCAACGAAGTGAAGTTTGTTGCGGCCGATCCAGCGACGGGAGAGTTGTCGATCGCGGCGCAACTGGCGGCGCAGTCGATTGGGCCAGAGTTCAAGGAGTGGCTGAACGATCCGCAAAAGTTGTTGCAATTGATTGCGGCCGCGCAGGGTGCGAGCGCGGGAACGGGCGGCTCGGTTGGGCCGCTGGGCACGGTTCCGACGGGAATGGCGGGCGGGGACGGGACGGCGGGTGCAGGAAGCGGGGCTGGTTCCGGGCAAGCGTGGAGCGGCGGGGTGGTGCCGCTGCAAGAAGAGGAAGTGATCCGAACGATTCGGCTGCTGACGCATTTTGGACAAGCGATGGAGGATCCGAATCTGCCGCCGGAGAGCTTGAAGACGGAACTGGTGGACCTTTCCGAGAACACGAAAGTGAACCTGGCGCAACTGCTGGAGGGACTGGCGGCGCAGACGTCGCTGAATACTTCGGGGGCGAACAACGACACGCCGCTGCTGATGAAAGCGGCGGAGAGCATGGCGATCAAGTTCGCGCTGGACCGTTATCAGAAGGGCGACATGAAGGTGAATGCCGTCCACGAGATGATGGAGCACCTGAGCCGGCAGATGGAAACGCTGCGGCAGATTCTGCGGGTGCAGGAAGACAAGATGTCGAAGGCGGGCATTCTGGTGGAGTCGCATGCGGACATCCTGGACCGCATGTTCTGGGCGGAAGTGCCGGAAACAGGGAAGAAAAGCGTATTGCTGTCAAGCGAAGCGGCGTGCGTGCCGCCGCGGAACATCCGGCAGTTTTTGGAGCTGCTGTTTGAGCGGGAAGACGCGGAGCTGGCCGGAAGAATTCTTTCGAATTATTGCAATTGCCTGGAGCAGAAAGAGCCGGAGCCGCGGCGGAAGACGGCAGTGGGGGTGGCGCAACTGGCGGATCTGTACGCGGACGCGCCGGTCGAGGTGATGCCGGAGGCAATCGCGCTAATTGGGACGAAGATGGCAGGCGAGGAGGACTCGGAAATTCAGAGCCTGCTGAGCGCGTCGATTACGCGGTTGGGGCAGGAGGCGTGCGCTCGCAAGAAATATAAAGCGATCGCGCAGTTGTGCTCGTCATTCGACCATGTGGGCCGGGAACGGCCGGCGCTGGCGGCGGATTTGAGGTCGCGGGTGGGAGTGGAGAACCGGCTGCCGGAGATGATCGAGGAAGCGATCGGCAGTGGAGAGACGCACGAGGAAGTGACGCTGGTGCTGCGGCAACTGCCGAAGCATTCGGTGGAACATCTGGCGGAGCGTTTTTTCCGTTCGCAGAAGCGGGAAGAGTGCGACCGGATCATGGAGCTGGTGGGCGAACTGGGGGCGAGCGCGCTGTCGGATTTGCGCGAGATTTTGCGGATGGGACAGCCGCGGCAAGCGGCTTCGACGGTTGGGCTGTTGAGCCGACTGGATCCGGAGGCTCTGCTGGACCTGCTGCCGGGACGGATGGGCGACTTCAATCGTTTTTATCAGGACGTGATTGTGCGGCAGATCGCGTATGCGGCGGCGCCGGATCGCGGGCGAACGCTGCTGGAGTTGCTGGAACTGCTGGATCCGCTGATTCTGCCGGAGGCGATTGACGAGATCGGGATGAGCCAGGACCGGAGCGCGAGCGCGAGTTTGATCACGCTGGCGTCGAGCGGGGAGGCGCATTCGCGGTCAGCTTTCGTGCAACTGAAGGCGGTGGAGTGCCTGGGACGGTTGCGCGAGATGGATGCGGTGCCGATTTTGCGGAGCATTGTGGAAGAGAAGAAATTTCTGGGCTACACGCAAAACCGGGAGTTGCGGATTGCGGCGATTCAATCGTTGTCGAAGATCGATCCGCGGTACGGGACGCAGGCGCTGGCGGAGAGCGGTCTGCAGACGGGAGAGATCGCGGTAGCCCCGCTGGATTCGGCGCTGGGCTGTCCGTGGGTGAGGCAGCGGCGGTACGAGCGGATTGTGTTGCCGCGGACGCTGTCAGCGACGCTGTCGAGTTCGTGGGGGAAGTCGAACCTGGTGATGCGGGAGATGAGCCTGGGCGGAGGCATGGGGACGCGGAACGATAATCTGCGGGTGGGTTCGGAAGCGCTGGTGGAGATTTCGACGGGGGTGAAGAAGATTCGGGCGCAGGTGCTGCTGCGGCGGGCGCGCGTGAACGAGATCGGATTCGAGTTTGTGCAGATGGACCTGGACAGCCGCTACCGGCTGCGGCGGATTCTGATGGAGGCGCTGGAGAAGGCCGGGAATGCGCGGTTGTCGGAGTGGAACGGGGAGCGGAAGGTCGAACCCAAGGGGCACTGAACATAGAGAGCCGGCGCGGCGTTGCTCATGTGAGGCGCCGATAGGAAATAGAAAAGCCTCCACTTGCGTGGAGGCTTTTTCGTTTGAGACTTTTCGGGTGAAAAACTTTCTGCTGCAAATCTCCCCGCTCAAACCTTCGAGGGCTAGGCTACTTTCACGAAGATGATAACGAGCGTGAAGAGCACGAGGGACTCGATGAAGGCGAGGCCGAGAATCAGGGCGACCTGAATTCCGGCGCGGGCAGCGGGATTGCGGCCGAGGGCTTCGCAGGCCGAAGAGGCGGCGCGACCCTGACCCTGGGCGGCGAGGCCGGCGGCGATGGCGATGGCGAAGCCGGAGGTGATGGCGACCCAGTTGGTGCCACCGGGGGCGGCTGCACCGGTCTGAGCGAAGGCGGGAACGGCGAAGATGGAACAGAAGAGCAAGAGCAGAAGCAACATCATGGTTTTGCGCATTTTTGTTTTCTCCTTTTATAAACTGCCGCCAGTGGGTGGTTGACGCCGTGCTGCTGGAGCCGGCGCCCTCACGCTGGAGGGCAGGTGTCAGGTCTCAGGTCTTAGGTCTCAGGAAAACCGGAGTTGACTTTCCTGAGACCTAAGACCTGACACCTAAGACCTGAACTCTAATGTTCGTGCGCCATGGCTTCGCCTAGATACACGGCAGGCAGAAGCACGAAAATATATGTCTGGATAAGAGACACGCCGACGTGCAGCCCTTCAAAGATGATGGGGATGCCGATCGGCACAAGCGAAAAGAAAACAAGCGTCACCATTTCGCCGGCGAACATGTTTGCGAAAAGACGAACGCTGAGCGAGAGGATGCGGGCCAGATGACTGAAAACTTCGATCGGGAAAATCAGGATAGGAAGGATGATGCGCACGGCTAAGGGCATTCCCTCCTGGGGTCCGATGAAGTGCTTCAGATAGCCTCCAACGCCATTTTCACGCAGGCCCGCGAAGTGGTAGTAGAACCAAGTTAAGAGCGCCGCGCCAAGGGGCACAGTTTCGACGGCTGTGGGCGATTCGAGGCCTGGAACCAGGCTGAGCAGATTGCAGGTAAGAATGAACATTCCCAGGACGGTGAGGTAGGGAACGAATTTCGATGAGTTATGGCCAATGATCTCGTCCGCCAGGTTTGAGATGAAACCGTGAATGCCTTCCATGGTGAGCTGGAGGCCGCCGGGATTTTCGACAGAAAGGCGGAGGCGCACGGCGATGAAGAAGGCGGTGAGCAGCAGGACGACGAGGACTTCCATCGCCACCGAGTTGGGAATGGGGGCGGCGGGATGCGCGGGCTGAATGTGGAGCGCCTGGAGCAGGGCGTTGACGGCCGGGCCGAGGAGATGATTGAGGAATTTAGTAAAAGTAAGTTGTTCCATAGGAGCTTCGAGCTACGAGCCGCGAGCTACGAGCTTAGAGCAGATTCCTCGCTGCGCTCGGAATGACAAACTTTAAAAAAAGCAGACTAAGTTGGAGCGCTTGGCCTGACGCTTATTCCTTGCGGAAGGCTGCGTACGCTTCCCATGCCGCTTCGATCATCATGGCGGCTACGGGCAGACAAAGTCCCCAGAGGAAGCCACGGAAGGCCAAAACGGAACCCTTGAATATAGCATAGGCAGCGGCTCCGACCAATGCGTAGCGGACGAGAAAACGGAGGACGATGCGGCCGCCTTTTTCGGAGCTGTGCTGGTTGACGATGCGGGCTGCGAGGGACTCGACGCTGCGCTGGAGGGCGCGGAAGTTGATGCAGGAGACGGCGGCTCCGGCGGCAAAACCGATGGCGCCTGGGGCGCGGTATTTGATGAAGGCGGGAACGAGGAGAACGACGTTGACCGCGAGCATGGTTTTGAACATGCGAGCGAGAGCGAGGTCGTTGAAGGCCTGGAGGCGGAGATCGGCAGGAGAGAGATGGTTGTTAGCAAGAGCGTTGGTAGCAGGAGCGTCTTTCGAAGGATCGTCTTCAGGGAGATTCGCGACGGGAGGGTCAGTCATGTTTAGAGGGCGAGTCGGAGGAGTTGTGTGGATCAGGAGTGGGTTTAGAGGCGGTTCCGGAACCATTACCGAAGGCGGCGAATGCCATGCGGATGACTTGCCAGAAGCCGACGACCGAGCCGAAAAGAAGGCCGACGAGATAGAGCCATTTGGTGTGCAGGTAGTAGTCGAGGACCTTGCCGAAGAAGAAGCCGAGGAGAACGGCCGCTGGAATGATGAATCCGATTTCGGAGTAGCGAGCCAGCGAGACGATGGGATCCTTACCGGAAGGCTTCGGCATGCGGGAATTGTAATCCAGTTGGGAAATCTCGCGCTGCATAGCTGACGAAGTCGGGCGTGGGTGTTGAAAAACTATTTTCCCGAAAATCTGACAAAACTGATTTGCGTCAGGATGACTTATGAGCGACTTTTTCGACGCGGGTAGACATTTTCTATTCCCAAATTTTAAGGTGTTTTTCTCGCAGATCGACTTTTCAACAGCCACAGGCGTTCTCGCAAGGGTGCGCTGTTTGTTCGCCTTTTGGCGTGTCAATGAGCGTAATCGGGATATTTCAACAATTAGCGAGGATGGTAGTTCCTTCACGCTTGCAGTCAGTAGGAAAAGGCGGTCGCAGCAAACCACAGAAGCATCCAGACTGCCGCGGCTAAACCAAGTGGCCAATACCGATGCAGGTGCTTGTCGCGCGTTGAGAAGCATAGAACGAGACTCATGACAGAGAGTAAGAGCCCTGACGCCTCCGTCCTATAATCGTGCCGTGCGATAGGTCGGACAAAAACCTGCCAGAACAGAGAGCCGATGGCAACAAGCGTCGAGGCTGATGCGAACGCGAGGCACGCTGTTCCGGCAGTACTCTGGGCAATTCCGTTTCGCCAATCGCTAACGAGCCTATTCCACGCCACTGCCAACATGACGGTTGGAACGGCGAGGATGAGCAAGTTTATTGCGAAAACAACCACAACGGTAGTAGTCGTCATTGTCGCATCTGCGTGGTGCCAGACTATTGGGACGATAGTATCAGTTGGCGAAACCAGGCGATTTCACTCAGAACCCACTACTGTGCCATGAAAGTTTCCCAAATATCTTGGGCGATGCCGCCGTATGCGGATTCGGGACCAGCGGTTCCTTCCCCATCAAACCAGTGTAGAAACTCCTCATGTACGATTCGCCGCACGTCCTCGACGGTCGTGGCGTTCTTCAAGCGCGGAATGATTGTACTGACCTCTGGCTCGTATTCGTCCTTCGGGCAACCAGCGGCAGCCAAACCAATGGGGTCGTGTCGGTATAGGAGTGCCGTAAGGCCGCGATGAAGGTTCTGGTAATGCAGCCGGGATGTAAGCCTGAGAGGCACGATGTCATTATCGCCCACAGCGGCGTAGAGTTCCTCAGTTGGCGAAACCAGGCGATGTCGCAAGCTTGCGCTTTTGTTTCGCCTCTTTGAAGGTCGATTGGTGAAATCGGATATTACACCAATTGGGCTCGTGCACAGCCGGCGCCCCGTCCCTTGGCTGCGCCCCGCCCTGAGGCTCGTGCCGAGAGCGCGCTCCTCTCAGCATTCTTCGTAGCGGACGTGCGACCCGGTGTGGTGATGCCTGCATCGCGGAGGTGCGGTCTACCCGCCGTCATCGCCAACAATTGCCCCGTAAATTCAACAAGAAAATTGATCTGCTATTCCTTTTGTCAGTGAGCGGTTTTGATCATTAAAAAACCGGCGGAACATCTATAAGTGAAGCTGGCCCGCAGAAAACGAGGAGTCAATATGCTTGGAACCATACTGATCGTGATTTTGCTTTTAGCTCTGTTTGGTGCCCTACCACGGTGGTCGCACAGTCGAGACTGGGGATACGCTCCGACCGGAGGGTTAGGACTGATCCTTGTGATCGTCGTCATTCTGGTAGTCATCGGTCGCATTTGAACCATGCGTCAGTGGACAAGCTCGTCAGGCGCCATGAACGATTCAGAGATACACACCTTGCGGCTCCCGATAGCAATTCCAGTAGGTTGTGATGCCGCTTTGAGACAAACAATGAAAAAAGACAACAAACGATGACGACTAATGAGCAGCATAAGTGCGCGCACCTTCCTTGCCCGAGGCCGGTGCAAGCTGGCGACAAATAGTGCAGTCACGCCTGTAAGGAGGCGGGATCCGAGGAGGCTGAAGTTGCTTGTCAGTGCGACCACGGGACTCGTCCACTTACCGTCTGAAGAACAAGGACCCTTATTGGCGTACTCGCTGGGCCTAGACCGAGCAAAGAAAGATTGACGACGGAGATTCTCGATATGAAAATACGCCGAATTGTGATCTTGCTGTCAGTGATCGCGGACCTCGCCGCCCTGCCAGCGCTGGCAAGGGCGCAAGCGCTGGCCGGTTCGGAGGACTTCTCTGGTGCTGCTGTCTTATCAGTGAGCACGACGAACCCGCCACTGGATCTTACATACATACGCCCGACCGAGACGACGAAGGTCCACAACTACTTATTCGACGCGTTCGGCCCGTATCCCATCTTCGGTGCAGGGCTGACGGCGGGCATCAACCAAGCGTACAACACGCCGCCGGAGTGGAAGCAAGGCGCTGGGGGCTATGGCAGGCGTATAGGCTCGGACTTCGGCATCGCAGCGGTTTCTACAACGACACGCTATGCGCTCTCGGAAGCCCTGCGCGAAGACACGCTGTATTACCGCTGCGAGTGTAAAGGCGTGTTGCCGCGGCTGAGACATGCCGTGATTTCTACCTTTACAGCACGGCGCGGCGTCGATGGCCATCGCGTTTTTTCTTTCCCTGATCTGATTGCTCCCTATGCCGGCACGATGACGGCCGTTTATGGCTGGTATCCGGGCCGCTACGATTACAAGGACGCCTTTCGAATGGGCAACGACAGCATACTGGTATATGCAGGCGCAAACATCTCGCTTGAATTTCTCTATAGCGGACC
>PLHW01000066.1 GCA_003139095.1 Acidobacteriaceae bacterium
GACGCGGCAAACAAATACGAATCCTGTCACCACCGGGGCGAAGACTTCTTTGATGCGTGTCGGGATCTTCCCAAAGTTCCAATCCATCCGCCGCAATGGCAAATCCTTGATTCGTGTAAATGATGACTGTTGCGGTCATTTTGGACAACTCGATGCAGAGCGGGTCTGTGAGCGAAAGCATCTACCAATCGGCCACGTAGCGAATTTGCCGAGAGGACCGACCGCGCGACAAAAGCGTATGCGGCACTGGATCCTCTCCGGCCTTTGTTCGTTCCGAGTCGTCAAACCCAACCTAGCTTTCCCGCGCTACGCCCATGGGTATAATCCTGCATGAAGGCACCTGCTGAGCGTGACTCGCGTTTCTATATCGGCGGGGTGGACATGGGCTGGACGCCCCGCTTCTCTACAGTCTAGCGAAGAGGGACGCCGAGAGCAGATTCAGATCGATATGCGCGAAATTCCCGGCGACCTGTGGTCGCTTTCAAAGTGCTAACGGTGGGCGCGTTCATGCCGTTCGTGGCCCTCGCGCTGACGATGAAGCTGCTTTGGGACTCGCGGCGGAGGAGCCGCACGGCTGAGCGAAAACTGCCGTATCCACGCTAAAGCCCCACTACCCTTTAGTCGGCGCGGGGCTTCAGCCCCGCCGCTTTTTGGCCGCCATGTAGCGCACCCTTTAGCCGGGGGTGCCCTCTGGGCCTGGCGGACTTCAGTTCGCCGTGCGCCTTGCGCCGCGGGAGCTAACCTGTCATAGGAAGGATCTACGTGGCGAGCCAGAACGTGGCTGGCAGTACTGCTCGCTGCGCCTATTTCCACCGTCGCGATTGGCTCCACGACTTTCATTCTCCGCGACCTCGTCAACCCTTGCGTTATCTGGCGTGCATCAGACCCCGGCAGTCCTCACATCACCGCGCATGCCCCGTGCAAAGAGGTCAATGACGTGGGCGAGACGAGGATTCGGGATGGATCTGGGGCACGCTTCGCTCGTGGCAACGGATAGTGGTTCTCGCAGGGTGCTTGATGATTTTAGAAGTATTCCCAATGGTCTTCAGCTTTTGGCCGCTGGCCTTGTTGGCGAGTATTGGATTCTTATGGACGGCATACCGGATGCCGGGTGACGTGACCCGTCATGGCTTCAACCTATACAACATCCTCGGAAACGCAATCGTCTCCCTGATGTGCTCCAGCCCGCACAGCCACGCTACGCAGCGCTCGATGCCCATGCCGAAACCGCCGTGCGGCACGCTGCCGTACTTGCGCAGGTCGATATACCAGTCGAAGGCTTCCGCCGGCAGATTCTGCTCCGCGATGCGGCGCAGCAGAAGGTCCACATCGTGTATGCGCTGGCCGCCGCCGATAATTTCGCCGTAGCCTTCAGGCGCCAGCACGTCCACGCCCAGCGCCACTTCGGGCCGCGCCGGGTCGGGCGCCATGTAGAACGCCTTCACCGCCGACGGGTAGCCATCCACCATCAGGGGACGGTCGAAATCCTGGCTCAGCAGGGTTTCGTCGGTGCCGCCGAAATCGCCGCCCCACTGGATCTCGCTGCCTTTGGCTTGCAGCGTCTTCACCGCTTCGTCATAGCTCATGCGCGGGAAGGGAGCTCGAATCGCCTCCAGCTTCGAAACATCGCGCTCGAGCACTTTCAGTTCGGGGCGCCGGTTCTCCAGCACGCGGCCCGCGACGAACACCAGCATGTCTTCGGCGAGTTGCTTCACGTCCTCCAGCGTGGCGTAAGCCATTTCCGGCTCTACCATCCAGAACTCGGTCAGATGCCGGCGCGTCTTGGATTTCTCCGCTCGGAACGTCGGTCCGAATGTGTAGACCTTGCCGAACGCCATGGCCGTGGCTTCGTTATAAAGCTGCCCGGATTGCGTCAGATATGCTTTGCTGTCTTCGAAGTAATTCACTTCGAATAGCGTGGTGGTTCCCTCGCACGCCGCCGGCGTGAAGATGGGCGTATCCACCAGGGTGAAGCCGTGCGAATCGAAATAATCGCGCACCGCGCGGATCACTTCGTGCCGCACGCGCATGATGGCGTGCTGCCGCTGGCTGCGCAGCCAGAGGTGCCGATGGTCCATCAGGAATTCGACGCCGTGCTCCTTCGGGGTGATGGGATACGGATCGGACTCCGGTACGCGCTGCACTACTTCCAGATCTTCCACGTCCATTTCGTAGCCGCCGGTGGCGCGCTGTTCGGCGCGGATCTTGCCGGTGACAACGATGGCGGATTCCTGGGTCAGGTCCTTGATTGTTTCGAACAGCGCTTCCGGCAGCGCGCTCTTCACCGCCACGCACTGCATCAGTCCCGTGCCGTCGCGCAGGATGGGGAAGACAATCTTGCCGGACTTGCGCAGGTTGTACAACCAGCCGCAAAGCCGGACGGTCTCGCCGGCGTGCAGCGCGGCGTCGGCAATAGTGATTCTAGGTGCATTCATAGCGTTCAAAACCTTCAGCCGTGTTGTGGGGCGGCCAATCCTGCCCGCCCTACAAGTCCTCCAACCGATCGAATAACTCCGCCGTCGTGGCCAGCGTGAATCCCGGCGCCTCTTTCAACTCCAGCAGCAGCGGATACTGGTCCGCGCGCGTGCGCAGCAGGTCCATGGTCTTCTTCCAGTCGATGCTTCCGCCTTCGGCCAACAGCGGAAACAGGTGCTGGTCCGCCTTGCCGTCGTTGTCGTGGATATGGGTGGAGCGGATGCGGTCTTTCATCACGTTGAAGGCCGCCTCCACGCCCTCGCCGATGTTGGCGTGCCCCGCGTCGAAGACGAAGTTCAAATCCAGGCGCGTCAGCTCCAGGAAAACCATCAGGCGCTCGGCGCTCGAAAGCGCGTTGGGAATGTTCTCCAGCAGCACTTCCACGCCCCGCTGGCGCGCGAAAAGGCTGATCTGCTCCAGCGCCGAGAAGGCCGCGTCGACGGCCCGCTCGGAAAACTCTTCGCCGGAGACGCCGATGTGTTGGACCATGTATTTGAATGGAATCGTCTCGGCGATTTCCAGCGCGCGCTTGATCTCATCCACCATTTCCAGGCGTCTGCCTTTCACCGGCTCGGTGATGGTGATCACCGAGTGCGGCCCGGAACGGCCCCAGATTTCGTCGCTATACATGGGGGCGTGAATGGAATGGAGCTTCAAGTCCGAGTCGCGAAACCAGTGGCCCAGTTCGGCGATCTGGGCGCGATCGCGGTAGTCCAGGTGCTGCCGCGCGCAGAAGATTTCCACGGCCGGAATCCCCGCGCGCTGAACCTTGTCGAGTTGCGCAACCGTCAGCCGGTGACCGACGAACAGGTGCGTGGAAAGAACGTGATGCATGCTTAGTATCCTTTGGCCGTACCCTCGGTGCGCGGATCGGCGGCGCCTTCCAGCCACCCGTCGCGCGCCTGAATAGCGGCCACTTCGCCCATGCCGCCCACCATCCTCACCTGGTGGCCGCGGGCCTTCAGCAGCGCGATGGTGTCGGGCGAGAAGCCCCGCTCCATCACGAGTTGATCCGGCAGCCATTGGTGATGAATGCGTGGATAGTCGACGGCGTCCTGCACATTCATTCCGAAATCCACCACGTTGACGAGCACCTCCAGAACGCTGTTGATAATGGTAGGTCCGCCCGGTGTGCCCAGCACCAGTTCGAGCTTGCCGCCGCGCGTCACGATGGTAGGAGTCATCGAAGAGAGCGGGCGTTTGCGCGGCTGAATGGCGTTGGCTTCGCCCTGCACCAGGCCAAAGCCGTTGGGCTCGCCGGGCTTGGCGGCGAAATCGTCCATCTCGTCGTTGAGCAGGAAGCCGAGGCCTTCGGCGGTGACGCGCGAACCGAAGGAATCGTTGAGCGTGGTAGTGACGGCGACCGCGTCGCCCTCGTTATCGACGACGGAATAGTGAGTTGTGTTCTCGGGCTCGCGGATTGCGATTGCATGCGACACGGCAACGCGCTCCAGATCGGCGAAGGCAGGACGTTTCAGGTCCTTGCTGGCGCTGGCATGGGAGACATCGATCGTCGCGCGCCACGCTTCGGCATATTTCTTGTCGATCAGTTGCGGCACTGGAATCTTCGAGAAATCGGGATCGCCCATAAAGTCGGTGCGGTCGTAGAAGGCGCGGCGGAAGGCCTCCGCAGTCAGGTGAATGGCGTCTGCCGAGCGGTTGCCGGACTTGGCGAGATTGAAGCCTTCAAGAATATTGAGAATCTCGATGAGGGTAGTTCCGCCGGAAGAGGGCGGCGGCGCACCGATGATTTCGTAACCGCGATACGTTCCACGAACCGGCTCGCGCTCTTTTACCTCGTAGGCGGCGAGATCGGCGGCAGTGACGAGGCCTCCACCTTTTTGAATCGCGGCGGCCAGTTCGTGCGCGAGCGCGCCGCGATAGAAGTCGTCGGGATTTTTTGCGATGCGCTCGAGTGTGCGCGCCAGTTCCGGCTGCTTTAACACTTCGTCGGGCTGGTAGTAACGGCCATCGCGCTGAAAGATGCGCCGCGAATCGGGAAAGCGAGCCAGATCCTCGTCGTCGGCAATGTCTCTTGCGTCCTCGTAGGCGAGAGGAAAGCCATCTCGCGCAAGCTTGATGGCGGGAGCAATAACTTTTTCGAGAGAAAGCTTGCCATATTTTTTTTCGGCATAGGCGAGGCCGGCGACCGAACCGGGAACACCAATCGCCTTGTAGCCAACCACGCTGAGGTCCGAAATCACTTTGCCCTGCGCGTCGAGGTACATATTTTCGGTGGCGGCGGCAGGGGCCTTCTCGCGAAAGTCGATGAAGTGAACTTCGCCGCCGGCAGTGCGAAGCAGGAGAAATCCTCCACCGCCAAGGTTGCCAGCCTGCGGATGAACGACGGCAAGGGCGAATCCGGTGGCGACGGCCGCATCGACGGCATTTCCGCCCGCCTGCATGACTTCGACTCCGGCGCGCGAGGCGAGTTCGTGAACCGAGGTGACGATCGCATGGCGAGCGTGCGTAGGCCGGAAGGGTGCGGCGGCCACGCCGGTCGCAAGTAGCGCCAGGAGCGCGCAGATCGTCACTTTGAGCTGAGTGCGCATGGGTGGAATGAACTTACGAGGCTAGTCTAGTGCGTCGGGAGGAGTCAAACGTCTTGGGCATGAATTGAGACAGGCCGAGTGGGTGAGTCCGTGAATAGCGTTCTGCCGAATTTCCTTCCACGCCGATCCTGTCTCGACTTACCGTCCAGTCAGCAGCGCCAACCGGCGCTCGCTTTCGGCGACACCTTCGTTTACGTCGGCCTCTCCATAAAGATCGCGGGCTTCGGTCCAAAGCGCAGTGGCGCGCGGAGCATCGCCGGCGGCACTTTTGAGGAGGGCTAGTCCGCGGATCGCGTTTGCCAATTCGAGCGGAGTTGTCTGCGGATCCCTGCGGTAGAGACTGAGAGCCTCGTCATAGCAGGGCTCGGCCAGAGCCGGACGGTCGGCGGAGCGGTGAATGTCGGCGACGTGCCGAATTGTGTGAGCGAGTTTGGAGTGGTTCGCCTGCCCGCGATAAATGGCCGCGGCTTCCTGGTAGTGCAGCAGCGCTGCGTCCAGATTATGAAGATCTCTTTCGATCTGACCCAGAGCTGTCAGCGCGCGCGCCACATCAACTTGTGCGCCGCCTTTGCGGCAGAGGTCCACGGCCCCGGTCAGATCGCGTTTTGCGTCCTGATGACGGCCCTCGCGGCGCGCCTGCAGGGCGTCTGTGATCAATTCCTTCGATTGCTCTGGCATCATGATCACAAGATTACTACCAGGCTTTTCACTTGGAGCGGCGGTTTCCGGCTGATTTCTTTCCGGCCTTCTTCTCGGCTTTTGTCTTCGCGATTGCCTGGGATTTTTTCGTCGCCGTTTTTACCTTCCGCGTCTTCGGCGCTGGGGCTTTGGAGGCAACCATCTCGTAGGATTGGCGAATCAGCGATTCAAGCTCGGCCGCAGGCAGCAGGTTGGAACTTTGGATTTGGACCCACTTATAGCGGCCCACGTAAGGCGCCGGGCTGATGCCTTCGGTTTCGAGAAGCTCGTGGAATTTCTCAGGCGAGGCTTTCAAGCTGAGGCGCGGAAACCTGCCATCGGAAAGACCGAGCGCAACAAAAATTTTGCCGCGGACCTTGAAGCAGAGATCTTCCGGCCAGGGCATGTCTTCAGTGGCGTCGGGGAATGAGAGGCAAAACTCGCGGAGCCGGTCGACGTCGAACATCAGGAAATAATAACGCCAGAGGGAGCCGGTACGCAGTTTTTCGGCAGATGCGGCGGAACCGATGCGTTCCTTATTTATGTCTCAGTTCACTTCGGATACGCTCGGAGCAGACGACGCAGAGATGCGCACATGAACACCTGTAACGCCGCTGTAACGAAGTTTGCCTAGGATGGAAGGAACTTCATCCCGGGCGAGGTCTCTATTTTCTCAATTAACTATAGTTAATTGCATTTGCTATACTTTCGTTAATACCATGGCCGCTGGATGGGCGCGCCTGGTGATTTAAGTCACAAGCAAGGGTGACGCATAACGCTGTGGGCGGGGATTCGCAGCGATTAGGCTGCGGGCATGGATTTGAAATTGAAATTCATTTTCAATATCGGGGGCGCGGCACCGGCGAGGCTTCGCGCCTCGGCAGCCATGCCCCGTGCGGCGCGGCGGTCGGGATTGCTCTCCGTGTTGATGTTGGCGTGTACGGGTGTGCTGCCTGTTGCAGTTCCGGCAATGTGGGCGCAATCGGCGAACTATGCGGACGCCGGTTCGCCGCTTCAGGCAGTTTCTTTTCCCACAATCTTGGATACTGTTCCAACTCCCGATAAGCCCGCCCCGGCTTCGACGAGCCCGACCATTTCGGGCGATCCCGCCGATCCCCCCGATCCTGCCCCCGCGGATGAGGACACGGAATCGATGTTGCCGCACTCTAAGAACACTCGCTTCTGGCTCTCCGGGCAGGCGAATTTCATATTTCAAACGCATCCCACATTTCACGCGCTCTATAGCGGGCCGCACAGCCTGGGGCCGGACTATGAGAAGGCCACGTCGCGCGTGATGACACTCTACACTGGAGTGCGGCTCAACAACTCGACCGAAATTCTCGTGGACATTGAAGAAGCGGGCGGCGACGCGCTGACTCAAGGCTTTGGGCTGGCCGGGAACACGGATCTGGATATCGTGCGGAACCCGCTGTTGAGTAAGACGCCATATCTGGGACGCGGGATGATTCACAAAGTGTTCGCGCTCAGCAAAGACAAAGTGGAAAACGAACGCAACGCGCTTTCGCTCTTTGACGAACTGCCCCGCCGGCGCCTTGAAATCCGCTTTGGCAAATTCAGCATGCCGGATTTTTTCGATGTCAATTCCGCGGGATCGGACACGCACCTTCAATTCATCAACTGGACCACAGACAACAATGGCGCGTGGGATTATGCGGCTGATACACGCGGTTACACGGTCGGGTTCACCGCGGATTACGAAGACCGCAACTGGGGATTTCGCTTTGCGGAAGCGCTGATGCCGAAGATTGCGAACGGCATCGACCTGGTGTGGCGGCCCTGGCAGGTGCATGCGGAGAATTACGAATACGAGTTGCGCCGAGGGGTTATTCCGAAAAAGCCCGGCGCAGTGCGGGTTCTCGCCTATACCAATTTCGCGAACATGGGGATCTATCGGGATGCGATCGCGCAGTACGAGCAGGGACTAGTCGCGACGCCGGATATTACGAATCATCCTTGGCACATCACGCGAAAATACGGATTTGGCGTGAACGCGGAACAGGAACTCGCCCGAAACCTGACTGCATTTGCGCGCTTCGGGTGGGACAACGGCAAGACGGAGTCGTTCGCCTACACAGAAGTCGATCAGACCTTTGAGGTGGGCCTGGGGGCGCGCGGAGCATGGTGGCATCGGCGGCAGGACCGCGCGGGAATTGCCGTCGTGACCAACGGAATCTGCAAGGACCATCAGGAGTATCTGCGCCTCGGCGGCCTCGGCTTTTTGCTGGGCGATGGCAATCTGAAGTACGGGCGCGAAAATATTGTCGAGAGCTATTACACGGCGCACGTGTGGCGCGGAATTTACCTTGCCCCCGGCGTGCAGCACATCAACGACCCAGGCTACAACCGCGACCGCGGGCCCGTGCTCGTACCCTCATTCCGCGCGCACGTAGAGTTCTAGCGCCCTCCAAAGAGTCCGGCGGACCAGAAGTGCGTGAGTACTCCTGCGAAAGCCAGCCCGATCAGCAACACAATCCATCGATAGCGAAGCCACGAGTCGCGAACGGTCGACATCTGCGCGAAGATGTCGGGCACATAGGCTGCGCAGTACGCGACGTTGGCGAGCACAGCCAGCGAGAACAGGAACAGCAGGTTATCGAGTTGCAGGGCGGAGCGCGATGACGGTAGCGCCCTTACAAAATGGGCGCCCACGATCGCCGCGAGCAGCAGATTGTACAGAATGCGACGAGGCTCCCAGTAGCGGATGGCGTTGCCGAGATATTCGCGCCACGTGATGGTTTCCACAAGAAACCTCCTGCCTTGGCTAGTTCGTGCGCTCGGTGCCGGCTTCGAGCTTCTCCGCCGTGTGCAATGCCCAGGCCATGCGCGGCGTGTTGTGGGCGATGCCGAAGCGGCCGTTGGCGTCCAGCAGAATAATACCTCCGTGGCCATTCAGGCGCTTCTTCAGGTAATTCATCGACTCCTTCGCGACCCACGCGGGCAAATTGCCGGCGGCAACGCGGTCGGCCGCCCATTTCGCTAAGACTAATTTCATGATCGGCTCGCCCCAGCCCGTGGTTGAAGCCGCCGCGCTTTGGTTGTCGGCGTAGCAGCCGCAGCCAATCAGCGAAGAGTCGCCGAGACGGCCGGGATCTTTGTTCAGCGTTCCGCCGGTCGAGGTGGACGCAGCGATGTTGCCTTCGCGGTCGAGGGCGACGGCGCCCACGGTGTCGTGCGAAATTTCGGGCGCGAACAGGTGGCTGGCATGGGTCTCGGCTTGCGCCTGATATTCGCGCAGCCGCTCAACCTCGCGGGGAATGATGAGGTCTTCATTCCGGCAGAGTTCGATGCCTTGCTCGGCGGCAAAACGCTCCGCGCCCTCCGCGACAAAGTAAACATGCGTGCTGTCGCTGAGGATCTTGCGTGCGGCGCGCACCGGATTGCGCAGACGCTCAACGCATCCGACTCCGCCTCCGCGGAGGGTTGCGCCATCCATGATGAAGGCATCGAGTTGCACCTTGCCATCGCGGTTCAGGAAGCTGCCACGTCCAGCGTCAAAAGTCTCGTCATCTTCCATCACGACCACAGCCTCTTCGACGGCATCGAGGGCAGAGCCTCCGCGTTCCAGCACGCGCCATCCGGCCGCGGCCGCGTTGCGAACGCCGTTGAGATGCGCCTCGACCATGTCGTCGGGAATGGCCCACGCTCCGCCATGAACGACCAGAATTGGATTGGTTGGCAAGTTCGACTCCCCACAGAAAGTTCGGCGTCTAGTCTAGCATCTGGGCGGGCGGCGACTGCGGGCGGCGCGGTGCGATTCACGTTCGGTCGATTTCCGCCGCGAAGGAAATTGCCTAGGCGGCGCGCGTGGGCGCCAGACCGTCCATCTCGCGAGTGCGTTGCCAGGTGTAGACGACGCGGTGAATTACGGTGATGGTGGAGAGGACGGCGATCACCCAAAGCACGGGCGCCATTTCGTTAAACAAAGCGCCGATAATGAGCAGGACCAGGCGCTCCGGGCGCTCCATGAAGCCGACGCGGCAGGTGCCGATGAGCGACTCAGCGCGGGCGCGCGCGTAGCTGACCATGATGGCGCTGATCATGGCCAGCGCGGCCAGCACTACATAGAAAAATCGATTGCCGCGACCGTAATAAACCAGCAATCCCAGAAAGAGCGAGGCGTCGCTATACCGGTCGACGATGGAATCGAAAAATCCTCCAAAGCGGGTCACCTGGTTGGAGGCGCGCGCCACGCGGCCATCGACCAAATCGAAGAAGCCGCTGCCGATGATGACGAGGCCAGCGTAGACGAACATGCGGCGCTGGTTGTCTCCGTTGGCGTACCCAAACAGGAATGCCGCCCAAGTGTTTACCACCAGTCCCATCAGCGTAAGGACGTTCGGATTGATGCGGGAAAGGGCGAGCAGTCGCACGATGGCGTCAAGAAGAACGCCGCACGCCCGACCGACTCCGCTTGTCCAACTCATAAAGTTTGGTTACTACAGAATGCTTTTATCTCAGAGATGCGGATTCCCGCGTCTCATGAACGAAGCCCCGTCACCACACTCGCTACTCCGACTTCCTACTCCGGCTCGGGGCCGGTTTCCAGTTCCGCCGCCAGATCGTGAATGGTGGACAACTTCAGAACCTCCATTTCACGATTGCCGTTCGGCGTCACGACGATCGCGCTATCGCCGACCTTCTTGTTCAACAAAGCGCGGCCGATGGGGGACGTTGTCGAAATCTTGCCCGCTTCCACATCCGACTCTTCGCTCATGACCAGCTGATATTCCACTTCCGCTTCCTTGGCGCTGTCGTAAACCTTCACGGTGGAACCGAGTCCGACCTTGTCCCTGGGAATGTTGTTCATGTTGATCAAGGAAAGGTCCGCGAGACGCTTGCCCAATTGGCGGACGCGCGCCTTGAGATATTCCTGGCGCTGCTTCGCCGTGTGATATTCGGCGTTCTCACTGAGGTCGCCGAGCGCGACCGCTTTTTTCAATTCGCGCGGAATGTCATACGCCAACTCGCGCTCGAGCTTATTCAGCTCTTCGTGCAGTTTTTTCTTAATTTGCTCGGTCATGAGAATTTCGAAAGGTGCGAGGGACATTATACCGCCCGGCAGAATAAGCTGCCGGAGCGGGCATTCGAGCTTGGTGAAACTGGAGAAACGCCGGTTCGGAAAGCGTTCGATAAGCCGCGACATCAGGAGCGACGTGCCGCGCAACATAAGAGCGCAGCCCAGGAGCCGAGTCCAGCGCCCAACCCTGGGGACCCAAAAACTCGTGCCCGGGCGACGGTCCCCTGGCTTTCTTGTTTGCCGGTCTAGTTAGTTTTTTTTGGGGGGGACCCCCCTCCCCCCCATCTCTCGGCCCGATGTAAGCGAATCAATTACTTAGAGTAAGTTGGCTCGCAAAGTATTCAAAAATATAAACTTGAACTTACTTCTTGGAACTCATTTGGTCTTAATCGGTTAGGTTCGATTTTCGGTAATTCTACGATTTTTCTCCCGCCAAAGTATTCAAAACTAATTAGTTATAGGCAAAGTCTTGAGCGCATTGGAGTTAGGAGACGAGTCTTGGTACGACGGCCTGCTCCGCGTTCCAAAACGGAACCGCTTTCGTGTTCTATCAAGGATCACGCCGGGGAGGCCTAGCGGCACGATCCCGCCGTCAACATCTGGAGGCAGCATTGCTGCCCGCTCTTATTTCAGGATGAGTCCGTGATGCGGCTAAGTCAAGGGTTTTTGGGCACAACGGGATTGGTGGCCAGGCGCTTTTGGGGCGCTTTTTTGCGGGCTCGGATACCCGTCTCTGGAGACGGGCGCACTGCTGCCTGGCCACAGGTCAGTGATTATTGTCGCGCGCGGCGGGTTGGAAGTCAGTGATGCGGGCACGGGGGATTTGTGATGAAAACGATCAGGCGTCGGTGCCGCGCGGAAGCGCAGATCGGACTTTTCTGCGCGAACGGGTCAGGAATCTGAGTACGGCCCTGGCCAGTTGGCCGGTAGTGGGTCGCTATCTTTTCCACAAGCCAAAAGTGCGAATTCGGGCGTCCATTAGAACCAGATTAAAGTTCCGAGTGGCGGGTCATTTGCAGCGGAAGCTAGATGGGCCTGGACAGGGGAGTTGGCCGTTCGAGCGCTTTCAGAACGAGAGCCTTGTCGATTTGTGCGTCGGTAGTATGGCTCTCTGAGAGATTGCAAATCTCGGCAAGGCTCCAGACGTGATCGGAAAGACCCGATTCCACCGCGGGGGGTGACCCTCAAGGTCTGATGCACTCTGCCGAAGTTGTGGTACATGAACCAAAGTGCGACGGCAGCGGCGTGATTTTCCAATTTCTTTGATAAGGCGTTCGTCAATCTAGAGAGGGGTAAGATGTCAACAAAAAAAGCAAGAAAACCGACCAAAAAATTGACAACTCGTTCGTCTGAATCATGTTATAAACTTGGGCCACGGCCAAAGGGCGCAGCGAGGCATGCCATGACCAAGCAAACGAAATCGCAGGGCAAGAAGAAAGCTACTCCGTCGCTGCTAGAGCATGAGTACTTGCAGACGTTTACCCCGCGCAAACTCCCGTACCAAGAACTCTATACGGACGCAGATAGCTTGGAGCAGCCGTCTGAATTGATGGATGTCCCTTCAATATCCGTCCCTAGCATCGAGGAATAATGCCGAACTGGCATGAGGTATTTCTAGAAATCCAAAAGGTGCAACAGACTGGCCTTAGTGCCCAGAATGTAATCCGACACCAATATCTCAAAAAGCTTCATGAACATACCAAGAGAAATGTCATCGCTTACTATTCTGGCTGGCTGTCGAAGTACAGTCTAAGCTCGGAAATAAACGACGAGGACAAGAACGGTTTTATGACGACGGTCCATCAGTTGGATCGGACCATCGGCCTAGATTTGATTCTGCATACCCCAGGCGGCGGTATCGCCGCTACGCAATCCATTGTTAATTATCTACAGAAGATGTTTGGTGGCGATATTCGGGCCTTTGTTCCCCAGATCGCGATGTCAGCCGGAACTATAATTGCCTGCTGCTGCAAAGAAATTTGGATGGGGAAAGAATCAAATCTTGGTCCCATTGATCCGCAGCTTAGGGGCATTCCGGCTCATGGTGTTGTGCAAGAATTCAGGCGTGCTGTTAGGGAGGTGAAAAAGGACGCCAGTCGAATCGTGATTTGGCAGGAGATCATCGGGCAATATCGACCTACCTTCTTGGGCCAGTGCGAGAATGCCATAAAATGGTCAAACGATTTCGTCGAACAGCAACTTGCTGATGGTATGTTTAAGGGCTTGCCGGATAGGAAGAAGCAGGCAAAGGCCATCACAAAGGCTCTTTCCAATTACCCTAAGAACAAATCACATGACCGGCACTTTCATATCGACGACTGCGAAAATATGGGTCTAATCATCAAGCATTTGGAAGCCGACCCGGTAATGCAAGATTTGGTTCTCACGGTGCATCACTGCTACATGAACGTCATGATGAATACGAATGCATTCAAAGTCGTCGAGAATCATAAGGGAGTGGCACTAATCAAACAGGTTCCTCCGCCTACGCCCGGTGCCGCTACTCCGAAGCAGGTGGTCGAGTAGCCCATCTGGCTTTGGCTGCCTTCTTGGCTATGCTTTTTCTTCGCGCAGCGGTGAGACTTTTCGCCCTGATCTTCCCGCCCTTCAAACCGCCTAACTGGCCTAAAGCGACTGCATGGGGATTGCGGGAATCAAGCGGCGTTTCTAGTGGGGTTCCATCCATGTGCTCGCCAATGGCGGCGCTTCACAACCCCGCGTGCTGCCTCCATGAAATCGCGCGTGCCACTGGAGCGTTTCGTCATAGTTCCGTGAGGCCATGATTAAGGGACCGGGAAGACCTGTGGAAATCATAAATACCCGCTCCCGGTTGGCCCCCGGTTGGCTCCCGGTTGGCCCGTCCGTTTGATTTACCGCGGTTGCTTCGCTACACTTAGCCTAGCGTTATTCCTCTGGGCGAGGGGTCTCCTCCCATGAACACTGGTCAGGTTTTCCACATCGGCGACAAAGTCGTCTATCCCAATCATGGGGTCGGGATTATCGAGCAGATCAGCAGCCGGACCAACGGCAGCACCGTGGATAAGTTCTACCTCCTGAAGATCGCCAACAGCGGCCTCAAGGTGATGATTCCGTTCCAGAATGCGGGCAGCGTGGGAATGCGCCCGGTGGTGCGAAACGGAGAAATCCAGAAGATCGTCGACTATCTCTCGGCCGGCGAGTGCATCAACGCGGCGGACTGGAAAGACCGATTCAAGGAGAACTCCGAGCGCATGCGCACCGGCACGCTTGCCGAAGTGGCGACCGTGCTGAAGAGCCTGCTGATCCTGGCGCAGGCGAAATCGCTCTCCTTCCGGGAAAAGAAAATGCTGGAACGGGCGCGCTATCTGCTGGTCAGCGAGCTCGCGATTTCCCGCAATTGCGACGAGAGTGTGATCGAGCAGGCGCTGACCGGCGCGCTGACAAAGTGCAATCTGCGGCTGCCGGATATCAGCGAACTGGCAGTGTAGTTTCCGGCGCGCTTTAACGCGACGCGCGCGCTTCCAGCCACGATTGCAGGATCAGAATCGCAGCCATGCGATCCACCGCTTTCCCCCGCTTTTCAATCGATAAATTTGTTTCGCGCAACAGGCGATTGGCCTCGACGGAGGTCCAGCGCTCATCCCACAAATTCACGGGCAGGCCAAAATGCTTTTTGAGGTCGTCGGCAAAAAGGCGCATCTTTTCCGATTGCGTGCCTTCAGCGCCGGTCAGCCGCAGCGGCAACCCGACGACAATCTCGGCCACGTCGTATTTTTCGATCACCTGGCGCAGCGCCTCCCAATCGCGGCGTTTGTTCTGACGGTGAATGGTGTCGAGTCCCTGCGCCGTGATGCCGAGCGGATCGGAAACGGCCACGCCGATACGCCGGGAACCCACGTCCAACGCCAAGATTCGCCGCGGCAAGCTCATGCCACGATGATCGGCGGACCGAAGAGGGGATGCAAGTCAAAAATCCGGAATGGAAGGGGAGATGAGGGCGGGGTGGAAACCTTTCGGCGGTCAGGAAACGCTTGCTCGGGATGACAATCAAATTGAGCCGCGCCGGACGGCCGGTTAGCTCGTGCAATTTCCGCTCGCGTCGGGCAGAATTGTGGACCAGTTCGAAGGGACGAACAAAAGATGGATCTGGCTGAGACTGAGACTCCGCAAAGAGCGCCGGAGCGGCACTGGTCGCTGACGCTGCTCGGCATTGGGCTGATCATTGCGTTCGCCTACTACGGCGAATCGGTGTTGTCGGTGCTGTTTTTTTCGATCCTGCTCAGCTTCATGCTCTCGCCCCTGGTGCAGGCCGGCGAGTACCTGCATATTCCCAGAGGCCTGGCGGCGTTGTTGAGCCTGCTGGTGTTTGTTGGCGTGATCTATGGCGTGTCGCTGGCTTCGTACAATGAGGCCATTTCCTTCGCCGACAACCTTCCGCAATATTCCAAAAAAATCCGGACCATCATCGAACCCCTGCAGAAGAAGGCGGAAAATCTGGAAAAAACCGGAGAGGACGTGTCGTCGCCGAATCCGACCAACGTCGTGCGGGTGCGCCAGGTGACCGGCTGGGGAGACATGCTGACGCATGGCGCCGGGACGTTAACCGACATGTTTCTGCTGGCGTCATTTGTTCCCTTCCTGACTTACTTTCTGCTCACCTGGCAGAGCCACGCCCGGTCGGCAACCGTCATGCTGTTTCCCCTACACCACCGGCATACGGCATTTGTGACGCTCGGCCTGATCGGCAAAATGCTGCAAAGTTTCATTGTCGGGAATCTATTGATCGGATTGCTGATCTCGGCGGTGAGTGTGGCGGCGTTTGGGTTGCTGCACGTTCCGTTTTTCTATTTCATCGGATTCCTCAGCGGATTTCTTAGCCTGGTTCCCTATTTAGGCATCGTGCTGGCTACGCTTCCGCCCATTCTGGTGGGTTTTGGGCAACTGGAAGTCCCCGAACTGCTGGTGGTTTTGGGCTTTGTGGTGGCCATGCACCTGGTCGCGCTGAATGTGCTTTATCCCAAGCTTCTCGGCAGTCGCCTGCGCATCAATCCGCTGGCGGTGACGCTGGCGCTGCTGTTTTGGGGGACGGTGTGGGGCGCGGTGGGATTGCTGCTGGCGATTCCGATCACGGGAGCGCTGAAGATCATCTGCGACCACGTGGAGACTTTGAAGCCCTACGCGGACTGGCTGGGAGAGTAGAGCGGACTCATCTAAACTAAGAGCTTGCGGACGATCATCGCACTTTTCGTCGTCGTGGTTTTGGCTGCGCTGGGCTTTGCCGCCTGGCAAATGTACGTGCCGTCCGCGCCTCCGCCGGGTCAGACCTTTGTCTTGCTGCGTTCCGGCTACTCCACCCGGCGTATTGCAGCTGAGCTGAAGAAGGCCGGCATCATTCGCAGCGAGCTTGCCTTTCGCCTCTGGCACGCGGCGCACGCCAAGCCCACGCTGAAGGCTGGCGAATATCTTTTCGAGCGCGCGGCCACGCTGCCCGAGGTCCACGACCGCATTGCGCGTGGCGACATCTACGTCCACGTGGTGACGATTCCCGAAGGCTTCACCATGTTCGACATCGCCAAGGCGATCGAGGACGCTGGCCTTGGGCGGGCAGCCGATTTTCTCCACCTCGCCGAAACCGACACGCAACTCATCTCCGACATTGCGCCCGGCGCCAAGTCGCTCGAAGGCTATCTGTTCCCTAACACCTACCGATTCACGCGGACCCAGAGTCTCGAGGAAATGGCAGCCGCCATGGTCCGGCAGTTCCGGCAGGTGGCGCAGCAGATTGGGTTGGCAGCGCAAAATTCCGCGAATCGAGCTGCCGCCGCCGTCGATCAGCCAAATGCCAGCCTCCCCGACGCCAGCAAGCCCGACGTCAACAAGGTTGTGATCCTGGCGTCGATTATTGAGAAAGAGACGGCAGCGCCGGAGGAGCGTCCGCTGGTGGCAAGCGTGTACTCGAACCGGCTGGCCTTAAACATGGCTCTGGACGCCGATCCGAGCGTGATCTACGGCGAATTGCTGGCGGGCACATATCAGGGAAGCCTTCATCACGCCGATCTCACCATCAACTCGCCCTACAACACCTACCGTTTTCCGGGCATGCCGCCGGGGCCCATCGGCAACCCGGGCCGGACCGCCCTGGAAGCCGCTCTGCATCCGGCCAGCACCAAGTTCCTTTATTTTGTGAGCGATGGAAATGGGCATCATCGCTTCGCCGCCACCCTGGCGGAACAGGACCTCAATATCGCCGCCTACCGGCGCGCCCTCGGGTTGCACTCAAAGCAGTGAAACCTTCGCTGCCTTATACTAATCTGATCCTCATAAAGAATGGTTTACTTAGTGTCGAGATCGGAATGCAACGTTCTCATTTGCGTCTAATATTGTCATTGTGTCTGGCCGCCTCCAGTTTCCCTCTGAGCGGCTGCCTGTTCCGCACGCGGCCGCTTGATCGCCAGTTTTCCAATGCTCCGCTTAAGACGGCAAGCCAAAAAGACTTGATCGACTATGTGAACGGGCAATCGGCTCGCATTCAGTCCCTTCAGGCCACGGTCGACATCGATGCCTCCGCCGCCGATCCCAAGAACGGCAGCGTGACCGATTACAAGGAGATCCGCGGCTACATCCTCGCCCGCAAGCCGGAGATGCTCCGAATGAAAGGCTTGATGCCGGTGGTGCGCAATACCGCCTTTGACATGGTCAGTAACGGCCAGGATTTCAAACTGTGGATTCCGCCGCGAAACAAATTTGTGTTGGGAACGGATACGGAGGACAGCTACCTGCCGAATAAGCGCATGGAAAACATGCGTCCGCAGTACATCTACGACGCGCTCCTGCCGCCCCATGTCGGTCCGGACTGTCCCGCCCCCTCGTGCGAGATCGCCGTCCTCGAGAACGGGTACGAGACGGTTCTGGATTCGAGAAAACACCGGGTTGACCAGCCAGACTACGAACTGGCGGTAATCCGGGAAGGCAAGCAGGGCTGGTACCTGGCGCGGCGCATCGAGTTCAGCCGAACCGACCTGTTGCCCCACCGGCAGAGAATTTACGACCAGCAGGGAAACGTGGCGACCGATGCCCGCTATCTGAATTACAAGGTCTTCGACGGTACTCTATTTCCAACCACCATCGAAATCGAGCGGCCGCGGGAAGATTATGACCTTACGCTGAACATTCTGAAGCTCGAACTGAATAAGCAGCTCACCGACGAACAGTTTGTCCTGGAGCAGCCTGCCGGGGCCGAGGTGGTCCATTTGGGCGCAAAAAACGACGCCGTGCCATCCACCAGCGCTTCCGGCAAGTAACGGGCGCAAAAACGACATGATGAACCGTATGATTTTCGGGAACCTGGCGCACCGGCCCATCCGGTCGCTGATCAGCATTGTGGCCGTTGCCCTTGAAGTCACGATGATCCTCTTGATCGTCGGCCTCTCGCTCGGCATGTTGCGGGACTCGCGCACTCGGACGGCCGGCATTGGCGCCGACGTGATTGTGCTGCCGCCGGGATCGTCTTTTATCGCGGGACTCACCGGCGCGCCCATGCCCATCAAAATCGGCGATGTGCTGGCAAAACTGCCCCA
The DNA here is from genome assembly GCA_003139095.1 of Acidobacteriaceae bacterium. Classification (GTDB taxonomy): domain Bacteria; phylum Acidobacteriota; class Terriglobia; order Terriglobales; family Acidobacteriaceae; genus Acidiflorens. The sequence continues at coordinate 18,300 of PLHW01000066.1, forward strand.
CGTCAAAAGCGTTGCGCCCGTCGTCACCCAGGTCACCACCGCCGGGACGCTCGAAATCATCGCCGGAATCGACCTGCCCACTTATGAAAGCATGTCCGGTCCCTTCAACTTTCTCGCGGGCGGGCCATTTCAAGCGCCGGACGATGTCATCGTCGACGACCTTTTCTCCCAGTCCAAGCACGCCAAGGTCGGGGATTCGATCGAAATCCTCAACCGCCCCTTCCGCATCAGCGGCATCGTGGAACACGGCAAGGGCGGACGTAAGTTCATCCCAATCAGCACCTTGCAGGATCTGATCGGCGCCAAAGACAAAGCCACGATCTTCTACCTCAAGCTCGATGACCCGGCCAATGCCGAAGCCGTTGTCAAAGAAATTAAGGCGCTTCCCGGCATGGAGCGCTACGTCGCCACCTCCATGGCGGGCTACCTCGCCATGATGACCACCAGCAACTATCCCGGCCTTTCGACCTTTATCGACGTGGTCGTGGGCATTTCTGTCGTCATCGGATTCATCGTGATTTTCCAGGCTATGTACACGGCGGTGATGGAGCGCACGCGCGAAATCGGCATACTGAAGGCGATGGGCGCCTCCAAGCTCTACATCGTGAACGTGGTTCTGCGGGAGACGATCACCCTTGCCTTGGGCGGTATCCTGCTGGGAGTCGTGGTCAGCCTGGTCACCCGGGCGGCCCTCGCCCACAAATTCCCGCTGCTGCAAGTGGTGGTCGATGGCGGATGGATCGTTCGCGCCGCCTTCATTGCCGTAGCCGGCGCGGTCGCCGGCGCCTTGTATCCGGCCTTCAAGGCGGCCCAAAAGGATCCCATCGACGCCTTGGCCTACGAATAGGGGCGAATCGTGAAGGTGAGATTCGTTCTTTGTTCGCCGATTCCAGAGCCGCCGCGCGAGCCCGAAATTTTCCCTTGCAATTTTTTCTCGCAAATCTCCGGCGAATGCACGATACTGCCCCTGAAACTGCCCATGCTATAATCGCGCCCCGTTACGCAAAGCAGGGAGAGTTTCGCAGCCTGTAGTCCTATTTCCCTGGGCCTCGGCGCGCAGTTGCGCAAAGGGCCAAAAAATATCAGGAGGAGATATGCCTTTCGACGATCCGACTCTCTACGGTCGGGATGATGAAACCGATGAATTTGGCGACAGCAGCAGCTTTGGGGAATCGCTGGAAGAGGATTTCGATGAAGAGGAAGAGGAGGAAGAAGAACCCGCCATGCTGGACGAAGAGAACGAGGCGGAAGAGCCTCCCTCCGAACCCGAGCCCGTAGCGCCCTCTGGCGGCGGTGGCGGCGCGCCTCCGAAAAAAGCACCGGCCAAAAAACAGGCGCCGAAGAAACCGGCACCCAAAAAAGCCGCGAAAAAACCCGCTCCCAAGAAAGCGGCAAAAAAACCTGCCGCCAAGAAACCAGCCAAGAAAAAAGCGGCCAAGAAAGCTGCGCCGAAAAAAGCCGCCAAAAAGAAAACGGCCAAGAAGAAGGGCCGCCGCTAAATCTCAAGTGCGAGCACGACGAGCGGCAGCGCCACGCTGCCGCCGTCTTTCTTTTCTGTAAGCCAAACCCTCGGGCGAGACTGTCGCCGCTGCGACTTCCACTTTTTCTCGGAGCTTGTTCTGCCGATTCGTTCCAAGTACTCACCGCGCTCCGGCTCTCGCCTCACGCAGATAACTTCCAGATTGTTGGTCCTCGCGCCCCTCCTGTCTGCTTGCCCGGCCCATGCCCGCGATGTTCTTTGCCGGGAAGGCAACGCGAACTTCAACGCCGAGTTCCGCAATGGCGTCAAAGTGCACGTGGGTGCGAGCCGGAGCGGCGACTTCAAAATGCTCGCGACCAGGACCTGCGCTGCGAAGTTGCTCTGGGAAAAACAAGAGCTGCCGGTGACCACAGGCGCCTGGCAGGTTGACCTGGATGCATTTGCTGTCGATTTTGGAGATGGCAGACCAGCCGCCGCATTCGAAATCAAAAAATCAGACTCGGACTGCTGCTCGCAATACAAAATCTATGAACTCGCAAAACCGCCCCGCCTGGTCCGCACCATCACGGGCGGAGAATTCTACAGCGCATCCGATGTCGACTTGGATGGCCGCGTCGAAATCTGGACCAACGATGCCGCCGCAGTGGACGGGTTCGAGAAGTTAACCCTTGGCGAACTAGACCCGCCCGGCATCGTCCTTCGCTTCGAACAGGGCAAATTGCTGGATGTGACTGCCGAGTTTCAGCCCCATTTCGATGACGAGATTGCCCGGATATCAAAGGAAATTTCAGCCGATGACCTGGTGGCGTTCAGAAGCAGCGATGGAACATTAGCCGCATCCCCGACGGCGGCCACTGCGGAGAAATTGCACCGCTTGCGAGTGGTCAAAACCAAAGTTCTCGAAATCGTCTGGGCGTATTTGTACAGCGGCCGCGATCAGGATGCCTGGCATTCGCTCGAGCAAATGTGGCCGACTGCCGACGTCGACCGCATTCGCGCCGCCATCGTGAAGACTCGCCTCTCGGGCATGCACAACCAGGCTGACGGCACATCTGCCCGACCTTCACCGCAAAAGAAAAAGCAGGTGCGCATCTTCGACATGGACCGGAAGTCCGTGGCGGGCTTGCGATCTCAGGTGAATCCGCCGCAAGCCATCCTGCTTGAAATTCCACCTGACTTTCAAGTAGGCCAAGCGGCGCCGTCCCTGGCCCCGGCTCAACTCGTTCTCGATTTAGTTATCGATGCAGCGGGAAAGGTCAGATCGGTAGATCCGGCGCCCCAAACGACTCCTCCGACCCTCGAGCAAACCGCCTTGGCTCGAACCTGGAAATTTATTCCCGCTCTCAGGGACGGTAAACCAGTTGCGAGCCGTCTGCGCATTACCGTGTCTGCAAAGCAGTAAGCAGGGCCCCCGCGGTCGCGACTGCGTCCCTTAAGCGGAGCGGGCAGCTGTGTCACTCCGCAATGATCGCTTCCGCCTCGATCTCTACCAGCATTTCTGAGGACACCAATGCGCTAATGGCGAGCATGCTCGTTGTCGGCCGGATGTCGCGGAAAAATTCGCCGTGCGCTTTGCCAACTTTCTCCCAGTCCGCGATATTGGTTACGAACATCCGCGTGCGTACTACATCGTTCAGTGAAGCACCGGCGCGTTCCAGCGCGCTTGCAATGTTCCGCAGCGTCTGCATGGCTTGCGCGTAGGCGTCGCCCGCAATGATTTTCCCGTCTGGTCCCGTCGCCGTCGTGCCCGCGACGTGAACATGCGCTCCCACTCGCACCGCGCGAGAGTAACCGACTACCGGTTCCCATGGAGTACCACTGGAAATGTTGATTCGAGACACCGCCCCTCCCTTTCGTCGCAATCGAAGGTGCTCGCGATTGGACACGATCCATTTTCCCGCTTGCTTTCCGGTCCAAACAAATGAGCTATACAGATGATCCCCCGTCGGATGCCGACTCTTTTTCGAAACCCCGCAATTTTCATCAGCACCCGCCGGCGGTGAGTGCCAACGAACGCTACCCGAAACTCCCCGCCAGTTGCGGGGTTTCTAATGATCGAGTGGCACAATAGTGACTTGCTCAAGATGCAAAACTACAGTATCTAAACAACACAACCTCTGGGTCCGATGAATCCAAGAGGAGAGCCGAATGGCAGTGGGGGACCATATGATTGAGGAAACGCATCCGTTGGAGCAGTTATTCGTGGAACTGGTTGGACGCCATTACGCGCAGGAGATTGGCATTCGCGATCCGCAGATCATTGGCTATGTCGCGCATCTGCTCTCCGAGTTTTGCGACGCCGAGCAGTTGACGAAAATCCGCACCGCGTCCGGCCGCCCGCTCAACGATGTTGGCGAGATGCTTCTCGAATCCGATCCCATCTTTGGCCCGGCGCCCTCGTTCGACCGCGAGCGCCAGGTGCGCAAGCACATCGGCGATTACACGTTGTTCTTCGCAGGCATGTTCCCGGAGAGCATCAATCACCATCGCTTGCGCCGCCAGCGTCTGGAGAATTTCGTCGAGTGGGTGAAGGCCGGCAAAGAGAGCTACTACATCGTCTCCAAATTCGAGTACTTCGAATATGCCAAGGTCGCGCCCCTGTTCAGCCAGCTCTCGCAAAAATTTGAAGATTGCGTCTACGGCCTGAATCTGGTCAAGAATGAACTCGAAGTAATGCAGCACCCCATCGTCCGCGGCAGCAACGAACTGATCATGTAAAGCAAGTCAGAAGTTAGAATGCAGAAGCAAAGAGAACAGGTTTCAAAGTTTCAAAAGCTTCAAGGTTTCAACGCGTCGAGGGCCCATGAGGTCGACTCTGAAACCTTGAAACCTTGAAACTTTGAAACCTGTTCCTTCTCACTTCTAACTTCTCACCAGCCGCCGCCCCACAACCTCAAACTTCCCTTCCAGCACAATCCCAATCGCCTCGCTATATGCCTTATGCTCCTGCTCCAGAATGCGCTCCGCCAGCGTATGCTCGTCGTCGGAATCGAGCACGGGAACGGTCTTCTGCACGATGATGGCGCCGTGGTCAAGTTCTTCATCCACGAAGTGCACGGTGCAACCGCTGACCTTCACTCCATAGGCGAACGCCTGCTGTTGCGCCTCAAGTCCGGGAAAAGCCGGAAGCAGCGAAGGGTGGATGTTGAGGATGCGCTGTGGAAACTGCCTCACAAACCAGGGTGAGAGCAGCCGCATATAGCCGGCCAGGCAGATCAGATCGACGTTGTGCTTTTTGAGTGCGGCAACAACTTCGCGGTCGTGCGCCTCGCGCTCTTTTCCCTTGGACGCACTCACCAGCGCGTTGAGTCCACGCTTGCGTGCGGTTTCCACGCCCGGCGCATCCGCTCGATTCGAAATCACAACCGCAATCCGCGCGCCCGGAATTCGCCCGGCATCAATGCTGTCCGCTATAGCAACAAAATTCGATCCGCGCCCGGAAAGAAGAATGCCAAGATTTTTCAACCCGTTGGGTTTCACTTCTGCCTTCTGATTTATTACTTCCGACTTAGCTGTAAATTACTTTCCGCTCGCCCTTCACGATCCGCCCGACGCTGTAAAACTTCTCGCTGGCGCGCTCCAGCAGAGTTTGCGCCTTCTTGAATTTCTTCGCCGGAACCACCACCAGCATTCCCAGCCCCATGTTGAAGGTGCGCAGCATCTCCTCCTTATCGACATTGCCGAGCCGCTGAAGATGCTCGAAAATCGGCGGTACGGGCCAGGTTCCATATTCGACGATCGCCGAGGTCCCTTTGGGCAGCACGCGTGGCAGGTTCTCCGTAATTCCGCCGCCCGTGATGTGCGCGAGCGCCGCGACACAATCGCCGGCAATCATTTTGCGGATGATCGACCAGTAACTGCGATGCGTTCGCATGAGTTCGTTGCCGACTTTATTCTTGATCTCGCTAACGAACGTCTCCGGCGAATAGCCCGCTATCTCAAAGAGCAGTTTGCGCGCCAGCGAGTATCCGTTCGTGTGAAGACCGTTCGAGGGCAGGCCGAGGACGCAGTCGCCAATCTCCACGCTTTTACCGTTAATGATTTTTTCGCGCTCCACCACGCCCACAATAAAGCCCGCCAGGTCGTATTCGCCGTTCGGATAAAAGCCCGGCATCTCCGCCGTCTCGCCGCCAATCAGCGCGCAGCCATTGTGTTTGCAGGCCTCCGCCAAGCCGGCGATAATTTTTTCCGTCACCTCCGGCTCCAGTTTTCCGCTGGCGAGGTAGTCCATAAAAAATAGCGGCGCGGCGCCCTGCACCGCAATATCGTTCACGCAGTGATTCACCAAGTCCGCCCCGATCGTGTGGTGCATGTTCATTTCGAACGCAACCTTCAGCTTGGTGCCCACGCCATCCACGCTCGAAACCAGCACCGGGTCGAGATACTTTTTGTCCACCGAGTAGAGCCCGCCGAAGCCGCCGATTTCGCTCAGCACGCCCTTGGTGAACGTCTTATGCGCAAGATACTTGATGCGCTGCTTGGTGCGGTTGGCCTGATCGATGTTGACGCCGGCGTCCGCGTAGGTGATGGGAGTGCTTGAGGAGTTGGGGTTTTGGGCCACGTTTCAGTCCGCTATTTCCGGGTGGAGAATCTGGCGCGCCACGAACCGGGGAATCAACTTCAAGCGCACCAAATTTTAGCACGTTCTCCCGATCGGCTGGTTTTTTCGCGCCCGGCAGTGTGCGCGCGACCGCCGACTCGAGTGTCCGCGCGACACACAAAGGCGCCGCAAATAAAAAACCCAGCGGGGACTCGCCGGGAGTGAAGCAAAATCAAAACCTAAATCCAGCTTACTTACTTCTTCATATCGTCTTTCTTCATGCTGTCGTCCTTCTTCATCTCATCCTTCTTGGCCTTTTTCTCTTTTTTCTTCGCTGCTTTCTTTTCCTTTGCGTCGGCCTTTTTATCCATCGGCTTGTCCATCTGGTCGCCGGACGCTTGCGCAAACGCAAACGACGACATTGAGATCGAAAGCGCGAGTGCGAATACGAGCGCTAATGCTTTTTTCATTTTGATTTCCTCCGTTTGATTCGTGCATGCACACGAGTTCCCGGGAGCTTGATTTGTGATTTACCTCACCCCGGGAAGCAAGGATTGTAGATCAAGCACGCTGCATTTTCCAAGCCGCGCAAAAAAAATCGTGCCCGCCGTCACAGACCCAAGCCCGGGCTCGCGTTACACTAACGCACCATGGGTGTGACAAAAACGGGTGTGACAAAAACTGGGAAACTTGGCAAATTCCGTCCCACGCAGGACAAGGCTCACGATGTCCTGCGCACCGAGGGGCATCCGCTCGATGCCATCTTCAAACCGCAGAGCGTCGCTGTAATTGGCGCCTCCGACCGTGCCGGCAGCGTTGGCCGCGCCGTGCTCTGGAGCTTGCTCAGCAGTCCTTTTGGCGGCACCGTGTATCCGGTCAGCGCCACAAAAACCAGCGTGCTGGGCATTAAAGCCTACCGCGAAATCGGACAGATTCCCGAGACCGTCGATCTTGCCGTCGTCGTCACGCCCGCCGATGTCGTGCCCACCGTCATCCAGCAATGCGTGGCCGAGGGTGTGCGTGGAGCCATCGTCATCTCCGCCGGATTCAAGGAGCACGGCGAGCACGGCCAGGAACTGGAGCGCCAGATTCTCGAACATCTCCGTGGCAGCCGCATGCGCCTGATCGGCCCCAATTGTCTCGGCGTCATGAATCCCGTGAGCGGCCTCAATGCCACCTTCGCCCCCAACATGGCACGGCCCGGCAACGTTGCCTTTCTCAGCCAGAGCGGCGCCCTCTGCACCGCCATTCTCGATTGGGCGCAAAAGGAGGTCGTCGGCTTCAGCGCATTCGTCTCCATCGGATCGATGCTCGACATCGGATGGGGAGACCTCATCGATTATCTCGGCAACGATCCGCGCACGCACTCCATCGTGATGTACATGGAATCGGTGGGCGACGCGCGTAGCTTCCTCTCGGCCGCGCGCGAGGTCTCGCTCAGCAAACCCATCATCGTTATCAAAGCCGGACGCACCGCCGCCGCCGCTCACGCCGCTGCCTCGCACACCGGCACGCTGGCCGGGAGCGACGAAGTGCTCGAAGCCGCCTTCCGCCGCTGCGGCGTTTTGCGCGTCAACACCATCTCCGACTTGTTTTATATGGCGGAAACCCTCAGTAAGCAGCCCCGCCCCAAGGGTCCGCGACTGGCGGTCGTCACCAATGCCGGCGGCCCGGGCGTGCTGGCCGCCGATTCGATCATCAGCGTCGGCGGCGAACTGGCCGAGCTTTCTCCCGCCACGCTCGAACAGCTCAACCAGATTTTGCCGCCACACTGGAGCCGCAATAATCCTGTGGACATTCTCGGCGACGCCCTGCCCGACAAGTACGCGAAGGTCGCGCAGATTGTCGCCGCAGATACCAACAACGATGGCCTCCTCATGGTGACCTGTCCGCAGGGAATGTCGCATCCCACCATCACGGCCGAGCGCCTTGCGCCGCTCGCCAAAGGCTTGGGCAAGCCCGTGCTCGCCTGCTGGATGGGCGGCGCCGAAATGACGGCTGGTATTGAAATCCTCAATCGCGCCGGCATTCCCACCTTCAGCTATCCCGATGCCGCCGCGCGGATTTTTTATTACATGTGGCGCTACAGTTACTTGCTGCGCGGATTATACGAAACGCCCGTGCTGCCCCACGGCGAGGGCGAAGGCGGCCCCGACCACGCCCGCGCCGAAGCCATCATTGACCGCATTCGCCAAACCGGCCGCACGCTGTTGACCGAGCCGGAATCCAAGGAGCTACTCGCCTGCTACCAGATTCCGACCGCCCCAACTCTGGAGGCGCACAGCGCTGACGAAGCCGCGGCCAAGGCCGATGAGCTGGGCTATCCCGTCGTGGTCAAGCTGCTCTCGCACACCATCACGCACAAGACCGAAGTCGGCGGCGTCATGTTGAACCTGAGCACGCCGGATGCGGTGCGCAATGCCTGGCGCGAGATCGAAACCTCGGTACACGAGCGCGCCGGGCTCGAGCACTTTCTCGGCGTCACCGTGCAGCCTTTTTTTCGAGCGGAAGGTTACGAACTCATCCTCGGCAGCACCGTCGACGAACAGTTCGGTCCGGTCATGCTGTTTGGCACTGGCGGCCAACTCGTCGAGGTTTTCAGTGACCGCGCCCTCGCGCTTCCCCCGTTGAACACCACGCTCGCTCGCCGCTTGATGGAGCAGACCAGCATCTTCAAAGCCCTGCAAGGCGTTCGCGGGCGCAAGCCGGTTGACCTGGGCGCGCTTGAGGCTCTGCTCGTGCGTTTCAGCCAGCTCCTCGTGGAACAGCGCTGGATCAGAGAGATCGACATCAATCCGCTGCTCGCGTCGCCCGACCGCCTCATCGCCCTCGATGCGCGCATCATTCTTTATCCGCAGCACGTCAGCAAAGAAGAAATCCCGCGCCTGGCGATACGGCCTTATCCGCAGCAATATGTGCGCGCGGGCCAGATGAAAAATGGCGACGAGATTCTGATCCGGCCGATTCGTCCCGAGGACGAGCCGCTGCTCATCAAGCTGCACCAGGTACTCTCGGAGCGCACCGTTTACCTGCGCTACTTCCAGCCGCTGCGGCTTAGCCAGCGCACAGCGCACGATCGCCTCACGCGCATTTGTTTCATCGATTACGACCGCGAAATGGCGCTCGTCGTCGAGCACAAGAACTCAGAGGGCAACACCGAAATTATCGCCATCGGGCGCCTGAGCCGCGTGCGCGGCCGGGACGAAGCCGAAATGGCCGTTCTGGTTGACGACCGCTTTCAGCACCAGGGCCTCGGCACGGAACTCTATCGCCGCCTCATCGAAGTCGCGCGCCACGAGCGCATGGAGAGTGTCGTCTCCACCATCCTCTCGGAAAATCGCGAAATGCAGACCATCTGCCGCAAGCTCGGATTCAAGCTGGAAGCGTCTCTCGAAGATGGCACCGTGCAGGCGGTGCTGAAGTTATAGCGCCGCCCAGCTTGGCCGAAAGTGTTTGTACTATCGGGTGCCGCGGATTCACTCAGTTCGGGGCATCCGCCCCCTCTCCATCTTCAAATCCTGCATTCCTCTCCGCTATAATTACCCAGGAACTGCAATGATCTCTGGCCAAACTGGATCCGAGTTGGCGCTTGTCGCCCTCTTCTGTGTCCTGACCATATTTCTCTTCCCCGCGGTGCAAGGTCCTTATTCCGCCGTGCATGGGCCGGTGAGTGCTTTGCAAGCGACCCGCGCCGCCGCACGGTTGCGAATTTCGATTTTGCAATCCGCGTTAAGGTCGTTGCGCAATTTTCCTCTCCCCACCCTCGCCCTGCTGTTCTTGATTTGCGCCGCCAGCACTCAGGCCGCGCCAATCGATTTGAATCAGTGCGCCAGCGTCCTGCGGTGCTGATTCTCCTCCAATAAGCCAATGCGCCAAACTTCGTCTTGCGTCATGGCAAAGGTCGCATAGTCCGCTCCAACCTCGGCTAAGCGTCCAAAGTGGTCGCGCCGACTGCGCCAGCACCGGGCCTTTACCATCGTCCCGCGAGACGACTCAACCACGGCATCACTGATTGGCACCTGAGGAGGATTTCAAATGAGATACAAGAAAGCACAAGTTCTTTGCTCGCTGGTCATCGTCGCGAGCGTGCTGCTGTCGGCTGGTTGCGCGAAGAAAGTCGCGAAGGTGACGCCGCAAGCGCCCCCAGCGCCCGCCACGCCCACGGCCACGCTGGCCGCTAATCCGACTACGATCGAACCAGGACAAACCACAATCCTGACGTGGCACACCGCCAACGCCAGCGAAATCTCGATTGCGGGTCTTGGCACACTTCCCGCGTCCGGTTCGCGCTCGGTCAACCCCGGCGCCTCCACTACCTACACCGTGGTTGCAAAGGGTCCCGGCGGAAGCGCCGACGCCTCAGCCCGCGTCACGGTCAACCAAAAGATCGCCGGCACGGCAGCTTCTCCGTCGGAGGAAGACCTGTTCGCGAAAAACGTGAAAGACGTTTTCTTTGACTACAACATGTCGAATGTCCGTACGGATGAGACGCCCACCACCCAACAGGATGCCGCGTTTCTTGCGCAGCACCCCAACATCAATGTCCTCATCGAAGGGCATTGCGACGACCGCGGGTCGGTGGAATATAATCTCGCGCTCGGCACCAGCCGCGCGGAATCCGTGAAGCAAACGCTTCTCCAGCAGGGAGTTCCGCCAAATCGCATCAAGACCATCAGCTACGGCAAAGAAAAACCGTTCTGCAACCAGGACAATGAGGAGTGCTGGCAGCGGAATCGGGTGGACCACTTCTCAATCGAACGCTGAACTTTGGGGGCGGCCTTAATTGGGTGGGCCGCCCTTTTTTCATATTTCCATCATCCGATGAATTTCTCTAGCGTCCTGCGATGACTGGCGCAGGCGAGTAATGGAGACTGTGTGCCGCCTGACTCGCAATTAGAAAATAGTCCCCACCCCACCGAACGCGATATCCTCTTGGAGGGAACTCGCGTGGAGACGAGCGCATCGGATCAATCGGCACCTGCAAGTTGGTGGAGAACTCCTTTCCTCCAACGTTTCGCCAAATTCCAACCTCGCGAGGATCACGTATTCCTGGCCCTGGCCCTCGTCATTGGCGCCTTGACCGGCCTGGTCGTCGTAGCCTTCATTCTGCTCACCGAGCGCATGGGGATGCGCCTCTATCCCGCCGGGGGCGCGCCCTGGCGTCGCCTGCTTTTTCCCGTCGTCGGCTCGCTCGGCATCGGATATCTCCTCTACCGCTATTTCCCCAATGCGCGCGGCAGCGGCGTGCCGCAGACCAAAGCCGCCCTCTATGCGCGCGACGGCCGCATTCTGCTGCGCACCGTTCTCGGCAAATTCTTCTGCACTTCGGCCACGCTCGCCAGCGGCATTCCGCTCGGACGCGAAGGTCCCTCCGTGCAAGTCGGCGCCGGCATCGCTTCCGTGCTCGGTCGCGCCCTCGGGCTTCGCCCGGAAAAAGTGAAGGCTCTCATTCCCGTCGGCGCGGCGGCCGCCATCGCTGCCGCTTTCAACACGCCGCTCGCGGCGGTGCTCTTCGCGCTCGAGGAAATTGTCGGCGATATGAACGCCCCCGTCCTCGGCTCCGTCGTGCTCGCCTCGGCGACTTCCTGGATGGTTCTTCGCCTCCTGCTCGGCAACCATCCGCTGTTTACGGTTCCGCGCTATGAACTCGTCAGTCCCATCGAATTTCTGATCTACGCCGTGCTCGGTGTCGCCGGCGGCCTCGCTTCCGTCGCTTTCACCAAACTTTTGCTCACCATGCGCGCCCGTTTCCTGCGCTTTCCGCCGAAAACGGCCTGGTTCCATCCGGTCGTCGGCGGAATTCTTGTGGGTGTAACCGGATGGTTCGTCCCACAGGTTCTCGGCGTGGGCTATGGCTATGTCGGTGATGCCTTGAATGGGCACATAACGCTCAAATTGATGCTCGTGCTCGTCGTCCTCAAGCTCATCACCGTGCCCACCAGTTATGCCTCCGGAAACGCGGGCGGCATCTTCGGCCCGGCGCTTTTCATCGGCGCCATGGTTGGAGGAGCGCTCGGCACAGTCGCGCATCATCTTTTCCCCGCCCATACCGCGACCTCCGGCGCCTATGCGCTCGTCGGCATGGGCGCCGCCTTCGCCGGCATCGTGCGCGCGCCCATGACTTCCGTCCTTATGATCTTCGAAATGACTCAGGATTACGCCGTCATCGTTCCGCTCATGATCGCAAATCTGGTCAGCCTGTTTATTTCCTCGCGGCTCCAGCACATGCCCATCTACGAAGAGCTGGCCGTGCAGGACGGCATCCATCTGCCCACCGCCGAGATGCGCCACCGGGTCGCGCAACGGCAAGTCGTGCGGGTCATGCGCCCTGCAAACGCCTCGCTGCCCGCCGAACTCACCGTGCGAGAAGCCTTTGAACACGCCAGCGCCACAGCCAGCGAGTTCCGCACCTGGCTCGTCGTGGATCAACGCGGCGTGATTGGCGTCATTAATCTGGCAAAGCTTGAGCAGGAGCTCGCGGAAGGCGCCGAGAAAAAAATGTCCGCTCTCGTCGATTCCCTCGTCTTTCCCCATGTTCACTCGGATCAGGGAATGGACCTCGCGCTCGAACGCATGGGAACCAATCAAATTGATATTCTGCCCGTGGTGAGCCGCGCCGATGTCCACAAACTGTTAGGGGTTGTTACGTTGCCCGATGTGCTGGCATCGTACGGCGTGAACCGCCCGGATAACGCGTAGCCTCAAATGAATTTCGTCAGCGGCTCCCCGGCGCGGGATTGTGCTGCTATGATGCTTTGCGACTTTTCTTACGGGTGAATGGCATGAAGATTTTGACCGTCGTGCTCTTTGCACTTTTCACGTTCCCGCTCGTTGCCGCGCAGCAGGACCAATCGACAGACGCGACTCCAGACAGCGCGAAACAGGCGGCGCGCAAGAATCAGGACAAGAACAAGAAGGAACCTGCTTCCGCCGGGAATCCCGACAAGTCAGCCGAGAGCGGCAAATCAGCCGAGCCGTCCAAATCCGAAGAAGCAACCGACAAGGAAGAGCACTTCGACGTCAGCGAAGTTCCGCCCGTCGTCACGCATCACCAGATCACAATCAACGGCAAGGCGCTCAACTACACCGCAACCACGGGCCGTCTTCCCATCAAGCGCGGCGACGGCAAGATCGAAGCCGAGATGTTCTTCGTCGCCTACACGCTCGATGGACAAGATCCCGGCAAACGTCCGCTGACATTCTCGTTTAACGGCGGTCCAGGTTCCGCGTCCGTTTGGCTTCACATGGGAGCGCTCGGTCCCAAGCGTGTGGTGCTCGAACCGAACGGCTTTATGCCTGAGGCGCCTTACCGGCTCGAAGACAATCCCGATACGCTGCTTGACCGCAGCGACATTGTGATGGTCGATGCGATGGCTACAGGTTATTCGCGGGCGGCGAACGCCGAACTAACCAAGAAGTTCCTCGGCGTTGAAGGCGACATTCAAGCCTTTGGAGAGTTCATTCGCCTTTACCTTTCGCGCTACGAGCGCTGGAGTTCACCGCTCTTCCTGCTCGGCGAAAGTTACGGCACCACGCGAGCGGCGGGCATTTCGGGCTATCTCACCGATCACGGCATCGCCTTCAACGGCGTTACGCTGCTTTCCATGGCCGTCGATTTCCAGACGCTGGAATGGAACAACTCCAACGACTTGCCGTACTTTCTGCTCGTTCCCACGTTCAGCATGATCGCGGCTTACCATCACAAACTTCCCGCCGATTTGACCGCGGACCTCGCCAGGACGCGGGATGAAGTTGTGCGCTGGTCGCTGAACGATTACGCGCTCGCGCTTGGCAAGGGCGACACATTAAGCGCGGACGAACGCCACAAGATTGTCGAGCAACTCGCCCGGTACACAGGACTGCGGCCCGAAGTGATCGAGGAGCACGATCTGCGCATCGACGTTCCGACCTTTGACCGCGAACTGCTGCTCGACCAGAAGCTTGTCACCGGAAGACTGGATGGTCGTTTCACCAGTCCGAATCCGGGGAATGAGCGCGGTTACGACCCAACCAGCGCGTCGATTTTGCCGCCTTACACTTCGGCTTTCAACAACTACCTGCGCACCGAACTGAACTACAAGAGCGACATGCCGTATCGCGTTTTCGCGTGGGACGATCCTGCCTTCCGCAACTGGAAAAGGGGCGATGAGGAAGGCTTCACCAGCACCGCGGGAAATCTGCGCTCCGCCATGATCAAGAATCCGTACATGAAAGTTCTGGTGATGGAAGGTCATTACGATCTTGCGACTCCCTTCGCGGCCGCGAACTGGACGATGGACCACCTGAAGCTGGAACCGAAATATCGGCAAAGCATTTCGTTCGCAACCTACGATTCCGGTCACATGGTTTATATCGACCGGCCTTCGCACGACAAGATGAAAAAAGATCTCGTGCAGTTTATGGAGAAATGTCTGGCGAAGTAGGAACGAACTGGCGCGAGTTTTTTCTTGAGCCTGCGCTACGCCCCGCGAATTTGAAACGCCGTCAAGCCGGCGATCGGCTCGGCGTCAGTCACGTGCACGTCATCGACGCGCGCGGCCCGCGGGCCTTCCCGCAAACGCGAATGTAATCCTGCCAACTGCTCGCGCGTGCCGTGCGCGAACACCTCGACTGTGCCGTCAGGATTATTTCGCACCCATCCCGCGACCTGGAGGATGTGCGCCTCGCGCTCCACAAACCAGCGGAAGCCCACGCCCTGCACGCGTCCGCGTACCAGAAACCGCCGGGCTGCTAACTCTGTCTTTGAAATGTTAGATGGCATAGTTCCATTCCGGTGTGGACCCGTCAATCCTCAATTCCAAGAGCGTTGTAATAGTGCCGTACGCCATTTGGAGTGAAGTCGGAATCGCGCAACCCCATGCGGATTCTTCTCAAAAGAGCATCCGTTACGGCGCCCATTTTCTTGGCCCTGCGAGCGTTAATGGCTGTCTCGATCTCGTCTACAGAACGTATCCTGGCATAGTAATAGCTCACGACAGACTGCCATTTAATGAACGGATGATCTCCGACGTTTAGCTGTACCAGGGTCTCAGATCGGTGACGTTTGGTCGTGATGGGGACTGTTATCACTTCGCCTTCTTCCGGCGAAGTGATGATTACGTTGAGGTGTGGTTCGTCATCCTCGGAATCACAGGCGTAAAACGTGTCTCCGCAAGAAAGCATCTATCCCACACTAGATAGGATTTCCTCGGACTTGGCCACTGAGTAGATTTCTTTGATAATGGCACGTATATCTGAGTCTTCTTCGCCTTCTGCTTCCAGAATTTCTCGAATAGATATTGGGATCGCGGTCCCAGATGGGTTTCGCCATTCGGGCAGTTTGTGCATTACATTGTCGATCAAATCCCAGCGATTACGGTGACCATACTTCTCGAAAATCTCTGTCATTAGAGCTTCTTCAGCCTTTGACAGAAGGTCCGTAGGGGCCTCGTGAAGAAGCCTGACTTCATATTCTCCGAGGGGTGCGGAAATATATTTCGACCAAACAGGCTTCGGTCGATCATCTGTGATGAGATTTAGTATGCCGCTGACGACAGGGCCATGATCCATCGAGACATGACGATCAGTGGTGAATGGCAGCCCCCAACGAATCAAGGCTTCTCTGTCCGCCAGATAGAGTAGCTTAATCAGCTTGATGTAATGCATCTGGCCGCCGCGAAGTTTCAGGAAGAAACCAGCGGCTTGAGTCGCTTTTGCCTCGCTAAAGCGCAAAGCCATATAACATAGGTTAGCATAGTTTTGCAAATAGTTTTCCAATCGGATCACTAAAGTAATCAATGTGTTGCGGCGGGCCCACAAAAGATAATGGGGAATACAAGGCGAAGAAGCTTGAAAAACGGCTCTTCGATCTTCCATTCAATCCGTCAGCCATTCCGGGCCTTTCCGCACTGCCTAATCAGCACCAGGACAGTCCCGAAAATTCGGCTTGAAGGACGGGGCTAAATCTGGGTCATCCCGCGGGAACTTTGACCGACGTCTTGGGGGACGCGGCCAGCGCCGAGGCGCTGGGCTAGCGGGCGTCGCGGCCCGGCGGGGCTGGCTTTTTTTGTGTTCTAGAAGAAACACAAGGCGCGCCACACTGTCTTTTTACGCTCTCGACAAATACGTGCCTTCGGCCGTATCGACTTTAATCTTCTCGCCTTCGTTGATGAAGGGCGGAACCTGCACAATGAGCCCGGTTTCGGTCTTGGCCGGCTTGGTCACGCTGGAGGCGGTTGCGCTCTTCAGGCCCGGCTCCACTTCCACCACGGTCAACACGACCGTCTGCGGCAGCTCGATGCCGACGGCTTTGCCGTCGAAGAACTCGACTTTGATTTGCAGATTCGAGGTCAAGTATTCCACCGCGTCGCCGAGCGTGTCGCGGGTAAGGTGCGTCTGCTCGTAGTTTTCGGTGTTCATGAAGTAGTAGTCGTCGCCGTCGGAGTAGAGGAACTCCATGTTGACCTCGTCGACATTGACTTTCTCGATCGGGTCTGGAGAGCGAAAGCGTTCCACGAACATGGCGCCGGTGCGGAGGTTGCGCAGCTTGGCCTGAATGAAGGCGCGCAGGTTGCCGGGCGTGCGGTGCTCGACGCTGAAGACGGAGTGCAGATCATCTTTGTGCTTGATGATCATGCCGGGACGGAGCTGGGTTGCGGGAATCGACATTCGGTTCTACATCTCCTTCACACTCGTAGGAATTTAAGGGCGGTACGCGAGGGTTTCCGCCGTACTTGGGATTAAACATTTATTTTACACAGGCAGCGGGGATTTGTGGGAGTGGCGGCAGCGCCGGGCGCTAGCTTGGTTCTTTTCGCCATCGCATAATTGTCCCGAGGCGGTCGCATGAGAAAAAACAGTAATCTCGGATACATGAAGAAATGGATCGCGATGGCGGTGGCTGTTCTCCTTGCTCTGGCCACATCTCGCTTGCTCGCCCAGAATGCGGCGGCAAAGGTCGATTGGCCGGCCATGGGGAAGCTTTTGTCGAGCGCCAGATACGGCAAGCCGCTGGCGCAGGCTGGGCTTTCGCCTTCTGAGCTGAAAGCGGTGCGGGCCGCGCTGAAGCGTCTGGCCAATGGGCCGGGGTGCGAGGGCGCCTACATTCAGAGTTGCGGCGCCGAGGAGAGTGAATTTCTGGAACGGGTAAAAATCACCCCCGACGGAAAAACCGCCGTGGTCCTGCGCAGCAAAACCGATTGCGGCACGCTGGGCTGCCCGTTCTGGATGATCGAGCCGGTGGGCGAGGGCCGCGTGCTGCTGGACGATTTCGGATGGGGCTACGCGCTCCTGCCATCGAGTGAGCACGGGTACTTCGACGTGGTCACCGCCGCGGGCAATCACCAGGTCGGGCTCGCCTGGCTGCGATTTGACGGCAAGGAGTATGCGGCCTTTCGCTGCGCGACCGCCGACGCGAATGATGACGCGGGGCCGGCCTTGTTACACATCACCGAGCACGCCTGCGCGACGGCAACGCCGTAATCGACCTCCGCCCCGCTCCCGGCTTTAGGCTGCTTGCCGCGCCCGTGGCGGGCGCCGAATCGCTATACTGCGGAACTCATCTCCAATCCGGCTACTTCACTCGCCTCCGTATCTGTCCGTCGAATCCTCGGCGCGTGGTGTGCGGGATCGAAACGCGATTTCAGCCGCAGGATGGGAGCTTCAAAGTATCTCCACGAAAGAGCCGCGAGCCCTAACGTCGCGGCAAGGCTTCCGCCCAGTACCAGCATGCGGTTCAGCGCCCAATGGGAAGCGAATAGAGATGGAGCCCAGTCCCGGAACACGCGAATGACGAAGAGATGCAGCAGGTAGAACATGTAGCTGATCTGGCCGATCCGCACCAGCGGGCCTGAGCGCAACCCACGGCAGAGCAAGTTGTCGCTCGCCGCATGATGGAGCACAAAGACGAGAAGCAAGCTCATCGTGACGGCGATCAAGGTGTAACCGAAGAGCGCAAAGACGACACTCCCCTGCGGATCACCTGGGAGAACCAGCGCCGAGGCCGACCCGAGTAAGCTCAAAGCCACTAAATAGCCGGGCACGCGAAGTGACCGCCCGGAATCACGCCAGAGAGCGACCAGCGCACCGAAAGCGATCGTGTCGATTCTTGCGGGGAGGAAATAGTACTCGGCGCCGGCTCCCAGGCCATGCACACACCAGCGGACGAGTGGAGCGCAAACGATGATGACGATCAGCAACAGGAAAAGCTGTTGTCGTTTCAGAAAGCGGACGGCGGGAGCCCAAAAGAGGTAGAAGAATTCCTCAATCGAAAGCGACCACGTAACCTCCATCGCTCTTACGGGGCCGGGGAGATGCGAAATTGCAGCGCCAAACCAAGGTTGCACGACCGCCAGACTGGTTCCATAAAGCGCGAAGCTCAGCCACAAGCGCCCGGACAAGTGGTAATCGCGGCTTAGCAGCGCAGCAAAAAGGCAGATGCCGAAAAAAAGATAGTAAGGAGGGAAGATGCGAAGCGTGCGCCGCATGTAGAAGTTCTTAAAGTAGCCTGGGCCACTTCGCGCGCCCAGCAGAATTGTGGTGATCAGATATCCTGAGATTACGAAGAAGAGATCGACCCCGACCCAACCGGCCCGCGAGAATCTTACGATGGCCGGGGAGCCGAAGATGTGGAAGGCAAAGACGGAAAGAGCGGCTAATGCTCGCAAGCCGTCAATTTCTGGGATTCTCTCCATCCTGCAAAAGTATGCAGGGTCCCTGCGCAGTCTACAAGTTGGTTTGTCTGGTTCCCGGCGTTCCCGTTCCCTCAATAGCGTTATTGAAATGGCGAGAATGCGGTTAATTCATCGGGTGGACTAGAATAAAACGAAACAGGAGGTTCTTATGCAGATTGGAAAGTATGAGAGTTCAGGCGGCGGGGCGGGGACGGCGATTACTTTTCTGCTGATTGGCTTGGGCATCGGCGCGGCTGTCGGCCTGCTGCTGGCTCCGAAGACGGGCCGCCAACTGCGAAAAGACCTGCGGCGTTCGTATGAGGGCGCGCTGGACACGGTTTCCGACTGGAGCGACGAAGCACGCGACCGCTTTGGGGATGTGCTCGAAAAGGGAAATGACTTCGTTGACGAGTTGCGCGCGAAGGCGGAGCCGCTGAGCGATCTTTTGCGGCGGCCGTAACGCGGCTCAAGACAAACCTAGGGCGCGGCGAACCAGGCAGTCGCAAGCGGCGGCGCTGGCGCGTCACGCCCTGATCTCTTTTGTGGGTGCCGCCCGCGCCATCTGGCTACGGCGCAATATCGGTATCTTCTTCCAGCGTGCGCTTCTTCTTGTGCACGCTGCGAATCACCACACCGACGGAGAGCCGCAGATTGTCCTGCGTCTGTTTGAAGTTGCGCGTGCCCAGATAATCGGCCTTGAAGCGCAGGCCAAAGCGCTCATTGATTTTGTAATCCGCTCCCGCGCCCGCCACCGCCGCCAGGCCCGAGCTGACCTCGCTCTCGGTTAGATTATTCTGAAACGCATCGCCACGCAGGCCGCCGTGGCCGACCAGCAGCTCGCCGAAGGGCGTCCAGCGCTCGTGCTTGCGGTAGGGAAACTGGGCGCCAACCAGGAAGTTGTACTCGCGCGTGTGGGCATTGAACGTCGGCCCGGACGGGCATCCCGTGACGCAGGGCGGAAAAGGCGCGGGCACGGCGGTGGGAATTTTCGTGTCCCCGAAATATTCGCTGCCCTCAAACACGAAGCCGAGCCAGTGCGCCACGTTCACGTCGAACGACGCATTCCACCCGTTTAATTGGGCCCAGTGTCCGGCATTGAAAAAACCGGCCTGCGCAAACGAATAACCGGCAAACCACTCAATGCGCGGAAACGCCGGACCGGGCGTGCGTTTTACGGGGACGGAACTGCTCTCGGGCGCGGACGGTGTTGCAGCCGGTGTAGTCGGCGCGGGCGACTGGGCCGGAGCCGCAGCCGGCGACTGGTCCGCGGCCGCGGGTGGCGGCGACGAAGGTGCCTGGTCGGGAGCTTGCGCCCATGCAATCACGGCGAGCCCGGCCATCACAAACCCCAGTCGCAGGCATTTCTTCACGATTCCTCCTTGGAACAGTTGTCAGCTTTCCGTTGTCAGTTCTCAGTTATACAGCCCTCGTCCGCGGACACTGGCTAAAACTCTACAAGACCCGCTACGAAGCTGATTTTCCTGCAACCGGTTTTCCGAAAACAGTATTGTAGTGAAGCTGAACGTTGCCGCACGTGCCTTGCTCGGGCGAATACACCACGCACGAATCGAACGGGCGCGAGTACACGTGCAATGAAACGGCGCGCTCGTTCGCCTCTCGCGGGTTTACGACCCTGTGCACAGGATCCTTCGGATCCACGGCGCAGGGATGTGCGGGAGAGATTTCCACCGTGTTAGATGCGGCAAGGCGGCACGTTCCGGCGGCAATGTCCTGAAAGTCAAGATGAAAATTTTCCACCCGCAGCCGCCCAATGGGCGCGGCCATCCAGCAATTCTGGTCGCGATGATTGTGCACGGAACTCGCTTGCCCGATCTCCCAGCAGATGGCCATCAGCTCGTACAGTTCGGTTCGGTCGATCAGATTGCGCGTGTAGTGCTGCCGATTCCACGTGAGGTAGGGTGCGAGGCTCGACTCTTCGACCGGCATCTCCGCAAGCAGCGCGCGGATTTCGCCGGTGCCATCGAAAGCCGACGCGGGCAGCCCGCGCAGCTTCGCGACCAAAGTTTCGATCAGCACCCGCTTCGTGATGATCACAGAGCACATGGAAAGCCTCGGGCAAAAAATTCAGTATACTCGAGCGCCCCGCGAGAGATGCGGACAAGCTTATCCCGTGGCGTCCTAAAATTCAGGACAGTACCGCCTATTGCTCGTCAGCCCTGGCGCTGTCAGCGGCGGCTTCGAAGATGGCTTCGATTGGTTGGCCGAAAACCCGTGCGATCACGAAGGCAAGCGGAAGGCTGGGATCGTATCGTCCGGTTTCAATGGCATTCACCGTCTGGCGCGATACGCGCAGACGGGCGGCAAGTTCCGCTTGCGACCAATCCCGCTCGGCCCGAAGCACTCGAAGGCGATTCTTCATCGCTGCTGTGCCGCCGCCTCGGCGGTTTGCGGTAAGCCAATGAGCCGCGCTAACTGTTCGGACGTTACATTGCCCACCAGTCGCTGTTCACCCACCTCGACGACGGGAACGGAGCGAATGCCCCGGCTGGCCATCATCTGCGGGTTGAGCGAAACATTAATGCTTTGGAGCACAAAGCCCATCTGCTTCTGCAAAGCGAGCAGACGACGGAGGACAATGGGACAGAACGGACAGCCGAGCGCGCTGTAATAGGTAACCGAAACCGATGTGGGCGCGACGTTCGCCGCGGGTACGTCGTTCTCAATGCGCCCATAACCGAAAAAGCGCGAGAAGTACGAAAAGAAGCGCATCTCGACGAGCTTGCCGACCGGCACCAGCACCAACCAAAACAGAAACGCAGTGCGGTTGCGAGAGTAGGCGAAAACGGCAAGACCCGCGGCATATCCGGCCCAGATGCGAAACAGTCCCGCCACGCTGCATTGTTGCTGCTTCCCAGGCCGATTTTGTTCGGTATTCATTTGTACCTCCGCGCGATAAGCACATAGGAGCAGGCCCACAAAATCAGCATGCATTCTCCGAGATCGTTCCAGTGGGGACGCGCCAACGCGGCCCGCTCCAGGCCAAAGAACACGAGCACGAGAACCTGCGTCAACACGAAGGCGACAAACGCCGACTCCTGGCAAATGCGCTGTTGAAGTTCGTCCATGCGCCGGATCGTTCCCACCAGCGCCGCAATGAAAAAGAACATGGGAACGAGCGGGAGAAGCGCCAGCCATTTCGCTCGCGGGGACCATACTTGCAGCATCACATCGGTGAGCAGCGCGGCCATCGGCCAGAGAAATACAGGACGGGCAAACCGCGAACCGTAACTGGCGTCAGCCATAAACTAATCTCCCATGTCAATGTAAGGCATAGTTTACACATAGTCAAGTATGTTTGTCATATTGTGGCTGAGCACGATGCATATCAGGAGAACTTCTTGGTCTATTCCACAAACATGCAATCGCCGTACGAATAGAAGCGATACCCCGCGCTGACCGCGTGCCCGTATGCGCGGAGCACGAGATCGGTCCCGCCCAGCGCACAAACCAGCATGAGCAGCGTCGATTGCGGCAGGTGAAAGTTCGTCAGCAGCGCGTCGACCATGCGAAAACGATAGCCCGGATAGATAAAGATGTCGGCCTCGCCCGAGCCGGGCTCGATGCAGGGTGCGGTTGGGGCGGGATTGGCTCGGCCCGCACCGGCTGCGTATTCGAGCGTGCGAACGGTGGTTGTTCCGACGGCCACAATCCGGCGGCCCTGGCTTTTTGCCTGATTGATGGCGGCTGCGGCAGACGCAGAGATTTCATACGACTCGCGATGGAGTGTGTGCTCCTCGACTTTTTCCACGCGCACTGGCTGAAACGTGCCGAGTCCGACGTGCAGCGTAATTTCGGCAATCTCAATTCCGCGAGCGCGAATGCGCTGGAGAACTTCGGGCGTGAAGTGCAGGCCCGCGGTGGGCGCCGCCGCCGAACCGCGCGCCTTGGCGTAAACAGTCTGATAGCGATCGCGGTCGGCAGGCGAATCTTCGCGGTCGATATAAGGAGGCAGCGGCACATGGCCGAGGCGCTCGACGCGCGCGAAAAAATCCGGCACGGGCAGAAAGCGAATGCGCCGCTCGCCGAATGTGCCCCGCCAGGTCACCTCGGCCTGAAGTCCGTTGGCATGCGGATCGCGATCCCAGAGTGAGAGATCGCGGTCATCATGCGAACGGCCGCGGCCAGCGGGATCTCCAAAGTAGAGCTTCTCGCCGACCCCAATCTTCCGGCCGGGCCGAACCAGGCATTCCCACTCATTCGGATCTTCGCTGACCTGGCGAGTGAGCAGCACCTCAATCGAACCGCGGAGAAACTCGCGCGCGGCCGGATTGCGCGGGCTGACCGCCTGCGCCCGCTCCCCGCTGCGATGCCCGTAGAGGCGCGCCGGAAAGACTCGCGTGTTATTGAGGACGAGCAGATCGTCGGGCCGCAGCAACTCCGGAAAGTCACGGAATGAGCCGTCCTGCCAGCCGCCAGGCGTGATGCCGCCTGCGTCTCCTCGCCGAAGGTGCAACAGCCGCGAGGCAGACCGGTCCTGAAGCGGCTCCTGCGCAATCAGCTCATCCGGCAGATCGTAGTAAAAGTCGGAAACCAGCATGAAGTCGGAATTCAGAAGTTAGAATGCAGAAGTTGGATCATAGAAGCTCATTGACGCTTCGCTCCAGTTGATGCGGACTTAGTCCGAACCCCGAAGTTCGATTTCAAACTTTTTACTTCTGACTTCTCACTTCTCACTTCCCTACACCCGCCAATTGTCGGGCCGCCAGTTCCTGATCGATTTCTTGATCTGGTCGGAAGAAAGCTTCTCATTCAGCGCCTTGGTCGCTAGGGCAGCCAATTCGTCGTCAGAGGCGAACCTCAAAGCGATAAGCTGACTTTCGGTGAGCTCAGGGATGCGCGCGCGCAGCGGCTCGGGCAGAAGGGCCGCCAGTCGAAGCCGCTCTTCCAGGCGAATCACGCGGTCCTGAACTTTCAGCGGATTCATACGGATTTTGAAAATGGCGATCAACGCGGCGAGCGCCAGCAGCACCAGAAAAAAACCGTGCACCGGATGCCGATGGATTTGCAGGAAAAAATGAACGATCGCGACGATCACAGCGAGCGCAAAAACCGGCAGCACGAAAAAATGGAAGATCGGATCCCATCGGGTGTGATGCGAATAAGACTGCGGAGCAGCGGACATGGAAACTCCCTCGGAAAAGGAAACCAAAGAGGGAAGTCTATCAAAGAGAGCGGGAGTCGCCACCATTGTGCGCCCGGCCCGGCCGTCTGCGGCTTTTGGTTGTCACGGTTCCAAAAGTTGCGATACCATGACCGGACAGGGTGTGCTTATGCTGAGCGAGCACGGTCAGCGTGTCGCCATTGTCGAATTCGGAAAGTTGCTGCACGCAAGCGGGTTTGTTGCGGCAACCGACGGCAATTTGTCCATTCGCTTGGATGAAGAGCGGCTGCTCGTCACTCCCACCGGCATTCGCAAAGGAGCCATGCGGCCCTCCGACCTGGTGATCGTCGACATGCGGGGAAATCGGCTCGATGGAAAGCGAAGAGTTTCCAGCGAGATCGGCATGCACTTGCTGATCTACAGCCTGCGGCCCGATGTGCGCGGCATTGTGCACGCGCATCCGCCGACCGCAACCGGCTTCGCCGCCTCCGGCCTCGGCCTGAGCAGCCCGCTGGTCTGCGAGGTGGTCGTTGGTCTCGGAACAATTCCGCTGGCGCGCTATGGAACGCCGGGCACGCCCGAGCTGGCGGACGCCCTCGAACCGCTGATTCCGAACCATGACGCGATCCTGATGGCGAACCATGGCGTCGTGACTTGCGGCAGTTCGCTTGAGAGCGCATTCATGAAGATGGAGACGGTTGAGCACTTCGCCAAGATCGCGCTCGTAACTCACCTGCTCGGCAATGCGCAGCCGCTTGGCGAAAAAGAAGTGCAAAAGCTCAACGAAGTACGCCACCGCTATCAGAGTTCCGCGTTGTCCTGCGATGGCGACGCCACCGGCGACCTCGAATCCGACGAGCGCGAAGAAACCGCGGGCAGCCGCAGACAGTAGCTGGCTGAACCCTTCAAGCCATCCCTCTTTCTCGCGGATCGCTCCTCAAGAACAAACTTACCGGCCATCCCGAATGCCCGTCGCATCCTCAAATGAAGCTGAGAACTGAGAGCTGCTCATCAATCTCCCCCGATCCTGAACCTCATCCCGGCTCGAAAATTCGCGGTCAATGCCGGATACCCCACCACTTCGTTGTAATGCTGATTGAGAATATTGCCGGCGTTGGCGTAGGCTGTGACGCGCGAGTTGATGGCACGCCACACTCCCACATTCACCAGTTCATAGCCTGCCGCATGATCGATGCCAAAGTTCTCAAAATCCGAGTCCGGTCGGCGTCCAACAAAGCTGCCTCCCAGGTCCGCCCCCCAGCGCGCGCCCATGTAACTCACCAGCGCCGTCGCCGAATGTTTCGGCCGGCGCAGCAACGGGTTCCCGCTCTCAAAGATCGAGTCGCAGAAGTTCGCCGGCGTGCACAGTGGCGATTGCAGATACTTCGTCGAAAGATTCGTATAAGACGCATTTAGCATGAGCCGCGCGCCGATTCTTCCTTGCACCTGAAACTCCGCACCCTCGGCAAGCGACCGCTGCACGTTGAAGAATTGACCGAGCGTGCCGGGCGGAAAGCCCTGGTAGGGAAGCTGATTCGATCCATACTCGATCTGATCGTGAAAAAGATTATTGAAGTAAGTGGCGTTCACCACCCAGCGGCCCGCGAGCAAGTTTTGTTGCACTCCCGCTTCGAAGGCGCGCGTGCGCACCGGCAGCAGCCCCGAATTCGGCACATAATACGGAAGCCCGGCGAACGACTGATAGAGCGCAGGCTCCATGAAGCCGGTCGCGTACGAAAAACGCAAGCGCGTGCCTGAGAAAAAATCGCCGCCGCGCACAGCCAGCAACGTTAACGCAACCCGCGGCACTCCCGTGTTGCCAAATTCGCTGTTGTGAACCAATCGCCCGCCCGCAATCGCCGACAGTCTGCCGAACGTCACCTGCTGTTGAACATACGCATCCTGCTCCAACCGCTGCCCGGAAGTCGACGGAGGATACAGCAAATCGCCGACCGTGCCGTTTTCGTTTTCGATGCGATAGCCAAAAGTGGAATGCGCCCACGTGCGCTCGGAATAATCTCCCTGATATTCGAAGCCGACGCGGTTGATGTGATCGTACTCGTGCGCCGGATAATCGAATTGATAGCCGTAGCCATCCACGCGCGCCGCGTCGCCCGTAAGATTCACGTCGCTGTAGCGATACAGAGAATCGAAAACGGTAAAGCGGTGCTGCCACCCGGAAGGCGCGCTGACGGCCAGTTCTACGCTGCCAAGCACACTATTCTGGTGCGAGTGTTCGCTGGGATCGGGCGGCAGCGGCTGCGGCGCCCCATTGACGTCCCCGATCGGGTCATAGCCGTTGAATTTCCATTCGCCCGGCACACCCGTGTAACTGTTCGAGTGTCGCACGCGCACGCGCAGCACGCTTCGCTCGGTGATCGCCAGTCCCACATTCGCGCCTTGCAGCGAATCCGAATACGCGTTGTTCACGCCTTGCCCATTCGTGTTGAACTGATTCGCGAACAGGTTGTAGTCGAATTCCCGATACGCGCCCGCCAGAGCCGCGTTGCCGTTCGCAGTCCCAAAATTCCCGCCGTCGGCGCCAAAACGCAGCTCGGGAACGCGCGTGCTCCCAGTCCGCGTCCACACCTGCACGACGCTGGTCATCGCGTCGGAACCGTACAGAGTGCTCTGCGCGCCGCGCACAAATTCCACGCGATCCGCTTCGGCGAGCGGCAAGGTGCCGAAATCGAATGTCTGTCCGGGAGTATCGACGGTCACTCCATCGACGATGATTTTGTTGTAAGTGGATTCGCCTCCGCGCACGAAGAACGACGAAATTCCGCCGCGCTGGCCGCCCGTGCTCACGACTGCGCCCGGCAGAAAGCGCACGGCGTCGCCGGCGGAAATGGGCTGCATGGTGCTGAGTTCGGCGCCGCTGAGCGCGTCCACACTCGCGCCCGCGGCTTCGCCCGGCACAGGCGTGCGCGTCGCGCTCACGACGACTGTTTCCGCCGCAGCCGCCACGCGCAGATGCACGATGAGATTCGTCGGCGACGAGTCGGCCGTTGCATTGAGAGTTTCTTCGCCAAATCCGGGCGCCAGAACGCGAACCTGAAAAGGCCCCGCCGCCTCCGTATGAAAAACTGTCACGCCCTCGGCGGACGTGTTCTGCGTTGCAAGAATTGCCTTCGTGCCCGGCCGTATCAGTAACACCTCGGCGCCGGCCACGGCCGCCGATTGCGGATCGAGCACTGTAACTTTGAGATCGGCAGCCGAAGCCGCTACCACGAAAATTAAAACCACGAAATTTAAAACCAGGAAAAAGAAAGCGAGGGTCGAGCGCATACCATTCTCCTTTGCACGCGAAAGAGTTGCTGGTGATGGTTTGCGCCGGTCTCCTGGCTTGCGAGTAAGGACTCATTCCGAGTCCGGCAAAAGGCGGCGTCCTTCCCAGAAAGCTCTCCGGCTGCGAGAGTGGATTCCCAGTGAACGGTCGCGAGTGTCCTCGCTTACAGTTGCGCGGCAGCGCGGGATTCGCACCCGCTTCCCAATAGACCGGCCCGAGCCGGCCCACGATCATGCGCAAACCGATTGTTGAGAAAGAACAAAACCACAGACCGGCTAAATGTAACGGCAGCCAGAAAACAAGTCAACCCGCCTCCGGTTCGACCGCTGGGTGCGCGTTTCGCGCATTTATCCAATCCCACGCGCACGTGACTGGCGCTACTTACGAGATGCCAGGAATGCCGCGCTCACTCTATCGCCGCGCCACCACTGGAAACTCCGCCGACCCAACGCGCGCCACATTTGCCTCCGCGAACGCTGTCACGCGTTCCAGCGCGGCTTGCAATTGTCCGTGAAACTCTTTCATCTGCGCATCGTCCGCGCCCTCCGGAACCCGCATCTTCGCGCTCACCCGCACCAGCGCCTTCGAAAACGGCTTCGGGATGACCATCGCATCCCACGTCTTCAGCACCCAGGCGCGGTCGCTCGCAACGTAAAATGCCGCCATCGGCAACCCAGCCGCGCGAGAGAGATGCACCGGCCCGGGCTTGGCAACGTACTTCGGTCCACGCGGACCGTCAATCGTAAACGCCACGGAAGTGCCCTGCTCCAACTGCCTTCTCAAGCCGAGCAGCCCCTGCGCGCCGCCGCGGCTGCTCGATCCGCGCACCGCAACGAAGCCGAATTTTTCAATCGTGCGCGCAATGTATTCGCCGTCGAAGCTGCGGCTGACCATCACGGCCACGCCGATTTTCCGCCACATCCACGCGCTCGCAAAAACCGCGCGGTGCCAGAACGCATAGATGACCGGCTTCTCGTACGTCGCATCCGGCGGCGCGGGCGGCTCTTCCCACGAGATCGCATAGCGCAGCGTCGGACCGATCAGCCCAATCGCGCAGTAACTCGCCCAACTCACCAGCCAGAGCGAGACGCGTTGGCGAAGCGAGAATCGGCGCGGATCATGAGCCGGCGGCCGGCTCGATTCGGCGGCGGAAGAAATCACGCACACATTGTAGTCGCGAGCACATGCCGGCTGAGCAGGTTCGATTGAGCAGGCACGGTTAAGCCGGGACGGTACAAGCGTGAATTGACAGCGTGAATTAACAAAGATGCGGACGGGCGTTCCGCTGCGTTAAGAGTCCAGATACGCGGTCAGCCATTCTTTCAAACGCTGCCGCCGGTCGTCGGTCACGTCGAAACGCACGCCGAATGATTTGTTGCTCTTCCTCCAGGAAACGTTCCCACGAACGTAAACGCGCGGCAGGGTGAGCAACGAAAACGAAACTTCCAGCGGGGTGCCCGGATCGGGAGGATGCGTGCTCTTCATCGACATTCCGCCCAGGCTGATTTCCTGGCTGGTCGCCGTCATGCGCCCGCCATCGCCCAGCACCACGCGCACTTCCGTCATCACCGGAATGCGCACATAGCGGCGAAACTCGTGCAAAACCAGCGTGCGCGTCGAACTCACCAGTTTCAGCGCCGCCGACCGCTCCAGCGGTTCATGAAACACGGCGTTCAGGCACAGCTTCGAAAAACGCATGGAATCCTGCGCCGTTCCTCCCAGCCCGAAAATTACGATGTGGCTGTTCGAACTCGACGTGCGCGTCAGTTCGATGATGTTCCCCGCCGCCGGCCCCAGCGGCAGCACGCACGCCTCGAACTTCTCCCGTTGCAGGCGCTGTGCTTCCTCTCCCGCGAACAGCACGGTTTCCATTCCAAATTGCCGGAAGCATTCTGACAACAGGGCGTACGATGGCTCCGGCAAATCGAACAGCGCAATTCGGGCGGCGTTTTTTCGGTGGTTCGGCAGCGCGGAGGCGTTAACGATAGTCGTGCTCATGAGTTCCGGGGTTAGGTCCTCTAAATCCCCATTCTGACGGGCATTCTGGCCGCTGAATAGATTTCGAAAGGGCGTATCCCCGGGGCGGAAGGTACATGACGGAAGTCGCTCGATGCGCCGTGCAGCTATGTCCTTCCTCCAGCCGGCACAGAAATGCGGCCACTGACCCGGAGGACATGTTTCGTTGTTCATCGGCCGCCGCCCGGTGCTCGTTCCCAACTTCTAAATCGCTCCCAGATCGCAACTTATTTTCGCGCGCAAAACCTCTTCGCCAAACTAAGGGTTGCTTTGCCCGCGCACCGCCTAGTATGTTGTGAACTCGTACCCGTTTCGCCCGCTTTTCCCGGCTATGGCTCCTGTCTCATCCTCGGCGCCTCTGTGCATCGACGCTCTGGTCAAGCGTTTTGGCCAGGTCACTGCCGTCGACGGCATCTCGATCGAGTTGCGCGCCGGTGAATGCCTCGGATTGCTTGGCCCGAACGGCGCCGGCAAAAGCACGCTGATTCGTTGCATCGTGGGCCGCGTGATTCCCGATGCAGGCACAATCACAGTCTTTGGTGCGCCCGCCGATTCCGCCGCCGCGCGCGACGCGCTGGGATGGATTCCGCAGGAACTCGCGCTCTATCCAAGGCTGACGTGTCGCGAGAATCTGCAGGCGTTCGGACGCTACCACGGCCTCAGCGGAGCCGCGCTCCATCAGGCCGTCGAGCGCTGCCTCGCTTGGGCCACGCTCACCGATCGCGCCGGAGATCTCGTCAAGAATCTCTCTGGCGGAATGAAGCGCCGCCTCAACATGGCCGCCGGCCTCATTCACCAGCCGAAGCTCATTCTGATGGACGAGCCCACGGTCGGCGTCGATCCCCAATCCCGCAATCATATTTTCGAAATGATTGAGAAGGTGCGCGACGAGGGCACCTCGATCATCTACACCACGCATTACATGGAAGAGGCGGAGCGGCTCTGCGACCGCGTCGCCATCATCGATCATGGCCGCGTGATGTCGCTCGGCACCAACGCCGAGCTCGTGCAGAATGCATTTGGCCAACGCAGCCAGGTGACGGCGCGGTTTGCCGGGGCCGGCGAGCGCGTCGCCGCCTGGGTTGCCGGGCGCGGCGGCCGCTCGGTAAATGGCTCGGCGGAATTTACCATCGACCGCCCCAGCGAAATTGCCACCCTGCTGGATGAGGCGACTCGCGCCGGGTTTGAACTCGTCGACGTAGCCCTGCGCAAGCCGAACCTGGAATCCGTTTTTTTGCATTTGACTGGAAGAGAGCTGCGCGACTGATTTTCTTGTTTTGATTTTCTTATACCGATCTTCCTATGATGATTCTCGCAATCTTTCGCACGGCCATGATGGCCCTCCGGCGCGACCGCGGTGCGCTCGCGCTCAGCTTCGTCTTGCCGGTCGTCTTCTTCAGCATCTTCGCCGTGATTTTTGGCGGACGCGCCAACTCCACTCCAAAG
Source organism: Acidobacteriaceae bacterium (assembly GCA_003139095.1). Classification (GTDB taxonomy): domain Bacteria; phylum Acidobacteriota; class Terriglobia; order Terriglobales; family Acidobacteriaceae; genus Acidiflorens. Next base: position 48,843 of record PLHW01000066.1, read on the forward strand.
GTCAAAGTAATCGTCGTCGACGAGGATCACAGCCGCGCCTCCGGGCGCCTGGTCAAGGGCCTGGGAGGTGAGGGGTCGCTGTCCGTGAAAACGAGACCCGCGCCGGTCAAAGGCGCCGAGCAGTCCGACTACACCGCCGCCAGCGCGGAAGCCGCGATCAAGGACGGAAGCGTGTCCGTCGCGCTGGTCATTCCGAAAGGATTCGGCGAGCACCCGATTTCGTTTGGGCCGCCCGATGCGAGTCGTCCCACGATTCAGTTGCTCAAAGACAGCAGCGATCCGATCGCGCCGCAGATGGTTGAGGGCCTGCTCCAAAAAGTGGGCATGACCTCCATGCCGGATGTGATGGCGGAAGAGGGGTCGAAAAGTCTGGAGCAATTTGCCGGGAACCTCACCAAAGAGCAGCGGGAGCGGCTCGACGAGGGATTGCGCTACTTGCGTGAGCATCCGGATGCCGGATCTGCGGCGGGCGGCGGCGAGCTCATCCCCGTCACCTCGCGCGTCGTCGTCGGCCAAAACCACGAAGACATGGTTTCGTTCTACGCCGCCGCCATCGGCGTGATGTTTCTGCTTTTCACGGCCAGCGGTGCGGCCGGCGCGCTCCTCGATGAAGCCGAGAGCGGCACGCTCGACCGCGTCCTCAGCTCCCACGTCACCATGACCTCGCTCATGCTCGGCAAAGTCGCCTACAACTCGGTGCTCGCCTTTACGCAACTCGTCGTCATGTTCCTCTGGGGATGGGCCGTCTTCAAGCTCGATTTCTGGACGCACATTCCCGGCTTCATCGTGATGGGCGTCTGCACCGCCGTAGCCGTGGCCGCATTTGGCATGTTGCTCGCCAGTATTTGCACCACGCGCGCGCAACTCGGCGCGCTCTCCACCCTCGTCATTCTCATCATGTCGTCAATCGGCGGCAGCATGTTTCCGCGCTTTCTGATGCCGGAAGCCATGCAGAAGGCGGGCCTCCTCACCATCAACGCCTGGGCGATCGATGGCTTCACCAAAATTTTCTGGCGCGACGAGCCCATCTCGCACCTATGGCCGCAAGTCCTGGTCCTGCTGGGGATCGCGGTGGTCCTCTTCGCTATCGCGCGCAGAGTCGCCCGCCGCTGGGAATTCGCGTAGTCCTACTCGAACTGTTTCCGAAACCGCTCCAGCTGCTCCCTCAGTTCCCCAACCTCGCGCCGCAGTTCGCCGACTTCTTCTTCCAGCCGTGCCACCCGTTCGTCATCCGCCGCGCCGCGCCCGCCCGCCGCGACCGTCGTCTGCAACACTTCCGCCGCCACCACATCCCCCGCCAGCAAATGCGCGTAGCGCGACTCCTTCGTCCCCGGCTGCCGCGGCAGCACCTTGGCCAGCGCAGGCTCACGCTGCATCAGCTTTTGCAGCGCCGACTGCACATCGTCCAGCGTCTCGAAGTGGTGCATGCGCTCCGTGCGCCCGCGCAGTTCGCCCGGAGTCTGCGGCCCGCGCAGCAGCAGCACGCACAGCACCGCCTCCTCGCCGCGCGTAAAGTTAAACACTTCCTGCGTGCGGTGTTCATATTTCGTGACGCGGCTGTCCGCCCCGCGCGCCGGCCCGGCCAGCCGGTTCTGCTGCAATCCGTCCAGCGCATCGCGCACCGCATTCTCGTCGAGCTGCATCACCGGATCGCGATTCGATTTCTGGTTGCAAGCGTTCACCAGCGCATTCAGCGAGAGCGGGTAGTACTCCGGCGTCGTAATATCCTTTTCGATCAACGCTCCGAGCACGCGCACTTCATTATCCGTAAGCTTCAGTTCCATGATTTTTCGGCGTCCGCCGCAACCACTAGCCGACGAAATTCTACCGGGATTCGACGCGCTCGTGTCCCATTTCCTCGCGCCCAAAAGTTTCCCGCGCCGTCAGAAACGTGTTCGCATGCGCCTCCGCCGTCAGGCGAATCGGCTCCGCATAGCCTCCGCCCAGCGTGATCGCCAGCGGAACGCCGCAACCAGCGGCCAGTTTCATCACCTGCCGGTCGCGCTCTTTTAGTCCATCCAGCGTCAGCGAAAGTTTTCCCAGCCGGTCCTCCGCCAGCCCATCTACTCCCGCCTGATAAAAAATAATTTCCGGCCGGAACCCTCTCACTCTCGGCAGCAGATCTTCCAGCCGCCGCAAATATTCCTCGTCGCCCGTTCGCGCGTCCAGTTCCACATCGATCCGGCTCTGCTGTTTGCGCAGCGGAAAATTCTCCTTGCAGTGTACGGACAGCGTCAGCACATCCTCATCCTCGCGAAAAATCTCCGCCGTCCCGTCGCCCTGATGCACGTCGAGATCGACCACGGCCGCGCGCCGCATCCCGCGCTCCGCTCGCAGCCACGCGATCGCCACTGCGATGTCGTTGAACACGCAATATCCCGATCCCTCTGCGCGAAATGCGTGATGCGTGCCGCCCGCCAGCGTTCCTCCCCATCCCCGCCGCAGCGCCTCTCGCGTCGCCGCCAGCGTGCTGCCCACCGATGCCAGCGTCCGCTTCACCAATCCCTCCGACCACGGAAACCCGATGCGCCGCATCGCCGCGCCATCCAGCTTTCCCTCCACAAACGCGCGCACATACTCCGCATCGTGCACCAATTCAATGCTCGCGATCTCCGCCAGTGGAGCGGCTTCCAGCGAAAACCCGCCGTCCGCCTCCAGCAACTCCCGCAGCAAACGATATTTTTCAATCGGAAAGCGATGCCCCGCCGGCAACGGCAACTCGTAGCCGTCGGTATAAAACAGCCGCGGCCTTCCCGCCGTCTCGTGCCCTCCGCTCACAATGCTCTCAGCATAAGCCATGTAAACTGATTTCAGTTGCCGCGGATTTGAGTTCGCGCGACGATCAAAATTACTTGGAGAGTGATTTGCTTCGCCCGTTGGCTGCAACGCCTCGCGCTCGAAAGCTCCCGTCGATCCGCGCCCTCGCTGCCCTCCCCTGCCTTCTAGCCCTATCCGTCATCGCATCGTCGCAAACGCCGCACAAGCCGGCCGCGCCCAGTTCCAAGCCCCCCGCCGATGAGCAACTCTACCGCAATTCAACTTTCGCTTTCCGCTACAAAATTCCCTACGGCTGGGTCGATCGCACAGAGGAGATGCGCGAAGACCAGTCCGCGCCCCAACCCGACGCCAAGCCCGAGACCGGCGCGGCCATCAAAAGCGACGCCCAAAATCACTCCACTTCCGTCGGCGTTCTCCTCGCCATTTTCGAGCGCCCGCCCAACGCCCCCGGAGACTCCGTCAACTCCGCCGCCGTCATCGTCTCTGAAAATGCGGCCGTCTACCCCGGCCTCAAAAAAGCCGACGACTATCTCGCCCCACTCACCGAACTCGTCACCGCCAAAGGCTTCAAATCCGCCGGCGATCCATCCATCGTCGACATCGACTCCCGCGAACTTGTGCGCGCCGATTTCTCCAAGCCACTCACCGACAAACTCACCATGCACCAATCCACGCTCGTCCTTCTCGCCAAAAGCCAAATTGTCTCTTTTACTTTTATCGCCGGCAGCGAAGATGATCTCGATCAGTTGATCGAAAATCTCCACTTCGCCGCGACAAAATCCGGCGCTGCCCCCACCACAAAAAAATGATCCACCGACGCAATCGGCCCGTTTTACGCCGCGCACCCGCTAACGCTTCCCGAGCCGCCACGTCCAACTCTCGACCATAGTTCAGACCATAGTTCAGAGGTGGACCATGCTCAAACGCGCAACCGTGCCGCTGCTCCCAGTCACTCTTATCGTTGTTTCCGCGTTGGTCTCTCTCAGTTACGCCTCCGACGAGCCCACGCATACCTATAGCCAAACGGCAACCGAGAGCTGGGATTTCGCGCCCGGCGGAAGGCTCGAACTCCACCTGCACGCCGGCGATTTGCGCATTGTGCCGGCCATCGATTCGCGCATATCCATCCGCTATACCATGCAATCCAATCACGCGGATTTTATCGGCAAAGTGAAACCCGAGTTCGACGTCAAGGGCCCCAGCGCAGTTTTGCGCCTGGAGGCGCCGGACAACGGCAACATCGACGTCGAGCTCCAGGTGCCCGCGCAAACGGATCTCTACGTGCGCCTCGGCGCGGGCGATATCATTGTCGGCCCGATCGGCGGCAACCACGACGTGGAAACCCATGCTGGCGACATTCAGATCCGTGTGCCTCAGCCGCTGAACTACGGATGGGTGGACGCTTCGACGCACGCCGGCAACATTTCCGCGCCCTTCGGCAGGGGCAAAGGATGGATCGGAAGTTCGCTCAAATATCGAGGGCAGGGCAAATATCGGGTGCACGTTCACACGCTCGCCGGCGACATCAGCTTTCAGGAGCCGGAAAGTGCGCAGATGTAAGCACGCTTCGGCCCGGCCTCAATCGTTTCGGCCTCATCTTCCCGGCGACTTCGGAGCGCTCCCAACAGCACCCATAATGACCACAAAAGACGAGGGTTACAGGCGCTATTCCCGCCCCCAAAATCCACCCTTTTTATGCTAAAATAACACCATCTCAGGTGCCCGCTAACTATTAGGAATTTCAACAGTTTGAGGTCAACCTGAGGTTTCCGGCAGCGCACCTCCAGCCGAGCGCTGATCCGGCGTTTTCCACGGAGCTAAATGGCCACCAAAGAATTGCAGCCGCAACTCGGCGACGCGAAGAATGCCGACGCGAAAAACAAGAACGGCAAGCCCGCCGATGGCGCCCACGCCAACGGCGACTACACCGCCGACTCCATTAAAGTTCTCGGCGGCATGGAAGCCGTCCGCAAACGTCCCGCCATGTACATCGGATCGACGGGCGAGCTCGGCCTCCATCACCTGGTGTATGAAGTCGTCGACAACTCGGTCGACGAGGCGCTCGCCGGTTACGCCGACAAAATCGACGTCACCATTCATCTCGATAATTCCATCACCGTCGTCGATAACGGCCGCGGCATTCCCGTCGACAACATGGACATCGACGGCGAGAAAATTCCTGCCGCTCAGGTCGTCATGACCACGCTGCACGCAGGCGGCAAGTTTGACAGCAATTCCTACAAAGTTTCCGGCGGCTTGCACGGCGTCGGCGTGAGTTGCGTCAACGCGCTCAGCCACGAACTTGAACTCGAGATTTGGCGGGACGGCTTTACCTGGGAGCAGACTTACTCTAAGGGCGAGCCCACCAGCAAACTCAAAAAAACCGGTGCCGCGAAAATCAAGACCGGCACCAAGGTCCACTTCACCCCCGATCGCGAGATTTTCACCGAACTCGTCTACAACTTCGATACTCTCTCGCAGCGGCTGCGCGAACTTGCCTTCCTCAATCGAGGCCTGACCATCACTCTCACCGACGAGCGCACCTCCGACTCGAAAACGGGCGAAGCCAAGAAGAGCGAGTTCAAATACAACGGCGGCATTTCCGAGTTCATCAAGCACCTCAATCGCGGCAAGCAAACCCTGCACGACAAGCCCATCTACATGGAAGCCGACAAGGATCAGGTCCACATCGAAATCGGCCTGCAATACAACGACGCCTACTCCGAGTCCGTCTTCAGCTTTGCCAACAACATCAATACCATCGACGGCGGCTCGCATCTCTCCGGCTTCCGCACCGCGCTCACCCGCACCATCAATTACGCCGGCCAGCAGATGGGCCTGTTCAAAGACGTTAAAGAAAATCTGACCGGCGACGATGTGCGCGAAGGCCTGGTCGCGGTCATCAGCGTGAAGCTGCCGCAGCCCCAGTTTGAAGGGCAGACCAAGGGCAAGCTCAACTCTGATATCGCCGGCGTCGTGCAGGCCGTCGTCAACGAAAAGCTGGGCGCATTCTTCGAGCAGAACACCGCCGTCGCGAAAAAGATCATCAACAAAGCCATCGACGCCGCGCGCGCCCGCGAAGCCGCCCGCAAGGCCCGCGACCTCACCCGCCGCAAAGGCGCGCTCGATGGCGGAGGCCTCCCCGGCAAACTCGCCGACTGCTCCGAGCGCGATCCCAATCGTTGCGAACTCTTCCTCGTCGAGGGCGAGTCCGCCGGCGGCACTGCCAAACAGGGCCGTGATCGCCGCTTTCAGGCCATCCTTCCGCTCAAGGGAAAAATTCTCAACGTCGAAAAAGCGCGCTACGACAAGATGCTGGCCCACGAAGAAATTCGCGCCATGATCACCGCGCTCGGCACCGGCATCTCCAAGGAAGATTTCGATCCGACCAAAGTCCGCTATGGCAAGATCATCCTGATGACCGACGCCGACGTCGACGGCTCGCACATCCGCACCCTGCTCCTCACTTTCTTCTTCCGCCACATGCAGGAGCTCATCAAGCGCAATCACGTCTACATCGCGCAGCCGCCGCTCTTTGGCATCAAGAAGGGCAAGTCGCATCAGTACATCAAGAACGAGCACGAGTTCGTCAAAGTCATGGTCAAGCGCGCCTCCGAAGGCCTGGTCGTGCGCTACGGAGAAGGCGCGGCCAAGCTCGAAGGCGCGGCCCTCACCAAGTTCATGACCGTGCTCAACGAATATCTCGGCTACTTCGACAAGCTCAACCAGCGCATCCGCGAAGAGCGCATCACCGAACTGCTGCCCAAGCTCGATCTCGCCAAGCGCGCCGATTTCGAAGGGGATGCCAAGAGCACGCCGAAGAAAATCGAGAAGCTCGAAAAAGAACTCAAGCGCCTGCAAAAAGACCTGAAGTTGAAGAGCGTCGACACGCGCTTCGACGAAGAGCACAACCTCTGGGAGGTCCGCTTCGTCAACTCGCAGGGCGCCGAGCACGTCATCAACTGGGAACTCGCCTCCACGCCCCAGGGCCGTCAACTGATCTCAAAGTTCAAGCAGATCGCCGAATATCTCGAGCCGCCCTTCCTAATCGAGAGCATGCCGAAAGCGTCCAAAGCAAGCGGCGATGGCGCGGCTGCAGGCGATGGCGACGCGCAAGCCGACGAAGGCGATGCCGAAGCCAGCGAAGCAGCCGGGGCAGACGTCATGGGGAAGACCGCGACCGGCAAGAACGAAAAGACCGAGACGGGTAAGACCGACGCCGGGAAGGCCGACAATGCCGACAAGAAATCCGCCAAACCCCCAGCCCGCCGCAAAGAACCCGAGATCGTCGAGAAGTTAACCGCCCGCGCCCTCTTCGACTACGTTCTCAACGAAGGCCGCCGCGAATACACCATCCAGCGCTACAAAGGTCTGGGCGAAATGACGGCCGAGCAACTCTGGGAAACAACGATGGACCCCGAACGCCGCACCCTCCTCTCGGTAAGAGTCGAAGACATAGCCGAGTGCGAANNCGCTAATGGGCGAAGACGTAGAAGGCCGCAGAAAATTCATAGAAGAAAACGCCCTCGACGTAAAGAACCTGGATATCTAACACACAAATGGAAGGACGGGATTTTCCGCCCGTCCATGCCGCGTGAATGCGGGGTGAGGTGGTGGAAGTCACGCGAAACGAAAACCCAAGTTAAACCCTTACGTCCGTGCGGGGCCCCAGAGCCCGGCCAGAGCCTGCCGAAGGGTCTCGCGCTTTTCGGGACCCGGGATTCCACCGTCGCGTCCTGGTAAGAGCGTTCTACTGAATTCGGCTACCACCCTACCCTAGTATTATTCCAATCCCCGCTGAACCCGCGGCCCGCCTAAGGTCGGCGTCGGTCGTCGCCAACGGCAAATCAAGGCGCATCGCAATCGCCAAGTATGCTGCGTCGTAGTTGGTCAGACTGTGCTTCTGTGCGAGCGCTGGCAGTTCGAGAAGTTCGGCTGGAAGTTGCTCGGCAGCGTCAATGGGAAGGGCCTTGAGTCGCGTCAGAAAACCGTCGATTTGATCGAATGTGATCCGCTTCCGCCGGTAGGCCATGAGCAGGCCGTTGCCCACTTCATAGAACCACAACATCGGAACCATTGCGCGTTTGGTGGAAAGGCTGGCAAGAACGCTGAGGCCATATTGCCGCCCGGCCTCGTCTTCCAGAAACCACTGGAGCGCCAGCGACGCGTCCAGCACCAGATCACTCACAGACGGTGCCCTTCGCGGATCAGTTGCTTAACCGAGGCGCCTTGCAGGGGAGTGCGGTTCTCCTCGACAAAGTCGAGCATGTCCCGCACGGCAGCCTGATAGCGGCCATTGCTGTCTCCCGCAACTGACGAGCGCTCGCTCTCCCGAAGAACCACGAGAGCCTTAGCAATCACTTCCTCAGCCGACCGAAAGTGACCCAACCTCAACTCGTCGTTGACGATCCGTTCCTGCTCGGGAGTCAGATTGATATTCATGGTCGAAAACTCCTGCCGATGGTCAAATCATAGCAGCTTACAAGGGACCCTCAGCTAGCCCTCCCGCCGCTGCGCCCCATGCCAGATCGTGCTGTTTCTAATTTGTAGCTCTCGATCTCTTCCTGCGTAATCCCAAGCTCGGCCAAAACCTGCTCGTGTGGAATGCCCTGGTTATGCTTCAACCACTCGCGCGCTTCCGCCAGCGCTTTTTCTTCTTCCGCCGTCACCGGTTCTTCGTCCACGGGCGCGCGAGCCAGCGCGCGGGAAACGGGATCGAGCATCGCCTCCAGCAGGCCAACAACAGCCGAGAGTTGCGTCGGCGCAAGCCGCTCGATCAATTCGTGCGCCTGCTTTTTCTCGTTCGTGGAACCGTGCGCCATGACAAGAGTCTAGCGAAATCCAATGCCCTGCGCCATGGATCCAGGACTTCGGAAGTGGCTGCTTTGATCAAAGTAGCCTCCCACCCGGACTCCCGCCTTCCCCTTCCCGTTTCGGCATAGCCTCACCGCCCCCAGCCCAGCCGTCCCCGAGCGCCAAACACCCCCAAACCCCGCCCCAGCCCAGCCCTTTCGTACGAAATTCCCTTACTCGGCTGCGTCTTTTCGTACCCCCGCCCCCCTCCCCACACCGTCGTAATCCCATTTTCCTCACATCCCCAGCTTTTCGCCTCCCTTTCGTCGATAGAATAGAAGGAATGGAGCATTCCTCCCGCTAGCTTCCAGAGAGAAGCCGCGGCACCTCTGCTTCATGAGACCAATTTGAAGTCAGCACACTACGCGGGTGGGAGCGGACTCCCTCCCCACTTCGTACATTGGAGAATTCGATCGTGGACCCAACAAAGGAACTGGATCTGGAACGGACGGCGTGTTCGCTCAATGCCAGCTACGTGCTGGAGTGGGACGAGATCGCAAATCTAACCGCGGACCCGGGAAAACCGGCCGACACCCTCATGAACGTGGTGGCGCTCATCGCTCGCCGCTTTGGCACCGACGTCTGCTCCGCCTACCTGCTTGAGCCCGACCGCGCCAACCTTGTGCTCGCCGCCACCCTCGGCCTGCGCCCCGACTGCGTTGGCAAGCTCCGCATGGGCGTCCATGAAGGCCTGACCGGCCTGGTCGCCGAACAGGTGCGCCCAGTCGCGGTCGAGCAAGTCGCCAATCATCCCCGCTTCAAGTATTTTCCGGAGTCGGGCGAGGATGCGTATCAGTCCTTCCTCGGTGTCCCGCTCATCGAGCGCGGTGTGCTCGAAGGTGTCCTGGTCGTGCAAACCATCGAGCGCCGCGTATTTCCCGAGAACGAGATTCGCCTGCTCACCGAGGCCGCCAAGCGCGTCGCCCCCATCGTCAGCGAGGCCCGCACCCTCGACCGTTTTATCGCTCCCCTCCAGGAGCGCCTCTGGGCCCTCGCCCGCAACATGTGGTGGAGCTGGGACAGCGATGCCCAGAGCCTCTTCCGCGATCTCGATCCCCAGCGTTGGAGCCAGCTCAATCACAGCCCGGTCTCGCTGCTCAACGAGTTTTCCCCCACCAAGCTGGAGGCCCGCGCCGCCGAACTCGGCCTCCACAGCCGCATCAACTATGCCTACCGCCGCCTGCGCGAGTACACCGAGTCGGAGCATACCTGGGGCGCCCGCCGCGCCGGCGTCCTCCGCCCCCGCCCGGTCGCGTACTTTTCCGCCGAGTTCGGCATCCACGAGTCCTTGCCCATTTATTCCGGCGGCCTCGGCGTGCTTGCCGGCGATCACATCAAAAGCGCCTCCGACCTCGGCATCCCTCTCGTCGGCGTCGGCCTCTTTTACGGCCAGGGATACTTCCGTCAGCGCCTCGATCGCGATGGCTGGCAGCGTGAAGACTACATGAAAAATGACGTCACGCAGCTCGCCATGGAGCCGGCCATCGGCAAGAACGGTCGCCCCGTCGTCGTCGAGGTCAACACCCGCCATGGCTCCATTCGCGCCAAGGTCTGGCGCGTCAAGGTGGGCCGCTGCGATCTGTTCCTCCTCGATTCCGACGTCGAAGGCAATGCCCCCGAGGATCGCGAGCTCACCTCGCGTCTCTACGGCGGCGACGGCCGCGTCCGCGTTCACCAGGAACTGCTCCTCGGCGTCGGCGGCCTGCGCGCCCTCCGCGCGCTCGGCATCACCCCCGGCGTCCTGCACCTCAACGAAGGCCACAGCGGCTTCGCCGTGCTCGAGGCCATTCGCATGCGCATGGAGGAAGAAGGAATCTGCTTCGAAAAGGCCCTGCCCCGTGTTTCGCGCGAGGTCGTCTTCACCACCCACACCCCCGTCCCCGCCGGCCACGACCGCTTTGACGCCGACCTCATCGAAGAGCACCTCGGCAATCTCCGCGAGGCTCTCGGCCTCTCCAAGGAACAGTTCATGGCGCTTGGCCGCGAAAATCCCAATAGCGATGAGCGCTTCTGCATGACCGTCCTCGGCCTCAAGGTCGCGCGCCGCGCCAACGCCGTCTCCTCGCTCCACGGCGAAGTCTCGCGCGCCATGTGGACCGGTCTGACCCCCGGCAAAACGGAAGACGCCGTGCCCATTGGCCACGTCACCAACGGCGTGCATGTGCCTTCCTGGCTCGCGCCGCAGATGTTCCGCCTCTACGACCGCCATCTTGGCACCGGCTGGAATTTGAAGAGCAGCGAGTCGCACATCTGGGACGGAATCGAAAACGTCGATGACGGCGAGTTGTGGGAAACCCACCTCAATCTCAAGGCCCGCATGATCGACTTCATTCGCCGCCGCGCCGTTCGCCAGGCCGTCAAGCGCGAGGAGCCGCGCCAGGAGTTGCAGCGCCTCGATCGCCTCATGAGTCCCGACGCGCTCACCATCGGCTTTGCCCGCCGCTTTGCCACCTACAAGCGCGCCAACCTCATTCTCACCGACCTCGAAAAAATTGCCACCGTGGTCAACGATCCCAAGCGCCCCGTGCAGTTCGTCTTTGCCGGCAAGGCTCACCCCAACGATGAGCCCGGCAAACGCGTCCTCCAGCAGGTCGCCCAACTCATGCGCGATCCCCAGTTCTGCGACAAGTTTGTCTTCATCGAGGATTACGACATCAACGTCGGCCGCCACTTCGTCCAGGGAGTCGATGTCTGGCTCAACAATCCGCGCCGTCCCCTCGAAGCCTCCGGAACCTCCGGCCAGAAAGTCGTTTTAAACGGCGGCCTCAACCTCTCCGTGCTCGATGGCTGGTGGGCCGAGGCCTATGACGGCATGAACGGCTTCGCCATCGGCGGCGGCCGCACCCACTCCGATATGAACGTTCATGACAGCCGCGACGCCGATGATTTAATGCGCGTCCTCTGCGACGAGGTCATTCCGCTCTACTACCATCGTGATCGCGACGGGCTGCCGGGCGGATGGATCAAGCGCATGAAGCGCACCATTCGCACCCTCGGCTGGCGCTTCAACGCCGACCGCATGGTCATGGACTACACGCTGGAATGCTACGTCCCCGCAGCCGGCGGCACTTCCAGCGAGTCGCGCGCCCGCTTCGATTAAACAAAAGCCCAGGTTCCCGCCCGCTCTTCGTGCGCGGTCCGCGAACCTGGGCCCTTTTTGCCACTTCAATCTCGCTACAATCTCCCCCTACGGAATAACCTCGTACACCACGCCCTGCCCGTATGCTCCTCCGTCATTGGTCGTGCCATATAGATTGCCCGCCGCGTCCATCACCAGTCCGCTGTAAACGTCTCCGCCGTCATCTCCGCCGGAAAAGCTGTAGAGCGTCGTGCAGTCCCACACCACATTACCCTTCTTCCCCACGCTCGGCGTCAGTTTGAAAACGGTCCCGGAAAAGCCCGGGTCGCTCCCTCCCGATGACGTCGTGCCATATAAATTCCCCGCGGCGTCAGCCGCCAGGCCGGCATTCGGGTTCTCTCCATCCGCGCCGGAAAAGTTGTACAGCGTAGAGAAGGTGGCACCGCCTTTGGCATTTTGCATGAGCTGATAGACCGTGCCTTTCCCGTACTTTCCGCCGCTGAATGTGGTGCCATACATGACGTTCCATTCTCCGGCCGTCGCTTCCAGCAGGCTGCCGCTCGGGTTGGCTCCGCCTTTGCCCCCGGTGAATGCATGCTTGGGGACGATGGACTCGAAGCAGCCCCCCTTTTCCGGGCTCGCATCGTTGCACATAAAGTTCAGGTAATAAACCGTGCCCGCGCCGTGTGCTCCGCCGTTATAGGCCGCGCCAAAGCCCCAACTATTCACCGTGCCCGATGGGTCGCCGCCGCGCTTCACTCCAAAGCTCGCCATGAATTGTCCAAAGGCCGCTCCAACTCCATACTGCCCGCCCGCGGTGGTCGTCATGTACGCCAGCCGCCCATACTGGTCCAGCGTCACGCCTGCCAGCGGACCGCACCCGTCCTTCGATCCGCCCAGAAAAGTGCGCTTCACTGCAAACGTCCATGCACCCTGTGCCGGTGACAACTCCCACGCCGTTCCACACTGCGCGGAAGGATCTCCGCCCGTCACGACCGTGCCGTACAGGTTGCCCGAGGCATCCATGACCAGGTCGCCAGTTGGATCCGCGCCGTCGCTCCCGCCCGTGAAGTTGTACAGAACGGTCTCAGTCCAGGCGCCGCCGGGGGATGGCGTAAGTTCAAAGACTGTTCCCCCGTTGTAAAGACCGCCATTTTGGGTAACCCCATAGAGATTGCCCGCCGGGTCGAAGATCAATCCGGCATAAGGCTCCGCGCCATCGGCGCCGCCGGTAAACGTGTACAGAACTTTTTGCGTAGCTGCCGCCGCGATGGCGGTGAAAATGAAGAAGATGAAAATGAATAGGATCAGGAATGCAAGGATTGCCGCTGCTTTAATTCGCATGGAACGCCTTCCTGGGATGAGATGGCAGAGAGAGAATCTCTGATTGGGAGATAAAACGGTCTGCTCTTCGGGAGTCTAAAGCGCCAACGCCCAGAATGCAGTGACCGGCTTCTCAGTTGGGTGTGACGGGCCTCGCCCGCCTTGGCGCACAAACGGCTAGAGTTCCTGGCAAGAGAAGTCAGTCACGCGACTTGACTTCGCCGAAAGAAAACCAAAGCCAGAGTCCTTGGCCGAAAATGGCGCTTCGGTGATTTCGGGCGAGTCCAACATCCTAAGTCATTGTTTTATAAAGACTTTATCCGTAAGTCCTTATTTCTCAAAGACCTGGCGGAAACGGCCGCTAAGTCTTTGATTCTGAAAGACCGCACCAGAGGGGGTATCTGGACTCGCGGCTCTCGAGCCGCAACCATCGCCCGTTTCATCCAATACAATTGATTTCCCGAGGCAAACGCAATTATGAGCAACATCTTCAAAACCACCCTTCTCCTCACCGTCATGACCCTCCTCTTTATGGTCGTCGGACGCGCTCTCGGCGGCGAAAACGGCATGCTCCTCGCCCTCGTCTTCGCTGCCGTCATGAACTTCGTCTCTTATTTTTTCTCCGACAAAATCGCCCTCGCCATGTATCGCGCCCAGCCCATCACGCGCGACGATCTCCCGCGCGTCTACAACATCGTCGAGCGCCTGTCGCAAAAAGTCGGCCTTCCCACTCCCAAGGTCTACCTCATTCCCTCCGATTCGCCCAACGCCTTCGCCACCGGACGCAACCCTCACCACGCCTCGGTCGCCGTCACCCAGGGCATTCTCGGCCTGCTCAACGACGACGAACTCGAAGGCGTCATCGCGCATGAACTCGGCCACGTCCGCAATCGCGACATTTTGATCAGTTCCATCGCCGCCACCCTCGCCGGAGCCATCACCTGGCTCGCCCACATCGCGCAATGGGGGATGATCTTCGGCGGCTACGGCGGCCGCAACCGCGAAGACCGCGGCGGTGGCTTCGCCGCGCTCATCATGATTTTCCTCGCCCCGTTCGCGGCCATGCTGATTCAGCTCGCCGTCTCCCGCTCCCGCGAATACGGAGCCGACGACACCGGCGCGCACTGGACCGGCAACCCCTACGCGCTTGCCAGCGCCCTCGCCAAAATCGAAGCCGCTTCGCGCCAGGCCCCGCTCCTGGCGACGCCCTCCACGGCGCATCTTTTCATCATTCAGCCATTTTTGGGAGGCATGAGCTTCGGCAACCTCTTCTCAACCCATCCGCCCACGGCGAAGCGCATTGAAAGGCTAACCGGCAGGCCCGCAGAATTTTTGCGCTAGATTCCGCTGTTGGAAGCAACCAATTAAAATCTCGATTTTCTAACCTGAGAGCTGAGAGCTGAGAGCNNGAGCTGAGAGCTGAGAGCTGAGACCTGAGAGCTGAGACCTGAGACCTGAGAGCTGAGAGCTGAGACCTGAGAGCTGAGACCTGAGACCTGAGAGCTATTTCCCCAGCGTGTACTCCAGATCGTACGAATGTTTCCCATTGTCGATCTGAATATCGAAGGTGCCCGAGATGCCCTTCAACTCGCCCGTTCCCGATCCCGGAGTAATGATGACGGACATCTTGCGGCCATTGGCATCCATCGTCGCGGAATGTTGCAACGTGAAGCTGCCGTGTTTTCCCGCGAGCGTGCCGGTCACAACTTCGATCGCAACGTAGCCGGCAACGCCCTGTTTCGGGTCGCCGGCGGAAAACATTTCGCCCGTCGTGGTCGCTTCCAGGTCGCCGTGAATCTGCTTGTCGATGGAAAACCGAGAAACTCCCTCCGCAGGCGACGGCGTCAGCGGATGGACATCGACAGTAAAAGTGCCACGCGCGTGGTAAGTCATCGGAGTATCCTTTGGCTGCGCGCTTAACAATGCCGAAAACGCAAGAGCAAGAACAGCGGCCAGCGCAGCAGAGCGAAAAGTCAGCATAGTTCGACAGTATACGACAGCCGAAATCCCCGGTCTGTCGCGCCCGTCCGAAGGCGGATTCGCATCCGTGACTCCGGTAACGACGAACGCATTCGCGCGGCATAGTAGAATTCAACCAATGTCCGCTCACGCAGCCAGCGCGGCTTCCAGCCGCGCAGCGCAACTGGAAAAGTCGCTGCGCACCGTCATTCGCGGCAAAGACGACGTGCTTCGCCTCGCGCTCGTCTCCATCTTCGCGCGCGGTCACCTGCTCATCGAAGGCGTTCCCGGAGTCGGCAAAACCACGCTCGGCCAGGCCATCGCCCGCGCCCTCGACTGCTCCTTCCAGCGCGTGCAGTTCACCAGTGACATGCTGCCTTCCGACGTCCTCGGCATTTCCATCTACTCCGCCATCGAGCAGAAGTTCGAGTTCAAGCGCGGCCCGGTCTTCGCCAACGTCCTGCTCGCCGACGAAATCAACCGCACCACGCCCAAAACCCAGTCCGCGCTCCTGGAAGCCATGAACGAAGGCCAGGTCACCGTCGACGCCTTCTCGTACCCGCTCCCGCAGCCCTTCCTCGTCATCGCCACCCAGAATCCCATCGAGCATCACGGCACATATCCCTTGCCCGAGTCCCAACTCGACCGCTTCCTCATGCGCGTCCGCATGGGCTATCCCGAACCCGGCGCCGAGCGCGAAATCCTGCGCGACGAAGCCGGCGTCGCTCAGCTCGAAAAGCTGCGTCCCGTGCTCAATGCCGCCGATGTTCTCGAAATCCAGCACGCCGTCACGCAGATCCACGTCGACGAATCGCTCATCACCTACGCCCTCGCCATAGTCGCCAAAACTCGCGAGTCCGAATATCTTTCCCTCGGCGTTTCGCCGCGCGGTTCGCTGATGTTCTATCGCGCCGCCCAGGCTAAAGCCTTCCTCGATGGCCGCGACTACTGCACTCCCGAAGATTTCAAGCCGCTCGCCGTTCCCGTCTTCGCGCATCGCGTAGTCGTCAACCCTCACTACGCCTCCACTCTCAGAAAGTCCGAGCAGTCCGATCAAGTCCTGAAAGACATCGTCGAAAGCGTCCCTGTTCCTGTCTAGCAAACGAGCTTCGCCCCCCTCTGCTCGTTCAAAACTGGCAGTACGTTCAGCTCCGCATACGCATAGACGGCCCGTCAACGACGGCGGCGATAGTACGTCAATGCCCGTACATTAGTACCCATCGGTATCTCAATATCCTCTTTCCCTGTTGAATCTCTCCCCCCGATGTGCTCCAATAATCCAACTAGCTACGTCCCCCGCGCCGGTGTCTGCCCTTATGAATTCTCCAGCTTCTTGCATCAACCGCGCTGTCGCGCCGGGTCCGCGCCGTTGGGTCGCTAGCTTCCGCGCCGCCCTCCTGCTCCTGATCGCCATCTTCATCTCCCTCCTCACACGCCCCGCCGCCGCGCAGGATTACCTCCTTACCAACGACGACTCTTTCTCCAACGGCGTTTCCTTCTTCACCATCGGCTCCGGCGGCGCGCTCACATTTGCCATGGAAATACCGGGGCCGGGACTTGGCATCGGCGGTGGATTGTTCGGAATGGCCCGCGTGGTCGCCGTCAACAGCGGCGGCACGCAGTGCATCTTCGCATCTGAGGCCTTCACCAACGACGTCTTCTGGATTGTTCCCGGATCCGGCATTGCGGGCGGATCGGCCCCAGGCTCGCAATCCGACGTGGGCTCGGCCAACGGCATTGGACTCGCCGCTAATGCGCAATACGTCTATGCCAGTTTCAGCTCCTCCAACACGATCGCCACTTTTCAAATCCAGTCCGCCTGCTCTCTGGTCTTCCTAAACGATGTCGCCGTCAGCGGGCTGAATGGCGGATTGATCGACGGCATGGCTCTCCATGGGAGCATTCTGATCGCCTCCTACGCCGACGGCTCAATCGAGTCCTTCAACATTTCCTCGGGAACTCCCGTATCCAACGGCGACAAACAGAACTCTACCGCATCCGCCGGAGGTGAGACTTACCCCAACGGCATCGACATCACGCAGGACGGCCACTTCGCCGTCTTCGGAGATACTTCGACTTCGGACGTAGTCGAGGTTTCCGACATTTCGTCCGGTCATCTTACTCAGACCGTCGTCTATAGCACTCACAGCGGAATCAGTTCCAGCAATGTCCTGCTAAGTCCGGATGAGACCATTCTTTATATCAGTAACAACCAGGGCGACGTAGTTACAGCCGCGTTTTTTGACAACAACACAGGACAGATCACCCGCGGCTGTACATCGACGAAGGTGCGAAATTATGTGCAGGCCTGGTCTTATCTCGGAGGCATGGCGCTGCAGCAAATCAGCGGGAATGGCGGAGGAGTCTTCGTAGCGGAGTTTGGCGCCCCCTCCACTATCGCGGCCCTGAACCTCACCGTGAAGGGCCAGAAGTGCACATTGCGCGAGGCGAGCGATTCTCCTACGACCGATGAATACAGCCGCGGCCTGCTTTCCCTCGGCAGATTTCCGCCGCGCCAGTTTTAGCCTCAGCTTTAAAGAATACGTTACGCAGGTGTTCTACCTATGATTCTCACACGTCTTACTCATTGCCTGGTCGCAGCCGCCATCTTATCCGTCCTCTCCACCGGCTTATCCGCCCAGTGCCCGGACCGTCCCGTATCTGGCACGGAGGTGAAGGATGCGTACACGCTCACGCCTAAGAGCGGCATTCTGCAAGCCGATTTGTCGCTCGGCGAGTCCGTTGACAAACTCGGCTACACCCATTACTGCTATCAATATCAGGCTCCGAGTGGAATCGTCGAAGCGCCCACGCTCCGCCTCAATCCCGGCGACCAGTTACAGCTCAACTTGGCCGACGTAATTCAGGACAATGACGCCTCGAAAATGCGCATGCACCACGCCGCCTCGGGTCCCGTCTGCGGCGATAGCGGTACACCCACCGTCAGCTCCACCAACCTGCATTTTCATGGCATGCCCATTCCTCCCGTCTGCCACCAGGATGACGTGATTGACACCCTCATCCAGCCCGGTTCGCCCGCCTTCAACTTCAACATTCAAATTCCGGCCGACACGCCGCCCGGCCTTTACTGGTATCACCCGCACGTTCATGGTTTCACCGAATTTCAAGTCAATGGCGGAGCCGCCGGCGCTATCATCGTTAACGGCATGGAGAAGGTAAGACCGGAAGTAAAAGGCTTGGAAGAGCGCGTCTTTGTCATTCGGCAGCAGTATCTCGTCCCCTGGCTTCCCGGCCCTTATCAGTTGAGCCTCAACTATCAGGTCTCGCTCTTCCCCGATGGCCCCGCGCCCTTCATCAACATGAAGCCGGGCGAGCGGCAGTTCTGGCGCGTCGCCAATGCCACGCTTCAGGACTTCATACCGCTTAAGGTCTTGATCAATAGCAAGGCTGAGAAACTTGAACTAATCGCGCTCGACGGCTATCCGCTGAACCACACTCGAAACGTCGAATCCGTCCTTATTCCTCCCGCTGGACGGGCGGAGTTCATCGTTACTGGCCCTCCCGTGGGGGGCTTCGGTGAATTTTCCGTCGGCCCCTATGACACCGGACCAACCGGAAACCCCGACCTCTCTGTTCTACTCGCATCCATCAATCCCGTAGGCGGTTCTCTCACCGGCAACGCTGCGTCCGCGCAGCCCCTCTCTTCAGACGAGAACTCGCACGCCCCCGCCGCGCGCATGAAATGGTCGGATCTCGACAACGTCAAGGTGACGGCAGAACGTAAACTATATTTCTCCGAGGAGTTTGGCGGCACCAACGGTCCGATTCAGTTCTACGTCACAGTCGAGGGCCAGCAGCAAAAGGTCTTCGAGCCCGATGAGAAGCCAGTGATCAAGACCAAAGTCGGCGCCGTAGAGGATTGGACCATTGAAAACCGCGCGCTCGAAACGCACGCCTTCCACATCCACCAGATTCACTTCAAACTGCTCGAGGTCAATGGCAAGCGCGTTCCGAACAACGACATGCTCGACACCGTCACCATCCCTTACTGGACCGGCACGGGTCCCTACCCCAGTGTCAAGGTCCGTATGGATTTTCGAGATCCGACCATTGCCGGCATATTCGTATTTCACTGCCATATCCTCCTTCATGAGGACTTAGGCATGATGCACAAAATTGAAGTCGATCCGTAAAAGATCGATTCGCTCTTTATAACTTCCCAGAATCTCGACTCCAGGTGACGTTATGACCATCCACATTACCGGTAAGTCCCTCCTCGTCCTCGCCGCCACATTCCTGTTATTAGCGGGAAGCCTGATCGGCCTTCACTTTATACAGGCGCCCGCCGTCGTTCATGCCGCGCCCGCCGAAGGCGTTGTTCCCAAATCCTACGGACGCCTCGTCGCCGCCATCCCCGATCGCATCGGCACCGGCCTCGTCTTCGAAGACAAAGACGGCGTCATCCGCTTTGTCAGCATCACCGGCATGAAAGAAGGGCAGCTCAACCGCTACGATCAAACGCCGACCCAGGGCGGCATTCCCAAATCCTACGGCCATCTCGTAGCCGCCGTGGTGAATGACAAGGGCACCGGGCTAGTCTTCGAAGATGCCGGCGGCGTGATACGCTTTGTAACCATTGCCGGCGTAATGGAAGGTGAGCTGAATCGCGAGTAAGATGCAGATCAGGCCAACGTAAGAACGGCGAAAGCCCAACGACGAACGACCACTACCGAACTCAGCGGTCGCCGCGAATGACTAACACCATCCCCGGCCGCAACGTCGCGATGTTGCGGTTATCGTGCTTCAGCGCCGCAACCGTCGTGTTGTAGGAGTTCGCAATCGAGTACAGCGTCTCGCCCTGCTTCACCTTGTGGTGAACTAGTCCCGCCGAGGAATTCTCACCCCCCGCAGCTTGTTTGTTGCCGTCGGCGCGTTGCGAGGACCTTCCCTTTGAGGACGCGCTTTGCGCCAAAACGTGGCGAGACGCGGTTTTGTGGGCCGACGCTCCCGCGTTCGATGACGCTCGCTCGCCCGCCGCACGCCGCGGCCGTTTCGCCACGACCTGCGTTTCCCGCGCTCCCCCGCTCACCGGCAGATGGATCAGCAGAGTCTTCCTCGTAGCCAGGCTGTTGCCCTTCAGCCGATTCCAACTGCGAATCATCTTCGCCGACACGCCAAAATTCTCCGCCACCGATTCAACCGTATCGCCTTTGCGCACTTTGTAGCGCGTAATCGTGCGCGCGTACCTTGTGGAGTCGCTCTCCTTGCCCGGCGCGATCGGAATAATCAGCCGACTTTCCGGCGCCAGCCCGTCTTCCTCCAGGCTGTTCGCCTCGCGGATCGAAGTCGGCGTCGTGCGATACGTGCGCGCAATCGAGGCTAGCGTCTCCCCCGCCTGCACCTTGTGATACCGCCACCAGACGCGCTTATCTACCGGAATCGATGCCACCACGGTCTCAAACTTTCCCGCGCTGCCCGCCGGCAGGTGCAACTCAAACGCCTGGTCCTTCGGCGTCGTCAACCGCAACAGGCTCGGATTCAGTTCCTGCAACTCCGACGCCGACGCATCCACGCATTCCGCAACCAGTCGCAAGTCGATCGGATAATCGATCTTCACCGTCTCATACGGCACCGGCTTTTCCTTCGCCACCGTCCCCAGCCCATACTGCTCGGGGTTTTTCGCCATGATGGTCACGGCGAGAATGATAGGCACATAGTTGCGCGTTTCCTTCGGCAGCACGTTGCGCCGGTAAAGCTCCCAGAAGTCGGCGTACCCCGTGCGCTTCACCGCGCTCTGCACCGTTCCAGGGCCCGAGTTGTAAGCCGCCATGGCCAGGTACCAATCGCCGAACTGGTCATAAAGATCTTTCAAGTGATGCGCCGCCGCGCGCGTCGCTTTTTCCGGGTCCTGCCGCTCGTCGATCCACCAGTTCCGCTCCAGCCCATATCCCGACGCCCGGCTCGCCATAAACTGCCAAATCCCGCGCGCGCCCGCCCGCGAAACCGCCAGCGGATGGAAACCGGACTCGGCCTGCGCCAGATAAATCAGATCCTGCGGCACGCCCTCTTGTTTCAGCGTGCGGCGAATCATCTCCTCATACTGCCCCGACCGCGCCAGCGCGCGCTCAATCGTGCCCCGACCGCGATTCGAAAAATAGTTGATATACCCCGCAACCTGGTCGGTCATCATCAGCGGCAGATCGGATCGCGTGGATTTGATCTCGGCTTCGGCCTTGGCTCTGACGTTCTCGTCAACCGGCGGCGTCAGTTCGTTCGCCTCGTCAATCGGCGCCGGTTCGGATTGCTGTTCGGAGAACCCGTCCCCCTGTTGCAGCGCCGCCAGTTCCAGGCCGTTAACACCGTCGAGAATGCGATTGAGTTCCGCTTCCAGCCGCGGATCGGACTGCACATCCAGTCCGCTCCCCAGCAGCTGGTTAAATGCCGAATCGAAATTCTGCTTCGCCGCTTCCAGATGCCCCGCGCGGTAGTTCTGCTCGCCCGCCCCATACTCTTTCTCGACGCGGGCAATCACTTCGGCAACCGGATCAACCGCCAAAGCCTTCGCGGCCAGCTGGTTCGGCTTGGCTTCGGTGGTGGCAGCCGGTTTCGGCTGGCTCGTGCCCTGCGCGGCGTTCGAAATAATCGCGGGAGCTTGCGCCCGCTCCGGCGGCATAAATGACGACGGCTTCTGCGCGCTCTGGCAGCCCAATGTCGCCGCCAGAAAACCGCAAAGCAGGATCGCCGGATACCGGTGAGAAAACCTCATAGCTTGAAAAAGATGCAGCCAACCCTCTAGGCACAGCGTGGCCAACAGGGCCCCGCCCAGTCACAAACCCTTAATGTTCAGATGGTAATCTGGCAAAAATAGCCGGGTCAACCGCAGACCCGTCCGTCCCGTTACTTTCGGTACCGGCTGTGCATGTTACCCCAGGCGCTGCGCCCAGGGCAAACGCCGTAGGGCATCTCCCAGCCTCGTCCCCATCCCCTTCCACCCGCCGCCAAATCTCCGCCCGTTACTGCCCTCCCGGATGCGACGCGACCGCCGTCTTTTGACACTCGTAATCCACTATGAATCCTGATCCCCTCCGCCCACATCTACACCCGCATATCTCTCAGTTGCCTGCAAAGGCAATTTCATTAAAGTTCGGCTCCAGGGTCCCCACCTTGGCTCCAAACTTGGGCCCTCGGCTTTCTGCAATTGCGAATTCTATGAAGGAGGAATTCCATGCCCCACGTCAATGTAGGTAAAGAAAACTCAGATGACATCCAACTCTATTACGAGGACCACGGCTCTGGCGACCCCGTTGTCCTCATTCACGGCTATCCCTTGAACGGCGCATCCTGGGAGAAGCAGATTCCCGCACTTCTCGATGCAGGGCACCGCGTAATCACCTATGACCGTCGCGGCTTCGGCAAATCGAGCCAGCCAACCGGCGGCTACAACTATGACACTTTCGCCGCCGATCTCCACCATCTGATCACTCACCTCAAGCTTCGTCATTTCGCGCTCGTCGGCTTCTCCATGGGCGGAGGCGAAATTGCCCGCTACATCGGCAAGTACGGGTCGAAGGACGTCAGCCGCGCTGTGTTCATCTCATCCGTCCCTCCCTTCCTGCTGAAGACGCCGGACAACCCGGAAGGCGTGGACGGTTCTGTCTTCGAGGGCATCCAGAAGGCGGTCGCCGCGGACCGTTACGCGTTCTTCGGTCAATTCTTCAGGGATTTCTACAACGCCGACCTGTTGCTCGGAAAGCGCATCAGCGACCACGCAATCCAGGCCAGCCTCAACGTCGCCTTTAGCGCCTCGCCCACCGCAAGCCTGGCATGCGTCCCCACCTGGGGTGAGGATTTCCGCAAGGATCTCGCTCGCGTCGACGTACCAACGCTCGTGATTCACGGGGATTCCGACCGTATTGTTCCGCTCGCCGCTGCCGGGCAACGCACCGCTCAGCTGGTGAAGGGCGCGCGCTTGCACGTCGTCAAAGGCGGTCCTCATGCCGTCATCTGGACCCACGCCGACGAAGTGACGCCCGAACTGACGAACTTCCTTGGGGTCGGCGCAGCCAAGCCAGTTGTCAAGGAGACAGCCGCCTAAGAGGACGTGCGGGTCGCAGTCGTACGCCAACAACGCGTATCCCTTTAAAGGTGCCATCTTTCGACGGCACCTTTTCTTCTTCTTTTGGAATCCCTCTCAATCCCGGGCCGCGGCGAATCCTGGCCCGCCGGTTTACACGCTACACTGATTGTCGCGAGGCACTCCACGCTCACCTCATGGATTCCAGTCCAACGCCGGGCAAACGCCCAACGCCCAAGCTCAAAAAGGTCCTGCGGATAGTCACTCTGACGGCGGTAGTTCTGTTCCTTGTCCTTCAGATCGCTGTGCCCCGCTATGTTCGATACCGTGCTTCGCGCCCGGTCGTCATCCGGCTTAAGTCTGAGGAGGAACGCGCCAGGCTCTCCCTTTCCGCGGATGCTTATCCTTGTCTGCTGATCGAGCGTCTGGGAGGCTCCGCAGCACAGCCCCTGAAGGCATCCATTCGCCAGTGCTCGCCCGCGCTGCACAACAATGACAATGTCGAACAGTACGAGGTCGACCTGCGCTCGGGCCTGTTCTTACTGCGCAAAACCGACCTGTTTGTTCCCGATACCATGCCTCTGGCCCTCACGCGCGGGTACCATGCGTGGGACGCGCACTCGCGCGCGTTCGGCATCGGCGGAAACCACGCCTACGACATCTTTCCCTTCGGCGACCGGTTTCCCTACACCTACATGGAACTCGTCCTCTGCGATGGCCGCCAGGTTCATTACAGTCGCATCTCCGAGGGCACCAGTTACGCGGACTTCGTAAGTGAGCACCGTGGCACGCCGCCAACAATCTTCGAAAAATCCCAGATTCGCTGGAACGTCGATCACTGGGATATGACGTTTCACGACGGAACGCTCTATCGTTTTCCCGACGCGTATTACGCCAAGCGGCCAGTTGACGGTGCGCTGATCGGCATGCGCAATCCCAATGGCGACGAGATCAAGTTCGTTCGGGATGCCCGGCACAATTTGACGAGCCTCACCTCTCCACACGCCCACCAGATTCAGTTCACTTACGATTCGGCCGATCGGATCATCCGAGCCGCCGACAATGCCGGACATGTCATTGGCTATTCCTATGATCCGTATGGCAAGCTAACAGAGGTTCGCGAAGATGGACGCCTTCTTACGCGATATTTGTACACCTCGCGGCTGATGACGGCGGTCCAGGACTCTAATGGAAGTGAGATTCTGGTCATTGAACATAAGGGAGGACGAACTTCCCGAATCATTCAACAGTGGACCAGCACCTATCATTTCGATTACGCCGAAGCGCCGGATGGACAAGTGCAAGAGACAACCGTGACCGATCCATCCGGCAAGAAAACGGTGTTCAAGTTCTGACTAGTGGACGAGTTCTGTGGAGATTGACAATCGTCGATGCTGAATCTTCTAAATTTTCGAGGACATCAAAACTCTCTATGAAAGCCATTCAGATTAACCAAACCGGCGGGCCCGAGGTCATGCAACTCGCCGACCTCCCCATTCCTCAACCCAAGCCCAGCGAGGCGCTCGTCAAAATCGCCGCCAGCGGCGTCAACTTCATCGACGTTTATAACCGCGAGGGCCGCTACAAGCAGGCTCTGCCTTTTATTCTCGGGCAGGAAGCCGCTGGCACCGTCACCGCCGTCGGCGCTGAAGTGCATGGCGAAGTGCGTGGCATCGCCGTCGGTGATCGCGTCGCCTACACGCTCAGCCTCGGCGGCTACGCCGAATACGCCGCTGTCCCTGCCGACCGCCTCGTCAAAATTCCCGCAGGCGTAACCGAGCGCCAGGCCGCCGCCGCCATCTTGCAGGGCATGACCGCGCACTACCTCGCCTATGACACCTTTCCGCTGAAAAAAGGCGACACCGCCCTGATTCACGCAGCGGCCGGCGGAGTCGGCCTGCTCCTCGTGCAAATGGCGCACAACATCGGCGCACGCGTGATTGGCACGGTTTCCACGGACGAAAAAGCAAAGCTCGCCCGCGACGCCGGGGCCGACGACGTCATTCTCTACACCCAAACCGACTTTGAAGCCGAGACCAAGCGCCTCACCGCCGGCAAAGGCGTTGACGTCGTCTATGACTCGGTCGGCAAGACGACCTTCGAAAAGGGTCTCAATCTGCTGCGTCCACGCGGCATGATGGCGCTCTTTGGCGGCTCCAGCGGCCCGGTCGCGCCTTTCGATCCGCTCATCCTCACGCAAAAGGGCTCGCTCTTTCTCACGCGCCCATCGCTCGGCGCCTACGTGCTCACGCCCGAAGACCTGCAAAAACGCGCCGGTGCCGTCTTTGGCATGATTCGCGACGGCAAGCTAAAGTTGCGCATCGAGCACATCTATCCGCTCGCCGAGGCGCAGCAGGCCCATCGCGATCTCGAAGGCCGCAAAACTACGGGCAAGCTCTTGCTCATTCCCTGATGCCTTTTCTGGAACTAAAAAATTCGCCCCATGCCCCCGGAGTTTCTCCGGTCGCGATCCACTATCGCGATGTCGGCGGCGGCCGTCCGCTCGTCTTCCTCCACGGCGGATGGGGCTATGGCGTGTATCCGATCAATCGCCAGGTCGAGGCATTTCAAGAAGAGATCGCGCATCGCCAAATCCGCTTCATAATTCCCGACCGCTCCGGCCATGGCCGCTCTTCGCCGTTCGCCGGACCGTTGCCTCCGGACTTTCACCGCCGTGCCGCCGGGGAAACTCTGCTCCTCCTCGACTCGCTGGGCATTCAGCGCGCCACTTTCTGGGGACACAGCGATGGAGCCGTCATCGCCGCCATGATCGGCCTCATGGCCCCCGCCCGCTGCGAGCATCTCCTTCTCGAAGCGCTTCATCTCTATCGCAAAAAACCCGCGTCGCACTCCGTCTTCTTTCAGAAATTCGCCGACCATCCTGAAAGCGTGAGCGCCAAATTGCAAAAGCTCTTAGCCGATGATCACGGCAACGATCACGGCGATGATCACGGCGGTGATCGGGGCGAAGATCACGGCGCCAATCGCTGGCAGCATGTTGTGCCGAGGAATTGCCGCGTATGGCTGCAACTCGCCAATGAGAGTACGCACCCGCAGCAGGATCTCTATGATGGCCGCCTGAGCGAGTTGAGCGTGCCGGTCACGTTCATGCACGGCCGGCATGATCCGCGCACCGAGCCAGGAGAAATCGAGCGCGCCCACCAGTCCGTTCCCGCGTCATCCCTGCGTTTCGTCGAGACCGGACGCCACAGCCCGCACAGCGAAGAGGCCTCCGCCGCCGAATGCTCCGCCATTCTCCGCAAGCTGGTCACAGCGCCTTAGCCGATGCTGCCGTCTCGCCCCGCTACGTCTTCTTGCGAGAGTAATTTTTCAAGTACGCCGGCAACTCGCGCTCACACCGTTCGTCCGCAATCGCCGCCCCGGTCTTCGTCTCCAGCGGTATCACTCCCGCCCAGGTCGGAATCGAATAATCTGCTTCATCGTCAATCGGCGGCCCCACACGTATCTTCGCTGAAAACTCTTCAATCGGAATTCGCAGCACAGATGTGACTTTCAATTCCTTCTCGTTCGGCTGCCGCGCATCATCCCAGCGCTGCGGCACAACGTGCTCGCTCACCGCCCGCAAAGCCGCCAGTTTCTCCGCCGCATCCGCCACCAGCGTCGCCGTCCCCAGGATCACCACCGATTGGTAGTTCATCGAGTGGTTAAAGACCGACCGCGCCATCACCAGTCCATCCACCAGCGTCACCGTGATGCACACCGCAATGCCCTGCTGCAAATTGCGCAGCATGCGGCTAGCCACCGACCCGTGCAGGTAAAGCACATCGCCGTCGCGCCCATAAATCGTCGGGATCACGTAAGGCTGGCCATCGACCACAAATCCGACATGGCAAATCAGCCCCTCGTCAAGAATCCGATTAACCGTCTCGCGATCGTAAACTCCGCGGTGCGGTTCGCGCACCACGCGCGTGCGCGGTGTAGGCATAGCAGAAGTAGGCACAGAAGAATCGGGCATAGAACCTGAAGTGGAATTGTCCGGCATAAGTCAAACTCGCAAGGCAGGCGCCAAGAATAGGTGAACCCAAATTCTAGCAGGTGTGGCGCGAATGCTTGTGTGGCGCGGACACTCCTGTCCGCGAGCGTGCAGCGCATGAGCCGCCTGCGCGGACAAGAGTGTCCGCTCAACCCAACCTCTAATGCACATGCGCAAACCGGTCCAGCACAAACATGCACGCCGCTCCCACAAACACCAGCAGCGCCATCCGCACTCCCGTCTCCTTATTCACCTCTGGAATCAAATCCGACGCCGCCACATAAATCGTCACGCCCGCCGACAGCGGCAATCCGAATCCCACCTCGCGATGAAAAATCGCCATCGTCATCACGCCCGCCACCGTCGCCGCTCCCAGCATCACCGAAGTCCCCCACGCAAACCCGCGGCTGCGCCCGCTCGCCAGCATCACCGACGCAATCGTGAATCCCTCCGGAATTTTATGCAGGAAAACGGCCATAAAAATAACCCACCCCAGCCAGTTGGAGACGATGAACCCAGACGCAATCGCGATGCCGTCGAAGAACGTATGAATAAGCAGACCGACCAAGACCGAGTAGCTCTTGTGGGTGTGGAGAAACTCGTCGGCGTGCGTCTCCTCTCCGAAGTGGAAATGCGGCGTGACCGTGTGCTCGAAGAAGTGGACAAGCAGATAGCCGAGCAGAATAAGAAATCCGGCGCGCGGTCCGCGCAGCTCAATGCTCTCCGGCACCATCTCGACCATGGCAACGGCCAGCATGAATCCCGCGCCCAGCGCCACGAAATAGCGCAGGTAAGAGCGGTCCCAATTCTTCTGCACGATAATCGCGCCGCCAAAAACGTTAGCGGCCGCCGCAGTCAGTCCAAGCAGCACACTGGTCAAAATGGGGGACATGAGAGGGAAGGATAGCAGGAAGCGGCGGTGGTCTGAAGGTGGTTCGCCCTGGCTGGTTCGCCCTGGCCAAGAGTTGTCATCCCGAGCGCAACGAGGGATCTGCTGTTCGCGGCAAGATGCAGATCCCTCACTGCGCTCGGGATGACAACTCTTGGAAGGGTGTAGCGGGTGCGCGGTCGAACCCACTGCTACGCTGCTAACATTCTTTTATGCGAATGTGGCTGCAACTCGCCGGATGGCTGGCTTGCGTAGTCTATTCGACGATCCCGGCGTTCTGGTTGATGATCCATCCGTTCGCCGAGCGCTGGCGCGCGCGGCGGCGCGCGCCATACCTGGTATTGCTTCCGGCATGGATCGCCATGTGGGCAATCGGGGCGCTCCTGACGCGGCCGGGGCGGCAGGTTTCTTTCTATTCGGCTGCGGGGGCGTGGATTCCGGCTACCCTGCTATTTGCTGCCGGCTTCTACCTCTACGCCAAGTCGGGCAAGAACTTCAGCGCGCAGCAACTCGGCGGGATGCCGGAACTTCACAACGGTCATCGCGACGAGCGTCTGGTGACCGACGGCATTCGCGCCCGCGTGCGGCATCCGGTCTATCTGGCGCATCTCTGCGAGATGCTGGCGTGGAGCATTGGCACCGGCCTCGCCGTCTGCTGGTCCCTAACCGCCTTCGCCATCGCCACCGGCGTCCTGATGATCCGCCTGGAAGACGCGGAGCTCGAAAAGCGATTTGGCGAAGACTATCGCGTCTACCGCGCCAAAGTCCCAGCCCTGTTCCCAAAGCTCTTTCCCCGCCGCCAGCTATAATCCGCTTTAACTGAGAACTGACAACTGACAACTGATAGCTAACGACCGCTCATGCGCTTCGAACTCTTCATCGCGTCCCGCTACCTGCGCGCCAAGCGCCGTCAGGCCTTCATCGGCATCATCACCTCCATCTCCATCGCCGGAGTCGCCGCCGGTGTCGCCTCCCTCATCGTCGCCCTCGCCGTCAACAACGGCTTCCGCCAAGATCTCCAGGATCGCCTCCTCGGTTCCACCGCCCACATCAGCCTGCTCCGCGTCGAAAGCGATGGCATCCAAAACTGGCGTCCCCTCCTCGCCAAACTCGAGCACGAGCCCCACGTCGTCGCCGCCGCGCCCGCCATCTACGAGCAGGTCCTCATCTCGCGCGGCCCACGCGCCCGCGGCGCCGTCCTCAAAGGCATGTTGCCGCGCTACGAGCGCAAAGTCAGCGACCTCCTCCAAACCGTAAACGTCGGCTCCGCGGACGATTTGCAAGAAGCCGTAGCGCCGGCCTCCCAACCGGCGTCCCCGTCGCCCGCCGCACAAACTCCTGCCAACCCCGCCCCCTCCCCCGACGATCTCACCGCCCTCCACGCCCGCGTCGCCGCCATGCCGCCCATCGTTCTCGGCCGCGATCTCGCCGACTCTCTCGGCGCCCGCGTCTCCTCCGTCGTCCTCGTCACCTCGCCCCAAGGCGAGCTCACTCCCTTCGGCATGGTTCCCAAGTACATTCGCTTTCGCGTCGTCGGCGTCTTCAACTCCGGCTTCTTCGACTACGACTCCTCCTGGGCCTTCATCCGCCTCGCCGACGCGCAGGAACTCTTCGGCCTCGGCGACGTCATCTCCGTCATCCAGTTCAAACTCGACGACATCTACCGCGCCCCCGCCGTCGGCGATGCCCTCGAACAGGCCGCCAATCGCGTCACCGGCTCCACCGGCTTCATGACCACGAACTGGATGGAGCAGAACAAACCCCTCTTCCACGCCCTCCGCCTCGAGCGCCTCGTCACCTTCATCACCATCGGCCTCATCGTCTTCGTCGCCGCCCTCAACATCCTCATCTCGCTCACCATGATGGTCATGGAAAAAACCAAAGACATCGCCGTTCTCATGTCCATGGGCACAAAAAAGCGCCAGATTCGCCGCGTCTTCATCGCCCAAGGCATGCTCATCGGCGTAATCGGCACCGTCATCGGTCTAGCCCTCGGCTACGCCATCTCCTGGGCCGGAGGCCACTACCACTTCATCTCCCTCTCCCCCGAGGTCTATTCCATCGACTACGTCCCCTTCGCCCCCCGCCTAATGGACGGCCTGATCGTAGCCGCAGTCTCCATCGGCATCTCCTTCATAGCCACCATCTACCCCTCCTGGTCCGCCGCCAGAATCCTCCCCGCAGAAGCCCTCCGCTACGAGTAGCCCTCAGCTCCAAGTTCCCAGGTCTCAGGGAACCTCAAAATCAACTCCCATCGGACCCTCATAAGTAGACTGGAAAATGCTCGCCCGTAAGCGTAGGAATAAGGTTCGAGCCCCCGCGGCGGATCGCATTTCATGCCCTACGTGAAGCGCATCGTCTGTCTCGCCAATTCCTACAAAGCGCCGATGGGCCGCTGCATCGCCGGCCGCGAAATCCTCCCCAACGGCGCCCCGGGAGCTTGGATCCGCCCCATCAGCGCGCGCCCCAAAGGCGAGTTGAGTTCGCGGGAATACGGCTACTCGGATGGAGGAAGGCCGTACCTGCTCGACATCATCGACGTGCCCTTGCTGCGGGAGTCATTCGAAAATCCCCAAACCGAAAATCACATCGTCGCCCCGAACGGCGGATGGAAAAAAGCAGGCGAGCTGTCCTGGAACGATCTGGAGAATTTCGCCGAACACCCCTGCTCCATCTGGATCAACTCGCAAAACACCCGCGAGGGCCATTACGACTGCATGCGCCCCGACCAGGCCGCCACTTTGCCAGGCTCTCTGCTGCTCATCCGCAGCGCGGAACTCACGGTTGAAGCGTTCACCAGCCGATTCAAACTAGGCCGCGCCTATCGCGGACGTTTTTTTTACCGCGACAAATACTACAATTTCAGTTTGACCGACCCGCTGGTGCAGGAGAAGTTTGCCTCACAAGAGGAGGGCGATTACCGCCTCGAAGACGTGTATCTTTGTCTCAGTCTCACGCGCCCCTTTGAAATCGACAAACGATGCCATAAGCTGATTGCAGCCGTCATTTCCAGGCCGGTGATTCCCAAGCAGCATTTGTGACCCCAATGCCAGAGCCTGTTTTCACCATCGGACACTCCACCCACACCGTGGCCCAGTTCGTCGCGCTGCTCCAGCAGCACGGTATCACCGCCATCGGCGACGTGCGCTCCCGCCCCTACAGCCGTCAGAATCCCCACTTTAATCGCGAAGAGATGGAGCGCTTTCTTCGCCACGCCGGCATCGCCTACATCTTCCTCGGCCGCGAACTCGGCGCCCGCAGCCAGGATCAATCCTGTTACGACCAGGGCCGCGTCCGCTACGATCTGCTCGCCCGCACCGCTCTCTTCCAGCACGGCCTGACCCGCGTGCGTGAAGCAATGCAAACCCACACGCTCGCTATCATGTGCGCCGAAAAAGAACCCCTCGACTGCCATCGCACAATCCTCGTCAGCCGCCACCTCGACGCGCTCGGACTCGACGTCCGCCACATCCTCGTCGATGGCGCAATCGAAACCCACGCCGATGCACTCGCCCGCCTCGCCCGCCTCCTCAACATGCCGGAAACGCACCTCTTCCTCTCGCCGCGGGAACTACGCGACGACACCTATTTGCGACAGGAAGAGCGCATCGCCTACGTGCCCGATGAAGACCAATCGCAGGCCATTCGAGGCGCCGCGGGATGAAACTTTTCACCATCGGCTTCACAAAGAAATCCGCCGAAGTCTTCTTCACCCGCCTCTCTCAAGCCGGAGTCAAACGCCTTGTCGATATCCGCCTGAACAACGTCTCTCAACTAGCCGGCTTCGCCAAAAAAGATGACCTCCGCTATTTCTCGAAAGCCATCTGCAACATCCCATACGAACACGTGCCCGACCTAGCCCCCACCGAGGACATGCTAGATGCCTTCAAAAAAAAGAAAGGCGACTGGGAAATCTACGAGCGTGAATTTCTCGATTTGATGCGAACGCGGCGGATTGAGGACTCAGCGAGAAGTGTGCTACTCGACGGCGATTGCCTCCTGTGCAGCGAAGTAACCCCCGAGCACTGCCACCGTCGGCTGGTCGCCGAATATCTCCGCGACAAGTGGGGCAGCGTGCAAATTGAGCACATTGTCTAGAAGAATCGACGTAATGCACGATCAGGAATGCGATTGTCGCGTTAAGAAAGCCGTGGAGTTCGTGAAAAAAGAGCAAATGAAGCGGCGGGCAAGGATGCCCGCCGCTGCTGTTGCTGAAGCTATTGTGTTAGTTACAACCGCGTGCAAACCGCTTTCGTCTGCGTGTAGAGGTTCAGTACGTCTTTGCCCATCTCGCGGCCCCAGCCCGATTGCTTGTAGCCTCCGAAGGGAAGCGCGGCATCGAAGATGTTGTAGCAGTTGATCCACACCGTTCCCGCGCGCAGAGCTGATGCCAGGCGATGCGCTTTCGAAATGTCCTTCGTCCAAATTCCCGCCGCCAATCCATACATGCTGTTGTTGGCGCGCGGAACCAGCTCTTCGGGATCGTCGAACGGAATCGCCGCAACAACCGGTCCAAAGATTTCTTCCTGTACCACGCGCATGTCTTCTTTGGTGTTGACCAGCACAGTCGGCTCGACAAAGTAGCCTTTCTCACCCAGCTTCTTTCCGCCGGCCATCGCGGTCGCGCCTTCCTTCATCCCGATCTCAAGGTAGTTGCAAACGCGCTGCAACTGTTCCTCGGAAACGAGCGGTCCCATGTGCGTTCCCGGTTCCATGCCCGAACCGACCTTGATCTTCTTGGCCTTGGCAGCAACCCCTTCAACCACGCGATCGAACACAGGCCGCTCGACGTAAAGCCGCGAGCCCGCGCAGCAGCATTGTCCGTGGTTGAAGAAGATGGCGCTTGCAGCGCCGCCAATGGCCGCTTCGACGTCGGAATCCTGGAACACGACATTCGGCGATTTGCCGCCAAGTTCGAGCGAGACCTTCTTCAGGTTCCCAGTCGCAGCATGCACGATCAGCTTGCCCACTTCTGTCGATCCGGTAAACGCGATCTTGTCGACAAGGTCATGCGCAGCCAGCGCCGCGCCAGCCGTTTCTCCATAGCCCGGAACGATGTTCACGACTCCATCGGGAAATCCGGCTTCCTGGATCAGTTCGCCCAGAAGCAGCGCGGTGAGCGGCGTTTGCTCCGCCGGCTTGAGCACAACGGTGCATCCGCAGGCCAGCGCAGGAGCCAGTTTCCACGCGGCCATCAGCAGCGGGAAGTTCCACGGAATAATCTGCCCCACAACACCCACCGGCTCGCGCAAAGTGTAAGCGTGATAGTTCGCGCCAGGCGTATAAGGCACGCTGATAGGAATCGTCGTGCCCTCAAGCTTGGTCGCCCAACCAGCCATGTAGCGGAACATATCGACCGCAAGAGGAACATCAGCCGCACGCGCAACCGTAAGCGGCTTGCCATTATCGAGGGTCTCAAGCGTGGCGAACTCTTCGATGTGACGTTCCAGCAGGTCGGCAAGTTTCCACACCAGCTTGCCGCGATCGGAAGCGGTAAGGCGAGACCATGGTCCAGAGTCGAACGCCCGCCGCGCAGCCTTCACCGCCGCGTCGATGTCGGCGGCATCGCCTTCGGCAACCTGCGCCAGGACTTCTCCAGTCGCGGGATTATAAGTTGGGAAGGTTTTGCCGGAGATGGCGTCGACCCATTTGCCATCGATAAGCATCTTGCGCGGCTTGTCGAGAAATTCGGCGACGCGCGCGTCGAGTTGAGCGGGAGAGATCGTGGTTGCCATAGAGCCTCCTTGAGGTACGAATGCTGTGAGGAAAAGTCCCGTAACGAATGAATTTAGGTGATGGTAATCGTTGCGGCTGGGGAAAGGCAAGGCGAGGAGCTGTCAGGCGGACGCGTTGTTAAGACCCTTTTTCCAGCGGGTACGACTTTTCGCGCCACTCGCGGATGCCGCCGTCCATCGAGATCACGTTGGTGTATCCCATCTTCTGGAGATTGTCGGCGGCGAGAGCGGAGCGGAAGCCGCCTCCGCAGTAGAGGACGAGGGGCGTGTCGAGGGCAGGAAATTGGGCTTCGATGTCGCGCTCAATGACGCCTTTACCCAGATGAACAGCGCCGGGGATGTGATCCGCGGCGAACTCGCGGTCCTCGCGCACATCGACGAGGACGAACTTGTCTTTGTCGCCGCGATCAAGGCGGGATTTGACTTCGTCCACGGTGGTTTCACGGACGCGGACGCGGGCGTCGTCGACGATTTTCAGGAAGCGCGGCGGATGAGTGTGAGCCATAGGAGCCTCTTTCGACGGAAATAGTAGCAGATTTTAGATGCAACCTTGAGCCATCTCGTCGCCGGGCATTTCGGCCGCCTTCGCTTCTGGATGGATCGCGGTGCGGTGCAACTCACGGTTAGGTTCGGGTCCGTGATAACTTTTTGGGGTGGGCTCTGGGAAATGTGCTCGCGCGATTTGCGTGGAACGGAGTTTGACGACACTTATGACCCTGGTGATTCGGAAATCGGCCATTCATTCGTTTGGGTGCTATACGACGAAGCGCATCCGCAAGGGGACGCTGATTCTCGAGTACGTGGGGCAGCGGCTGACGAACGAAGAGGCGGACGACCTCTATGATGATTTTGAGAATACCTATTTGTTTGGTCTGGATGGCGGGAAGGCGATCATCGATGGATTTGGCGTGGCGGCCTTCGTGAACCACTCGTGCAAGCCGAACTGCGAGACCGACCAGATCGCGGGGAAGATGTGGATTATCGCGCTGCGAGATATTGAGCCGGGCGAAGAGTTGACGTACGACTATAACTTGTATGACGGAGAGGACGCGGCTCCGTGTCTTTGCGGGGCGAAGAGGTGCCGGGGCAGTTTGTATTCCGCGACGCACTTGAGGAAATTGCGGAAGAAGCGGGAGAAGACGGCGGAAGTGGTGGCGCGGGCAGGATAGCTTTGGTCATGAAAGTCACGGAAAAGGACGTTGCGTATGTGGCGGAGCTTGCCAACCTGGAGTTGACGGGGGAGGGGCGCGGGCGCTTGCTGCGGGATTTGAATTCGATCCTGGAGTATGTGGATCGGCTGAGCGAGCTGGATACGTCGGGCGTGGAGGCCATGGCGCAGGTCGCGGAGTTCCACCGCGAGGACGAGACAGCCCGGCGCAAGCCTGGGGATGGGGCGCGGGACGAGCGCTTTGGTTACGCCGCGCGCGACGACGTGAAGGAAGGATTGCGGGCGTCGTTGCCGCATGAAGAGGCGATCGCGGGCGCCCCGGAGACGGATGGGACGTTTTTTCTGGTGCCGAAGGTGATTGAGAGATAGGGATGACGGCGGACCAGGTGAAAGAATTCGGTATCGATGCGGTGCGGAACGCGATCGCCGAGCGGCGGATCTCCGCCTCGGCTTTGGCCGGGGAATTTTTTGCGCGCATAGAAAAGGAAGATGCGGAGATTGGGGCGTTTTTGACCCTGTCGGAGGAGCGGGCGCGGGCGCAGGCGGCGCGGATCGACGAGATGGCGGAGGCGGGAGAGGAACTGCCGGCGCTGGCGGGAGTGCCGATTGCGATCAAAGATGTGATGGTGACGCGCGGGGTGCGGACGACAGCCGGATCGAAGATGCTGGACAACTTTGTGCCTCCGTATGACTGCACGGCGGTGGTGCGACTGGAAGCGGCGGGCGCGGTGGTGCTGGGAAAGCTCAATTGCGACGAGTTTGCGATGGGATCGTCGACGGAGAATTCGGCTTATCGTCCGGTGCGCAATCCGCGGGATAAGAAGCGCGTGCCGGGAGGATCGTCGGGCGGATCGGCGGCTGCGGTTGCGGCTGGAATGGCGGTTGCCACTTTGGGTTCCGATACTGGTGGTTCGATTCGGCAGCCTGCTTCCTTTTGCGGCGTGGTCGGATTGAAGCCGACTTATGGGCGGGTTTCTCGCTATGGGCTGATCGCGTTCGCCTCGTCGCTGGATCATATTGGACCGCTTACTAACACGGTGAAGGATGCGGCGCTTGTGCTGCGCACGATTGCAGGACGCGATGCGATGGATGCAACGTCGGCGGATGTTCCGGTGCCGGATTATGTGTCAGAGCTGGAGAGGCCGCTGAATGCCGTGCGGGACAAGGCATCTGGCGGATCAAGGTCGGGTAATTCGAATGCGGGTGACGCGCGCGGGAATGGGCCGCTGCGAGTTGGTATGGCGAAGGAATATTTCGGAGCGGGGCTGGATGCGGAAGTTCGCTCGGCGGTAGAGGCGGCGATTCAGAAGCTAGCATCGCTCGGGTGCGAGATTGTGCCGGTTTCGTTGCCTCATACCGAGTATGCGATTCCGGCGTATTACATTGTGGCGACGGCGGAAGCTTCGGCGAACCTGGCTCGGTATGATGGCGTGCGCTACGGATTTCGCGCCCGCGGTGCGCGGACGCTTGGGGAAATGTATCGGCAGACGCGCGACGGCGGATTTGGCATGGAAGTGAAGCGGCGCATCATGCTTGGGACTTATGCGCTGAGCGCAGGCTATTACGATGCGTATTACTTAAAGGCGCAGAAGGTGCGGACGTTACTAACTCGCGATTTTGACGAGGCTTTCAACAAAGTGGATGTGATCGCGGCGCCGACTGCGCCGACCGCAGCGTTCAAGCTGGGAGAGAAAGTGGATGATCCCCTGGCGATGTATCTCGCGGATATCTATACCGTAACTGCGAATCTGGCGGGAATCCCAGGAATTTCGGTGCCGTGCGGCGAGACGCGCGAAGGGTTGCCGATTGGGCTACAAATTTTTGGGCGGCACTTTGATGAGGCGACGGTGCTCCGCGTGGCCCATGCCTACGAGCAGAGCCGGTGATAGCGCCGAGACGCGGCAAGCTGCGTCTCTATAGTGGATCGTAGTATTGCTCGCCGGCACATGCCCGGCATAAGACTCGGCCTTCGCGCTCTACTTCGCGGTTGAAGTTTATGCCTTCTCCGCATTGGGCGCAGACTATGCGGTCGGCTTTATAGCCGGGGAATTCTTTCGGTAGTAACTCCACCTTTATCCATTGCGTGGTGAATAAGTCGTCGTCGGAGAGTTTGCGGTAGGCTAGCATCTGCTGCTGGTTTTTGTTTTCGATTTCGGGGTGGAGTTCGCGGGCTCGCTGCTTGGAGGATTCTTTGGCCGCGATGCGGATGGCTTTGTACCAGTGATCAGCTTTGGACCCACTCAAGCCAAAAGAAGGCTTCCGCCCCAGCGAGCCAAAACCAGGCTCGCTGGGGACCCCGGGCTTGAGTGGGGCACCCTCTGGATCTGGCGCGTCGGGGCCGGGAACTTTGGCCGCGAGGTCGACGAAGGTGGCAGCCATTTTTCCCCAGTCGCGGAATTTCAGGGCGCGCTTGCCGAGACGGCATCCCGTGACGACCGAGATGGCGTCGGTGGCGCAGCGGTCGATTTCGACGAAGGTGACGAGGCGCTTGCGGTCTTTACCGCGCGGGTCTTCGATGCCGAGTTTGGCCAGACCCAGCATAGCCAGGCGGACACCCAGGATTTGGCCGGCGCAGAGGTGGCCGTGGGCGATTTCGGCTTCGCGGATTAGGGCTTCCAGGGACAGCATGTGTAATTTCCAATTTGTAATTTCGTAATTCAACGGCTTGCGAATCGCCGAAGTAGATTACAAATTACCAATTACAAATTGCCTTTCCTATTTCCTTCTCCAGCGGACGCCTTCTTTTGTGTTCTCTACTATGATGCCGGCGTTGGTTAGCTCGGCGCGGAGGGTATCGCTCAGTTTGAAGTTTCTCGCTTTTCTCGCGGCTTCCATGTCGGCCAGCTTTTGATTGATTTGATCGTCGGCGAGTTGGGCGCTGCCGGCCAGTTCTTCGAGTTGCGGACTTATGTCGGCGCGGCCTTCGGCTTTGGCCCAGTCGAGGATTGCTTTCATCTTCGGCTGATCGTCGTCTTTCAACACGGCAAAGATGGCGTCGAAGCGATCAAGCGCGGCTAAGAGAGAGAGCGCATCTTCCTGATGAACCTCGCCCGCGTCGAGCGCCGTGTTCGACTTTCGCAGCATGTCGAAGATGGCGCCCTGCGCTTCCGCGGTGTTGAGGTCGTCGCTGAGGGCGGCGGTAACGCGCTCGGCGGATTCGGTGGCAAGTTGCGCGATGGCTGCGTTCGATCCGGCGGGGAATTGCGAGCTCGTGAGGCGGAAGCGGAAGTTGCGCAGCTTTTCTACGCTACTGGCAGCGGCGTTCAGGCCGTCGAAGGTGAAGTTGAGCTGGTTGCGGTAGGGGACTTGCGTGAGGAGCCAGCGGATGGACGAGGGTTTGTGGCCTTTCAGGACGAGGTCGCGCAGGGTGTAGAAGTTGCCGAGGCTCTTGGACATCTTTTGGCCTTCGACCAGGAGGAAGCGGGCGTGGAACCAGTGGCGGGCGAACTGTTGGCCACTTAGCGACTCGGACTGGGCGATTTCGTTTTCGTGGTGGGGGAAGATTAAGTCTTCGCCGCCGGCGTGGAGGTCGAAGCTGGGGCCGAGTTCTTCCATCGACATGACGGAGCATTCGATGTGCCAGCCAGGGCGGCCGGGGCCGATGGGCGTGTCCCACGAGGCTTCGCCGGGCTTGGGGGCCTTCCAGAGGGCGAAGTCGCGGGCGCTGTCTTTTTCGTATTCGTCGACGTCGACGCGGGCGCCGTCGGTCATGCCGGCAAAATCTTTTTTGGAGAGCTTGCCGTAGTCGGGAAATTTGGCGATGCGGAAATAATAAGAGCCGTCGTCGGTGCGGTAGGCGAAACCTTTTTGCACGAGCCCGGCGATGAACTCGGCCATCTCCTGAATGTGGTCGGTGGCCCGGACGAGCGCGGGCGGCGCGACGTTGAGCGTGGCGGAATCTTCGAGGAACGCCTGCGTGTATTTTGCAGTGTACTGCTGCACGGTTACGCCGTCGCGAGCGGCGTTGCTTAGGATTCTGTCGTCGACGTCGGTGATGTTCATGACGTAGCGGACGTCGTATCCGGATTGGAGGAGGAAGCGATAGAGGAGATCGACGGCGATGAAGGTGCGGAAATTGCCAATGTGGCCGTAGTCATAGACGGTGGGGCCGCAGGCGTACATGCGGATGCGGTTGGCGTCGATGGGATTGAGGTCTTCGATTTTGGCGGAGAGCGTGTTGTAGAGACGGATGGGCATGGCTGGCATGAGTTCGCTGCGGCGAAAGTTTTATTCTAGGGGAAGTTCGGGCGAGGATGCACGGGAATCTGCTGCGTTCGCGGTTAAACGCAGAGATCGCGGAGGGCGCAGAGCGGAGGCTGCGAACCCTTTTTGGCGCGGAGGGTGTGGTCCACGCGGGGAGTTGAGTCGCTGCATGCGCGCGGACAGGAGTGTCCGCGCCACACGAGCAACATCACAGAATCCAAAATTCAACAGCTACAACCAACCGCGCGCCTAGAAGTTCACGCGGATACCAAGCTGGGCGGCGAAGGGGATGCCGACGGTCGTGCCGGGGCCGAAGAAGTCTCCGAGTGCGCCTTCGGGGATTTCAAGCTGCTTCAGGCTGGTGATGGGCACGCAGTTGGGATTGCAAATGCCAACGACGTTATTGGGATTCTTGGGATCGGTTTCGACGCCGGGAATCTGCACGATGTTTACGGCGAAGTTGGCGCCGGGGTTATTGCGGTTGAAGATGTTGAAGAACTCGGCGAAGGGATAAAGCTGCCAGCGCTCGTTGAGCTTGATGGGACGGGCGACGCGGAGGTCGGACTGAATATAAGGAGTGCCGCGGAATTCGTCGAGGCTGGTGTAGACACCGTTCACATAGATGCGGCCGCTGTTGTCGGCGGTGGTGATGGTGATGGGACGGGCGCTCTCGAGCTGATTGATCGTGCTCAACTCGATGCCGCCGGGAATGTGGAAAGTACCGGCGAAGACGAAGCGGTGGCGAACGTCTTCGCCGGAAGGGCCGTAGTCGCCGGGTCCAAAGGCGCTCAGAGTTCCCGCGTTGGCGAACCCACTCGGCACCTGGCAGACGCCATCGACGTAGTCGAAAAGTTCTCCCAGCACGCAACCCCAGGTCTGCGCTTTGGAGAAGGTGTAGTTTGCAACCAGGCTAAAGCGGCTCATACTGCCCTGGAGGTGCAGCATGAGGCCGTTGTAGCTGGAGCGATTGTCGGCCTCAAAGATATTGACGTTGGGCACAAACGCGAGTTGATCGGCCGTGTCAGAGGCGGGAATGAGCGGGGAGGTTAAGGTCGAGCCGCTGGCGTAGGGGAAGGCGCGGTATCCGTGATTGCCTTGCTCGTGGACATAGTCGGCGCTGGCGAGCCAACGTTCGTTGAAAGCGTGCTGAACGCCGACCGTGGTGTGAACGGCGTAGGGCGTTTTGTAATCGGAGCCGATGAGGTTGCCGGTTGCGAGGGCGCCGCCTTGCAGACAGCCGGGGCCCACTAGCGCGAAGGAGCCGGGCGCGCCTGTAAGGGAGCAGGTTCCGGTGGTGAAGTTGGTGTTGTTGACGCCTTGAAATGCGGTCGCCCAACCATTCTGCGCAAGATCGTCATAGTACAAGCCGAAGCCGGCGCGAATGACGGTTTTCTCGCTGCTGCCGGGAGAGTACGCGATGCCGAGGCGAGGCGCGATTTGCTTGCGATAATCCTGCGGCACGCTGGGCACGATAGGAATTCCAAGCGCCAGCAAGGTTTGATAGGCGGAGTTATCGGCTTCGCTCCGGCCGGAGCCAGTCATCAGTCCCCAGGTGGACTGATAGCGCAGGCCGTAGTTGACGGTCAGATGGTGAGATACGCGCCAGGAGTCCTCGCCGTAGAAAGCCAGCCTTTGGATGTTCTGGGAAAAGCTGCCGTCGCCGGCGGAACTGTAGCCGCAAGTCGAGCCATCGGAAGCGGTAAAGCCAATGCACTGCGGGGTGAAGGTTCCGAACACGCCCGGGTTTTGCACATAGTAGGTTGGGTTGTTGACGTATTGAGCAAGAGTCTCAGCAGTGGACGCAAAGGAGCCACCGAGCACGGGTTCATGAATAAGGTTGACGCCAAACTTAAGGGCGTGCGCGCCGAGCACATGGCTTATGTCGTAGCGGACCTGGTATTTGTCCTGGTTGCGGAGGTCGGGGAAAAGCGTGATGGGAGTGGCAAACTGGTTGTCGCCAAAGGTTTCAAAGCCGGAGATGGTCAATGCGGTGGAACTGAAGGGAAAGGCCAGCGCAAAGCCCAGGTCCGAGTTGCGGGTTTGCGTAAGGTGCAGCAAACTCGCGTCAAGCACCAAAGTTCCAACCCAGGTGGGACTGAAGCTGTAGGTGTTGCTGAGCGCGACATTCCAGTAATTGTTATGCGTGATGAGGCCAGTCGAAGGCAGCGTGCCCTGCTGGACCAAGGCATTGTGGGTGAGGTAACTATCGCCGGAAGTACGCAGGAACCAGTTCGACTTGGAAGACTGCGCCCAGTCAAAACGCATCGAGCCGATGTAATCGCGGAAGGGGATGGGAACCGTGGCGGGAACGGCAATGGACGGAATGCCCGTGATCAAGCCGTCGGATGCCAATTGGGCGAGCGCGTCAAACTGCGTAATACTGTTGGGACTGTAAGCGATGCTCGCATTCTCATGAACATGCTCGAAGGAAGTGAAGAACCATACTTTGTTCTTTGCGATGGGGCCGCCGAGGGTTGCGACATAGTTCTGACGCGAGAAAGGCTGCTTGGGATTGTTGACGCAGACACCATCGGTGCAGGTCTGGGCGGGATTTTCGATGGGGAAGCGCGCGTTGAGCGACGCGTCACGCTCATAGAAGGCGCCGTCGCCATGCCAATCGTTGGTGCCGTGTTTGGTGGTGATGACGACGGAACCGGCGGTCGTCCAACCGCTTTCGGCGTCCTCGTTGGAGGTGCGCACGGCGAACTCCTGAATGCCATCGGGTGAAAAGTTCTGGAGGAACCCGCCAATCCAGTCGTCGGAGTTATCGGCGCCATCGACGGAGAGTTCGTTGTTCAAACCGGAGCTCCCGCCGGTGGAGACGGCTGTGATGCGCGCTTTAGTCGGGTCGGAAGGCTCGACCGGTTCGGTTCCCGGGACGAGATAAGCGATGTTGGCAAAGCTGCGGGCCGGGAGCGGCAGATCTTCCAGATCGCGGCTGCCCACCACGCCTCCGCGCACGGCACTCGAAGTATCTGTGATTTCGGTCGTGATTGAGGAAGAAGTTCCCTCCACGTTTACCGTCTGCTGGCCGCCTGCCGGCTTGAGAGTGATGGTGACATCGCGGACGACGCTGACTTCGACGTTGACGTCGGCGGCGGCTTCGGCAAAGCCTTTTGCGCCCACGATCATGTGGTAGGTTCCCGGGATCAGGCCCTCGATCCGGAATTCTCCGCGGGCGTCCGCGATTCCGTCACGAACAATGGAAGATCCCGACGCCCGCACGGTAATGCGGGCGGCGGCAACGCGGGCGCCGGAGCTGTCCTGGACTTCACCGCGCAGAGCGCCGTTGGGATTCTGGGCGAACACGGTGGCGGCGAGCGATACGAATGCGAGGACGAGGACGGACGGGAGCAACCAGCGCGACGCGCGCGCCGATCGAAGTGCAGTCATAATCAAGACCTTCCTGCGAAAACAGAAATTGCCGCTGATAGCAAAATTACGACGGGTGGAAATCGCGGTAGCGGCGAGCGGACTAGCCCGCAGAAAGGATAGAGGGGCGGGGGGACTTACTACCAGACATAGTGGAGCGGTTTTGTAGGGAGATTTCAGTCTGGATTTGGGGGAAATGCAGAAATAATGCGGGTTTTGGGGGCTAACGCACGAGCCACTCGGTCAGCTCGTGCGTGAACGCGAGGACCGGGCCGTAGGCAAAGAAGGCGCAACAGGCCGCAACGATCATGGGCGGGAGGGCAATCCAGCGCGGGATAGGACGCTCGTGGGCTTTGCTGGCCTCATCCCAGGCGAGCAGGCGTGCGACGCGGGCGCGGATGGATCCGCTGACGAACCCGACGGTGCAGGCGGGAGCCGCTTCGACGGGAACGAGGCGCGAAAGCTTAACCAGGGCGGAGGCGAGGTCGAGGGCCTCACAGCGGGTGGAGACGGCGGCATCGTCGGCGGCAAGCTCGGCGGACTGAGACCACACGGCTTCGAGCTTGGACAAGCCGGGGAACGGAGCGAAGCGGAAGAAGAGCTTTTTAAGGTTGTCCCAGGAGCGGATGTGGGCGAGTTCGTGTTTGAGGGCAACGCGCAACTCATCGTGAGCGAGCAGGGAGGCCGCGGAGTCGGAGATAAGGACGCGCGGCTCGCGCATGCCGATGAGCGTGAGCGGCGGAGCGGCGCAACGGGAGCGGAGTGTGGCGGCAGGCTCACCGGTATCGAATGGTCTGGCGCCTTCCAGCCAGCGCGCGACGATGCGCGAGGTGCGAAGTTGCGCGGCGATGACGCGGTAAGAGCCGTAGGCAAGCAGCGCGAGGGCGGCAACTCCGAGGGCGGAGGTCGCCGTGCCCATGCCTTCGTCGACGGCGCGCGGCTCGAGAATTTGAAACGAGGGGATGACGAACGCGGCAGTAATAAAGATGGAAGCGAATAACGGAAGGACGCGGAGCGCGAAGAGCAGGTCGGCGACGCTTTGCTCGGCGGCGTGCAGAAGGCGCAGCCAGCGCCACGAAACCGCGACGACCGACGACAACAGGCAATAGAGCAGCACGAAGAACGTAAGCGAGACGGCAATGCCGCGCAACGCGAACATTATTTTCGCTCCCTGGTCCTTGAGGTCGGTTTGGAAGCGGGGGCGGCGACGGAGTCGGCGGCCTTCAATTCGCGGCGCTTGCGCTCGATCAGAAGCTGCATTTCATCGAGCAACTGCGCGTCGTGCGCGCTCAACGCCTCGACGAGGTACGAGAGCGGCAGGGACGAAGTGTCGTTCGAGGCCATCAACTGGCGAATGCCGTCGAGCGCGGCGCCGCGCTGCAACTCTTCCGAAGTGATGCGCGGGGTGTAGCGAAAGGCGCGGCCTTCCGCCACGCGGTCAAGGATGCCTTTTTTGTAGAGGCGATCCATGGTGGTCATGACGGTGGTATAGGCCTGATGGAGATGGGCGTCGGAGAGCATCTCGCGAACGGTCGCGCTGCCGCGCGTCCAGAGCTCGCGCAGAAGCTGCTGCTCAAATGGCCCCAGTTGGGGAGTGGATATGGATCCGAAGATGGAAAATTGTCTCATTACTTATCAGCGCAAGATGAAAACCAGTTGCGGCCTTTCGTTTAACGGGGCGCGGGGGATGCCTGTCTCAGAAATATATCATTGTCGGGAGGGTTGGGTTCGGGGAAATTTTGGGGTGGCAAAAAGTTTGCATAGCAGCTGTCAGCCCCAAAGAGCGCCCCGCCTAGCGGGCAGCGGTTACAGGGAGGATCTCTTCTACGTCGATTTTGGTGGGGTATTTTCCGGTGTAGCAGGCAGAACAATACGTCGTGCTCTCGCCGTCGCCGCAGGCTTTTTTCAGACCTTCTAAAGAAAGATAAGCGAGCGAGTCGGCGCCGATAAACTGGCGGATTTCTTCGATCGACTTGTTAGCGGCGATCAATTCGCGGCGCGAGGGCGTGTCGACTCCGTAATAGCAGGGCGCGATCGTGGGCGGACAGGAGATGCGCATGTGCACCTGGCTGGCGCCGGCATGGCGGATCATGCGCACGATTTTGCGG
The DNA here is from genome assembly GCA_003139095.1 of Acidobacteriaceae bacterium. GTDB lineage: Bacteria > Acidobacteriota > Terriglobia > Terriglobales > Acidobacteriaceae > Acidiflorens. Next base: position 93,339 of record PLHW01000066.1, read on the forward strand.
CTGGTAGTGCCGCGGACGATGGAGTCGTCGACGAGAATGACGCGCTTGCCATCGAGCAGGCTGTGCACGGCGTTGAGCTTGAGCTTGACGCCGAAGTCGCGAACGGATTGCTCCGGCTCAATGAAAGTGCGGCCGATGTAGTGATTGCGAATGAGGCCGAGGCGGAACGGAATGCCGCTCTCGGCGGCGTATCCGATGGCGGCGGTGTTGCCGGAGTCGGGCACGGGCACGACGATGTCGGCGTCGACGGGCGCTTCGCGAGCAAGTTGGCGGCCCATGTTGTCGCGGCTCAGATCGACGGAGCGGCCGAAGATGACGCTATCCGGACGCGAAAAATAAACCTGCTCGAAGATGCAGCTGGAGAGCGCGGGCGAGGGCGCGTAGAAGCGCGAGCTGATGCCTTCGGGGCCGACTATGACGAGTTCGCCGGGTTTTACGTCGCGCTCGTAGACGGCGCCGATGAGATCGAAGGCGCAGGTTTCGGAGGCGAAGACGACGGTATCCTTTTTCTCGCCGGTGGTGGCGGGGATGCGGCCCATGGCGAGCGGGCGGAAGCCGCGCGGATCGCGGGCGGCAAAGATTCGATCGCGGCTGATCATGACGAGCGAGAACGCGCCTTCGACGCGGCGGAGCGAGTCGGCGATGGCGTCGGGGAGAGTTTCTTCGCGCGAGAGAGCGATGAGGTGAACCAGAACTTCCGTGTCGCTGTTCGTCTGGAAAATTGAACCTTGGCCCTCGAGCTTGGCGCGAATGGCGCCCGCGTTGACGAGGTTGCCGTTGTGCGCGATGGCGATGGCGCCCTTGTTGGACTGCACCATGATGGGTTGGGCGTTGAGCAGCGCGGAGTCTCCGGCGGTGGAATAACGGGTGTGGCCGATGGCGAGAATGCCGCGGAGAGAAGCGAGAACCTGCCCGCCGAAAATGTCGGCGACCAGCCCCATCGCCTTGTGCTGGCGCAGGTGCTCGCCGTCGGAGGTGACGATGCCGGCGGATTCCTGTCCGCGATGCTGGAGAGCGTGGAGGCCGAGGTAGGCGAGTTTCTCCGCCTCAGGGTGAGCGTGAATGGCTACCACGCCGCATTCGTCGCGAAATTTGTCGGAGGTCGGCATTGTCGTTGGTCGCTGGTCGTTCGTCGTCGGTCGTTCGCTACTCGCTTACTTCCGTTCGCAGGGCTTTCTCTAGTGCGCCTTCGTAGGCTGCTTGCAATTCTTCCAGGCTGGCCGAGACTGCTGGCTGGCCGTCGATCATCATCTGGGCGCGGCTGCCGCCGGTTTCGCCGAGGACATCGGCGGAAATCTCGAAATCGGCCGCCACTTGTTTGATTCGCACCAGGTGCGCCGGGTCGCAACTTAGCACGACGCGGCTGGCGTCTTCGCCAAACAAGCGGAATTCGAGGGGGAGATTGCGGGCGGGCAAATTGACTTTGAAGCCGATGCGCGCGGGCAAGGCGCATTCTACCAGCGCGACAGCGAGGCCGCCATCGGCACAATCGTGCGCGGACTCGACGAGGCCGGTCTGGATGAGCGAGATGAGCGCGCGCTGAAGGGTCGCTTCCTTTTCAATGTCGAGTTCCGGCGGATAGCCCCAGACGGCGCCGAGAATTTCTTTGGCGTACTCGGAGGAACCAAATTCGGAGATGGCATCGACGGCGTCGCCGTGGGAATTGGCGCGGAGAAGCACGATGGTGCGGGCGGGCTGCGCGAAGTGCATTTTCGCGGCCTTGTGAACGTCATCGAGAATGCCGACGACGCCGACGACCGGCGTGGGATAAACGCCTTCGCCGAGGGTTTCGTTGTAGAAGCTCACGTTCCCGCCTGTGATGGGCGTGTCGAGTTCCTCGCAGGCGCGGGTCATGCCGTCAATGACCTGCGAAAACTGCCACATGATGTGCGGCTTCTCGGGATTGCCGAAGTTGAGGCAGTTGGTGGCGCCGATGGGAGTGGCTCCGGCGCAGGCTACTTTGCGGGCGGCTTCGGCGACCGCGTGCATCGCCCCGAGGCGTGGATCGAGATAACACCAGCGTCCATTGCCGTCGAGCGACATGGCGAGGCCGCGCTTTGAACCCTTAATGCGGATGACGCCGGCGTCGCCAGCGCCGGGCGCTTCGACGGTGTTGGTCTGCACCATGTGATCGTATTGCTGCCACACCCAGCGCTTGGAGCAGATATTAGGGCTGGCGAGCAACTGCTTGAGTTGGGCGGTAAGGTCGCCTGCCGTCGCAAGCTGAATGTGCTCGGGCATCTCGCGATCGATGGGCGGTTCCCAGCGCGCGAGGGGCCGCTTGTAGACGGGCGCGTCGTCGGTGAGCGCGGCGTTGGGAATTTCAGCGACCACTTCGCCGTGCTGGAGCACGCGCATTTTGGCATCGCGCGTGACGCGGCCGACTTCGACGGCATCCAGTCCCCACTTTTCGAAAACGCGGAAGACCTCGGCTTCGCGGCCTTTCTGCGCGACGAGCAACATGCGCTCCTGCGACTCGCTGAGCATGATCTCGTAGGGAGTCATGTGGGTTTCGCGCTGCGGGACGCGGTCGAGTTCGATTTCGATGCCGGTGCCGCCGCGCGCGCCCATCTCGCAAGTGGAGCAGGTGAGGCCGGCAGCGCCCATATCCTGAATGCCAACGATAGCGCCGGTCTGCATGGCTTCAAGGCAGGCTTCGAGGAGAAGTTTCTCGAGGAAGGGGTCGCCGACCTGCACGTTGGGGCGCTTGGCCTCGGAGCCTTCGCTGAATTCTTCGCTGGCCATGGTCGCGCCGTGAATACCGTCGCGTCCGGTTTTTGCGCCGACGTAGATGACGGGATTGCCCTCGCCGGCGGCGCGCGCGTAGAAAATCTGATCGCGGCGCACGAGTCCGAGGGCAAAGGCATTGACGAGGGGATTGCCGGAGTAGCACGGCTCAAACTTGACCTCCCCGCCAAGGTTGGGAACTCCGAAGCAGTTGCCGTAGGAGGCGACGCCGCTGACCACGCCCTCCATGACGGAGTGATTTTTGTGAATCTCGGCGCGCGTGGGCAGGGATTGTGTAGCGCGAGCGCCCTCGCCCGCTTGAATCGGCCCAAAGCGCAGAGAGTCCATCACCGCGACCGGCCGCGCGCCCATGGTGAAGATGTCGCGCAGGATGCCGCCGACTCCGGTAGCCGCGCCTTGAAATGGCTCGATGAAGGAAGGATGGTTGTGCGATTCAATCTTGAAAGCGCACGCCCAGCCGTCGCCGATGTCGACAATTCCGGCGTTTTCTCCGGGGCCCTGCAATACTAACTTGCTGCGCGTGGGCAGACGCTTGAGGTGGACGCGCGAGGATTTGTAGGAGCAGTGCTCGCTCCACATGACGCTGAAGATGCCAAGTTCGGTGATGGTCGGCTCGCGCCCGCCCAGCAGCTGCTTGATTTTTTCGAATTCGTCCGGCGTCAGGCCGTGCTCCCGGATCAGCTCAGGTGTAATAGAAGAAATCGCGGCGGTCGTCATGGCGGGGAATCTCTATTGTCGCATCTTGCGACGCTTTTTACATGCGAAACCTTTGCCCGTCGGGCAAGGTATATTTCTGTCGTGGGATCGAGCTGGCAATCTGTGGGAAATCGAACATTTCGGGGGAAATCGGGGATGGCGGGCTGCGCGCTAGCTTCAGCTCAACGCCTGGTCACTGCCGATTCGGGGGAACTTTCACTATGAGCAGCGCAACGACGGAATTGCGCGCAGCGACGCGCGATCGATTTGAGGCGGATGGAATGGCGATAGTTTGGGCGCTTGCCATCGCCACGTTCCTGCTGCACGTAATCTGCAACAACCGCTACGGATATTTCCGCGACGAGTTCGATTACATCATTTGCGGGCGCCACCTGGCGTGGGGCTATGTGGATCAGCCGCCGCTGCTGCCGGTGTTGAGCCGGATATGTCTGGCGATTTTCGGCGACTCGTTGCGCAGCGTGCGCCTGCTGCCGGCGCTCTCAAGTGCAGCGTTAGTCGCGCTGACGGGCATGATCACGCGCGAACTGGGCGGCAAGCCGTTTGCCGTCGTGTTGAGCGCCGTGACCGTGGTGATTGCGCCAATTTATTTATCAGGCGGAAGTTTGCTGACGGCGAATTGTGATCTGGAAGTGCTGCTGTGGATGGGATGCGTTTATTTCGCGATTCTCGCGGTGAAGCGCGAGGAGCCGCGATACTGGCTGTGGTTCGGAGTGGTCGCCGGAATTGGGTTGGAGGAAAAATATTCGATTCTGGTGCTGGGCTTTGCGGTGGTGGTTGGCCTCCTGCTGACGCGGCAGAGACCGTCTCTGGTCAACAAATGGATGTGGCTGGGCGGGCTGGCCGCGCTGCTGATATTTCTGCCGAACCTCCTGTGGAACATTCACCACGGCTTTCCCTTCGTGCAATTGATGCACAACATCAGGACGGAAGGGCGGGATGTGGTGCTGACGCCGTGGCAATATTTTTCGCAGCAGATTCTTCTTCTTTATCCAGGGTCGTCGTTCATCTGGATCACGGGAATTGCCGCATTTTTTGTGGCGCGGCGCTTCCGGCCCTACCGATTTCTGGGATGGGCATACATCGTCGGCTTTGCGGTGTTCGTCATTCTCAAGGGGAAAAATTATTATCTCGCTCCCATTTATCCCGTGTACCTGGCGGCGGGATGCGTGCTGATTGACGACGGCATCGAGCGCATCCGTCAGCGCTGGCTGAAGCCGGTGCTGCTCGCGATTTTGCTGGCGGGAGGCGCGGTGTTCGCGCCGCTGGCGATGCCGATTTTGCCGATACAGACGTTCATTCCCTACATGAATTGGCTGCCAATTAAGATTCCGCGCAGCGAGCACAGCCATGAGCGCGTGGCGCTACCGCAGCATTATGCGGACCAGTTTGGCTGGAACGAGATTGTGCAGAAGACGGCGGAGGTGTGGAAGACGATTCCGCCGGATGAGCGAAAAGACTGCGGAATTTTTGGGCAGGACTATGGGCAGGCGGGAGCGATCGATTTTCTCGGGCCGCAGTATGGATTGCCCCCCGCGCTGAGCGGGCATCAGAGCTGGTGGCTGTGGGGACCGCGCGGATACTCGGGCAATTGTCTGATCGTGCTGGACGATTCGCGAGAGCGGCTGGAGCAGCTTTTTGAGCACGTCGAATATGTGGGCGACTCGCCGCGCAATCCTTATGCGCTGGAGAATGAGCTGTCGTTCTACGTTTGCCGGGGCGCGAAGTTCGGATCGCTCGACGAGTTGTGGCCGAGGATCAAGCACTGGAACTGAAGTCCGCAGGCACAGATTCGAGTCGAAGGAGGCAGAGGGGCGTCCTCCTTGCACGTCTATACTGAGGGCGATGAAGTCCGTCATCGTCGGTACCGCGGGGCATATCGATCACGGGAAAACTGCGCTGGTGAAGGCGCTGACCGGCATCGACGCCGACCGGCTGGAAGAAGAAAAGCGGCGCGGGATCACCATCGACATCGGCTTTGCGCACCTGGAACTGGCTGCCCCGAGCGGCGAGCGGCTGCGGCTGGGCTTTGTCGACGTGCCGGGACACGAGCGCTTCGTGCGCAACATGCTCGCCGGAATCGGGGGCATCGACCTGGTGCTTCTTGTGATTGCGGCGGACGAGGGCATCATGCCGCAGACGCGCGAACACTTCGATATTTGCCGGCTGCTGGCCGTGCGACGCGGGATTACGGTGATTACAAAGTCAGATGCGGTGGATACGGAGACGCTCGAAGTGGTGCGCATGGAGGCGGCCGACTTTTTGCGCGGGTCGTTTCTGGATCCGGCGCAATCGCCTCTGCTGGCGGCCAGTTCGCTGACAGGCGCGGGCATCGCGGAGTTGAAGGCGGCGCTGGCGAAAGCGGCGGCGGACACGACCGCGAAGGATTCGGCGGCGCTGGCGCGCCTGCCTATCGACCGCGTTTTTACAATGAAAGGATTTGGCACGGTAGTGACGGGCACTCTCATCTCGGGGACGATTCGGAAAGAGCAGGAGGTGGAACTGTTCCCGGCGCGGAGGAGCGTGCGCGTGCGCGGAATTCAGGTCCATGGCGCTACGGCCGAGCAGGCGGTTGCGGGCGAGCGCACAGCGCTGAATCTGGCGGGCGTTTCCACCGAGGAGGTGGCGCGCGGGATGACGCTCGGGACGGAAAATACATTTCGCGCAACGTCGCGAATTGATGCGCAGCTTTCGCTGCTACGGTCGGCGAAGGCGATGAAGGGTGGCGCGCGGGTGCACTTTCACGCGTATACCTCGGAGACGATTGCCGAGGCGCGATTGTATGGAACGAAGCTGCTGAAGCCGGGAGAAGAGGGGTTCGCGCAATTGAGGCTGGCAGAACCCGCGCTGCTCGTGCCGGGAGACCGTTTCATCGTGCGGCAGTTTTCACCGGTGGTGACGATTGGTGGAGGAGTGGTGCTGGATGCGCCGCCGCCAATTCGCAAGCGCCACGTCCAGGCAGCCGTTGAATTTCTGAAGACGATGTTGATCGGGAGCCCGGAAGAGGCGCTGGCAGCGCGGGTGGCGCGTGCCGGCGTGGCGGGGCTGGCGCTGAAGGATGTGCCGGGCGAGATGAACATCCGGCGCGCAGAAGCGGAGAAACTGGCGGCGCAGCTTGCGATGCCGAACTGCGAGGGCGTGCTGATTTCGGCGGAGGCGTTTTCCAAGGCGAACGGCGCGCTAATGCAAACGCTGCGGCAATTTCACGATGCGAATCCGCTGGTCGCGGGCATGAGCAAGGAGGAGTTGCGGGACCGCGTGCAGCTTGCGCCCGAGATTTTTTCTGGAGTGCTGGCGAAGGCGATTGCAGAAAAGAAAATTGAAACGGCAGGCGAGTTGGTGCGCCTGGCGGGCCGCGGCGTGGTGATGAAAGATGAAGAGGCGGAATCGAAGAAAATTATCGAGGACGCATTTCGCTCGGCCGGCTTGAAGGTTCCGCTGGTGAAGGATGTGCTGGCCGGTCTGAAAGTGGATCGAGCGCGGGCGCAGAAGATTATGACGCTGCTGCTGCGCGAGAAAGTGCTGGTGAAGATTTCGGACGATCTTGTGTTTCATCAGACCGCGCTCGCCGATCTTCGCCAGAGAATCGTTGCGCTGAAGACTGCGTCGCCGAGGATCGACGTGGGGAGATTCAAGGAACTGACGGGCGTCAGCCGCAAGTATGCGATTCCGCTGCTCGAGTATTTGGATCGCGAGCGCGTGACGCGGCGCGTGGGGGACGAGCGAATTATTCTTTGAGCAGCGACGCGGAGAAGGCACGGCGGGGAATCGATTTGCATGATGAAAGTTCGCATGATCGGAGCGGGGCTGGCGGGATCGGAGGCGGCGTGGCAGTGCGCCCAGCGCGGGGTTTCGGTCGAACTGGTAGAGATGCGTCCGGGGCGCGCCACGCCCGCGCATCAGACCGCAAACTTCGCGGAACTCGTGTGCTCGAACTCGCTGAAGTCGGACAGCGAGAATACGGCGCCCTGGCTGCTCAAAGAGGAGATGCGGCTGGCCGGTTCGCGGCTGCTCCAGATTGCGCGGGAGACGGCGGTTCCGGCCGGGCACGCGCTGGCGGTGGATCGCGAGGGATTCGCGCGACAGGTGACGGAGGAAATTTCGCGCGAAGCGCTGATCGCGGTGCGGCGCGAAGAGGCGACGAAAATCGACGAGGGGGAGATTACGGTGATCGCGACCGGGCCGCTGACGTCGGATGCGTTGGCGTCAGAGATTGCGCGGTTGAGTTCGGGTGCAGGATCGCACCATCTTTATTTTTATGATTCGATCAGCCCCATCGTGGAGGCCGATTCCATCGACATGAGCAGGGTCTATCTGGCGGCACGCTATGACAAAGGCACGGCGGACTACATCAACTGCCCCATGTCGAAGGAGGAGTACGACACGTTTTACGATGCCCTGATTGCGGCACAATCGGTGGAACAAAAAGATTGGGAGAAGCTCAATTACTTCGAGAGCTGCCTGCCGATCGAAGAGATCGCGCGGCGCGGGCGCGACACTCTGCGCTTTGGTCCAATGAAGCCCGTGGGACTGAAGGATCCGCGGACGGGCCGAATGCCGTACGCGGTAGTGCAATTGCGGCAGGAAAATCTGCGAGCCGATTCTTACAACCTTGTGGGATTTCAAAATCACCTGAAATATGGCGAACAGGCGCGCGTGCTGAGTTTGATTCCAGGGCTGGAGCGCGCGCGTTTTTTGCGCTACGGGCAGATTCATCGCAACACATACATCAACTCGCCAGCGCTGCTGACGGCGACGCTGCAAATGAAGGCGCATCCGCGCGTGCTGTTTGCCGGACAGATTTGCGGCGTGGAGGGATACGTGGAATCGATTGCGACGGGCTTGCTGGCGGGCGTTTATGCGGCTGCGCTGGCCAAGGGCGCGGCGCCCGTGCCACTGCCGCGCGCAACGGCGCACGGCTCGCTCATTCATTACATTACGCATGCGGACAGCAAAAATTTCCAACCGGCGAATATTACGTTCGATCTGCTGCCGCCGCTCGAAACGCGCGTGCGCGACCGCAAAGAACGGCACCGCCTGCAATGCGAAAAAGCGCTGCGCGAGTTCGAAGGCTGGCGGACGGCGTGTTGATTCCGATTTTTCCGCCACCGAGTAGTGAAGAATACAAATTCCAACGCTGCCCGCGCGCGGGTTTCTTGACGCGGGACGCCGCAGGCGATACCTTGGCGGCGTGACCCCGAGGTGATTCGGTGCCGATTTCCGCCGTCGATTGCGTTCAGCCTGCGATTCAGCACGCTCGCGAGCAACTGTTTCGCCCGTTTCGATTCGGCCAGTGGTGGCGGCTGGCGCTGGTCGGCATTCTGGCCGCACAGGTGCACAGCGGCGGATGTCATTTCAATTTGCCGGTCACGCCGAAGCACACGGGTGGAAAAGTGCCGACCATCCCGGGCTTTCCGCCTTTTCCGCACTCGACGCTGCCGCACATCGACGCTTCCCGCATCGTGCAGTTTGCGGCGCTGATCGTTGCGCTCGTGCTGCTGGCGATCATCCTTGGCTTTATCTTTCTCTACATCAGCAGCGTTTTCCGGTTCATTTTGTTCGATTCCGTTCTCAGCCGGCGCTGCGCGATCGGCGAAGGCTGGCGGCGGTGGCACGCGGCTGGCCGCAGATTTTTTCTCTGGCAGATCGTGTTCGGGATTGCGCAGGGCCTCTTCCTGGGAATCTTGATCGTGGTGCCTCTGGCGATTGCCGCGGCGCTCGGCTGGTTCCGGGATTTTGAACATCACATGGCGCGCGACGTCGTAGCGGTGCTGGCGTTGGTCGGGCTGCTTTTGTTTTTTCTGCTGGTCGCCGTGGTGGTGCAACTTCTGGCGATCGATTTCCTTGTGCCCATCATGGCGCTGGAGGGGCTCGACTTCGCCGATGGCTGGAGCCGGTTGCTGGAGTTGATCCGCCCCGAGCCGGGAAGTTACGCGGTTTACCTGCTGCTGAAAATTGTGCTCGCAATTGCAGCGGCGATTTTGTTCGGGATTATCGCGCTGATTCCGTCGGTCGTTATTATTGCGCCCGCGGTGGGGGCCGTGATCGCGGGCCATGCGGCCGGCCTGGGCTGGACGGTCGCAACGGTGAGCATCGCGATCATCGGAGGGACGGTGCTGCTGGCGGTTTTGATCGCCGTCATTGCGTTTGTGAATGTGCCGGTGACGGTATTTTTCCCGGCGTTTGCCATTTATTTTTTTGCGGGACGGTATGCGCGGCTGGACGCAATCTTGCATCCAGCGCCGCCCGTCGGTGCGGCAACAGCTTCAGAGTTGCCGCCATCGCCTGAGTCTCCGCCACCAATGCAGCCGCCGCCGCCGCTGCCGCCGCCGACCCCGGAGCCGATCGGCTGAGCTGAAGAACGGGACTTAGCCCCGCACGCGCAGTCTCGTGCTACGACATTTATTTGGTTGGGGGCGTCACGCCGGGCTCTCCGGACTTTTGCCCGCGCTTCCACGTGAAGCGCCGCCCTACGATGCCTTTCACGATCACGTGATCGCCTGTGTTCGACACGTCGACGCCAACTCCGAAGTTGAATTCCCAGTCGGGAGAGACGTTGAGGTCGATGGTGGGAAAAATCTGCTGGCTTTGCTGATTGATGGGATCGAAATCTGAAACCGGTCCCAGCGCACCGTAGTACTCGATTCCTCCTGCAATTCTTTTCGTGAAGTCGAAGCTGACTTTGACGTTCGGCGAAAACTCCCATCCCTTGCCCACATTCGCGCCGTGTAGCGAGCGATCGAAGGCGGGATTGAAATCCAAGTACCACCGGCCGAGTTTGCGATCGATGATGGGGCGCAGCTCGTAATCCCAACTGTCCTCGGCGAATTTGCGCCGCTGGTAACCAATCTCCTGCGAGAGGCTGAGGCCGACGGGTAGATGCCACGACTCGGGCGCGGCAATGCGCGGACGGATGTGATCGCCCACCCATTGCCATCCGCTGTCAGGACTGGCACCGGGCTGAATGCTGGAAAATACGTAGAAGCCAACTTCAAACCACTTCGTAAATCCCTCGGTGATTTCGAGCGTCTCGTGTTCGGCATGATTCGAGGGCAGCACTCCGTTGACGACCGACTTCTGGCCATCGACGGTAAAGTTGGAGTGAATCTCAACCATGGTTGAGGCGGGCGGAACAAGGTCGGAGCCGTAGACCTGAATTTCGTAATTGTCCTGCGCGCACGCGAGGGGCGCGGCGACGAGCGGCACAAAGACGAGCGTCGCCAAAATGAGAAATAGAATTCGGCTGAGAAGGCTGCGCATCGCGATTCGGCAGGGGCCTCGAATAATTCTATCGGGGAATGCGCGCGCGGACCGGGGCGGAGCCGCGCCCGCACACGAAAATCGCTGCGAGTTTCTTGCTGCATTGATGTACACTGCCGTGACTCGGGATTGCCATGTGCAAATCCTGAAGTAAATCTCTGGGGATAAAAATGAAAAACAAAAAGATGTGGGAAGTTTTTGCGGTCGTGTGCGTATTGGCAATGACGATTGGCGTCACCCTCCCGGCAAGCGCTCAGATGTCGGAAGTAAAGGAGAAACCGCCCATGTACAGCTACGTTTCGAGCTGGGCGGTTCCGCGCGCGCAGTGGGCGGAGATGGACAAGGCCGACGCGGCGGACGAGCCGATGTTTGAGAAGGCCCTGGCGAGCGGCGCGCTGGTGGGCTATGGCAGAGACGTGAATCTGGTTCACCAGCCCGACGGCTACACCAGCGACGAATGGTTCTCCGCGATGTCGATGGGCGCGCTGGTCAGCGTGCTGGAAGGCCTTTACAAGAGCGGCAGCCCCGTGACGCCCGTTTTGAGCGCGGCGACCAAGCACGAGGACGGCATGTTTGAGAGCCGTTATTACAACTGGCACTCGGGATCGTGGAAGAACGGATACACGCACGTCTCGTCGTACAAGTTGAAGGCGGACGCGCCCGATGAAGCAGTGGGAATGCTGAGCAAGAATTTCATCGCGCCGCTGCTGGAGAAACTGGTTGCCGACGGCACGCTGCACGAGTACGAAATCGACACCGAAGCGATCCACACGCAATCGCCCGGGACGTTCTGGATCGTTTACATTGCAGCCAGCCCGGAAGGTCTGGACAAGGTAAACGCGGCGCTGGAAGCGGCTTTAAAGGCGAGTCCGTTTGCCGGGCCGGCGTTCGGGTCGATGGTCGACTTCACTCCGCACCGCGACCAACTGGCCCGCACGAACGGTACTTTTAAATAGGTTGTCGGACGGGAATTTGCTGGAGCGAAAACCCGCTCATTCGCCAACGGCGCGAATGAGTGGGGCGCTCCTTGATCGCAATTCAGCATGGCAGGTCACTTCGTAGTTCACTCCGCAGTATTCCTCCAGACCCCAGCGCGTTCTCGCCACCTCAGCACCTTTGCTCTAGCTCGCCCGGCTCTTAATCCAAATCGGCGCGCCCACAAATCCAAACTCCGCCCGAATCTGGTTCTCGATAAACCGCTCATAAGAAAAATGCAGCTTCACCGCGCGATCCGTAAACAGCACAAACGTCGGCGGAGCCACCGCCGCCTGCGTCATGTAATAAATTTTCACGCGCTTGCTCACCGGCACCGACGCGCGGTCGAAGTCAATCTTCTTCACGAACCGGTTCATCTCCGAGGTCGAAACCCGCTTGCGCCTCTCCGCCGCCACCTTCTCGATCAGCGGCAAAATCTTCTCCGTCCCCGTCCCCGTGTGCGCCGAAATAAACAGCACCGGCGCATAGCTCAAAAATTTCAGCCCGTAGCGCAGCCGCTCTTCATAGAGCTTCCGATCCTGCGGCCGCTTCGCGTCCTGAATGCGCGCCGCCTTGGACTGGCTGATCGCCCGCTTCTCGCCGCTCATCACCAGGTCCCACTTATTCACGATGATAATCACCGAGCGCCCGCTCTCATGTGCATATCCCGCAATATTCGCGTCCAGCCCGCTGGCGCCTTCGGTCGCATCGACCATGAAAAGCACAATGTCGGCGCCTTCGATGTTCTTACGCGCCATCACCACCGAAAGTTTTTCCGCCATCAGCTCGGTCTTGCCTTTGCGGCGAATGCCCGCCGTGTCAATAAAGCGAATTTTGCGTCCCTTGTATTCGATGACCTCGTCGATGGAATCGCGCGTAGTGCCGGCAATGGGCGAGACGATCGCGCGATCGACGCCGGTCAGCTGATTCAACAGCGTCGATTTGCCGACGTTGGGATGCCCGATGATGGCGACTTTGATTTCGTGGGGAGGAAGGTCGGGCGGCGGCGGTTCGTCGGGCGGTGGTTGTTCGCTCGCAATCCCGCGCTCGCGCCCCGCAGATGACCTGCTCCGCTTTTTTCTCTCCGCGACCTCTGCGTTCTCCGCGTTCAAAGCTCTCTTGTCGATCTTCTCGAGCGGCGGCAGGAGCGGAAGGAGCGCATCCAGCAGATCGTCAAGCCCGCGGCCGTGCTCGGCGGAGATGCCGAAGACTTCGCGAATGCCGAGGCCGTGAAAGTCGCCGGCCAGCGATTCCTGCTTGTCGCTGTCAACTTTGTTGACGGCCAGAAAGAGTGGCTTGCCCATGCGCTGAAGCTGGCGCGCGAGTTCGCGGTCGGGACCCGCCAGTTCCGTCCGGGCGTCCACCACCATGATGATTCCCACCGCCTCTTTGAGTGCGACCTTCGCCTGGCGAAAAATTTCCGCGGGGATAAATTCCTTGTCCTCGGGAACGATGCCGCCCGTATCGACGACGCGAAACGCATGCCCGCGCCATTCCGCCTCGCCATAGAGCCGGTCGCGCGTGATGCCCGGCTCGTCGCCGACGATCGCCCGCCGCGACCCGGTGAGCTTGTTGAAGAGCGTGGATTTGCCGACGTTGGGGCGGCCGACGATGGCGACGAGCGGCAGGGACGACGAATTTGAGTAGATTGGCCTCAATGAGAGCGGAACTGACAACCGCGAACTGAGAAGTATTTATTATAGTGACTCCGTGCCTCCTTCTCCTCATCCCACGTCTGCCTCTGGATTTTCGCTCTATCAATTTTTTGCGCCGGGCGGAGTCTTGGCGAGGAGCCATCCCGCCTATGAGTTTCGCCGCGGGCAGTTGCAGATGGCGCAAGCCGTCGAAGAGGCGCTCGAAGAAAAGCGTCACCTGATCGTCGAAGCCGGCACGGGTACAGGCAAGACGCTGGCGTATCTGCTGCCGGTCATCCGCTCGGGCAAGCGTGTGATTATTTCGACCGGAACGAAAAATTTACAGGAGCAGCTCTACTTCAAGGACGTCCCATTCTTGGAGCGCGCCCTCTTCGGCAATCCCACCAGCGAGGGTGCCGCAGCGGTTTTCGAGACGTGGGATTCGTCGGCCGCCCCCAAGCCCAACCACGAAGGCGCCCGCCGACTTTCCGTCTGCTACATGAAGGGGCGCAACAATTATCTTTGCCGAAAAAAACTTTACGACTTGACCGATCAGCCTGTGCTTAGCGGCCTCGAAGAAATCGAGCATTACCAGGCGATCGCGGCATGGGAGAAAACGACGCATTCCGGCGACCGCGCCGAACTCGCCGAACTGCCCGAGGCGAGCGCGCTTTGGCACAAGCTCGACGCGCGCGCCGACACCTGCCTCGGCCAGAAGTGCAAAGAGTACGACCGCTGCTTCATCACTGAAATGCGGCGGCGGGCGGCCGAGAGCGACATCATCATCGTCAACCATCACCTGTTTTTTGCGGACCTGGCCATCAAACTGGAAGCCGAGGGCGCGCCCGACGCGGGCGTGCTGCCGGAATGCGGCGCCGTGATTTTTGACGAGGCGCACGAACTGGAAGAAGTGGCCGGCAGCTACTTTGGAATTTCGGTCAGTAATTTCCGCATGGATGAGCTGGCGCGCGATACGGAAAATCTGCTCCATCGCGAAAAACTTTATACGCCGCAAATGTCGGGCGCGATCCAGGCGCTGCGCGAGCGCTCGCAATTATTTTTTTCGCTGCTGCCGGCGCAGGAGGGTCGTTTCGCCTTCGACACGCGCCGCGAGTTTCTCGAAGAAAATGGAGATGAGTTCATCGCGCTCAATCACGCACTCAGCCGGCTGGGAGCCGAGTTTGAGCAGATGCCGCAAAAGCCGGACGAAGTTTTTACGCTGGCGCGGCGCGCCCAGCAACTGCAAGTGCAACTCAGCTTTGTGATGGAGAACGAAGACCCGAACACCGTGTTCTGGATCGAACGGCGCGGTGGCCGCGGGATGGCCGGGGCGCGGCGAAGATCGTCGGACGACAAAGGCGCGAGCGGGCGCACGAATGTTTTTCTGCAAGCGACGCCCATCGAAGTCGGATCCATTCTGCGCGAGTGCCTGTGGTCGAAGCTTGAAACCGCCGTACTGACCTCGGCCACGCTCGCGGTGGGCGGCGGGTTCAGCTACATCCGGCAGCGGTTGGGGCTGGAACACGCGCGCGAACTCATCGTGCCGTCGCACTTCGACTATGAGAGCCAGGCGATTCTGTATGTGCCGCCGACGCTGCCCGACCCGCGCACGCCGCAATTCGCCGCCGAGGCTGCGGGCGTCATTCGCCGCCTCCTCGAAATCACGCGCGGCCGCGCTTTCGTCCTCTTCACCAGCTACGCGCAGATGAACGACATCTACGACCGGCTCCTCGGAATCCTCGAGTTCCCCATGCTCAAACAGGGAGATGCGCCAAAGTCGGCGCTGCTCGAAGAATTCCGCATCACGCCGAACGCGGTCCTCTTCGGCACAAGTTCCTTCTGGCAGGGAGTCGATGTGCAGGGCGAGCAGTTGAGTTGCGTGATCATCGACCGCCTGCCCTTCGCGGTGCCAAGCGACCCGATCGTTGCCGCGCGCGTGAAAGCGATTGACCGCGCCGGCGGCAATGCCTTCAGCGACTACCAGGTGCCAAGCGCGGTCATCACGCTGAAACAAGGCTTTGGGCGCCTGATTCGCTCGCTTCACGATCGAGGACTGCTCGCCCTGCTCGACAACCGCATTCTGAAAAAATCCTACGGGCGCGCCTTTGTGGAGAGCCTGCCGAATTACACGAAGACAACAGATCTTCTAAAGGTAGAGGAGTTTTTCGGGAAATAGCCGCGCAGCGGCGGAACAATGCAGCCCACGGCGCAAGCCGTGGGTGCAGGTACGGAAATCAAGTCAGCCCCAAAGGGGCGAAAGAAACGCTCGCTAAGTGACGAGCGCCGGTCGTGAGTTGTGCAACTACTCTCCCACCGCTTCCTTCGCTACCAGCACCTTCAAATGCGTAGTCACGTCCTTGTGGAGTTTGATGGGGACGATGAACTCGCCGACCGTTTTCAGCGGCTCGTGCAGCTGAATCTTACGGCGGTCAATGTGGAAGCTCTTCTTCTCCAGAGCCTCGGCAATATCGCCCGCGGTGACCGACCCAAAGAGCTGATCGTTCTCGCCCGACTTGCGGGTGAAGGAAACTTCCAGGCCGTCAAACTGTTTGGAGAGCGCTTCGGCTTCCGATTTTTCTTTGGCGGAGCGGCGGACGGCCGCAGACTTCATCTGCTCGATGACCGTTTTATTGGCGACCGTCGCCTCGATCGCGAGTTTGCGAGGCAGGAGAAAATTCCGCCCATAGCCTTCGGCGACCTTGACCACTTCGCCGCGATTGCCAAGCTTCGGCACATCTTCTTTGAGAATGACTTCCATTTCGATGACTCCTTGATCTGGTCGTTTGTCGTTTTAGTCGCCGGTCGTTCGCAGGGCCGCAATGAGTCGGCCGCGTCGGCCGCCCGCTAGCCCCGAACGACTAAGGACCAACGACGAACGACCGCTTTTGAACTACTGCGCGCGTCCCGCGAAGGGCAGCAGCGCGATGTTGCGCGCCTGCTTGATAGCCCGCGAAAGCCGACGCTGATGCGGCGTGCAAACGCCGGTAAGACGGCGCGGCGTGATCTTGCCGCTCTCGGCCACAAACTGCATCAGCAACCGCACGTCCTTGTAATTTACGGCCTCGATTTTTTCCACGCAGAATTTGCAAACTTTTTTGCGCCGGAAATACTTGCGGCCGCCTTCGCGCGATCCTCCCGGACCGCCGGCGGGACGAGGGCCGCGAGATCCGCGGTCGCCGCCACGATCGGGTCGTCCTTCTGCGCGAGGTGCGCCGCCGCCGCTCGACTCGGGCGCTGCGCTGGGTGCTTTCGTTTCGTCTGCCATAGTGCTCCTTAAGTTCCTATAGAAATTTCAAATATCGTTCGCTGTGGGCTGCGTGGGCTTCGCGCTAGTTCTCTGCGGGGCATCGCCCCCCCCACACAAACAGGCTTCCGCGCTTCCACACAGCCGGATGTCACATTTACATCGTGGTCGGGGCGGGCGCCGGTTCCGTGGCTGCTTCCGGAGTTACCGGGGCCGGGGCCGCAGCGGCGGGCATGGCGCTCACCTTCTTCTTGGCGTCGCGCAGCTTCTTCACCTTGTCGAGCCGCTTCAACTCTTCGTCGGTGCGCACGGTGATGAACTTGATGACCTGCTCGGTGACGCGCAAGCGGCGCTCCACTTCGTGCACGATGGCGCCTCCGGCTTCAATCATGAACAGGACAAAAATGCCGTCGTTGAATTTCGCGACTTTGTAAGCAAGGCGGCGTTTGCCCCAAACCTCGCTCTTGGCGGTGCCGCCCGACGAAGTCACGGAAGACTCGAGGGTGGAAATCAGTTTGTTCAAATCCTCATCGACCATGTCAGGCCGGACGATGAACATCACTTCATAGCTACGATTCATGCGTGTTCTCCAAAACTCTGCACTGGGTGGCCAGTGCTAACTTTTTCCTGGCGCGAACAAAATCAAATTCTTCGCTACGCCCGGGATCACAACCTTAAGACCCGACACATCCTCGCTACGCTCGGACCGATAACCCTAAACAGACTGCTCACCGTTTTCCAGCTTGCGGTTGAACTTATTCATCGCCGCCGCCGGACCGTCCTTCAAAATCACTTCGACGGCCTGCGCCGCCGCGTCAAGCAACTCGTCGACAACCTTCTCCTGCGCCCTGCGAAACGGCGTCAGCACATATTTCACGCCGTCGCTTACCTTGCGATCAGGCGCAATGCCAAGCCGGATGCGCAAAATCTCACTCGTTCCGAGCGCCCCCAGAATGGATTCCATTCCGTTGTGCCCCGCTGAACTGCCGCGCTGCCGGATGCGAATCGAGCCCAGCGGCAGATCGAGTTCGTCGTAAATCACGATCAGGTCCGTCGTCACATCGACCTGATGTTCCGCCACCAGTTCGCGCACCGAAAGCCCACTCAGGTTCATGTAGGTTTCCGGTTTCGCCAAAACGACTGGCGTTCCCGCAATTTCCGTCCGCGCCGTCAACGCGCGGCACTGACGATTTCGAATTTCAATCCCGCGATCGTTGGCGAGGCGATCGATGGTCAGAAACCCAAGATTGTGCGGCGTGAACTGGTATTCGATTCCGGGATTGCCCAAACCGACGATCAGTTTCACGCGTCTCTGCTCTTCGCTTCTGGCTTCTGGTCCTGGCTTTGAGCCCAAAGCTCGCGGCTCGAAGCTCAGAGCTATTTCTTTTCCTTCTTCTCGGGCTTGGCCTCGCCCTTACCCTTGGCGCCTTCGGCCTCGGCTTCGCCTTCAACTTCTTGCTTGCCCTTCTTGATGACTTCAGGCTCAGCCGGTGTCGCCGTCGCATCCGCCACCGCTTCCGGTGCCGCCACAACTTCTTCCTTCACGGAAGTGATGTGCGCGATCATCTGGTCGGGATCGGTGAGAAACTTCAGCTTGTCGCTGCGGGCCACGTCCTTCACGCGAACTTCCACGCCAAAGACGAGGTGGCTGATATCGACTTCAATCGACTTCGGAATATCCGCTGGCAGACACTCGATCTCCATCTCGCGGAGCAGTTGCTCCAGAATTCCGCCCTCCTGCTTCACGCCCGCCGCCTCGCCCTTGAGCGCGATGGGCACGGTGACGGTAAGTTTCTTATCCATCGCGATGCGCTGCAGGTCGACGTGCAGCAGTCGCCCCTTGATGGGCTCAAACTGCCAGTCGACGATCATGGCTTTGACGCGATCGCTGTCCAGGGCCAGGTCGAAAATCGTGTTGTGCCCGCTCTCCGAGCGCAAAATCCTCAGCACCTGCCGGGGATCGACGGCGACCGTCGCGGCGTCTTTGCCCGCGCCATAAACCACCGCCGGAATTTTCCCGCCGACACGCACACGCCGTGCCGCGTTTTTGTTGCCTGGTTCGCGCTTCTCCGCTTCCAGAATGCTCACATCCGTTGCCGTAGGCATAATCCAGTTCCCGTCCTTCTAAAAAATCGTCGTTAGTCGCTACTCGTTAATCGTTTGCAAACCCTGCGTCAAAAATCCCAGCATCTCTGGGTTTGCCGAAGTCTCGTTCACTGTTCGTCCTTCGCGCTCCGCAACGCTCTCAACTCTTCGAGGAGGAGCGAACGACCAACGACGAACGACCAGCGACGGTTCTAAATAAACAGCCGGCTCACCGACGTCTCCTCGTGAATCGACTGAATGGCCCGCCCAATCAGCCCTGCAATCGACAGCACGCGAATCTTCGGCAACTGGCGCGCCGCCTCACTCAACGGAATCGTGTTCGTTACCACGACTTCCGTGATGGGCGAGTTCGACAAATTTTCCACCGCCGGTCCCGAGAGCACCGGATGCGAGCAGCATGAATAAACCGTCTTCGCACCATTTGCCACCAGCGCCTGCGCCACCTTCACCAGCGTTCCCGCGGTATCGATCAAATCGTCGATGATCAAACAAGTCCGTCCATCCACCTCGCCGATCACATTCATCACTTCCGCCACGTTCATTTCGACGCGCCGTTTATCCACGATGGCCAGCGCCGCATCCATCTTCTTTGCGAAAAACCGCGCCCGCTCCACGCCGCCCGCATCCGGCGAAACCACCGTCAGATCCGGCAGATTCAGCTTCTTGAAATAATCCACCAGCACCGGCGACGCAAACAAATGGTCCACCGGAATATTGAAAAATCCCTGCAACTGGGGCGCGTGCAAATCCACCACCAGCGCCCGGTCCGCGCCCGCCGTCGTCAGCAGGTCCGCCACCAGCTTCGACGAGATCGGCACCCGCGGTTTGTCCTTGCGATCCTGCCGCGCATATCCGAAATACGGAATCACCGCCGTGATGCGCCGCGCCGACGCCCTCTTCAGCGCGTCCATCATCATCAGCAATTCCATCAGGTGCATATCCACCGGACGGCACGTCGGCTGCATCACGAACACATCCGCGCCGCGCACATTTTCCTGAATCTGCACGTAGCACTCGCCGTCGGCAAAGCGCGTCACCAGCGCCTGGCCGCGCGTCAGGCCCAAAAATGCGCAGACCTCGTCGGCCAGAGCTTCGTTGGCGGTTCCGCAAAAAATCTTAAACCGGTCGTCGACGCGCGCGCGTTGCGGCTTGCGTTCTGACTTCTCGTCGGGAACCGGCTTTTTTTCCGTCTTCTCAACAATCGTAGTCGCAGTGGGCATGGTCAATTCTCAGTTGTTCGATCTGTTCCATCTCAGCTCTCAGTTTTGGCTCCGGTTCTCGCTGAGAACTGAGCACCAGGAACTGGGAACTGCATTTCTGGCTGGGCCGCTAGGATTCGAACCTAGACAAAGTGCTCCAAAGGCACTTGACCTACCATTAGTCGACGGCCCAGTAATCTTAGTATGCCGAAAGCCGACGTTCGCGCAAACAACAAACTTGCGCAGCAAACTTGCACAATCCGAATCATCAGGGCGAACGACGAACGACCCACAGCTAACTACCTCTAAGCAACCACCACTTCCAATACTCTCGCCGCGTCAACGTTCTCGTCGCAGTCGCCTTCAAACCCCGTTTGCGCAGTTCGTGAGCTGCCTTCACGGCCGCTTTCTCGGACTCGAACAGCCCGTACAAAGTCGCGCCAGACCCAGACAGCGACGCGTATCTCGCCCCTGCGCGCACCAGCGCACGCTTCATGTCTCGCAGTTCGGGAAATTCAGGAAAGACGACCTTTTCGAAGTCGTTTTCAATCCCGGCTCGGACAAGGTCGGATAGCAGGCTTCCGGCCCGGCCCCCGCCTTTCGCGGGAGCACCAGTTTCAGGGTTGCAACAAAGCCACGCCGACAGCGCGCGGCCAACCTCCGTCATTCTATCGGAGCCGCCAGAGTGCGTCAATTCGCCTTCGCCTATCTGGGGACGAGCCCCCTCGCCCGTCCAGGCCACGCGAACCCCGCCAGCTTTTTCCCCTACAACCATCTCATCCCAATCCGCAAACGCCTTCGGCGTCGAAACGCCAATGCCGGGCGTAACGATTACCATCGGGATCGAAGGCAGATCGGGCAGCGGATAGACTTGCTCTCCACGCCCCACGCCAAGCGCCGTCCCGCCGATCAAAAACAGCGGAAGATCGGACCCAACCTGCGCGGCGATGCGCAGCCGAGTCGCATCCGCCACCTTTTTCTTGAGCGCACGCTCGAGCGCAAGCATCGTCGCCACCGCATTCGACGATGCCGCCCCCAATCCGCCCTGCACCGGCAGCCTCTTCTCGATCCCAATGGTGACCCGTCCGCGCAGCCCAAGCGCCTCCATCACCAGCGCGGCCGCGCGATGGCACGTGTTCGACGAATCCAGCGGCACCCGCGGATCGTCGCACAGAATCTCGATGGCGCGACTGTCGTTGGCGTTGCGGGCGCGGCCTCCGGTCGGCTCAACACTCACCCGAATCACGTCATGCAGCGCTATCGTCTGATACACCGTACGCAGCTCGTGGAACCCGTCCGCGCGCCGCGCGCCAATGTACAGCCCGAGATTGATCTTGGCAAACGACCGCACCGCAATCGTCATAAAAAGAAGAAGGAAGAGGAATTGTAAGCGAAAGTCGCTAGAATTAAGTCGCGGAATACGGTCGCCAGTCCTCCGTCGCCGGTCGCTCGAAAATCCCAGGGACCAACGGCTGCCGACGTCCGGCTAACGCCCAGCGACCAACGACCAGAGTCCCATGCCCTTCGTCAACGTCTACGCAAACGCCACCCGCGCCGACTCCTACGCGACGCTCGAATTCGCCAACACCTATCACCTCGCTTTCCGCGACCTGCCCGACATTTTTCGCACGCACGTAAAAGGCACGACGGCGCTCGACTTCGGTTGCGGCACCGGACGTTCCACCAGGTTCCTCCGCGGACTCGGATTCGACGCGATCGGCGTTGACATTTCGGAAGAGATGATCGCGCGTGCTCGCGAACTCGATCCCTCCGGCGACTACCGCCTCATCCCGGGCGACGACATGACCGCCCTGCCCCGCGCCGGTTTCGACCTCATTCAATCGGCATTCACCTTCGACAACATTCCCGGCATGGAAACCAAGCTGCGCCTGTTTCGCGACCTGCGCGCGCTCCTCAAGCCCGGCGGCATTTTCGTCAACCTCGTCTCGGCGCCGGAAATTTATTGGAACGAGTGGTCGTCATTCAGCACCAAAGATTTTCCCGAGAACCGCGACGCCCGCCCCGGCGACCCGGTAAAAATCGTCACCACCGATTTCGAAGACCGCTCGCCAGCGATCGACATCCTCTGCCCGCACGAGTCGTACAAAGAAATCTACGCCCAAGCCAATCTGGAAATAACTGAAATACGCAAGCCGCTAGCAACCGGCGATGAGCCGTATAAGTGGGTCAGCGAGACAAGCATCGCCCCGTGGGTAATCTACACGCTGCGCGGATCACGATGAGGTGCTCTGCACCCGCGGCCTTCTTTTGCTACACTCCCCCCTGATGCCCACCCTCACCTACCTCGAGGCCATCCGCCAGGGAATTTGCGAAGAGATGGAGCGCGATCCAACCGTCTTCTGTCTCGGCGAGGACATCGGCATCTACGGTGGCGCGTTTAAGGTCACTGACGGTTTCATCGATCGCTTCGGCGCCCAGCGCGTCATCGACACGCCCATCGCCGAGTCCGCCATCGTCGGCGCGGCTTTCGGCGCTTCGCTCACCGGCCTGCGCCCTGTCGCCGAGTTTCAGTTCATGGACTTCCTCCCTTGCGCCTTCAATCAAATCGTCAACATGGTCGCCAAGGCGCACTACCGCTGGGGAGCGCCAGCCCCGCTCGTCATTCGCGGCCCGAGCGGCGGCAATGTGCATGGCGGTCCGTTTCATTCGCAGAATCCGGAGATGTGGTTTGTCCACGCGCCCGGCCTCAAAGTCGTGTGCCCGGCAACCGCATACGACGCGAAAGGCTTGATCAAGGCCGCGATTCGCGACAACAACCCCGTCATTTTTTTCGAGCACAAATATTTGTATCGCCGCATCAAAGAAGAAATACCGGATGGCGACTACATTGTGCCGCTCGGCAAGGCGCGGGTGGCGCGCGCAGGCCGCGACCTGAGCGTCATTACCTACGCGGCCATGTTGTACACGGCGCTCGAGGCGGCGGAAATTTTAGCGAAAGAAGGAATTGAGCTTGAGGTCGTCGACTTGCGCACCGTTTCGCCCCTCGACCGCGAGGCCATCGCCGCGACCGTGAAAAAGACGAACAAGGTCATCATTCTTCACGAGCACGCCCGCACCGGCGGCCTTGCCGGCGAGATTTCCGCCATCATCAACGAAGACGCCTTCGACTCGCTCGACGGCCCAATTGTCCGCATCACCTCGCTCGATACGCCCGTGCCCTTCTCCCCGCCGCAAGAGGAATTTTTCCTGCCGAAGGTGAGCGACATCGTCCGCGAAGCGCGGCGTCTCCACTCTTACTGATCGTTTAGAGCCGCCTTCCGCCTGCCCGGGGAAATCCAGCGACGCCTCCACCCCCTCCTGCTGATGTATATTGCCGGAAAGAAGAATTGCGTTTCCGGCGCGCTCGGCTGCTCGGACCGCAGAGGTTCGCCATGGGCAAACTCATTCTGGGAATCTTCCTTACAGTCGTCGTGCTGCTGCTCGCGGCCGTCGGCCTCGCACTGCTCGGCTTTCTTCCCACGCGCGCCAATCTCCCGCCGCCGCAGTGGGAGCGCCACATTACCATGAGCGCGCTCGATAACTCGATCGACCGGCACGCTCCGCGCGGCTCCAGTCCCGTTCCCGCCAGCGATGAAAACCTGATCGCGGGGATGAAGATTTACACCATGAATTGCGCCCTTTGCCACGGCGATTTGGATCGCAAGCCGTCCGCCCTCGAACACTCGCTCTATCCGCCTCCCCCCAATCTCATTTCCGATCCCGACACCGATCCCGAGTGGCACATTTTCTACATCGTTAAAAATGGCATTCGCTATACAGGCATGCCGGCCTGGGACAAGGCCCTGCCGGAGTCGGACATCTGGAAAGTGACCGCGTTTCTCTCGCGCATCGAAAAGCTTCCGCCCGCGGTACAGGAATATTGGAAGAATGCAACCAGCGGCGGCCCGGTCGTGAGCGCGCCTTCTCCCCTGAACGACGAGCACAAGGAACATTGAGCACATTGAGAAAGTTGCGGCAAGACGCGCCGGCCGCGCCCTGCGGCCTGCATTAGCTGGTCGGCAAATCGAAATTCAGCGTGAGCATCGTCTGCGTGCGCACGGGGCGGCCGTTAAAAATGTACGGCTTGAACTGCCACTGCTTAACCGCCGCAATCGCCGCTTTGCCCAGCAGAAAATATCCGCGCACAATTTTCAGGTCTTCGACGCTGCCGTCGCGCCCGATCGTTGCCTGCAAAACGACTGCCCCGTGCAGCTTCTGCGGCAACGCTTCCGGCGGATAGGTTGGATTCGCGCTCTCTACCAGCAGCGCGCGTTCGGCATCTTCGGTTACGGCCACCGGCTCCTGCACGGCTTGCGGTGCGGGCGGCGGCGAAGGCGCCGAGACCGGCATCATCTGTGTGGGACTGACCGTAACCACAACCGGCGGCGTGATCGGTGCCGAGCCGCGCAAACTTTCGGGAATGGTGGCGTTGCGCCGGCCGCCCGGCGCCGCCTGCGTGGCTGGTTCGAAAACTGGCGCGGGCAGCGGCAGTTCCGCGGCTTTGCGCAATTGCGGTTGCGACTCGCTGGCGGCGGGTCCGGTCTCAACCACCTGCAGTTCCGGAGCCGAAGTGCCCGCCGAAGGCGCGGCGGCTTCCGGTGCATCCGTTGCCGGAGCGGGCGTCAGATCCAGTGGCGCGGGGTGCATGAACGCCGTCGCGGATTCGCGCAGAACTTTCAGCCTGCCCTCGGGCGTGCGCGCCAGATAAATAAAGTTGTCGCGCGCGCCCCAAAGCAGCACCCCAGCCACCAGCGCGAGCGCAACGGCAGAGAGGCCCGCAAGAACCTCCCCAACATTGCCCCAGCGGCGCGATTTTTCTTCCTCGAAAATTTCTGATTCTTCGGCCCCATCGCCCAAGCCAGAATCGGATGGGTCTGTCGGCGAATCGCTCGCTTCCTCCGTAAAATCGGGCGCGGCGCCAGATCTCCCCGAGCCATCTGTTCCGGAACCATGTGTTCCGGAGCTGTGCGGTTCCGCGTCGTCCGGTGTGGCATTGCGCGGCGCGGCGCGGCGCGATGCGTGCGCGGAATTTTCGCCAGGCGCCGCCTCGCCCGCATCATCCACCACAGACGCCGGCATTTTTTCCAGCGCCTTGGTCAGCGCCTCACGCGCTTCGTCGGGCACAATCGGGCGGAAAATGAGCGCATCGATGCGGTGGTCGCGGATGTCCGCCGGCCTCGGTTCGTGGTCGACCACAGCAATCGCAACCGTGGCGCGGTTCGCGGCCGATTCACGCGCGCGCTTCAGCAGGAAACCCGCCTCCGGCTGACACGACCATTCCACCAGCACGCAGCCGAACGCCTGTTTCGTGCCTTTTTCGATGGCGGAAAAGATGTCGTCGCACACCTCCAGGCCAATGCCCGCGTTCTCGCAGAGATTGGCGAGAGCGGAATTGGTCTCCGGGCTTTTCGAGAAGAGCAGTGCGCGCGAACCCATCGCGCTCTCAGATTAGCGACCCCCGGCAACCTGCGATAGGTAACCGTGGAGTATGGACCTGCGCGGACCGGACGTGGTGATTGGCCGTGGGTACTTTGGTAACAGCGCCGCCGGTTCCCGTCCCCGACCGCCCAATCACACTTCAAAACTCAAATAACCAAAATCTCTCCACCTGCTCCTCCACTATAAAATTTCCCAATTACTAAATTTCTCAATTCTCATCAACTAACGTGCAAACAAAAATGCACCCCTCAGGTGCTATTTAAATGGTTACAAATTTGAGCGCCCCAAGTTAACCGCTCGGTTACGATTGGCCAGGATTCCACAATACCGTGTTCCCCCAGTTGACGGTCACGCCTGTCGCGCTTACCATATCCGTTTGGCTTCTAGAGGTACGAGGCTGCCGTTGCACGCAGCTTTGCCGGCAGGCGGGACATGGAAAAAAAGAAACTGGAAAATTTCAAGAAACGGCTGGAGACGCGGCAGCAGGAGTTGCGGCACATGGTCACCCGCAATCAAAAAGATGGCCGCGCCGCCGATGAGGAGGCCACGCAGGACGTCGCCGACCGTGCCGCCAGTTCCTACACCAAGGAATTCCTTTTCAGCCAGAGCAACAACGACCGCCAGCTCCTCAACATGGTCGAGGGCGCGCTTGCCCGCATTCGCGAAGGCAGCTTCGGAGAGTGCGTCTCCTGCGGCAAAGAGATCAACGCCAAGCGCCTCGAAGCCGTCCCCTGGACCCGCCACTGCATCGAGTGCCAGGAAAAGGCCGAACAGGGTTTGCTCGAAGCCGCCCAATAGACAAGGCTTTTTCCCCCGTCCCGATCGTCCTCCGATGCCGTTACTCCACGCCTCAGGGTCGCCGAAAACTCCCTTCGTTTTTCTCCGCGTATTCTGCGTACTCTGCGTTTAAAGTTTTTTCTCGGCCCCCGCTTGACAAACCATCCAGAATGAATCATAACTGCGTCTGGCAGTCCGGTCCCAAGTTACGCTTCCCTTTAGAAATTGAAAGTCGAACGCCAAACGATGGCGGGCGCGCACCACTTCCTCTGCGGCCCTTTGGCCGCATGCATCGCCATCGTTAGTGGGCCAAAGCTGCATAAACCGCTAGCCAGAAAATTCGAGGAGATTTTCTATGAACGCAAAACACGTGCTTTTGAAAGGTAACGACCGCCCCAAACAGGCCGACGCCCACCGCATCTCCAACGTCGACCCCGCCTCCCACGTTGAAGTCACCCTCTCGCTGCGCGGCCCTGCTGTTCCCGATGCCAGCGCCTTGCCCGCAAAGCCTCTCAGTCGCGACTTGTTGGCATCGAGCTACGGCGCCAAGCAGGCCGACGCCGACAAAGTGGCCGCGACCCTCAGCCAATACGGCATAAAAGTGGAGGAAGTCTCTCTCATCGCGCGCAGCATGCGCGTCAGCGGCACCGCCGACGCCATGCAAAAAGCTTTTCAGGCCAACCTCGGCATCTACCACAATGCCAAGCAGGGAGACTTTCGCGGCCGTGAGGGCAAGCTCCAGATTCCCGCCGACCTCGATGGCATCGTCACCGGCGTATTCGGCCTCGATGAGCGCCGCGTCGCTCACCGCAAGACTCAAGCCACCGCCGCAGCCGCTCACCATAAGGCCGCGAAGCCGCTCGCTCCCGCCGACTTCGAAGCGCGCTACAACTTCCCCCCCGGCACCGCTCAGAGTCAGCAGATCGCCATCGCCGAATTCGACGGCGGATATTTCGACGCCGATCTCCAGGCCTTCTGCGCCAAGTACAACCGCCCCGTGCCACAAGTCACAACTGTGTCCGTCGGCGCGCCTGCCTACACCCTGCAACAGATTCAGCAACTCCCAAAACAACAGCGCCAACAGGAGCTCGAATCCAGTATCGAAGTGAATATGGATGTGCAGGTCATCGCCGGACTCTGTTCCGGCGCGCACATCTTCGTCTACTTCGCCCCCTTCACTCAAAAAGGCTGGGTCGATCTCATCAACCAGATCATCGGCGGAACTCCCGCCACCCCGGTTGTTCTTTCCGTCAGTTGGGGCCTGGCTGAAGACGATCCGGACTGGTCGTCTTCGGCAGTTACTGAAATCAACGCGCGCTTGCAGTCGCTCGCCATGCTCGGCATCACCGCCTGCATCTCCGCCGGCGACGACGGCAGCGGCGATCAGATCGACGATGGCAAGTGTCACGTCGATTTCCCCAGTTGCAGCCCCTTCGTCCTCAGCGTCGGCGGCACCATGCTGGCCGGCAGCGCTGCCAGCCCGACCGAAGAAGTCTGGTGGGAATCTCCCGGCCGCCGCACCAACACTGGCGGCGGAGCCACCGGCGGCGGCGTCAGCGTCCTCTTCAACCGCCCCGCATGGCAGACGGTAAAGGTTGCGTCCTTGAATCAGGGCAGCATTGACGGCCGCATCATCCCCGACATTGCCGCCCTCGCCGGCCCGCCGCTCTATGACCTCATCTTTATGGGCAAGGATTTCCCCAACGGCGGCACCAGCGCATCCGCGCCCTTGTGGGCCGCGCTCATCGCCCGCATCTGCGCTAACGGAAAAGCGGCGCGCTTCTTGCCTCCGCTTCTCTATCAGAACGGCGCAAACGGCAGCCCAGTCGGCCAGTCTGGCAGCGTCGATATCACCACCGGAAACAATACGTCGAGTCCTCAACCCGGTGTAGGCTACAAGGCCGGACCCGGCTTCGATGCCGTCTCCGGCTGGGGCGTACCCGACGGCCAGAAGTTACTCGCGCTCCTGTAACCACAAACTCTTCACCGTGCTTTCGACGCGTGAAGGGCGATTTGTCATCCTGAGGAAAGGAGTCCTTCGCCAAGCGGAGGACTCCCAACCAGGATTCCTGCGTTCCGCCAGCGCCGCCGACTGTGCGTCGGTCACCGCAAGCCCTCGCCCCAACCGATACCAGCCGCTCAACTTGCCCCTCGCGTGACAACAATTTTACAAACCACTGACTTCACCCTGACAAGTCCGGTTCCGTCTTTCGCTAGCATGGCTCTCGTCGTGAGGTTCGGATTTCAGTCCATCGGCCTCCAGCATCAAGGCCCCCGAACCGCCATCCAGATTTCTATCAAAGGAGATTTTCACCATGTCTCGCACCTTCTGTCGAAACCTGATCACTGCCTCCCTCGTTGCGCTCACCCTGTCGCTGATTTCCGCGTCAGCGTTCGCGCAATACACCAACACCGCTCTCGTAAAAAACACCGGCAAAACTGGCGACAAAAGCCTCATCAATCCATGGGGACTCGCCTATGCTCCCGGCGGTTACTTCTGGCTCAGCGATCAGGGTTCCGGCCTCTCCACGCTCTATGATGGCACCGGCGCAAAGCAGAGCCTCATTGTGACCATCCCGCCCGCATCCGGCTCCGGTCTCGGCTCGCCCACCGGCATCGTCTACAACGGCTCGTCCCAATTCCAGATCGAACATTGGACGTCCGCGTTCTTGTTCTCGACCCTGGACGGCCTGATTTGCGGCTGGTCGCATTTCGACCCCAACAACGCCCTCATCGGCGTCAATAACTCAGCCTCCGGCGCCGTTTATACCGGCATCGCCGTCACCAGCCATAACTCCGGCAATTTCGTCTACGCCTCCGATTTCGCCAACAACAAAGTGGACGTCTATGACGGCAACTTCAACTTCGTGATGTCCTTCACGGATACCAACTTGCCTAAGGGCTTCGCGCCGTTGAACATTCAGGACATCAATGGCCAGCTCTATGTCGCCTTCGCCGCGCAAAACGGGGGCAAGGGTGGCTACATCGACATCTTTAACGAGAATGGCTCGTTCGTGAAGACCCTGATCAGCGGCAAGCCGCTCGATCAGCCCTGGGGCTTCGCCGTCGCGCCTTCCAACTTCGGCTCCCTTGGCGGCACGTTGCTCATCAGCAACAACACCAATACCGGCACCATCAATGGATTCAATCTCTCCACCGGCGCGTTCGTCGGAACCGTCTCGACCGCTGCCGGCAAGCCGATCAAGATCAACCAGATTTGGGGCATCGAATTTGGTGGCGGCAGCTCCGAGAACGGCAACACCAACCAGTTGTTCTACACCGCCGGCCCCAAAAACAATGCCAACGGCATTTTTGGCGTCATCAATCCGAATTAAGGCGCCTGGGCAATGTCGAGCCAATCGGCTTCCTCATGCTCTCTCGCGACCGGCTCGATCTCGCAACCCGGACCAGCTTTCGGCTGCATCATTTCTCTCCTGAATGTCACTTGACACCCTCCGCTTCGGCGGAGGGTTTTTTATTTCTCAATCGCTCTCAACCGCCAAACACTGCGCCCGTCGCTCGTTTTGCCAAAACTGCAAACATTTTCATCTTGACGCGCGATGTCATAAAGGCCAGAATGTTGACTCTTAGCGGTCTGTCCCTGCTCTCTGCCCTTCCTCCCCGGAGCAACAGCGGTTTTTTGCGGACCTGCTTGGGAAACGCGGCTTCGTCCAATCAACTTTTCTCGTTAGTAAGGATGAACGAAGGGGACAGTCCCGCCACGATCATGACTGGCTCGATCGAACAGCTCGAAAAAACAAAGAACCAAGACTGACACAAATCTGTAAGGAGATACTGATGAAAACTGCTTACAAGCTCACAATTCTCTCTCTCATGTTGCTCGCATTCGCGGTGGTGGGTTTCTCGCAGAATGTCACCGTGGAGAAGCCGCAGACCACGACTCAGAATTTAGTGCGCGGAACCATTGGACCGCTCAGCAACAACGCCAGTTGGTCCAATTATTCGGTGTTTAACGAGATCCCCGGTTCCGCGCTTTTCCCGATCACCAGCTCCTCCACCGTTTTCTATTACGGGTTCACGGCCGGCACAGAGGCTGACATCAGCAACATCGTGCTATACACAACCGCGCATTTCAGCTCGACGATCACGGCGGCCACTCCGGTCACTCTCGGCGGCGTGTCCAACCCCAGCATTAACCTGGCGAACACGTCCGTGTGCCCGGTGCCGCCAACCGCAACCACTCCTTGCATCGTCCGCTTCGATCCGCTCTCGCTCACGCTCTCACCGTCGTCCGACTACTACTTTGTCGTCTATTTCGCCAGTGACTCCAACAACCAGGCGATCGGCGGCGCCCAATCGGCAATTGGCATCTCGGAGAGCAGCATGGGCGCGTTCTACACCGGCGGAGATAATACCCATCTCACGGTCGGGCAGTCGATTCCCAACGCAGGCCGTCAGCAGCCCATTTTCCTCATGTACGTCATGAACAACTAGAAGATGTGGTCGCTTCGATAACAACGATATTCATATTTGATTGAGGAGACTTCCAATGAAGAATGTTTGCAAACTGGCAACACTCATCCTGATGATGCTTGCCGTCTCGGTACTCGCCTTTTCGCAGCAACAGGAGATCAAAGAGACCGCCGCTCTCAACCTGGTACGCGGCGTGATCGGCCCGGTCGGATCGAATACCAGCTGGAGCGGCTACTCCGTTCTGAACGTGGTTCCCGGCGCCGGGCTCATTCCCATCTCCAGCTCGAACACTGTCTTCTATCTCGGATTCACCGCTGGAAGCCAGGCCGATGTCAGCAACATGGTCCTTTACACCACCGCTCGCAGCAGTTCAACAATCACCGCCGTAACGCCGGTAAAGTACGGTGGCGTCTCCAATCCCAGCATCGTGCTCTCCAACACGTCGGTATGTCCGGTCCAGCCGCTTTCGGCTTCCACTCCCTGCATCGTGCGGCTCGATCCCACATCCCTCGCGCTCTCGGCGCTCAATGACTATTACCTGGTCATTTATTTCACGCCCAGCGACGCCAACGATGGTCAGATTGGCGCAACCCAGCCCACCGCCAACACGAGCAGTATCCTCGGATGGTATATCGGCAATGCGGACTACACCGGCCTCTCGGTTGGCCAGTCTATCCCGACCGGATGCTGCCGTGTCCCCGACTTCCTCATGTACGTCATGAGCAACTAGGGCAAGCTGCGAGATTGGGCCTCTGACCTGTAGAGATCGTTTGAACGCTGAATCAAGACTTCGAATTGAGGAGATTTTTCCATGAAGATTTTTTGCAAACTCGCAATGTGCGCGCTGGTTTTGGCAGTGATGGCGGGAAATAGCTTTGCCCAGGATGTTCCGCTGACCACGCTGATGAACCTCACCGAGGGCCAGGGAACCGCGCCCGGCAACTCCAGTGACTGGCAAGGCTGGTCTGAGGTCGATCTGATCCCGGGCGGCGGCCTGCTCGGCGTCACCGCCAAGTCGTCCTATGCCACCCTCGGTTTCTCCGCCGGTAGCACGGTCAATATCTCGAATATGGTGTTCTACACCACCGCGCGCGCCAGCAACCTCATCACCGCCTTCAAGAAAGTAACTCTGGGCGGAAAGGCCAACCCGAGCATCAACCTCGCCAGCACCTCGGTTTGCCCGGTGCAGCCGGTTTCCGTCACCAACCCCTGCTTCATCAAACTGGACGCGATTAAGGTTGCGCTCTCGCCCTTGAACGACTATTACCTGGTGGTCTATTTCACCAGCGATAGCGGCAACAACACCATGCGCGGCGCCGGTTCTTCGAATTTGCAGGGAACCCTTAGCGGCTGGCTGATCGACGGCGACGACACCCGCATCCCGGTGGGCGGCACCATTCCCGTTGGCTACACGGGCGCTTCCCCGGTGTTCCTGATGTCGATGACGAACGAGTAATCGAATCGCCGGAGCGGCCTCCGCTGCTCCGGCCTTCTTTACATCCCGAGCGGCAGTCGCGACGCGCTACTCAGCAGATTGCGTTCGTAGGGCGTAAATCGCCGGTTGAACTGATCGGAATTGATAAGCCGGCTGCGCTGCTCCGGCGTCATGCCTCGCATCCCCCGAATCGCTTCGTTCAGCGCTCGCCGCCGCTCCGGCGGCAACTCCTGAAATTGCCGGAACAGCGTCCGCGCCTGCTGCTTCTGCCCCGCCGTCAGATGCTCCCACGTTTCCATGCGGCCCAGCGTGCGCTCCTGCTGCTGCGGAGGCAGGCTCGAGAAATGCTGGAGCTGGTTGCGCAATCGCATTTGTTGTTGCGGCGGCAGCCGCCGGAACTGCGGATCGTTTTCCAGCGCCCGGCGCTGCTCGTTCGGCGGCAGATCCTTGTAGCGCCGCAGCCACGCCCCGGCATGTCCCGGCTGGTTGCGCGATGTCTGCCCACCTCGTTGCGAGCCCTGCGGATTCCCATGCTGAGGCGCCTGCGAATTCCCCGTCTGCGCTCGATACATGGAATGACCACGCGACTGTGGCGACTGGTCGCCGGACTGGGCATAAATCGGCGCAAGCAGCACCAGCAGCGCCGCCACACAGCCCGCGATGTTACTCCTCCCCAGCATTGCCTCTTCCCCGTCCGACTTTTCCAACCACTCACGCCCTACTGCGTCTCCGCGCCATCGTCCTGCACTTGCAGTTCGTCGAGCACGTCAAAATCCGCATAGAGTTCGTCATTCTTGTCCAGCGCCTGCAGATCGCCCACCGCCGTCCCCGGCTGCACCGGCAGCCCGAGCGTGGGGGGCCGGGTCGCAATCGCTTCCGTCTCCACAAAGTACGTCCGGTTGCCGATGGCCAGCGCCGCCATCAACACGACCGCAGCCGCCAGCGCGGCCCACGCCGGACGAAAGTACCGCCCCGGCATCATTCGCCTCAGCCAGCTTTCCGCCGGTCGCGCCATCTCCTCGCGCAGCCGCGCCTGCAGTCGCGTATCGAAATACGCCGACGGTTCGGGCGCTTGCCACTCGTCCAGCAGCGCCATGGTTTTCTGAAAGTCGTGGAACTGGGTGGAACAGGCATCGCAAGAGGCCAGGTGCTTCCGAACCTCCGGCGTCGCAACTTCCATGCCAGCGGCCAGGTCCGGCAAAAGTTCGCGAATCTCCTTGCAATCCATACTGCGTCTCTCTTACTTTCCCGAAACGAATTCCTTCAACTGCTCGCGCAACGTTTCGTACGCGCGAAACAGTAACGACTTTGTTGCCGACTCGCTCAGTTTCATCACGGCGGCAATCTGTCGATAATCCATCTGCTGATATTTGTGCATCAACACCGCCAGGCGTTGCCGCTCCGGCAGTGCATTCACCTTACTGCGTATCGCCGCCAGCCGCTCCCGTTGCAAAAGCTGCTGCTCGGCCGTCAGCGACTCGTCCGCCAGGTCTGGAGTATTTCCCGTCTCCTGATCCGGTTCGTCCAGCCGCACAGTTTTTTCCGGACGCTCGTGGCGTGTGTCGCGCGCATGGTTCACCGCCAGGTTCGTCGCAATCCGGTAGAGCCACGTGGTGAACTTCGCGCTCGGCTCATAACTCAGCCGCGACCGGTAGACGCGCAAAAACACTTCCTGCGCCAATTCCTCCGCCGTGGCTGGATTGTGGCAGAGCCGGTACATAAAACCAATCAGCGGCCGCCGGTACTTCTGCACCAGGTAGCCAAAGGCCGTTTCGTCGCCCGCCTTCACTCGTAGCATTACGTCGGCGTCGGAAGTGGCCTCCGCCGCCGCCACGGCAACATTCGCCCTTGAGCCTCCGGGGCTCTCAGCCCGCCCGGCGTTCGCGTGCTGGGGTGGCGCAAAGCCAAGCATCCCTCGGTCGATGGCTACGCTGCTCACAGCAGTGGAAACCCCGTCATTGGGAGAAAGTTGCGGCTCGCCGGAATCCGGCGCCTGGCTCGAAGTGCTTCCGGTTGAGCCAGTTGCGGATTTTGAGTCGGACGTGTCGGGGGCGGCCATGCGCGGGTGCTAGCAAGCAGGCTACCGAGTGCGGCGGGGCCGGTCAAGGGGCGAGCATCAAGTCGTAATCCCCTCCCCTTCGGTCGCCCGGGGAAAGATGACTTGGCAACGCGCTTTCCGACGCCAGAACGGCGCTTCAAGGGGATGGCGCTCCAACCGCCCACCAAATCGCCTAAAAAAAACCTCCATAAACTACTGACTTCGAGGGAACCGAAGTGGTATCCTTCGCCCGAACGTCGAACTTGCTATGGGCGAAACCGGGCCCTCCATGCGCTGTTTGGACTCAATTGCTTGGATCATTCTCCGTCCTCCGAGTGCCACCTCACCCGCAACGTGAGCTCTAAATGGCCAACAAATGGGTACAACTTTACCGGGAAGCCTTCCAGGAACGCGACGCCGAAAAGGTAAGCGAGCTTTGTGATCGGGCTCGTGCCGCCATTAACGAGCGCCTCGGCGAACTCGCCGCTCGGGTGATCGCCGCCGAAAAAGAGCGGGATCAACTCGAAGAAGCTCTCCGCTCCCTCACCCTCCACGAACTCCACCGCCGCGCCCCCAATTGATCGCGCCTCGACTCGCCGGCGGCCTGCCAGCTCCCCGCTCACAGTACAATCGTCAGGTGCGATTCAAAATCCATAAATGGGATTGCCGTATGACCCGACCGCGCCGCTTGTCCGCCCTCATCATCGCTGCCGCATTGCTCCAGACCGCCTTCGCCTCCGGTCCTTCAAAACCCGGTCCCTCAACGGAAGACAGCGCCTGGCAAAACGAGCTTGAGGCTTGGCGGGCCCAGCGCGCGGCCAATCTTCAGGCTCCCGAAGGCTGGCTCTCGCTGATCGGCCTCGACTGGTTGCAGGATGGCGACAACAGCTTCGGCTCGGCCTCCGATAATCGCCTCCAGATCACCGCCAAAATTCCCGCCCACCTCGCCGTCGTTCGTCTGGCCAAAGGCTCCGTGCGGCTGTTGCCGCCGCCCGGCGGCTACCCCCACGAATTATTGCTCGATGGCCATCCCGCCGCCGATCAGGATTTGATCTCCGACGACGCCGACCAGCCCTCCAAGCTCACCATCGGCTCCATCTCCATCATCGTCATTCACCGCGACGACCGCTTCGCCCTGCGCATCAAGGATTCCCAGGCCGCCACCCGCCTCGCCTTTCACGGATTGAAGTGGTATCCGCCCAACCCCGCCTATCGCGTTCGCGCCCGTTGGATTCCCTACTCTCCGCCCAAGTCGCTCGATATTCCCACCGTCCTTGGCACCACCACTCACATGCCCGCCCCCGGTGCCGCCGAGTTCACCCTCGATGGACAGACCTATCGTCTTGAGCCCGTGCTCGAAGACCCCAAGGCCACCAACCTCTTCTTCATCATGCGCGACGCCACCAGCAAAACCACCACCTACGGCGCCGGACGCTTCCTCTACACCAGCCTGCCCGACCACGGCGTCGACCACCCCGGAGAACTCTGGCTCGACTTCAATCGCCTCGTAAACCCACCCTGTTCCTTCACCCCCTACGCAACCTGCCCCCTGCCCCCGCCGCAAAATCGCTTGTCGGTAGCCATCCCAGCCGGCGAAAAGCGCTACCACGACTGACGGCCCGCCACTCCGCACGGGTTCGCTGGAGGCATATCGGAAAAAGCGGTATTATTGGCGAACATCGAGGTCTGCCATGAGGACGCCCCGCATGATCGGGTGGTTTCTTCTTTTTACCCTGCTGCTCGCTGTCAGTGTTTTTGCGGCTTTGCGAGCATGGAATCAGGCTCATACCTTTTATTCCACACCAGAAACCGAAAGTGCGTTTCTCAAGAACTATAGCCCGCAGCATGTGATTGAACAATTTCGGTGCAATGAAGGCTCGGACCTTGGCTCCAGCCGGGATGGCGCAGCGGGCAAAGAGTTTGTCACTCATGCGGGAGGATTCGATTCCTTTTTTGCAATGCGGTCGGACCAGCGGACACCGCTGTTGATTGCTCTCAATGACGACGCGTATAAGCAGCTTCTCAGGAACGGGGCACAAATTCTGAACAGTGGCGGCGATCCTCAGAGCGGTTTTCAATACGATTACAAACTCGGCAAGAGTATCGGATCGCTGACGATTTCTCCCTTGGAAACCCCTTCGCCCTCACCTATCCACCGCACGTACTCCCTGCCGAACGGCACGGCGGATGTGAGGGTTCACATTGAGGAAAGAGAAATGTGGTTTCCCAAGGAGCCTGCAGTGCCCAACGCAGATCAGCTTCAAAAGCTCCATTCATTAGCCACGGGAACGTTGACGTATTAACTTGGCGTATTAACAACGAGCGGCGTGCCGCATGCGCTTTTCAAGGGACCCGTTTGGGACTCTCATAGGCTCCGAATTTGCCGCAATCGCGCATCGTTCGCGCGATTCCGTCACGGGAAAATCGCTGCGCACAGGAATCGCCCCAAACGTTCCCACGCGGTTGACGGACTCGGCCGCAACTGTTTGAATAAAAGAGTTGGGCGCTTAACTCAGCGGTAGAGTGCCATCTTCACACGGTGGAAGTCACAGGTTCGAATCCTGTAGCGCCCACCATTCATCACTCGCAATGCGCATCGCGCATGACCAGAAATGTCCCACCTCGGTCATGCGCCTTCGACCGGCAATCGCTCGCTAACCTCTCGCCAAGGCGCCTACTTTTCGTCCGTCTCATCGAGGGCAGATCATCTCGCCGCGGATCACGGACCTTGCTCACCCAAAGATTTCCGACCAACAACTTGCATTGGAAGATTGCATCGACCTCAGATCCGGCCACGTTAGAGGCCGACTAGGTCGGGGGCGCGGACTTATCCAGATCGGCGTTCAGGTGAACGTTACTGCCTGAGCTTACCTTCAGTTTGCGCTCCCAATCTTTGAAGCCGGATTTCTTTAAGGCGACGGTATGTTCGCCTTCGGTTACCTGGACGTCGGAGGGAGTGTTGCCGACGAAGTTGCCGTCGATTTCGATGTCGGCGCCGGGCGGAACGGAGGTAACGGACAACCGCGCTCCGGAGGGAACCTCGGCCGAACTAGGCGTTGCAGAGAGCGCCGTTGCGCTCTCCGTCGTCGATTGCGGCGGTCCCTTCTGCTCCGCCTGATTCGGTGTCTTGCCTGTTTCTCCTCGGCAATCGGCGCGGGCCGCCTTCAAGTCGTCCGCCGTAAAGTTCTGATTTAGGACCAGGACTTCGGCACCCCGGTCTTGCAAATTCCTCACATCGTGATCGGTCAACCTCCCATGAAAAGGGAATCCGCTCGGCAGTTTCCCTTCAACATACTGAAACTGTTTCCCGCGAATACCGAAGGAGTACAAACGGCTCGTGACCTGATCGGCGGGACCCATTCGTTTGAGAATGACGCAAGGGGCCTCCGTTGCGTGACCAGCGCCGCCCTGGGGAATGACAGCACCGGATTGCGAGAAGGCGTGCCTGGCCACCAGGAGCGCAAGTAAGAGCCCTGCGGCTCTAAGACATTTCATCCTCCAACCCCCGGTTAGCTTCATTGTATGCTCTCCTATTTCTGAGCCCCGCTGTTTTGAGGGGCTTCCTCATTGACTCGTTTCATCAGCTCATCAATTAGACCCTTCGTCGCACTGTGAAAGCCCGTGTAAAGGTTTCCCCATTTCTTCGAGTCGCTCCAGAGGCCCTCTCCTGTTTTCGGATCGACCACAGTTAAGAATGTGTAGTTGACCGAGACTTGCCGACTGTACGTTGGGCGATCCGTCGTGTTGATGTTCCCGCTGCTATCAATCGTGCCCGTCGTCCCTCCTCCGCTGGTAATGTAGCCACCGTCATACGCTTTAGTGGACATTAGGAGAACTAGGTCGGCCTGCTTTCGGTCTGGGATCACCTGGAACCGGCCCCACTTCGTCAGTTGCTCGTAGGCCCTGTCTCCCAACTTAGCGAAGCCGCTTTGGTTGTCGATGTAGACAGTCTTCGCGGCTACGATCTGCGGCGGAAGAGGTAGGTGTTTTTCTTTTGCGGCGACCTCAGCCGTAAACAACGAGAGTGCCAACATCAGCCAGAGGTATTTCATGCCGGGATTGTCCCACCGGCGAAGGGAGTTTTCAACCTCAAGGCGTCGCTTTGCCGCTGCATCGTGGCTTTTTTTCTCAGCACACCCCCGAACCACGTTGCCGTCATCATCCCAGCCGTCAGAGACGAAGAGGTATCGACCGTCAAGCGTCTCCATCCATGACATTCGCTCGCAACTGACGCACGCCCGGATCGTCTGATACACAGAGGCAACCCTTTTCAGCGCGGCCCAGCAAACTCCTTATTATTCAAAGATCAAACAGAAATCGATCCAATAAGTCCTTTGTTTTCAAAGATCAAATTCCCGACGCGAAAAATAGTTACCTTTTAGTAAACTATTGACGAGTCAAATGCGAGCAAGTCTTTTAATTAGAACAACTTGCGACAAAACTCCGCGCCTCGACCGTAACCCCTTATTCCTCAAAGATCTAGCAGGAATCGGCCAATAAGTCCTTTCTTTTCAAAGATCACTTTGGGTAGGAAGAGGATCGCGCAGGCGACTTCGTATCGCCGTTCAATTCGTGGCAAGACCTGCGGCCAAATGCATCCATCCGCTGCAACCCAAGCTTGGCTTAACCGCCCTAGTACTTCGGCATCTTGGGGTCGATTTTATCGGCCCAGGCGGCTACGCCTCCCGTCAGGCTATGGACGTTTTTGAAGCCGGAGTCGAGAAGGAACTTGACCGCTTTGGCGCTGCGCCCGCCCATCTTACAGTGGGCCACTATCTCGCGGGTTGGGTCTAACTCACTTAGACGCCTAGGTAAGTCGTTTAGCGGGATCAGGTGTCCGTTTAAGTTACAGATCTGATATTCGTGAGGCTCGCGGACGTCTAAGATGAAGACGTCCTCGTTGGCATCGAGTTTCTTCTTGAGCTCGTCGACGGAGATGGAGGGCACGTCGGGTTGAGGGGACGCAGCGCCGGCTGGCGTTGTGGCGGATGACGCGCTTCCGGCGGCTGGCGCGGTCGCTTCCTGGCCGCGGATGCCGCAGAATTCCTCGTAGTCGATGAGTTGCGTGATGGTGGGATTTTTGCCGCAGACGGGGCAGTCGGGATTCTTGCGCAGCTTGAGCTCGCGGAACTTCATGCCTAAGGCATCGACTAAGAGAAGACGGCCGGCTAACGAATCACCCTGGCCTAGAATCAGCTTGATCGTTTCGGTGGCTTGAATAACTCCTACTAAGCCGGGGAGAATGCCCAGGACTCCTCCTTCGGCGCAGGATGGAACTAAGCCGGGCGGAGGCGGCTCGGGATAGAGGCAGCGATAGCAGGGACCGTCTTCGGTCGCGAAAACACTGGCCTGGCCTTCGAAACGAAAGATGGAGCCGTACACGTTGGGCTTGCCGGTGAGGACGCAGGCGTCGTTGACGAGATAGCGGGTGGGGAAATTGTCGGTGCCGTCGGCGACTACGTCGAAGTCGCGAAAGAGGTCGAGCGCGTTGGCGCTGGTAAGGCGGGTTTCAAAGGTGCGGAGATTGAGGAAGGGGTTGATGGCCTTGAGCTTTTCGGCGGCCGAGTCGAGCTTTTTGCGGCCCACGTCGGCGGTGGTATGAAGAATCTGGCGCTGGAGGTTGGTGTAGTCGACGACATCGAAGTCAACCAGGCCGAGCGTGCCGACGCCGGCGGCGGTGAGGTAGAGCGCGAGCGGCGAGCCGAGGCCTCCGGCGCCGATGCACAGCACGCGGGCGGCCTTGAGCTTCCGCTGCCCGTCCATGCCGACCTCGGGCATGATGAGATGGCGCGAGTAGCGCAGGATTTCGTCGTTGGAGAGAGCGGGGAGCGGTGGTGTCAGGGTCGGCATCGAATTTGTGATTGGGCAATTGGAAAATTTGGTAATTGGGTAATTTGGGCTCTGATTCTGGGGCTGCGCGTCACAAATTACACAATTACGAAACTACTAAATTACACAATTCCTTTGCCTCCGGCTATGGAGGGGACGATGGAAATCGTATCACCGTCGGTGAGCGGGGTGGCTTCTTTGTCCAGGTAGCGCATGTCTTCGTCGTTGACGTAGACGTTGACGAAGGCGCGGAGCTTGCCGTCATCGTTATAGAGATGACGTTGCAGGTCGGGATGCTGGCCGACCAGCGCGGTGAGCGCGTCGCCGACGGTTTTTCCGGGCACGGTTACGGTGGACTGCTTGCCGGTGTACTGGCGCAGCGGAGACGGGATTTGGACCTCGGTCATGTAATAAAGATGCGAGGGCGGGAACGGGGGATTCAGCGGGAAGGTCTCAAAGTCTTAAGGTTTCAAAGTTTCAAGTTTGCGGGGTTTCGAGGATGTTGATTGGCTCGTCTGCCAGTTGCTTGTCGTTTTCATCTGTGCCGGTCAGCGCGAAGGATCTGGTCTCGGTGGCTTTGCCTCGCTGGACGCTGGTGATTACGTAGGAGCAGCCGATCCAGTGGGCTTCGGCGAGATCGGTGCGGGACCACCGCGCCGGATGGTCGGGGTGCGAGTGGTAGAAGCCGACGATGTCTTCGCCGCGGGCGCGGCCTTCACGCTGGATGCGGATGAGTTCGCGCGGATCGATGTTGTAGCGGTTGTGGGGCGAGTCGTCGCGCGTGTTGCCGCAGCCGACGGCGCGGGTCACCGTCTTGTCGCCGTTGTCTTCAAAGCGGCCTAGGAGTACGCCGCAGCATTCGTGCGGGTAGGTCTGCTCTCCGTGTTGGCGGAGGGCGGCGTGGGCGGAGGTGGGGAGGGTTAGCATTTGGAAGAATTTGTGATTGGTGATTGGTGATTTGTAATTTTGAGCGTCGGCGCTGCGGTCTTCAATTGCAAATTACAAATCGCAAATTAGAAATTGCTTCAGCCTTCCTCCCAAAATCGTTCGCTCAGATATTTTTCCCCGGAGTCGCAGAGGATGGTGACGACTGTCGCCGGCTGATTCTTCTTCAGATTTTCTGCGACCTGCAAACTCCCGACTACGGCGGCTGCGGCTGAGACTCCGACTAGAAGGCCGTGCTGGCGGGCCAGGCGGCGGGCCATGGCGTGCGCAGACTCGGTGGAGATTTCTAAATTGGCGTCGGCAAGCGAGGCGTCATAAATGGGCGGAACGATGGCGGTGGGGAGATGCTTGGCGCCTTCAATGCCGTGGAAGGCGGAGTCGGGCTGGAGCGAGATGCAGCGGATGCGCGGGTTAAGCTCTTTGAGGCGGCGCGTGGTACCGACGAAAGTGCCAGTGGTGCCGAGCATGGAGACGAAGTGGGTGACGCGGCCTTCGGTTTGACGCCAGATTTCGTTGGCGGTGGTTAGGTAGTGCGCGCGCCAGTTGGCGTCGTTGGAATACTGGTCGGCGTA
The DNA here is from genome assembly GCA_003139095.1 of Acidobacteriaceae bacterium. Classification (GTDB taxonomy): domain Bacteria; phylum Acidobacteriota; class Terriglobia; order Terriglobales; family Acidobacteriaceae; genus Acidiflorens. Next base: position 134,688 of record PLHW01000066.1, read on the forward strand.
GAAGTAGAGATCGGGATGGCGGGCGGCGAGCTGGCGGGCGATTTGGATCGCGCCGTCGGACCCTTCGGCAGGATCGGTAAAGATGATATTTGCGCCGTAAGCCTGTAGAATGCGTTTTCGCTCGTCGGAAACATTTTCAGGGACGCAGAGTGTCACGGGAAAACGCAGCGCTGCGCCGAGCATAGCGTAGGCGATGCCGGTGTTGCCGCTGGTGGAGTCGAGGAGAATTTTTCCGGGAGCGAGCTGGCCGTTGCGCTGGGCTTCGCCGACGATGCTGGCGGCGGCGCGGTCTTTGACGGAGCCGCCGGGGTTGTACCACTCGGCTTTACCGAGCAGACGAACGGCGGGAAGGTCGCGCGTGAGATCGTCGAGCGCTATGAGCGGCGTGTTGCCGATGCGGCCGAACACGGCGCGGGCGGCGGCTTCCCCGGAAGCGGCGCCGGCCGCGACGGGAGAAGACAGGGCGCGACTGGTATGTGCGGCAGTCATACAAAGTGTGCTATAAAGCGCGCCGGAGGATGCGTCGTGCGTTATGCGTCACTCCAGCGCCAGTGACCTCAGTAATGTGTCCTTAATTTGAAAAAGGTATATCTATACAAACGTCGTCATACTGCTGCGTAGTTTAGATTCGCGGCGCGGAAATCGGTTCCAGGATTGTTCGCGCGCGGCCGGCTTTCGGACCTTGGGGCGGAGCGGCGCATCTAAGCTGACGTAAAGAGAATCGAGCTTATTAAAAATGGCAACGAAGGTGGAGCAACGGACGTACGAAGATGCGGTCGCGTGGCTGCGAGATCATGGCTTCGATTTAATTGAAGCCCCGGGCATGCAGGGGCGGATTTTTTTGAAAAAGTACAACTGCTCGGCCGCGATCGAGAAGAGTGGGGATGACGGGGTAAAGATTTTTGCCTACCCGGGATACTTGATTGGCAGCGAGATTTCGAAGCTGGTGAATCGCGGGTACCAGCAATTCCTGAAGACGGCGAAGACGGAAGTGCCGGCGACGGCGGATCATTTGAAGGCGCTGCACCAGTTCGCCGAGGAGCTGAAAGAGGCGCTGGCGCTGCCGAGCCTGTATAACGAGTCGCTGGGAACGGTGAGCGAATCGTATCGCTACGACCGGATCAAGGACCGGGACGAACCGGCGGTGGAGCGGCCGAAGCGTCCATGGGAGAAAGTGAAGGTCAAGGTCGTGGCGGCTAAGAAGGGCCGGGCGTAGAACGACCGGTTCGCCTGCGAATCATCGCCCTGCTGGAAGCAAGCCCGCTTGGCGCATCGCGCCGAGCATGTCGTATACACTCCATTCCTCGGTAATTTTGCCCGCTTGAAAGCGAAAGAGCGTCATGCCGGGCACCGTGAGTTTCTTGCCGGTTGCCGGAAAGCCCATACCTTCGTGCGTGTTGGTGCCTGCGGCAGTCCAGTAGACAGCCACCAGATCGCGCTCGGCAACTAATTGGTTGACTATCACTCGCATGTCCGGAAGGGCCTGCCGTTCTTCCCGGGCGGCGGCCATGTCTTCCGCGAGACTGTAATCGCGACCGCCGCCATGGGCGACGAAGTTCGCCGCGTGTGAGTCAGAATACTCGTTGAGATGGCCCTGATCCAATACGTTCTCGAAAAAGCTGCGCGCGACGGCCTTGTTTCGTTCCTGTTCGCTTTGCGCGGTTGACTGGGCCGCGGATGAGGCCAGAGAGATCAAACAGATCAGCATTGAGATTGAGACTGTCCGCATATCGTTTCTCCTTTTGGAAATAGTGTAACATACGTTACAGTAATTGTAGAAAGGACCACCCGATATGGCAAGACCGCCCGATCCCGCGATCCGCAAACGCCTGCTCGACCTGGCCATCGATTACGTGCTGACCCATGGCATGGCCGATCTTTCGCTGCGGCCGCTCGCCAAGGCGCTTAAGACGAATGCGCGCATGCTGGTATACCACTTCGGTTCGCGCGAAGAACTCATGCGCCAAATCCTGGAGGGGTTGCGCGAGCGCGAGGATGCACGCATTCAGGCCTGGTTTAAGAAGAACCGGGGCGGCACATTGCCGGAATTCCTGCGCTGGTACTGGCAACGCATGAGCGCGCCGCGGGCCCGGCCGGCCTTGCGGCTCATCTTCGAGCTCTACGCGCTGGCGCTACGTGATCCGGAAGGCTACACGGGCGTTCTCAACGATCCGCTTGCTTACTGGAGGAAGCTGGCGGGCAGGGCTGACGGTCAGGCGAACGCAATCCGAGAGAACTCGGGAGCTGAGGCAACACTACTTCTGGCCGCTACCCGCGGATTACTGTTCGATCTGTGTGCAACGGAAGATCGGCGCCGGGTGAGCCGCGCCATGAAACTGTTAGCGGCACTTCTGGAGCAGAGGCCGCGCAACTCTTAGTTTTCGGCCAAGGTTTCTGCAGCGCCTTGTGGTAATTTAGCGTACCGCGCCTTGCTTTGCGAAACGCAGGGCTTAAGGAGTGCGAGGATGAGAGCGAGGATGAAGGCATCGTCTTTGTTGGTATTCCTGCTGGTGAGTTTGGTCGCAGCCTTCGGCGAGAGTACGGATTCGCCGGCCAGCGCAATTCGCAGCGTGCTTGAGCAGCAGCAGGCGGCGTGGAACCGCGGCGACCTTGAAGGGTTTATGGCCGGCTACTGGAAGTCTCCGGAGCTGACATTTTTTTCCCGCGCGCAGGAGTCGAAGGGGTGGGACGCGGCGCTGGATCGGTATAAGAAGGCGTACCAGGGGTCCGGACATGAGATGGGGAAGCTGGAGTTTGCGAATGTGCGGATCGAGATGCTGGCGCCGGATGCGGCGTTTGTGCGGGGAGAATTCCATTTGACGATGTCGGATGGCAAGACGCCGCACGGTCTGTTTACGCTGGTATTCCGCAAGTTTGGCGATGGTTGGAAAATTGTGCACGATCACTCGGCGGGGGAGTAGGAGTTGCTGTCGGCGGTGAAGCGGGGCCGAAGTTTCAAGATCGTGAGGTTTCAACGGCTAGCGCAGGTTAGCCGCGCGGAAGTTCGGCCTATAATCCCGGCCCTGAACCTGGACCAGGCGGCACATCTCGAAAAGGCGGGAGCGCATGCGTTCGCCGATGCGATCACCGAGAGTTTCTTCGCGGTTGGCGCGGCGGGCCGAATCGACGGCGGCGCTGGGGCCATCCATGAAGTTGGTGGTGATGATGGTAGTGAGATTGGCGTTGTAACGCGCGTTGAGGACGAGGCTGACCGTATCCCAAACCCACTCGGAAGGCTTAACGGCGCCGAGGTCATCGAGCAGCAAGACTTCGGCCTCGAAGACCGGGCGCAGGACTTCGAGCTCGGTGGCCTGGACCGATGGGTTGTAGGAATTCTGAATTTGCTTGAGGAGTTCGCGGTAATCGCAAAAGCGGGCGTGGACGCCTTTGGTCGTCAATTCTTTGAGAGCTGCGACCGCGAGATGAGTTTTGCCGACGCCGCTTGGGCCAATGAGGAGGAGTCCTGTGCGGTCGAGCGGATATTGATTCGCCCATTTTTCAAGCGTGATGCGAGCAACGGCTAACGCGGGATTCGATTCCGTTTTGTAATTTGAAAAAGTGCAGGCCGCGTAGCGCGCGGGAATATCGGATGCGGCGAGCAGCGAGTTTACCTGCGCGCTCACGAAGCAGTTGCAGCGCGTAACTTGCTGATTGGCGCTGCCGATCACCTGGCGCCATCCTGACCCGCCGCAGAGCGGGCACACAGTGGCCTCAGACTGCGGCGCTATTGTGTTTCTCGGCATAGCATCCCCAGCAGGTGCCCCACTGTGTGAGACCAGACTCCGGATGTAGCGCACATTCTTCTCGTCCATTCTCTTTTTTGTTAAGTGTACCTTCAAAATCCAGATAAGAGGTTCCGTTATCGATTGTGGATTTTGAGTATCGCTGTTTCTTTTTGTGGAATTTGAGGACCTGTTCATCGTAGATGTCGAGCAGCGCGCGGTGATAGATCCAGAGCACACCGTCAGTTGTCGAGCCCTCGCGCTCGAACATGCAGAGCACCGCGGCAGATTCCTTTTCGAAGTATTGCCGGGTGCGCGCATTCGCGAGGCGCCACAACTGCCCGTCGTCTGGCAAATAGCCGGGCCGCTCCGATTGCCACGAGGCAAACAGGAGATTCAGAAACCACGCCTGCTGGTAGTCCTTGAGCGAGCGATAGCGAATGTCTCCGACGAAACGGTGCACGTAGAACGGGAACCATTCGAGGAGTTGATTTCGCTTGGAGGCTGAAGACGCAGACATGGTTGAGATCGCAATTGAGAATGCATGCGAGCGGAGGTTCGGCGCAAGAGTAAAGTCGCTCGCTTCTGTGCAGATGATGTGGAGATGAAGGACCGGTTGTGGAGAAGAGAGGAAAAGCTGCTGCGCGTATAGAAAGTTGCACCGAAGACGATTCAGAAAAAAGTTTGATGCCGGGAACGTCCTGCGCGGTTTGAACCGAGACTGGTGCGATGGATGGGGATGACCTGTTGCAATGTGGGCTGACGGCAAGTGCAAGATTTTTCTCGGTGATTTTTTTTTGCGGAGTCGAAGGCCGGAAAGGTGAGTGGGAAATTGAAACTCGGCGCGGGGCGCGGCGAGTCGGGGCGGTGGAGTGCGGAAATGGAACAGAGTCAATTGTCAAAGCGAGCAACCGGCACGTCTTTGCTCTTGACAATATGCGCGTAGGGAGGAGAATGACGATGGCCAATTTCCGCACCTATAGAATTTTTGTATGGCGCGGGGAGCAAATCGATTTGTTTCAGGAGAGACCATGAATAAAGCTGATCTGGTTGACCGGATTGCCGGCGCTTGCAATATTTCGAAGGCGCAGGCGACGACCGCGATCGACACCACCGTCGATAGCATAACCTCCTCCCTTCGCAAAGGAGACCGGGTCGCCTTGATCGGGTTTGGCACGTTTTCCGTCTCGCAGCGCAAGGCCCGCAACGGCCGCAACCCGCAGACGGGTGCCACCATCAAGATTGCAGCCCGCCGAGTCGCGAAGTTTACTCCCGGTAACGAACTGAAAAAAGTGGTAAACAAAGGAAAGTAAGAGCCCCGAAAAGCGCATTGCCCGAACGGCAGGATCAAGCCTGCCGTTTTATTTTGGGCGGCGCAAGACGGCCCGGCCGCGGTGCAGGATTGCCGTGGAGTTGGTGATCTACCTGCGATGGCGTAAAACATTCAGAATGAGGGCTGTTGGAGGGAGCGGGGTTACGTCACCCGGGGCGCGTGGGCGCTTGCCGAATCGTTCTTAACTCCGATAGAATCTAAGGATTGAATCGAGGTATTGCGAACACAATGAAAGCAGCTATCCATCCCAACTATCATGAAATCCGCGTGCACTGCGCTTGCGGCAACGCCTTCGTCACTCGTTCCACCCACAAAGGCGACATCAGCGTGGAAATTTGCGCGGCCTGCCATCCCTTCTTCACGGGCAAGCAGAAGTTGATGGACACCGCCGGACGCGTGGAGCGCTTCCGCCGCAAATACGCGAAGAGCGACGCCGCGAAAGCGGAAGCGGCAAAAGTGGAAGCCGCGAAAGCCGAGCCGGCAAAGAAGTAGGCCTGCATCGAGATGGCGGGCAGGAGTGTCCGCCGCAAGTAAGAAATTTGAGCCCTCGCCCCCGGTGGCGAGGGCTTCAGTTTTTGTGGCAAGGCTAGAATGTAACCATGAAGTATTGGTACAAGGCGGAGCCTGGCGAGCTTGAGAGTACGCGCACGGGCGAGGGCGGCGCGGGTTCGCGCACGGGCGCAGGCGGAGACGGGAGTGTGCGCGCTACAGCGGCCCTCGCTATACGAAGCCTCGGGCGTGAGTTTCCGGAATGTTTGCGGATTGGGGGCGTGGAGATCCGGCCGGCTACCGTGCTCGCGCCGATGGCGGGCGTTACCGACACGGTATTTCGGCGCTTCATCAAGCAACTGGGCGGGTGCGGGCTGATCATGACGGAGTTCACGTCGGCGGACGGCGTGCTCCGCAATAAGAAGGTGCGCGGGCGGTATCTGCATTTTTATGAAGATGAGCATCCAATCTCGGCCCAACTTTTTGGCAGCAATCCGGCGGTGCTGGCCGACGCGGCGCGGCTGGTGGAAGATTTGGGATTCGACCTCGTCGACTTGAACCTGGGCTGCCCGGCGAAGAAGGTTGTGCGGTGCAATGGAGGCTCGGGGCTGCTGCGCGATCTGCCGCTGATCCGGCAGATTTTCGAGTCGGTGCGGGCGGCGGTGAAGATTCCATTTACCGTGAAGTTTCGGGCAGGCTGGAGCGACGAGGAGATCGTGTGCGTGGAACTGGCGCGCATCGCGGAAGATTGCGGGCTGGGCGCAGTGGCGCTGCACGCGCGGACGCGATTGCAAGGCTACAGTGGGACGGCGCGCTGGGAATGGATCGCGTCGGTGAAGCAGGCGGTCAAGATTCCGGTGATCGGGAATGGAGATATACGCTCGCCCGAGGATGCGGTGGCGATGGTGGCGCAAACGGGATGCGACGCGGTGATGATCGGCAGGATGGCGCCGGCGAATCCGTGGATCTTTCGGCAGATTGAGCAGTATGTTGCGGACGACCGACACGCGAAGGCAGGAGGGTACGATGAGCCGACGGAGGCCGACCGCTACCGGATGATCCGGACGTATTTTGAGATGCTGTTGGAAGAGGAGATGCCGGGTGCCGAGGGAAAGATGAAGCAGTTTGCGTCGTGGTTTACGCACGGCGTGCCGGGCGGGGCGGCGCTGCGCAAGGCGATCTATGACGCGAAGAGCGGCACGGAGATTTTGACGAGCGTGGAACAGTTCTTCGATGCGCGACTTCAATTGACGTAGTCGCGCGACCCTCCATAGTTTAGACGCTTCCCAATATCAGCCTTCCTTTCTCGTTTTTTTCTACGTGTCCCCAAGGCGTGTTGTGGTCATGAGTGAAGACGGTCAGCCAGCGCTCGGGGATGGCGCGCGCGTAATACTTCTTCTTACTCTCGATCGTATCCAGGGGGTATAAGTCGAAGGCCATGACCCAGGTCAGATCCAGGTGGGCGCTGGTGGGAATTAAGTCGGAGATATAGCACGCAGTCTTGTTGCCGCCGCCGGAGCCGTCCGCTCGGCCTTCGACGATCACAGCCTGCATGTGAGCGGTGTGGCCGCGGAAGACTTTTACCGAAACGCCTGGAACGATTTCGCGATCGCCATCGAGGAGCTCCATCTGTCCGGTCTGGAGCAGGGGATCGTAATTCGGACTCATGTAGCTGACCGCGTCGCGTTCAAGTTGGCGGCGGCCATGCTCCCACTCGCCGCGCTGGACGTAGTATTTCGCCTTGGGGAAGGTGGGAGCGAAGCCGTCGCCGCGGCGGACGGTGTTCCACCCGCAGTGATCGAAGTGGAGGTGGGTGTTGATGACTATGTCGATATCCTCGGGGGCGAGACCGGCGCCGTGGAGATTGTCCAGGAGCTGGGCGGGCTGCTTGTAGATCTGCGCCATCTTCTCGGGGAGTTTGTTGCCGATGCCGGTTTCGACGAGAATATTCTTGTCGCCCGTGCGGATGAGGAGCGAGTTAAGGCCGGCATCGAGACGGTTCTGATCGTCGGGCGTGGCTTTTGTCGACCACATAGGTTTCGGGACGACGCCGAAGAAGGCGCCGCCGTCGAGATAGTAAGTGCCGTCGGAGACAATGGTAAGTTCGAAGTTGCCAAGAGTGATTCGGTTCATGAGTTATCCAATCCAGCTCCAAGCTCTCGCCTCTCAGGGAAACCGTCGTCTAAGAATGAATCCTTCCGTTTTCTTGCTAAGAGCTAAACGCTAAGAGCTGAGAGCTTATTTCAACTCCTTTTCCCAGAAATCCTGCATCATGTGATAGAGCTGGATGCGCGTCTCGCGTCCAGAGATGCCGTGTGTCTTGTTGGGATAAGCCATCATGCGAAACTGCTTGCCGTTGCGAATGAGGGCGTCGGCCATCTGGATCGTGTTCTGAAAATGCACGTTGTCGTCGCTGGTGCCATGCACCAGAAGCAACGAACCGTGAAGATTTCCGGCGGCGCCTACGGTGGAGTCGTCATAGCCCCGCTGATTTTCTTTGAGCAAGCCCATGTAGCGCTCGGTGTAAGTGGAATCATAGTCGCGCTGACTGGTGATGGGGGCAACGGCGATTCCGGCCTTGAAGCGATTCGAATGCGTGAGCGCGTACGCGGTCATGGACGCGCCGCCGGACCATCCCCACATGGCGGTGCGCGCGGGATCGAGCTGCGGAAATTGGGCGAACAACTGGTCGAGTGCGGCGAGTTGGTCTTTCAGCTCGATGCCGCCGAACTGCCCGTGAATGGCGGCGGCGAATTTGCGGCCACGATTGGGGGTGCCGCGGTTGTCGAGGGAAAAAATCGCGAAGCCTTCTTTGACGAGCAACTGGTGAAAAAGGCCGGTCGATCCGCCCCAGGCGTCCTCGACAGTCTGGCCGGCGGGGCCGCCATAGATGTAATCGATGACGGGAATTTTCACGCCGGGATCAACGTGCGGTGGGAGGATTAAATATCCATATAACAAAGTGCCGTCGTCGGCCTTGAACACGAGCGGCTGGCGCGAGATGAGGTTATAGCCGGCAATGCTGCGGGCCTGCCAGATCGGCTGGCAAGTTGCGCCGACCGTGCAGATCGAGATTTGCGGAGGCGCGAGCGTGGAGGAATGGGTCTCGACAAAGTGCTTGCCGTCTTTGGCAAAGTTGGGCTGGTGGTTACCGGCTGGGGAAGAGACTGGCTGGCTGGACGACCCATCGAGCTTGATGGAGAAAATGTTTTCCTGGCGCGGGTCATCTTTATTGGCGGTGAAAAAAATTGTGCCGGAGTCGTTGTCGACGCCATTGACGGCGAGGACCTCGTAGTCTCCGTGCTCGAGCTGGCGTTCGAGCTTGGCGTCGGCGCCGAAAGGATCCCGCGAGTTGAAACTGTAGAGGTAGATGTGGGTGTGGCCGTCGCGCCAACTGCTCCACAAAAAATGGTCGCCGGATTTGAGGACGCGGAAGTCGTCGTTGACGTTGACCCACGCGTCAGGCTCGGACTCGCTGAGAACCTTGCGCGTTTTGCCGGAGGCGGTGTCGATGAAGTAGAGATCGAGGACATCCTGCTTGCGATTGAGAACCTCGGCCCAAGCGAGGCTTTCGCGTATCCAGCCGAAGCGCGGGATGTAGATGTCATCGTCGTCGGAAAGCTTGATCCAGCGCGGCTTTCCGCCGTTGGAGGAGGCGACGCCGAGGCGGACAGTGGGATTCGGATCGCCGGGCTGGGGATATTTTTCCTGCTCGACGCGGGGATGGGTGGGCGACCAGTCGGTGATGGGATAAGTGGGGACCCGGCTTTCGTCCATTTGGAGAAAGAGAATGTCGTGGCCTTCCGGCGACCAGAAGTAATTGCTGCGCACGGCGAGCTCTTCGGCGTAGAGCCAATCGACTTCTCCGTTCAGGATGTCGCCTTCTTTGGGGGTGTCGCACTGGTTTTTATTTTTTTCTTTGGTTTTTTCCTCGTGGAGAAGCGGGTGTTCGTAGCCGTCGTCGGAGACGGGATGTACGTACAGATTGTGCTTACGTACGTAGGCGAGGCGCTTGCCGTCTGGCGAAAATTTTGGATCTTCGCTGGGATCGGGCGAGGAGGTGAGTTGGACGGCGGTTCCGGTGTCGAGGCTGTAATACCAGAGCTGGCCGCGCGAATCGAAGAGCAGGTGTTTGGAGTCGGGTGACCAGGAGTAGGCGGCGACCTGGTAACGGGTGACCCGCTCTTTTTCGCGCTCGTCGGCGATTTTTGACGAGGGCGGGGCGAGTTGGGAAAGTTTGACTTCACTGACGAGAACTTTTTTTTCGCCGGTCGAGACATCGACAAACCAAAGCTCGCCATGCTCGCCGGAGTCGTCGCGCTGCACGAAGGAAACTTTGGACCCATCGGGACTCCACTTGACGGTTTCGGGAGCGCGGCCCGTGATGCCCCCGTCCGCGAAGATGGCTTCGATGGTGAGGGGCGCGGGAGTTGCAGGCTGCGCGGCGGACGGCGGTTGCGGCGCGTCTTGGCCGGATAGGCGCGACGCGGTCAGCAGGGCGGGCAACAAGAGCAAGGACAGGGCGGCGCGAATTGCGAGTGAGCGCTTTCTCACAAATGACTCCGATGAAAAACCTGCGCCGGACAGCGGCGACGGTGAAAGGAAGAAGTGTACAAGATGAGAAGGGGAGGCGTCAGAACTCGCAGTTCATTTATTATCTACTGCAGTTCACAAGGACAAAATGCATGATGAACGGCAAGCGCATTGCCGTGGTGTTGCCCGCTTTTAACGCGGAAAAAACGCTGGAAGCGACGGTTCGCGAGCTTCCGGAGATCGTGGACAACTGCATACTGGTTGACGATCACAGCACAGACCGCACCGTTGAAGTCGCGCAAAAACTCGGGTTGCAGCACTTCGTGCACGACCGGAATTACGGCTACGGGCGCAACCAGCAGACGTGTTATCGGGAGGCGGTCGCGGCCGGCGCGGACGTTGTGATCATGGTGCACCCGGATTACCAGTACACCCCGCTGCTGGTGACGGCGATGGCGAGCATGATCGCGTATGGGGTGTACGACGTGGTGCTCGGGTCGCGAATTATCGGCGGGACGGCGCTGCGCGGTGGAATGCCATTTTATAAGTATGTTGCGAACCGGTTGCTGACGGCGTTTGAGAATTTATTTTTGCGGGTGAAGTTGTCGGAGTATCACACGGGCTATCGGGCGTTCAGCCGCGAGGTCCTGATGCGCCTGCCGCTGGGAGAGAATAGCGACGATTTCGTCTTCGACAACCAGATGCTGGCGCAGTGCGTGTACTTTGGATTCCGCATTGGCGAAGTTTCGTGCCCGACAAAATATTTCGAAGAGGCGTCGTCGATTAATTTCCGGCGCAGCGTAACGTACGGACTTGGCGTGCTGAAAACGACGATGCAGTTTGCGCTACAGCGAGCCGGAGTGGCGCGGTTCGGCATTTTCAGCGAAACCGGCCGCAATCTGCAATCGGAGTACTACAAGCCCGGGATCGCGAAGGGCTCCGGGCCCGGACTTTGAGCGGGGTGGATTCGGCGGCGGCCGTTGTGACGCGGCATTCGCGGGCGCGCGATTGCGGGCTCCTGCTGCTGACGACGATTCTCGCGGTTGCGATTCAGGGGTACCATCCGGGGCTGGAAGACGACGCATTTTATCTGGCCGCAATCAAGCGCGATCTAAATCCGGCGCTCTTTCCGCACGACGCGGATTTTTTCCGGCTGCAATTCCAGGCGACAATTTTTGACAAAGTCATCGCGGAGTCGGTGCGGTTGACGCATCTGCCTTTGAGCGTCGCTGTGTTGCTATGGCACTTGGGCGCGATTTTTCTGATTCTGTGGGCGTGCCTGGGGATTGCGCGGCGATGCTTTGCTGGGGTGCCGGCGCAATGGGCAGCGGTGGTCACGGCCGCGGTTTTATTGACAATTCCAGTTGCGGGCACGGCGATCAGCCTGACGGATCAGTATCTGCATCCGCGGGCGCTGGCGACGGCAGCGATTCTGGCGGCTGTCGTGGCGGTGCTCGACGGGCGGCGCGTGCGCGCGGGAATTTTGTTGGCGGTGGCCTGCGCGATGCATGTCATTATGGCGGCGTTCGGGATTTCCTTTTGCATTTTTCTTGCGTGGGGATGGAACGGTGGCCGCAACGCTGACCATGGCGCGCTTGGCAGTGCGAGCGGTGAGGAAGCGCGCAGCGAGGGATCGAAATTCGGCGTGCTGCTGCCGCTGGCGGCAATCCCTTTAGGTTGGCTGTTTGAGCCGACTACGGAGGCGTGGCGGGAGGCAGCGTCGACGCGGCACTTTTATTTTCTCGGCGATTGGCAGTGGTATGAATGGCTGGGCGTAGTTGCGCCGCTGTTAGTGCTGTATTTTTTTGCGCGAGTGGCCCGGCGGACGAAAGCAGAGGTGCTGGAGCGGGTTTCGTCGCGTCTTCTTTATTACGGCATTTTTCAAATGGCGGTGGCGCTCATAATTATGTTGCCGCCAGCCCTTCAACGCCTTCGGCCGTTTGAGCCGATGCGCTATCTGCATTTGGTTTATCTCCTGATGTTCATGCTGGCGGGCGGGCTGGTTGGACAGTACGTGCTGGATGGACGCGCGTACCGGTGGGCGCTACTTTTTGTTCCGCTCGGGCTGGGGATGTTTTACGCGCAGCGAGAAATGTATCCGGCGACGTCGCATCTCGAATTGCCGGGCATGCGCGCCAGCAACGAGTGGGTGGCGGCGTTCGAGTGGGTTCGCGCAAACACGGCGACGGACGCGCTTTTCGCGCTCAATCCTTATTACATGCGGATTCCGGGCGAAGATTATCACGGCTTTCGGGCGCTGGCCGAGCGGAGCGCGCTGGCGGATGTGCTGAAGGATGGAGGCATGGCGGCGCGCGTGCCGAGCCTGGCGCCGCGGTGGAAGCGCGAGGTGGATGCGACGCGCGAGTGGCCGAATTTCAAGGCCGGGGATTTTCGGCATTTGAAAAATACTTTCGGGGTGAATTGGGTGATACTCGCGAAATCGCGGGATCGGAATCAGGCTGAAGAGGTCAGGCGAGGCGCCGGGGATGATCCAGCAGCTGCGGCGCCGCTTGACTGTCCGTATCAGAATCGCAGCGTCATGGTGTGTCGCGTAGAATAATGGTCGTTCGCGGGAGTTTCAGCGCCAAGCGGTCGCGGAGTCAATCGCCAATTCTCTCGAAGTTCGAACGTTTCGCTGGGTGAAGGTGCAATTGCATCGATTGTGGAGTGCCGTTTGATGAACTCGCCGCGCGTTGACGCCCCAGAAATTTCCATCGTAGTTCCCTGCTTCAACGAAGAAAGCGTGCTTGCGGAGACGCATCGGCGGCTCACCTCGACGATGATGGAAGCGGGGCGCACGTTTGAACTGGTGTATGTGGACGATGGCAGCCGCGACCGCACGCCCGCCATGCTGGCCGAGTTGCAACGCTCCGATCCGCGGGTGCGCGTGGTGGTGCTATCGAGAAATTTCGGGCACCAGATCGCAATCACGGCGGGGCTGAATTATAGCCGGGGCCAGGCGGTGGTGCTGATTGACGCCGATCTTCAGGATCCCCCAGAAGTGATTCTCGAATTGATCGCGCGCTGGCGCGAAGGGTACGAGGTGGTGTACGGCACGCGGACGCGGCGCTTAGGCGAAACGGCGTTCAAGACGAAGACGGCGGAATGGTTTTATCGGCTCATCAATCGGATTTCCGAAATTCCGATTCCGCTGGATACGGGCGACTTCCGGCTGCTGGACCGCAAGGCGGTGGATGCGCTTGGCGCGATGCCGGAGCGCGACCGGTTTGTGCGCGGGATGGTGAGCTGGGTCGGATTTCGGCAGATTGCAGTGCCATACGACCGGGCGGCGCGGCATGCGGGCGTGAGCAAGTATTCGCTCTTCCGGATGGTGAAGTTTGCGGTGGATGGCATACTTTCTTTTTCGATTGTGCCGCTGCGGCTGGCGACTTTTCTCGGGCTGGCGGCTTCGGCGGGTGCGCTGATTGGGGCGGTGGTCGTGGTTGTCCTCGCGCTGGCCGAGAAGCTTCATCCGGCGGGATGGATGGCCGTGCTGCTGGCGGGATTGTTTATCGGTGGCGTCCAGTTGATCTGCCTTGGAATTGTGGGGGAATATCTTGGGCGCATCTACGGAGAGAGCAAGCGGCGGCCGCTTTATCTCGTGCGCGAAACTTGCGGATTCGACGATGCGATAACCGACCCGTCGACGTCTTTCGCGGAGCAGGTGCGTCAGTCGTGAGGTGACGACGGGGCTTCCGGAACTTCAAACACAAACAAGCTGTGATCGAGGATCGCCTTGCGGGGATAGGCGAGGAGCCAATGATAGCTGTCGGGATGTTTTAGCAACTGACCCGAGAGGTGCGTGGCGCTGACGATCACGGTTCCGGTGGCGCGCTCATCTTCTTTTAAAGGCACGTAGCGAATTCCGTACCACGCGGGATCGACCAATCCAAAATATGCAAGATGAAGCGGCTCGGTGGGATGCGCGGCCTGATAGTTGCGCAGCGCGACGAGACCCTGGCCCCAATCGAGATTGCTGTCGCTGAGGAGTTCGTAGCTGCGCGCGGGATTGACGAAGATGTTGAAGTAAGAAAGATAATCGGGCGCGTAGCGCGCCGAGTCTGCCGCCTGGAGACAGACGAGCAGCGCGAGAACCCATTGCCAGCGGCGGCGGGCGAGCAGCCATTCGGCCGTGGCGCCCACCAAGAGCAGCAGAAATGGGTAGACGAGAAGCACGTGGCGCACACCGATGTTGATGCGTCCGAAAATCGACATCGCGAAAAACACCGCGGGAAAGATGGAGATGAGCAGCAGATCTCTGCGACAGGGGCGATCGCGCAGCAGGAGTGCGATTCCGAAGAGGCCGAGGGCAAGAATAATGAGCGGCCACTTCAACAAGACGGCGACGGGGAAATAGAGTTTCCATCCGCCGGTCGGCGAAGTGTAGCCCAGAAAAAAGCTGTGATGGCCTTCCATGTTGTGGACGAAGACCATGCCGAGGCCGGTCAGGTATTCGCAGGCGGGGATGAAAAGTTGAAAGTGGCGCGTGATGGGGAGCGGGTAAGTGAGGAGTTTGGTGTAGCCGGCGAAGTGGAGGGTGACGAGACCCTTGTCGAAGACGACTTTGGAGACGTGGAAGAAGTAGCCCGTCCAGACGACGAAAGCGGCGATCAGGGCCATGGACAAGGTCTTTGCCCAATTCCAGGCGGTGGGGAGCCAGAAAATTTGGTCACGCAATTTTGCGGCCTGCGGGGGCCGGCCGGACGAGGCCGATTCCGAGCCGGGTTTCAGGATCAGCGTTAATCCAAGAGCGAGCAGGACGAGCGGCATGGTGTTGAGCTTGGCGATGAGCATGACGCCGAGGGCGAGGCCGAGCACAACGGTGCGCGCGGGGCTCGGGCGCCGCCACCAGCGAATGAATTGCATCACGCCAGCGAACGTGAAGAGCGCCGCTGCGCCGTCGGTGGTGGCGAGCGAAAAATGCGCGATGAGTTCGGGCGAGAACGCGGCGAGCGCGAGGACAAATGTTGCCGCGGGCTCAGAAAAGAAATGGCGCACGGCGAACCAGAGGAGTACGAGCAACGCGACGCCGAAGAGCATATTCATGGCGCGAGTGCGGTAGAGCCACCGCTCGGGCGCGGGAGAGACTGGGATCGCCTCTTCGTTCAAATGCCAGCCTTCGCCGACCTGCGCAAATTTGGGATCGGTCTGGAAGGCCGCGTCGAGTTGCGAGCCGGCATGGATGGGCCCGCCGGCCGCCTCGGGCGCGCGATTTTCGTATTTCAAATCGACGCCAAGCATGGGCAGCGTAAACCACAGCCGCGCCAGCGGTGGATGCTCATGCCAGCGCTCGAATTCGCCGAAGCGCCACGCCTCCACGCCGGCGATGATGTGGTCGGACTCGTCGACGGTCATCGACTGCGTGCGAATAAACCAGACACATTGGGCGATGTAGAGGGCTAGGAAAACAGGCACCAGGGAACGAGCTACGCGGCTGGTGTGGGCGGTGTTCGACATGTTCGAGGGTCAGTTGGGCGCTCATCTTCTCTTGTATCACGACTCTTGTGCCCGGACGCGCTGGCGATTCTTGCCAGGCGCCGTGGCCAAATCCCGCGATTTCCGAGTACGCAGAGTTTTGCGATTGTTTAGATCGGCTCGATTCCTGCGCTTGCCGGTCCTTCCCTCGGCCAATTAACATCTAACCAGCTTAATGTCGACCACCGTCGCATCGCCGGCGCGCGCCAAACCCAATCTGGTTCTCGGCGAAATCTTCAGCTTCGCGTTTGACACCTTCCGCAGCAATAAAGTGCGCTTTCTTCTGACGGCGCTGGGCATGATGATCGGGACGGCGTCGCTGATCCTGGTCGCCACCATCAGCCTGACGGGCAAGCAGTATGTGCTGAACCTGATCCAAGGGATCGGCACGAACATGATTGAGGCCGAATACCAGGCGGGCGGCCAGGACGGCGAAACTGCGCCCGACGATTTGACGATTGACGACATGCACGCCGTGCAGTTGCAGGTTTCGGGGATTGCGGCCGCGTCGCCGGTGGTGCCGCTGTATGAGCGCATAGCGGTGGGAAACGGCAAGGAGCGCGACATTCAGGTGCTGGGCGTTGACCCGGCGTATCTACAGGTGCGCAATCTGGTAGTGACGGCGGGGCGGTTTTTTGACGCTGAGGATTCGCAGGCGCACAACAAAGTTGCCGAGGTGACGCAGAAGCTCGCGGAAGATTTATATGGCTCGTGCGAGAACGCGATGGGAAAGACGCTGAAGCTGAGCGGGCTGCCCTTTAGCATCCTTGGGTGCTTTCGCGAACGCGTGGACACGTTCGGGCAGTCGGAGGTGACCGACCGCACCATGCTGATTCCGTTTTCGGTGAGCCGGTATTTCAAGGAAACGCCCGCGGTGCGGCAGATTTATTTTTCGGCGGCGGACGCGTCGGAGGTCATTCCGATCACCAATCAGATTCAGCGCGTGATTCAGTCGCGGCACCGCGCGAACTCGGTTTACCGCGTGCAGAACCTGACGCAGCTTCTGGCGGTCGCCGATAAAACGGCCAACGCGCTGACCGCGATCCTTCTGGCGGTATCGTTTGTGGTGTTGCTGGTGAGCGGGATCGGGATCATGAACATCATGCTGGCGACGGTGAGCGCGCGCATTCGCGAAATCGGGATCCGCAAAGCGGTCGGCGCGACCAAGCGGGAAATCCGCTTTCAGTTTTTGTCGGAGGCGATTTTGATCTCGCTGATTGGCGGAGTGATTGGGACCGTGGTTGGGCTGGCGATTCCATTCTCGATTCGCTTTTTGACCGAGTATCGCGTGCCCGTGTCGGGGCTGTCGGCGATTATTGCGATCGTCGTGTCGTCGCTGGTGGGAATTATTTTTGGGACGCTTCCGGCCACGCGGGCGGCTCAGCTCGATCCGGTCGAGAGTTTGCGCTACGAGTAGCTTGGATTTTTGAGGCGCGCGGCACGCCGCACTAGCGGCGAATCAGCCACATTAACCAGCCGGCTACGAACACCCCACCGACAAATAGGGCAAAGCAGTAAAGGCCGTAGCGGACCTGCTCCATAGGGGTGTTGCGCTGCGTGATGCCGAACACCACGGACGTGAAGAGGGCGAAGACGACAGCGGCCGAGAAGTGGGAGAGGGTGATGGTCACGGCTTCTTCCCCAGCGCGATGTGGTGGGCGTCGGCGGCGGCGATGAAGTTGAGGAGGCCGGCGACGATGATGAAAGTTTTGCCGTAGTCGGCGGCGGCGTTGGCGGCCATCACGTTGCCCCAGTCCATAATGCGGGCGAGGAAGTACAGCAAGCCGGCGCCCACGTCTCCCACGAAGCCGAGGATGTCAAGGATGTCGCCGCCATTGGGCTGGTAGACGCGGCCATTCATGCCGAGCCCGATGAAGAACATGGCGACAACGGAGATCATAAGCAGAAGGCCGCGAACGTAGCGCTTGAGCAGAATGTGCCCTCCGCCGGGAATGAGCCAGCCGACGATGGGCGCGACTACCGCCATGGTGGTCAGCGGATACTCGGGGGCCTGAACTTTTTCTGGTGTTGCTTTCGCCATTCAGATTTTTCTTCGACGGAACAAACCTCCGTCGCCACTCAGATGGTGACAATCTCCTTTTGAATTCTACCAGTGACCTCGGCGCTTCCGGGACGGACGAGCACGTTTACTTCGGAGCGCACGCCAAACTCGGGGAGGTAAATCCCGGGTTCGATCGAGAAGCAGGAGTTGGGCAGAATGAGGCGTTCGTCGTGGATTTCGAGATCGTCCATGTTGGCGCCGTTGGCATGGACTTCGGTGGCGATCGAGTGGCCGGTGCGGTGGATGAAGTAGTCGCCGTACTGAGCGTCATTGATGTGGCCGCGAACGGCGTGATCGACCTGCCAGCCCGCGATGGGCTGGTGACGAGAGACGGCGTCTTGCACGGTTTTGACGCCGATATCGCGCGCCTCGCTGACAATTTTGAAAATTTCCCGCTGGTGGTCGGAGGGAGATTTGCCCACGATGCCCACCCAGGTGATGTCGTAGTAGACCGCGCCGGGAGTGTTTTTCTTGGCCCAAATATCGAGTAGAACGAAATCGCCTTCGCGGATGGGAACGGGATGATCGGCGCTCGGGTCGTAGTGCGGATTGCCGCTGTTGGCATTGACGGCGACTACCGGGGGATCGGAGGTGATGCAATTCTCGCGGGCGAACGCGTCGAGAATCCAGCGCTGAATTTCGTGCTCGTGGGTTCCGCCGCTGCGGACGCGGCGCCCGATTTCCTGGAAAGCCCCGGCGGTGATCGCGTCGATAGAGTCGCGGGCAGCGAAGTGGCTTTTAATTTGATCGTCGGTCCAGGTGGCCTCAAACTGCGCGATGAGATCGGCGGCGCTGACGATATTTTTGCCCAGCCCGCGGATGAGGTCCGCAGTGCCCGCGTCGACCATGGAAATTGTAAATACAAAATTGTTGGGCGAGAACTGCATGGCGATGTCGCGATAGGAGGTCAGCATCCGCTTGAGGCTGTCAAACAGCTCCTGCCATCCGGCGTATTGATGTTTCGCGCCGGGCAGTGTGTCGAGATGGCCTGCCTCAATTTTGTGGACCAGTTTGACCGGCTCGCCCTGGGCGGGGATGAGATAGTACCAGCGCCGCGTCACCATGAGGTTTTCGGGCAACCCGAGGACGCGGTAGGAAATGGGATCGCGGTGATGATGATCGTAGAAAAGCCAGGCGTCGATGTTGCGCTCGCGGAGCGCACGCTGAATGGCAGAGAGGTCCATGGGTAGAAAGCTATTTTACATGAGCGAGAGAGGCGCGGGTTACGAGTCGCCAGCAACCCGGGTCCCGCACCTGATCTGCGATTGGTTCCTGAACGGATTGAAGGTGCGGACGTCGAGCTGCCTGAAGTCGCGTTCATTTCTGGTGGCGACAATGAGGTGGTGAACGCGGGCGGTGGCGGCGATCATCGCGTCTTCCAGCAATTCGTGCGGCTTCGTGTCCATGATGCGGGCCCATTCGCGAAAGCAGGGGACATCCATAGGGAGCACTGCATGAACGGCAGTCAACTGGTCCACCCAGCGCTCGATCTCCTCTGCCTTTGCCGGGTCCTGGTGCCTGGTCTTCTCAATGCCCGCTTGCAATTCACCCAGGGTCACTGCGGATAAGAAGGCGTGCCCCTCGTCGAGGCCGCTTAGCCATTGCATCACCGCGCCATGCGGACGCGATTTTCGCGTTTCGGAGACGACATTGGTGTCGAGCAGATATTGATTCACTCGAACTCCACCACGGGACGGCGGCGCGGGAGGCGGCGTTCGGGGATCAGGTCGTCGAAGCGAGGTTCCGGGGCGAGCAACCATTCCTTGAGCCCGGGGCGAGCAGACTTCTGTAGTCTTTCCCATTCTTCAATGGGCACGAGAACAGCGGTCTTGACGCCGCGACGGGTTACGACCTGCGGACCTTTCTTGAGGGTTGTGTCGAGGAACTCGCTGAAACGGGCCTTTGCATCTTGAACCTGCCATGAAGCCATCCGCGCACCTCCCCTGCCGTTTTGTCTTATGATATGACTAGTCAGATGACTAGTCAATGCAGTAAGGGCCGTCCCAAACGCGCCCTGCCTTATTGTGCGAGATTACCCCCGCGGGGGTGACTGCGGTCACGCGGAAGTCCGGGCTTTTATGGTAAAAAATACAGTAATGCCGACGAACGTCTCTGGCAGTTTCAATCCGTCAAAATTGAGCGGGCGAGCGGGCGATGCGGAAGCGTGCGCGTCGATCTGGTATGTTTGCCTGGAGTTGAGGTCGCCGGCGCGGCGCAGGAACGCGAGCGCCGCCAGGTCGAGGGTACGATGCTGAGGGCTTTGTTTATCGCGCTTTCGGAGAGCAAGTCGCTGCGCGGGATAGCGGAGCGGTCGAGTTTTGGGCAGCGCACTTCGTCGCGGTTCGTGGCCGGAACGCAGGTTGCCGATGCGGTGCGGGCGGCGGCGGCGGTCAACCAGTTCGGGGCCGGCGTTTCTATCGACAATCTCGGCGAGAACGTGACCAATGCCGAGGAGGCCAGGGCGAGCGCGCGGCTGTACCACGACTTGCTCGACGAGATTGCCAAGGACAAGCTGAATGCGAACATCAGCTTGAAGCTCACGCACATGGGCATCGATGTCGACGAGAAGATGGCGTACGACATTGTGCGCAATCTGGTGGCGAAGGCGGCGGCGATGCAGAACTTTGTGCGCGTCGATATGGAGGGATCGCCGTATACGCAGCGCACGCTGGACTTTGTTCACGAACTGCATCGCGTGCCCGGGAATGCGGGCTATGTTGGGACCGTGATCCAGTCGTATATGCGGCGCGCCGAAGCGGACGTTGAAAAGCTGCTCACGGATCGCATCCGGATACGGCTGTGCAAGGGAGCGTACAAGGAGCCGGACGAGGTTGCGTTTCAGAAGAAGCCGGAAGTAGACGCGAATTACGTGAAGCTGATGAAGATGCTGATGACGAGCGGCGTCTATCACGGGCTCGCCACGCATGACGAGAGGATCATCCTCCAGGCGAAGGCGTTTGCGACCCGCGAGAAGATTGCGCGGGACGCGTTTGAATTTCAGATGCTGCACGGCATTCGCCGGGACTTGCAGCAATCGCTGGTGAAAGAGGGATGGAAGGTGCGGGTTTATATTCCGTTCGGGACGGAATGGTATCCGTACTTTATGCGGCGGCTCGCGGAGCGGCCGGCGAATGTGTTCTTTATTGCGAAGAATTTGTTGCGGAAGTGAGAAGCGAACCCCTTCGCCTCAAAAAGTCACTCTTTAGCGCTGAACCCATTGTGCGACGGGGGTGCGCAATATTCTCCCTCACAACATTCTCACTTCGTGCTTACTGTGGGGCGCGGGTGAGTTGGAGATCGGCGAACGGAGTCCACTTTCCGTTTTTGTCTTTTTGTTCCATGCGCCACTCCCACGCGTTTTTTTCGGCGGACCAGAGGAACGTGGTATGGAAGGGGCCGTCGGGATATTCGAAGACAAATTTAAGGGCATTGCCGTCCCGGACTCCGTACCCGAGCGTTTCCGAAAAACGCGCCCCGTAAACATCCATCAGGTGGAGGACATAACGCTCGCTGATGGGGTCGTAGCCGAGAAACCAGATTGCCTCGTACTTGTGTTCATCGGCGGGAGCGGCGGCGCTGGTCTTTTCGTAGATGCGCAGAAATTGATGGTTGAGGGCCCATTCGGCTTGAAGGTCGTGATGTCCGGCGCGGCCCATGACGGGACCCTCCAACTTCCAGGTGCCAACCATGTGATCGACCAGGTCGTCGTGCCAACCGGCGGACGTTTGCGCTCGCAGTGGACGAGAAGAGAATGCAAGCAGAATTAGCGCAGCCAGCGATGCGACGACAACGGCGCGGAAGCAGGGGCAGGGCGAATATCCGGAGGTTGGGCGCGATGTTCTCATGCCTCGAATCTACCAAGCCACGGCTGCTGGAGGCGAGTGCAAGTCGAATTCGCTCTCATCTCGAGTGCTCGAGCGACGGGCCTACCCCTGCGCCATCCATGGAACCAGGAGTACGTCGCTCAAAGAAAAAGGGAGCACGCCAGTGCTCCCCCGGCAAAGTCATAACCGCTGAATGTGTACTTACTTCGCCTCCCCCATCGACTGTCCCATGGCCGCCCGCTCCGCGGATCCAATCGCCAGCGCCGTCTTCTTCCCTCCAAACCGCACCTGCGAAACCGACGGCTCCCCGCTCCCCTGCTGCGTAACAATCGCATCGTCGCTCGCCGCCTTCTCCAAATCCACCAGCTTCGCCGTTGTCTTAATTACTTCTTTGCTTCCCCGCATGAAACTTACCTGCACGTCCGGCCCCGCGCCCTGCCACCGCACCGAGTAGTCGCCCGCCGGAAGTTCTTGCCCGTTCACCTGCACCGCTTCGTCCACGTGAATCGATCCCTTGTTACTCGCATAAGCGCCCGTCGCCACCAGCACCGCCAGCCCGAGCACCACTGTCTTCGCCAGATTGTTCAGTTTCATAAGCTCCTTCTTTCTGTCCGGCTTTCTCCGGACCGCCGGCGGCTGGTTCATCTCGCACAATAGGCTTGCCTTTTCCCGGCAATGTCCTACAATGCGCCTGTCAGGGTGACGCAATACGACGCGGGTTCACCCCCGCCGTCCGTTGCCGGACTCGATTCGCCAGGGCCGCCAAACCATGCGCGAATCAAGTCCCGTCACCCTGCAACTGTTTTCAATCGCGAATCTCTTCCACCTCTTATTTTCTTTGATCTCTTATCTCGACGTGCGTCAGTTTCTAACTTCGGCCCGTAGCGTCGGAATTTCCGCCCACGCCAAAGCCAAGCCCCATCTCTGTCTCACCAGGATACGAAACTGACTTTTCAAAAGTTCCCACTTTAGCGCACACATGTATTGGACGAGTAGCCGCAACGCGGGTTAGCAGTGAACAAGAGCTTTACCGGCCATTGATCCAATTACTATTGATCCAATTACTCCAGAAAAGTCTTATTCAATGAACAGAGATCGAGCACAGTTCTCCTGCACAGCTCCACAATGTTTTGTATTCGCGCACAACGCAACATCTTTCCCGGAGAACGAATCACGCGAGAAGATCTTGCGCCCGCCTGAGTGATTCTGCCGTCACCATCCGCCACCATTCGGCAAATATGTTTTCTGAATCGCCCCATCCCCCGCCCGCATCCGTGCTAACTTGGCAAACGCGAAACAACTCGCGCACGCCACCTATGCTCTCCTGCCAGCGTCATCTCTTTGATCTCCCCGGCGAAGTCGCCTATCTCAACTGCGCCTACATGTCGCCGCTGCTCAAGTCTTCGCTCGCCGCGGGCTCCGCCGCCCTCGCCCAAAAATCGCATCCCTGGAATCTCATTCCCGAAAAGTTTTTCACCGGCTCCGAGGAATTCCGCGCCATCGCCGCGCCCCTCCTCGGTTGCACCCCCGATTGCATCGCCATCGTCTCCTCCGCCGGCTACGGAATCCAAACCGCCGCTCGCAACGTCCCCGTGCGCAAGGGCCAAAGCATCCTCGTCCTCGACGAGCAATTTCCCTCCAACTACCTCCCGTGGCAGCGCCTCGCCAGTGAAAGCGGCGCGTCTCTCAAAATCGTGCCCTGGCCCGCCGACTACGACTGGACCTCCGCCACGCTCGCCGCGCTCACGCCCGAAGTCGCCGTCGCCGCGCTCCCTCATGTTCACTGGACCAGCGGCGGCCGTCTCGATCTCGTCCGCATCGGCCAGGCCTGCCGCCATCTCGGCGCCGCGCTCGTCCTCGATCTCACTCAGTCCCTCGGCGCGCTCCCGTTCAACGTGCATGACGTCCAGCCCGACTTCGCCGCCGCCGCCAGTTACAAGTGGCTTCTCGGCCCCTACTCGGTCGGCCTTCTCTACGTCGCTCCCAAGTGGCACACCGGCTCGCCGCTCGAGGAAGGCTGGATTCAGCGCGCCAATTCCCGCGACTTTTCCAGCCTCGTTCTCTACTCCGACGAATACGACGCCGGCGCGCGCCGCTTCGATATGGGCGAGCGCTCCAACTTCGCGCTCCTCCCCGCCGCCGTCGACGCCATGCGCCAGATTTTGGACTGGAAAGTTGAGGAAATTTCGGAAACTTCCGGCGCCCTCAATCGCCGCATCGCCGCCGCTGCCGCCGAACTCGGCTTCTCCGTCCCCGCCGAGCCGCTCCGCGCCCCGCACTATCTCTGCCTGCGCAGACCAACACCCATCTCGCCCGAACTCACCCGCATCCTCGCTCGCGAAAACGTTTTCGTCAGCATCCGCGGTGCCTCCGTCCGCGTCACTCCCCACGCCTACAACACAAAAGAAGATTGCGACCGCCTCATCGCCTGCCTAAAGCAATTGGCGATCTAGCCGCAGGGATAAGCGCTCACGCGCCAAAAAAAAATGAAAAAGCTTGCGAAAGGGAACCAACAGGAAAGAAAAGTATTTGAGTAAAAAATTCTATTTGAGCCAAAACTCGGCGGAAAAGCCACAGCCCCACAACCAATAATTTTCTGACCTGAGACCTGAGACCTGAGACCTGAGACCTGAGACCTGAGACCTGAGACCTGAGACCTCTACCTCAACTCCGCCAGCTTCCTCTGCGCCAGCGACGACGCCTCCGACGACGGATTCTCTTTCGCAATCTCCTGATAAATTTTCTTCGCCTCGTCCGGCTTCTGTTCCAACTCGTACACCGACGCTATTTCCATCTGCGCCGCCACTTTGCTCACCAGCTCCGTCGGCTTGTCCATCAGCTGCTTATAAAGCTCAATCGCCTGCGGATCTTTTTTCTCCTCCCGATACACCGCCGCCAGCGCAAACTTCCCCAGCGACGCCAGTTGCGAGTCCGAAGTCTCCGCCGTCTTCTTCAGATTCTCTTCCGCCGCCGCGTTGTCGCCCATCTGCGCCGCCGCCACGCCCACAAAATAGCGCGCCATTTTGCCCGAGTGCGTCGATGGATACTGGTCCGCGATCTCCTGAAACTGTTTCCGCGCCGCCGTCGCCCGCCCCGTCTCCGAGTCGAAACTCAACAACCCCGGTTGTGCTGGTGTTCCCGCCGGACGCAGTTGCGCCTGCATTGTCCGCACCGCGTCGCTCAACGCCAGGCTCGCCTTGTCGTTCTGCACGTTCATGTAATACCAGCCGCCAAACCCGATCGCCGCAATCGCCACCAGCGCAATCGCGCCCGCAATCAGTTTGGACTGGTGCTCCTGGCTCCAGTGAACCGTCTTCTCCGCCGCCTCAAATGTCGCCTTGCTGAAGCGATCCTGTTTCAGTTGATGTCTGGCTTCTGCGCGCACACGCTTCCTTCTTCGCCTATGAGTAGGTTCCCAATCCTATGAGCAGGATGGCAATGCCTCAGTTTATCAGCCAACTTTCCCCAGCGCAAAAGCGGTCAGCGTCGGCGCCACGGACTTTGCCCCCCGCGGCCCTCGATTTGCCCCACCCAACTCCCCGCATTCTGTTATTCTCATACGTTTTCCCTTTACTACGCACATGGAACGCCGGGGCCAAAAATATCATCGCGAGCGCTTAAGCGAAGCTCTCCGCGAGGAGATCGAAACCATCCTCGAGGGCGAGCTCGCCGATCCCCGCATCGGCCTCGCCACCGTCTCCGACCTCCACATCGCCCCCGACGGCCGCTCCGCCCACGTCCTCGTCTCCGTCCTTGGCGACGACGCCGAGGCCGATCGCACCCTCGCCGGCCTCAACGCCGCCAAAAATTTTATTCGCCACGAATTAGTCGAGCGCCTGCGCATCCGCCGCGCGCCCGAGCTCTTTTTTCGCATCGACCGCTCGCAGCAATTCGAAAGTCGCGTGGACGAGCTCCTGACCCGCGCGAAAAAACGTAGCAAGAAATAACTGTCAGTTCGCACCTATCAGCCGAGGAGGCGCAAGACTCGTTCCAGGCGCCCTAACTGATAACTGAAAACTGATAACTGACAACTCGTATGCTCGACAAAGTTCTACAAGCCATCCGCGACCGTCACCGCTTCGTCGTGACCTCGCACGCGCGCCCCGACGGCGACGGCATCGGCTCCGCCCTCGCCTGCGGCCAGATCCTGCGCGCCATGGGCAAAGACGCCGATGTCGTCATCTACGACGGCATCCCCCGCATCTACCAGGAACTCCCCTTCGCCAATCGCGCCCTCCGCGCGCAAGTCGTCCCGCCCAACGATGCCGTCATCCTCCTCGAGTGCGACAGCACTCGCCGCGCCCTCCTGGAAGGCCTCGACCAGTGTTTCCTCATCAACATCGACCATCACGTCAGCGGCCGCAATTTCGCCGACATCAACTGGATTGACTCCAGCGTCATGGCCACCGCCGAACTCGTCTATCGCCTCGCCCGCCTCGCCTGTGTCCCCATCGATCGCGATATCGCCACCTGTCTCTACACCGCGCTCATGACTGACACCGGCTCTTTCATGTTCGAAGGCACCAACGAGCATACCTTCACCGTCGCGCGCGAACTCGTCCTCGCCGGCGCCGATCCCGCCCAGTGCGCCCGCCACATTTATTTCGGACACTCCACCTCCAAGATGCGCCTCCTCGGCGCCGCTCTCACCCATCTTCATCGCGACGGCCCCCTCGCCTGGATCTGGGTCACGCAGGAGCAAATGGCCCGCTTCGGCGCCCGCGAAGAAGATTGCGAGGGCCTCGTCAACTACGCGCTCTCCATGGGCGACGTCCAGGTTGCCATCTTCTTTCGCGAGCTCCCCGACGGCCGCTATCGCGTCAGTCTTCGCAGCAAAGGTGAAGTCAACGTCTCCACCGTAGCCGAGCAGTTCGGCGGCGGCGGCCACAAATGCGCCAGCGGCTTCTCCCTCGACGGCCCCCTGGCCATCGCCGTCTCCAAAGTAGTCGATCGCCTCCGCCCCCCTACGTCCGTCCAAGACTCTTCCCCGGAATAAAGCATCTTTTTCCCAATGTCATCCTGAGCGAAGCGGGGTAAGCGAAGCGCGCCCCGCGCAGTCGAAGGATCCCTGCACCCTTCGCAGCTGCCAATGCCGCAAGGCATTCTCCCCGCAACCTCTGCGCCGGAAGCTATCTCATCTACACTAGAGCGTTAGGATCGAGACACAAAACGTAATTGAACAAAACAAAATGGACCTCACTCGCCAACTCATCTCCTTCCTCGGGGCGCTCCTCATCCTCGTCGCCTATGGTGGCCACCAACTGAGTTGGATCGACGCCCGCCGCCCCGCTTACAACATCCTCAACGCTGCTGGCTCCGTCGTCCTCTGCTGGATCGCCTTCCATCCCTTCCAACTCGGCTTCGTCGTTCTCGAAGGCGTCTGGACAATCATCAGCCTGTGGGCGCTTCTCCGCCCGCGCACCGCCTGATCCCATGCGCTACCGCACCGAACTTCTCCTCCTCGTCGCCTCCTGCGGATTTCTTCTCTTCTACGGCCTCGGCTCTTTCGGCCTCGTCGGCGCCGACGAGCCGCGCTACGCCCAGGTCGCCCGCGAAATGCTCGATCGTCACGACTGGATCACGCCCACCATCAACGGCAAGCCCTGGCTTGAAAAGCCTCCTCTTTATTACTGGCAGGCCATAGCGGCTGACTATGTAGTCCGCACATTCTCCTCCGCGCCCCAAGATCACGCCGGCCAGCCGCTCCCGCCCGCCCCCGAAGGTCGCGTGGGCCGCACACTCTTCTCCGCCCCCGACGGCCGAGCCGAGCAAGCCGCCCGCTTTCCCGGAGCCCTCGACGCCGCCCTTTTAGTTGTCGCCATTTACTTTTTCCTTCGCCACAGAAAAAAGAACGACCCCCGCCCGCAACCCTCCTCCGAAGTCGACGCCGCCCTCATCGTCGCCAGCAGCGCCGGCATCATCGCGTTCGCTCACGCCGCCGCCACTGATATGCCTCTCACTGCCACCTTCACCATCGCTCTTCTCGCCTGGTTTTCCTGGTACGAGCGCCGACGTCCCCTCGCTCTCGCGCTCTTCTACTTCTTCCTCGCTCTCGGCACGCTCGCCAAAGGTCCCATCGCGCCCGTTCTCGCCGCCGTCATCGTCACGCTCTTCGCCGCCCTCCGCCGCGACTGGCGCGCCCTTCAGCGCACCCTCTGGCTCCCCGGCATCGCCCTCTTCCTCGCCGTCTCGCTGCCCTGGTACATCGCCGTCCAATTCCGCAACCCCGATTTCTTCCGCGTCTTCATCCTCCAGCACAATCTCGCCCGCTTCTCCACCAATCTCTACAACCACCCGCAGCCCTTCTGGTTTTATCTCCCGGTTTTCGCTCTCGCCACCATGCCCTGGACCCTCTGGCTCATCCTCGCCCTCGTCGAGCGCCTTCGCCTGATCTGGCGCGAGCGCCACGAAGCCTTCACCAGCCCCGACGATGCCTGGCCGCTCTTCTTGCTCATCTGGATCGCCATCCCCATCCTCTTCTTTAGCGTCTCGCAATCGAAACTCCCCGGCTATATCCTCCCGTCCGTCCCCGCCGCCGCGTTACTGATCGCCGACTATCTAGCCGCGCATCGCGAGAGCGAAGCCCTCTCTGCCCATCGCAAACCCGAAAATAAACTCTCTCCCCCGCTAGCCATCGCCCACGCCATCCTCTGCGGCCTCCTCATCTTCGCCGCCCTAATCGCCCCGTCCATCGCCGTCACTCACCATCTGACCCTGAATCACGCAACCTACATCGCCGCCGCCATCGCCGCCTTCTTCACCCTCGCCATCGCCGCCGCTCTCCTCACCCGCAACGGTCCGCGCCTCCTTCGCGAAGCCACGCTGTTGGCCGTCGTGGTCAGCGTGGCCGCCATAATTCGCCTCGCCGCGCCCATCATCGACGCCACCCAATCCTCCCGCCCCGTCGCCGAAACCATTCAAGCTTTTTCCCGCGAGCCCGTCCCCGTCGCCCTTTATCACGTCAGCCGACTCCAGCAATACGGTCTCGATTTCTATCTCAACCGCCCAACCCAAACCTACGAAACCCTCGAAGCTCCCGGCCAAGTCCCGCTCCAGGGCCGCATCCCCGCCGAAGCCCACGTCCTCCTCGCCGCCCCCGGCACCGGGCCCCAGTTCACAACTCTTCTATCCGGCCGCAAAGTGGCATACTTAACCAGTATCCCCGCCCAGAAGTTAGAACTTTATTGGATAGGAAAGTAGGAATGATCAACGACGCAGGTTTCAAAGTTTCAGTGTTTCAAGGTTTCAAAGTCGCTTCCGCGAGCGATCTCCTGGGAGGAAAGGAATCGCTCCAAAACGAGGGTGTGACCGTCGAAACCTTGAAGCCTTACGACCTTGAAACTTTGAAACCTTGAAACCTTACGACCTTGAAACCTGGTTCTTCCATGGAAATCCTCGACCTCCGCCACTTCTCCTCCGCCGACCTTCGTCCTCTCCTCGAGGAAGAAACCGCCATGTGGGGAAGCACGCTCTCTTGGGACTACACTCAATCCGCCGAGATGATCCTCCGCTACATGGAGGCCAAAATTCTTCCCGGTTACGCCGCCATCGAGCGCGGCAGCATCTTCGGCTACTCATTCTTTGTCTACGAGCAGAGCAAGGGCGTCATCGGCGACCTCTTCGTCCGCGACGGCGGCCGCACCGCCAATCGCCTCGAAATCGAAGAGCGCCTTCTCACCCACGTCATCGAAACCCTCCAGCAATCCCCCGGCATCCATCGCGTCGAGGCCCAGCTCCTCGCTCACGAAACCGGAGCGGTCGCCCGTCCCTTCCTCGCCCAGGGTTTCAGCAAGCATCCGCGCGTCTTCATGAAGTTCGAAATCGCGCAGCATCCGCAAACCGCGCCGCCCCTCGCCCCCGAATTCGAACTTCGCCCCTGGTCCGAAGATCAATACCAGTCCGCCGCCGCCGTTATCACCGCCGCCTATCGCGGCCACATCGACTCCGAAATCAACGATCAGTACCGCACCCTCACCGGCTCGCTCCGCTTCCTCAATAACATCGTCCGCTTCCCCGGCTGCGGCGCCTTCGATCCCCGCGCCTCCTTCGTCATCCTCGATCGCCGCTCCCGCACGCTCATCGGCGTCATCCTCTGCTCTCAAGTCCGCGCCGATGTCGGCCACGTCACCCAGGTCTGCGTCCTCCCCGAATACCGCTCCGCCGGACTCGGCGTCGTCCTCCTAGCCGCCACCACCCGCAGCCTCCGCGAACGCCGCTTCCGCGCCATCTCCTTAACCGTCACTCAGGCCAACGACCGCGCCATCGCCCTCTACCACCGCATCGGCTACGAATCCAAACGCATCTTCGACGCCTTCGTCTGGGAAGGCTAACCCCCTCAGAACAGGATCGCGATATTTTCAGCAGTAAGTACATAAATGTAACAACAAATCGGGAATACTATTTGTTAAAGAAATTGTCATCCTGAGAGCGCGTGACTTTTTCTTCGTGTCTTCCCGGGAGTGCGTAACTTTTTAGGTGTCACCCCGAGAGTGTATGACTTTCCTAGGTGTCATCCTGAGCGGAGCACAATCATCGCGAAGCGATGATCGTGCGTAGTCGAAGGACCCCTGCACTATTTCCAGCGCCGGTACTGCCCCAAGGCGTTCTCCCCGTGCAGTGTCCCCCGAGGTTGAAGCTCTTGAATTCTTCTGCGCCGCCGCGCTTTCAGCCCGCCTGACGCTGCGCTCCCCCTACCTCACCTTCCCCTCCGCCCGCATCCCCGCCACCACCAGCCGAATGTCGTCATAGCTCACATACGCCGGCACCGCATCTTTTATATCCCGCAGCCTCTCCACGCCCTTCGCCAAACAAGCCGCCTCAATCAACGGCCCCGCCTCCGGAGAAATCCACTTCGCATCCAGCTTCACCCGCCCCGCCTCAATCAGCTCCGCCACCGTCGCCACCACCGTCGAAATCTGTCGCCCCCGAATCTGCGCAATCTCCGCCAACGTCTTCCCCTCTTCCAGCAGCCGCAGCGTCGCCGCTCCCGGCGCAGTCGCCGGAGGACTCGCTCCCGCCGCCCGTGCCCCGCCCCCAAACTTCTTCAGCGCCTCCAGAATCTCCCGCCCATACAACTCCGCCTTCCGCTCCCCAATCCCCGAAACCCGCATCAACTCCGCCATCGTCCCCGGCCGCCGCCGGCAAATCTCGTCCAGCGTCGCATCGTGCATCACCACAAACGCCGGCGTTTTGTTCTCCCGCGCAATTCCCCGCCGCCACTCCCGCAAATATTCCGCCAGCTCCGCATCATCCGCATGCGCGACTCCATCCCGCGCGACCCCGTCCGCCCGCCCCCCAAACAAAAAATCACGCACCGCCCCCACCCTCGACCGCTTTCGATCCCGCGCGCCATCCGTCCCGTCATTCCGATCTTTCTCTCTCTTGTCATTCCGAGTGCCGCGCAGCGGGCGAGGAGTCTCCATCTCATCAATGCGTCCGCGTCCGCCGCCCGCCCCCACCCATGCCGGCCGCACCCCGCAGTTGTCGCACCCGCCGCATTTCTCCCACTTCGGCGTCTCCCCAAAATGCAGACAAATCGCCCGATGCCTGCACCCCTTCGAATCCGCAAACCGCGAAACAATCCGCTTCCGCTCCCACGACCGCTCCCGCTCCGCCTCGTCCTCAATCTTCTTGATGAAATATTCCAGCAGCACATGATCCTGTTTCTGCCACAGCAGCACGCAGTCCGCCGGCAGCCCGTCGCGTCCCGCCCGTCCCGCCTCCTGGTAATACTGCTCAATCGACTTCGGCAGCGACAGATGAATTACCGCCCGCACCGACGGCTTGTTAATTCCCAGCCCAAACGCGATCGTCCCCACCAGCACCCGCACCTCGTCTGACATCCATCGTTCCTGGTTCTCCCGCCGCGTCGCCGCCTCCAGCTTCGCGTGATACGGAATCGCCTCGATCCCAATCTCCTCCAGATACTCCACCGTCTCCTCCACCCGCTTGATCGTCGGCGCATACACAATCACGTTTCCCGGTGGAGTTCCCGGCAGAGTTCCGGACGAAGATCCTGGCTGCGGCGACGCGTAATACCGCAACGCCCGCCCCAGCAGCCCAAGCTGCGTCTGCGGCTCGCACTCCCGCACCACGTAATTCAAATTCTCCCGATGAAAGCTCGCGATATAAAGATGAGGCTCCCGCATCTGCAACTGCTTCAGAATGTCGTGCCGCACCTGCCGCGTCGCGCTCGCCGTAAACGCCGCAATCGGGATTGCCGCAAACCTCTCCCGCAACCGGCTCAGCAGCCGGTAGTCCGGACGAAACTCATGCCCCCACTCCGAAATACAATGCGCCTCATCCACCGCAAAAAATCCCACTGGAACCCGCGCCAGCCAATCGAACGTGTTCTCCGCCGCCAGCCGCTCCGGCGACAAATAAATCAGCCGGTACTCCCCCGCCACCGCCCGCCCCATCACCCGTCGCCGCTCGTCTGCGCTCAAAAAACTATTCAGCGCC
The DNA here is from genome assembly GCA_003139095.1 of Acidobacteriaceae bacterium. Lineage (GTDB taxonomy): Bacteria > Acidobacteriota > Terriglobia > Terriglobales > Acidobacteriaceae > Acidiflorens. Next base: position 166,587 of record PLHW01000066.1, read on the forward strand.
GCCGCCGCAATCCCCATCTGCGCCAGCGCCGCCGCCTGGTCCTGCATCAGCGCAATCAGCGGAGACACCACCACCACCGTCTTCCCTGAAACCACCGCCGGCAACTGGTAGCACAGCGACTTCCCGCCCCCCGTCGGCATCACCGCGCACACATCGTGCCCGCCCAGCAAACTCCGAATCACATTCTCCTGCTTCGGTCGGAACGACTCATACCCCCAATACCTCTTCAAAGGCCCAAGCAAATCCGCCGACGCATCCGCACGCGCACCACTGCCATCCGCCCGCGCACCACTGCCATCCGCCCGCGCACCATCGCGTGCGGCCATCTCAGATGACTTGTCAGCAGGAGCGCGAAGAGGTTCAGCCGCCACACCAGCAGTATATGAAACAACTATCCGCCCACGCGTGATTCAGAGAGTGTGTGGCTTCTTTAGGGTGTCATCCTGAGCGCAGCACGATCATCGCGAAGCGATGATTGCGCGGAGTCGAAGGACCCCTGCACTATTTCCAGCGCCGGTACCGCCCCAAGGCGTTCTCCCCGTGCACCAAATTCGTGACGCTGCGAAGCGCACCGCGGCAAAAACTCCCCAAACAATGCGCAATTCCCAAGCACTGAAATAAGCTAGTGCCTATGCTCCTCGGCCTCATCTCCGACACCCACGGCCTGCTCCGCCCCGAAGCCCTCGCCGCCCTCCAGGGCGCCGACCGCATCCTCCACGCCGGCGACGTCGGCGCCCCCGAAATCCTCACCGCCCTCGAACAAATTGCCCCGGTCACCGCAGTCCGCGGCAACATCGACACCCAACCCTGGTCCCGCACCCTGCCCGAAACCGACCTCATCGAAGCCGAAGGCGCATCCATCTACCTGCTCCACGATCTCTCCCGCCTCGACCTCAAGCCCGAGACCGCAGGCATAGCCGCAGTAATCTACGGCCACAGCCACCACCCAAAAATAGAAGAGAAAAATGGAGTCCTCTACATCAACCCAGGCAGCGCCGGCCCCAGAAGATTCAATCTGCCCGTCACAGCAGGGAAGCTGAAGATCAAGAAAGGAAAATTGCACGCCGAACTAATTGACTTGTATCTCTCAAAATAACGAAATGCGGTGGCCGTAAGGAGCAGCAAAGGCCGAGAGTCAGACGAGACCTCGAAGCTCCAAGCTCGAAGCTCATAGCTCGCAGCTCGAAGCTCGAACCTACCCTCCCGCAATCGCCCCAATCACCACCAGCGGCTCCCGCCCCGAAATTACCGCCTCCGGCAACAACTTATCCGCCGGCTCAAGCGACCAATCTTCTTCGCCGACAAAAAACCGCAAAAATGCCCGCCGCTCCTTCGTCACCTGATCCCGAATCGTCCCGCGCAGCATCGGATATCGCGCCTCCAAAGCATCCAGCGCCGTCCGCACCGTAACCGGCGTCGGCACTTCCAGCGGAACCTCGCCCGCAACCTGTGCCAGCGCTCGCAAATGAAATGGAAGCACAACCCGTATCATCGTCCGCATCCGAACCCATTGTCTAAATTATTTTGTCTGAATTATTTTGCGAGTCATCCTCAGAGCGTGTGACTTTTTTGCGTGTCATCCTGAGCGGAGCGAAGGATCTATGTACTCGCTTGTAGCGCGGCATACTTCAAAGTACACAACGAGATCAGTCCTCTCGGCAACTTAACTGACAGCTATAAAGTCTGTACCTCCACGCTCAGCACCGCCGGCAAATCCCGCACAATCGCGTTCCACGTCTCCCCCGCATCCGACGACGCATACACCTGCCCGCCCGTCGTCCCAAAATAAATTCCGCATTCATCCAGGCTGTCCACCGCCATCGCATCCCGCAGCACATTCACATAGCAATCCTTCTGAGGAAGCCCCCGCGTCAGCGCCTCCCACTCCCCACCCCCCGACTTGCTCCGGTAAACCCGTAGCTTCCCCTCCATCACGTAGTGCTCCGAGTCGCTCTTGATCGGCACCACATAGATCGTCTCCGGCTCATGCGCATGCACATCGATTACAAATCCAAAATCCGTTGGCAGATTCCCGCTCACCTCCCGCCACGAATCCCCCGCATCGTCGCTGCGCATCACGTCCCAATGTTTTTGCATGAACATCACCCCCGGCCGCCCCGGATTCATCGCCACATGATGCACGCAGTGCCCCACCTCCGCATCCTGATCCGGAATGAACTCCGACCGCAGCCCGCGATTAATCGGCTTCCACGTCACTCCCCCATCCTCCGTCCGAAACGCTCCCGCCGCCGAAATCGCAATCCAAATCCGCTTCTCATTCCCGGGGTCGAGGATCACCGTGTGCAGACACATCCCGCCCGCCCCCGGCTGCCACATCGGGCCCGTCCCATGTCCCCGCAATCCCGCCAGCTCTTTCCAGTTCTGTCCGCCATCCGTCGACTTGAACAACGCCGCATCCTCCACCCCCGCATACACCGTCTCCGCATCCCTCAGCGACGGCTCCAGGTGCCACACTCGCTTAAACTCCCACGGATGCTGCGTCCCGTCATACCACTGGTGCGTCGTTAGCGGCTTCCCCGTCTCCGCCGAAGTGTCATACACAAACTTGTTGCTCGCCGCCTTCGGAGGCCCGCCGCCCGTCGCTGGTGCTTCCCCCACCGGCGTTCCCGGCTGCTGCCACGTCTTTCCCCCATCGTCCGACCGCTGCAGTATTTGCCCAAACCATCCGCTCGTCTGCGAGGCATAAATCCGGTTCGGATCCACCGCCGATCCCTTCATGTGATAGATCTCCCACCCCGCAAAAAGCGGTCCCGCCACCTCCCACTTCTCTCTCTTTCCATCGGAACTAAGAATGAACGCGCCCTTGTGCGTCCCCACCAGCACTCGTACCCCACTCATAAATTTCTCCTCCGAAGAAGCCCCGTTAATCCCCACCGACCTCAATATGCCGCAAACGCGCCCGCGCCGCAAATCGAAACTCCAAGGCGCGCCAAGTCGGCAAATAGAAAAACATCTCTCCGTGACTCCGTGACTCCGTGGTGAACTAAATATGAAACCCTACGCTCTCTCCCGCGCCCGCTCCAAGTCCGCAATCACAATCTTATTCATCTTCATCATCGCCTCGAACACCGCTCGCGCCTTCTCCGGGTCCGCATCCCCCATCAGCCTTCCGAGCGCCGTCGGCACAATCTGCCATGACAATCCAAACTTATCCTTCAGCCATCCGCATCGCCCCGGCTCGCCGCCCTCCGTCAGTTTCTCCCACAACTCGTCCACTTCCGCCTGCGTCTCCACGCTCACAAAAAGTGACACCGCCTCGTTGAACTTGAACACCGGTCCCCCATTCAGCCCCATAAACTCCCGCCCCAAAAGTTCGAAGCTCACCAGAAATACCTTTCCATCCCGCCGCGAAACCTCCAGCACCTTCGCGTCCTTAAATATCGAGACGTAAAACTCCATCGCCTCTTCCGCCCGCCCGTCAAACCACAAAAACGGAGTTATCTTCTGGCTCATCCCACCCTCCAATTCATTCTTAAGAAATTTCCGGCCAGCCTTATGCTGGCTCGTAACAAACAAACACCACCCCATTGCCAAACGTGCGTGTCTTAGTCAACCGCAGCGCCAGCTTCCTCTTCATTCCCTCAAACATTGTCTTCCCCGCTCCCAGCGCCACCGGGCTCACCGCCATCTGATACTCGTCAATCACGCCCGCCTCGGCCAGTTGCGCCACAATGCTCGCGCTCCCCAAAATCGCCATCCCGCCGCCCTCCTCGTCTTTCATCCGTCGCACCGCCGCCACCATATCGCCCTTCACCAGCGTAGTATTCGTCCACGTCGCCTCGTCCATCGTCCTTGAAAACACCACCTTCGGCAAATTATTCATCCGCTCCGCCACCACCGGAAACATCTCCGCCGCCTGCGCCGTTGGCCAGAAATTCTTCATCAGCTCATACGTCACTCTGCCAAAAAGCAGCATCCCGCCGCCCGTCGCATTCGAATCCATAAACTCCCGCCACTCCGCATCCTCCCGCGCCTTATGCGCCCAGCTCATATCGCCAACGCTATCCGCGATATACCCATCCACCGTCACCGCATTAAACACAACCAATCTCCGCATGATGATAGGTGTCCCCCGTGTAACCGTGTGTGCCGCGTGGTAGAAAGGTTCCGGTCAGCGATGGTCAGTAAGTCGGCCAATAAGTCATAGCGTTGACTGATAACTGGCAACTGGCAACTGCTACACCCCGACCCGCCCCGCGTGCCGCCGAATCTCCCCCAGTATCTCCAGTCCCAGCTCCAGCGCCCGCCGCCCATCCTCCAGCGGAACCACCGTCCCCGTCCGCTCCCGCACCGCCTGCAAAAATGCCTTGATCTCCGCCAGCAGCGGCTCCTCCGCCACTATCTCCGGCTTGGCCATTTGAATCTGCGCATTCCCACTTGGGTGCCCCACGTCTCGTTGGGTGCCCCACTCATTCGCGTTCTTTGCGAATGAGTGGGTATCCACCGAAAACACCAGCACATCCTGCCGCCCATAATCGATCGATATATACTGCCCCTTCTGAAAAAATCTCAGCTTCCTCACCCGCTCCGTCGACACGCGGCTCGCCGTAAAATTTGCCACGCATCCCGACTCGAACTCCACCCGCACATTCGCAATATCCACTTTCCCCGACAAAATCGGCAGCCCCACCGCCCGTATCTCTTTCACCGGAGACTTCACAAACGTCAGCACAATATCCAAATCGTGAATCATCAAATCCAGCACCACATCTACATCCAGCGCTCGCGGAGAAAACACGCTCAACCGGTGTACCTCAAAAAACATCGGCTTGTGGATCAGCGGCAGCGTCGCCCGCACCGCCGGATTGAATCTCTCCAGGTGCCCCACCTGCGCCACGCGCCCGTGCGCCGACGCCAGCCGTATCAACTCGTCCGCCTCCCCCAGCGTCGCCGCCACCGGCTTTTCAATCAGCACATCCACGCCCGCCTGCATCAGCGCCCGCGCCACTTCCACATGCCGCACCGTCGGCACCGCCACTGTCGCGGCTTGCACCTCGCCGTGCGTGGCCATCATCTGCTCCACCGACCCAAACGCCTCGCATCCAAACTCGCTCGCCACCGCGTCCGCCCGCGCCGCGTCGCAATCGGCCACACCCACCAGCCGCACCATTCCCGCCTGCTGCAATGCGTGATACACCCGTGCGTGGTTGCGCCCAAACGCCCCCACCCCCACCACCGCGACATTGATCGGAATTTGTTCGCTCAGACCCGCACCCCGTCCACAAAGTTAACCACAAATAACGCGCTATTCTCGCAGCAATTCTTCGCCCAGCACAAGACAATCGGCGACGAATTGTCTATCAAAAGCGCATCAAATCGCGCTCTCTGCACCTCCAGCCTTGAGTTATAATCCAGCCGCACCTTCGCCAGGTGCGGACTTATTCCTATGCGTAAACTATCGATTCTCTTCCTCTGCCTGCTGTGCTCGGTCATCTCGCCGGCCGCCGCCAACGGCAAGCCCGCCATCGCACCCCCGCCTGCGACGGCGACACACGCCGTCACCGACGACTACTTCGGCGCCAAAATCGTCGATCCCTATCGCTGGTTAGAGGACTTGAAAAGCCCCGAGGTTTCCGCCTGGATGAAAGCCCAGAATGACTACACGCGGGCCGTCCTCGATCGCATTCCCTCTCGCGACCGGCTCCACGCCCGCATCGCCGAGCTCGATAACACTGGAGTCCGCGTCTTCGGCCTTCAGTCCTTTGGCGGGCGTTTGTTTTATCAGAAACAGATGCCGGGCGACGACAACCACCGGCTCTACGTTCGCGACGCAGCCACTGGGACCGAGCGTTTGCTGATCAATCCCGAGTTGTTGACCGAAAATGGCGTCCACTATTCCATCGACTACTTCCAAGCCTCTCCGGATGGCAAGCTGGTTGCGGTCGGCATCTCGCCCGGCGGCTCGGAGAACAGCGTTCTCCGCATCCTCGAAGCCGATACCGGACGTGACCTCGGCGAGCGCATCGACCGCACGCAGTTTGGCTCCATTGCCTGGCTGCCGGATAATCGCTCCTTCTTCTACAACCGTCTGCAAAAGCTCCCACCCGGCGCGCCCCGCACCGACTATTACTTGAACAGCCGCGTCTACATCCATCGCCTGGGAAGTGACCCCGACAAAGATGTTGCCGTCTTCGGCCGCGGACTCTCCGCCTCTGTGAAGATCGACGAGCGCGATTTTCCATTCATCGCGTTGCCCGTTGCTTCGCACTACGCGCTCGCCATCGATGCGCATGGCGTACAGAACGAGGTCACCGCATATCTCGCCAAACTGGATGATGTTCGCGGCGCCGCTACCCCATGGCGCAAAGTCGCCGACGTCGATGATCAAATTACTGGCTTCGACATTCACGGCGACTTCGCCTACCTCCTTACTCATCGCAATGCCTCGCGCTTCAAAGTCCTGCGCGTCGATTTGCGCACCGCTGACCTAACCCAGGCCACCGTCGTCATTCCTGCCGGTGATGCCGTCATCACTACCATCGCCGCCGCCGCCGATGCCCTCTACCTGCAAAAGCTGGACGGTGGCCTCGGTCGCCTCTGGCGCTTGCCCTATGAGGGCGGCGCCGCCACCGAAATCTCTCTGCCTTTTGACGGCGCGATTTACGAAATCGACAGCAATCCCACCGAGCCCGGCGTCTTCGTTCGCCTCGCTTCCTGGACTCAATCACCACGTTTCTTTCACTACGACCCGAAGACCCAAACGCTAGCCGACACGAAAATTATTCCGCCATCTCCCGCCGACTTTTCCGCCATCGCATCCGAAGAAGTCAAAGTGAAAGCCTCCGATGGCGCGCTCGTCCCCCTGTCCATCATTCATCGCCGCGATCTCAAAATGGATGGTTCCCATCCCACCCTGCTGCACGGCTATGGCTCCTACGGGATTACCTATGACCCGAACTTCGACCCAACTTCTCTTGCCTGGCTGGAGCGCGGCGGCGTGCTTGCCGTCGCCCATGTGCGCGGCGGCGGAGAGAACGGCGAAGACTGGCACAACGCCGGCCGCAAAGCCACCAAGCAAAACACCATCACTGACTTCGTCGCCTGCGCCGAGTACCTCGTCTCCCAGCGCTACACCTCGCCTTCGCATCTTGCCGGCGAAGGCACCAGCGCCGGCGGCATTACCATCGGGGGCGCCATCACCGAGCGTCCCGAATTATTCGGCGCCGCCCTCGATAACGTTGGCATGTCCGACGATCTGCGCGCCGAATTGCAGATCAACGGACCCGCCAACATTCCCGAGTTCGGCACCGTCAAGAACGAGCAAGATTTCCATAATCTGCTGAGGATCAGCGCCTACCACCGGTTGAAAGATCACACGCCCTATCCCGCCGTATTGCTCACCACCGGAGTGAATGATCCGCGCGTCGATCCCTGGCAGATGAATAAGATGACCGCCCGTCTCCAAGCGGCGACCTCCAGCGGCAAACCGGTTCTCCTGCGCGTCGACTACGATGCCGGTCACGGAGGCATCGACGCGACGCGCGCTCAACACACCGCCTTGCTCACCGATCAGTTTTCTTTCCTGCTGTGGCAGTTGGGCGATCCCGAATTCCAAATCCAAGACCCGGGCCCGCAGAGCCCAGCCGGCAAATAAAACTTCAAGCTTCAGAACTTCTTCAACAGCGATATCTGCCCGGCGTGATACAGCTCATGCTGGGCAAGCCCATCCAGCATGTAGCCGAACGTGTAGTGCGCGCCTTTCTTCCCCGGAACCGGCTTCAGCAGGCTCGCCTCGGGGAAGTGGGTTACCGCGGCCGTCAATTCGTCATGCACGCGCCGCACTTCCTCCAGCGTCTTGCCCCACGCCGCCTCGCTCGTGTCGGTCACCGGCGGAAAATTTTCCGCGTCCGAAACCTGCACCGCTACGCCCGTCATGCGCCGTTGCACCGCTCCATCCCACGCCGCGATGTGCAGCACCAACTCCCAGATGCTGTGCGCATTCTTGATCGGCCGCGCCGCCGCCTGCGCCGCCGTCACCCCGGTCAAAATCTCAAACAAAGAATCTCCATGCCACGCCCCTCCATAAAACGCCCGCCGCAACTGATCTGCAATCCTCGCAGTTTCCGCCATAGCCACGCTCCAAAAAAATTATTCTAAATATCTCTCCCTATTTTGATGCCCAAGGTCTCACAGGAGAAAACCATGTTGCCCAACTCCCGCATCGCAATTCATCCCGGCACCGTCCTCGCGGAGGAATTCCTGCACCCGCTCCACCTCACGCAAGCCAAACTCGCGCGCGCGCTCCACATCCCCCTCAACCGCGTAAACGAACTCGTGCGCGGAAAGCGCGGCGTCACTCCCCAGTCCGCCCTTCTCCTCGCACAATATTTCGGCAACTCGCCCGAGTTTTGGATGAACCTCCAGACCGCCCACGATCTCACCCGCGCCCGCGCAGAAATGCAAAAGAAGCCCGCACGCCCTTCCTCAAAGTCCAAGCCCCGCCATGCCCGCGCCCAGGGCGCAGACTAACCTCTGCGGGTGAAGTTTCTCACTCCGCCACCACGCAGATCCCCGCCTCATCTGCCGCCGCCACCATCGCCTCTCCATCCAACAGCAAACACCGCCCCGCATCGATTCCGAGGCAACTCGCCCTCGCCTGCTTCATCGTCTCAATCGTCGCGACCCCAATCACCGGAACGTCAAACCGCATATCCTGCGCCGGCTTTGCGATCTTCACCACCGTCAGCGCCCGCTGCAATATCGACGCCTCACCCTCCAAACTCCGCATAAGCTCCCCCGCCCGCGCAATCGTCGCATCCGTTCCCTCCATCGCTTCCACCGCCACGCACGCCGTCTCCGCAATCACCACCGTCTGCCCAATGTCGTACTCCGCCAGACGCCGCGCCACCTCCCGCCCATACCTAATATTCTTCCCCTCCTGCTCCGTCGGCCCCCGCCGCGTCCGCACCCCTGCCCGCGCCAGCAGCGGCTCCAGCAGCGCCGTCGAATTCTCCAGCACAATCCCTTCCTCCCCCAGCGCCTTCGCCACCGCCCCCAGCAGCGAATCCGTATTCCGTAGTGCCAGCGACATCAGCAGTTTCATCATTCGCACATCCGGCTTGATCGCCGAAAAAATCTGTTTGTGTTTCACCTGCCCCGCCATCACCGCCCGCGTTACTCCCGCCCTCTTGAACGTATCGATCAGCTTCGACAATTCCCCCAGCGACAGCCAATGCACCACCGCGCCCTTCTCCGCGATCTCCGCGAACGCCTCTTCTTTAATCGCCGCCACTACCACCTCATATCCCTGCGCCCGCGCCGCCTCCAGCACCAGCAAAGGAAACTTCCCATTCCCCGCAATCAACCCAATTTTTCCCGCCGAGTCCATAAGCAACTCAGTGTAGCGCGGAGTGTCAGTCTGTGGCGCGGGACACTCAGTGTGGCGCGGACACTCCTGTTCGCGTGCCCGCGCCAAATGAGCTCTCCGCTCCGCCCCCAGCCCTGAAGCTGAACTTTGAAACCGTGAAACCTTGAAACTTTCTTACCCTTCCGCCAAAGGGACATTAAAGAACTTAATTATGTACTTGACAAAACTAATATTCTGTCCTATAAAACTAGCTGTAGGTTATCTCGATATGGATATCTCTAAGGCCACCTGTTCCGATTGCAACCGCCCCCTCAAGGTCTCCCGCATGTCCTGCCCCTCCTGCTCCCTCGTCGTCGAGGGAAACTTCGAAGTCTCCCCCCTCGCCCAGCTCTCCATCGACGACCAGGCCTTTGTCATGGCCTTCGTCCGCCACCACGGTTCCATCAAAAAAATGGAGGCCCTGTTCAACATCAGTTATCCCACCGTCAAAAATCGTCTCAACGCCATCGGCGCCGCCCTCGATCACAGTTTCACGGCGCCTTCGCCGAACCTCTACGTCCTCGAGCAACTCTCGCGCGGCGAACTCACCGTCGAGGAGGCCATCGAAAAATTAACCTGAAAATTCGTTGCCAAAAAAATCGATCGCACATAACCCAACTGCACCATCAATTGCACGCAGTATCAAAAGGAGAAACCCATGAATCCCGAACGACTGAAAATTCTCGAAATGCTCGCCGCAGGAAAAATCACCGCCGCCGATGCCGACAAGCTGCTCGACAAAATCGCCGGCTCCGCCTCCACCGAAAACCGCGCCGAATCGAAATCCACTGCCGGGCCCGAAACCGGCTCCGAAGCCAGGCCCGCCGCCGGCGACTCTCCCAAGCCGCGCTTCCTCCGCATCCTCGTCGACAAGCCCGGCCACGATCAGGTCAACGTCCGCATGCCCCTTGGATTGATGCGCACCGGAACCAACTTTCTCGCCGTGCTGCCCACCGAGGTTCGCGAGAAATTGTCCGAGCGCGGCGTCGACGTTGCCGCCCTCGGCTCTCTCAATGCCCGCGAATGGTCCGACCTCGTCGACAACCTCAACATCGATATCGAAAAAGGCGATGGCAAAAAAGTAAAAATCTTCTGCGAGTAATAGACATGTCGGTTTGGAGGCTGCGCAAGAACGCTTGCTCTGTGCACGATCGGGTAGGGCGCGAGTGCCACTCGCGCCGTAAGCAACGCAAGAATCAGACGCGGCTTCCAGTCGCTGGGGCAACGCGGCGGCGTGAAACCAGAGTTTTCCGTCACCTCTTTAGCCTCTTCGTCAGCCGTCGGTCGGTAGCAAAAGCCGAAAGCGATTCGCAATACGCGAACGACTAACGACCATCGACTGCCGACGATCAGCGGTTTGTATTTTCCCGGGGCCCGGCGTATAGTTACTCCTTAGAACTGTTGTGTCGTAGTGTCGGATTTGGCGAAGCACACCAGTGGGCGCAAGCCCACTTTTTAGTTTCCGACGATTTCGGCTCTGCGGTTCCAAAGCAACTTGCTGAAAACATGGCTTTTGATAAAGACAAGCTCCGCGAAATCGCGGAGCGCGTGGCTGGCTCCAGCGGGCTCGAAGTGGTCGAAATTGAATTTCTCGGCTCCGGCAAGCATCGCATGCTGCGCGTCTACATCGACCGCCCCGGCGCCGTGCCTTCGGTCAATCATCCCGATGGCGTTACGCACGAGGATTGCGCCAGTTTCAGCCGCGAGTTTGGCACCATTATTGACGTTGAAGACGCGATGCCCGGCGGCTCGTACGTGCTCGAAGTTTCGTCGCCTGGCCTCGATCGCAAGCTGACCCGGCCCGCGGATTTTGAGCGCTTTCGCGGTCATCGCGTCAAGTTGATGACGCGCGAACCGGTGAACGATAACCGGCATTTTGAAGGCAAGCTTGAGCGCTTCGAAAACGGCAGGCTCGTGCTTGATCTGACCGAGGCGCGCCGCAAGATGCGCCCCAAAGACGGCACTCAGTCGGTGGAAATTGAACTAGGCAACGTCGAGAAGGCGAACTTAGTTCCAGAGATATAAAGATTTCAAAGTGATTGAGGTTTCAAAGTTTCAAGGTTTAAAACCGTCCGACGGTGCGGATCCTCTGAAACCTTGAAACCCTGAAACCTTGCAACCTGGATTCTTATGGCAAGTGAGCTCTACAACATTATCGAAGGCGTGAGCCGCGAAAAAGGCATTGACCCGCGCATCGTCGTCAGCGCGGTCGAGGATGCCATCGTTGTCGCCACCCGAAAGTATTACAAGACGCAGGAAAATCTCCGCGCCGTCCTCGACAAGGATTCCGGCAAAATCAACGCCTATGCCGTCAAGTCCATCGTCGAAACGCCCGAGCAGGTCGAGGACCCCAACCTCCAGGTCACCGTCGAGCAGGCCCGCAAAATGGATCCCTCCGCCGAAGCCGGTGGTGAACTCCTCATTCCCAAAGTCACCGAGGGAATCCTTGGCCGCATCGCCGCCCAGCTCGCCAAGCAGGTCATCTTTCAGAAGGTCCGCGAGGCCGAGCGCGACACCGTTTACAACGAGTACATCGGCCACGTCGGCGAAGTCGTCAACGCCACCGTCAAGCGCATCGAAGGCCCCGACGTCATCGTCGACATCGGCAAGGCCGAAGCCCGTATGGGCCGCAAAGAGCAGTCGCGCCTCGAATCGTTCGCCGTCGGCGAGCGCATTCGCGTCGTCATCGTGCGCGTCGAAAAGGCCGTCAAGGGTCCCGGCGTCGTCGTCTCCCGCGCCGCGCCCGAACTTGTCCAGCATCTGTTCCAGACCGAAGTGCCCGAAATTTACGACGGCACCGTTGTCATCCGCGCCATCGCCCGCGAAGCCAGCGAGCGCACCAAGATCGCCGTCATGTCCAAAGATAAAGACGTCGACGCCGTCGGCGCCTGCGTCGGCATGAAGGGCATGCGCGTCCAGTCCATCATTCGCGAGCTGCGCGGCGAAAAAATCGACATCATCGAGTATCACGAAGACCCCGTCACCTTCGCCGAAAAGGCCCTCCAGCCGGCCAAAGTCAGCCGCGTCACGGTTGTCGATGCCGGAGAAAAACATCTCGAAGTCGTCGTCGATGATACCCAGCTCTCCCTCGCCATCGGCAAAAAAGGCCAGAACGTCCGCCTTGCCGCCAAGCTCCTCGGCTGGAAAATCGACATCAAGAGCGAGGAAGAGAAGCGTCAGGAAGTCGAGCAGCAGATGTCTGCGCTCGTCACCCAGTCCGCCACGCCGCTCGAAAATGTCACTGGTCTTGGCGAAGGCCTCGTCGAAAAACTCAAGGCCGCCGGTGTCGGCACCGTCGAATCCCTCGCCGACATGACCCCCGAGCAGCTCGAAGCCATCGAAGGCATCGGGCCGAAAACGGTGGAAAAGATCAGCATCGCGGTCAATAATTATTTCGCTACCCTCGATGGCGTCGAAGCCGTAGCCGAGGGCTCCGAAGAACCTCCCGCTGAGGATGCATCCGCCGAAGCAGGCGAAGAAGTTTCTGCGGAAGCCTCCGAGCCCGGGGCTATCGAAGAAGCCGAATCCGCCTCCGCCGAATCGTCCGTCGACGAAGTTCCGGGAGACGAAGCGCCGGCCGACGAAGTTCCGGGAGAGGAGATTCCAGGAGAAGAAATTCTTGGCCTCGAAGCTCCAGCAGAAGCCGTAGATCTGGCTGCCGAATCGGGCACCGCCGAAACGCCCGCCGCCGAGGGCGAACCAACGTCCGGCGAACAAGCGTCCGCCGAGCACGCTTCGGCCCAGGAATCTTCCGCCGAAAAAGTTTCCGGCGAAGAAGCCGCGGAAGACAAGCAGACTTAAGCTGGTTTCGCACCACGGCATCGCTTGATTGGATGCCGCAACCGAGTTTCGTAACAAGGTATAGCCTTAAGCGATGCCGCAAGAGAGCCAGAAGTCAGATTGCAAAAGTAAGAACGACAGAAGTAAAAAACGCGGAAGCAAAACCCGAAAGTTCGGCAATGCCGAAGGGTTTTAACTTCTGACTTCTGACTTCGAACTTATGAATTCCGAGATTCCGAGAGGTTAGATATGCGAACGTAGTATTCCAACTGGCGGGACGAAAAGGATAACGAGAACGGATGAAGATTCGAATCAATGATCTGGCCCGGGAGCTGGAAGTCAAGAGCAGGGAAATTCTTGACACCCTCTCTGCCGTCGGCATTACCGAAAAGAAAACGCACTCCAGTTCTCTCGAAGACCACGAAGCCGAACTGGTGCGCAAATATGTTCGTTCCCGCAGCGACGCCTCGTCCACATCCTCCCGGCCCGCCCGCGCCCCCCAGCACGGCGAAGAAGAATTCAAAACCAAAATCGATCTCTCCCACATCTCGCGCCCCGGCGACGCGCTCCGCGCCATCAAGCAACAGCAAACCGCTCCCGATCATCCGCCCGTCCGCCCCGTCGTCAAGCCCGTCGCGCCCCCGCCACGCGCCCCTGAGCCGCCCATCCCCGCGCCTCCCGTCGAGCCACAAATCGAAGCCAAGCTACAGGAAGAAGAGGTAACTCCGCTGACGTCTGCAACTGTTGTGCCCCCGAAGCCCGCCGCCGCGCCTCCCCCGCCCGCGCCGCGCCTCGTCACCCCCGCCTCTGTTGCCGCTATGCGTCCGCCCGCGGTCGTTGTCATTCCGCCCAAAACTCCGCCGCCAGCTCCGCCTTCCGCTATCGCGCCCGCGCCGCCTTCCGCTCCGGCCGCCTCCGCTGCTCCGCCCGCCGTCGCCATTCCGCCGCGCGCCACGCCCGCTCCGCCCGCCGTCACTACCATGCCGCCGGCCCAGCCGCCCGCGCAGCCCATCAATCTTCAGGGAGCTCACGCTCCCACCGCGCCCCCCAAGCCCACTACTCCGCTGCCCCGCATGATCATGCCCCAGACGGGTCCCCGGCCCGTCTACAAAGCTCCCGTTCCACCTCCCGGCGCACCCATTCGCTCCGCCCCCGGACGCCCCGTTCCCGGGCAGCCCATTTTTCAGCGCCCACAGCGCCCGCAAGCTCCCGGAGCCCGTCCGCCTCTGCGTCCCGGCGAACGTCGTCCCATGCATCCCACCCGCGTTGCCCCCACTGGCACGCGCCCGCTCGGCGTCGGTCCCGGCGCGCCCATCGGCGCGCCTCCCGGTCCCGCTCGTCCCGGTAGCCGTCCCGGCGCGCCTTCGCGTCGCCCCGGCCAGCGCTATGTTCCGCGCGGTGTAAAAGAAGGCCCGATGAAGGGCTACACTCCGCCTCCGCGGATGATCGTCAGCAACGAGCCGATGCCCATCACCAAAAACATCACCATCACCGAGGGCATCTCGGTTAAAGATCTCGCCGAAAAACTCGGCATTCGCGCCAAAGATGTCATCGCCCGCCTCGTCATGCGCGGCGTCTTCGCCACCATCAATCAAACTCTCGACGCCGAACTCGCCAGCGAAATGGCGCGCTTCTTCGGAGCCGACACCGAAGTCATCACCTTCGAAGAGCAGGCCGCGAAAGACACCGCCGAAGCCGCCGAGGCCAGCGAGGAAGGCGTCGAAACCGTTTCCCGTCCGCCCGTCGTCACCATCATGGGCCACGTCGATCACGGCAAAACCACGCTCCTCGATTCCATTCGCTCCACCGACGTTGCCGGCGGCGAAGCCGGCGGCATCACCCAGCACATCGGCGCCTACAAAGTCCGCATCGCCGACCAATCCTCGCCCGCCTTCGGACGCGAGATCGTCTTCCTCGATACCCCCGGCCACGAGGCCTTCACCCGCATGCGCTCCCGCGGCGCCAAAGCCACTGACATCGTCGTTCTCGTCACCGCCGCCGACGATGGCGTCATGCCGCAAACCGTCGAGGCCATCGACCACGCTCACGCCGCCGAAGTCCCCATCATCGTCGCCGTCAACAAAATCGATAAGCCCGACGCCCTCCCCGATCGCGTCAAAAAGCAGCTCGCCGATCGCGGCCTCGTCCCCGAAGAGTGGGGCGGCAAAACCGTCTTCGTCGACGTCTCCGCCAAAAAGAAAACCAATCTCAATCTCCTCCTCGAAATGATCTGCCTCACCGCCGATCTCCAGGAGCTCAAAGCCACTCCCGGCCGCGCCGCCAGCGGCGTCGTCCTCGAAGCCAAGCTCGATCGCGGCCGCGGCCCCGTCGCCACCATCCTCGTGCAAAACGGCACCCTCCACGCCAGCGACAATTTCGTCGTCGGCAACGCCTACGGCAAAATCCGCGCCATGTTCGACGATCGCGGCCAGCCCCTCACCGAGGCTCCGCCCTCCACTCCCGTCGAAGTCCTCGGCCTCGAAAGCCTGCCGCAAGCCGGCGATCAGTTCGTCGTCGTCACCGACCGCGAGAAAGCCCGCGACATCTCCGAATACCGCGAGCAGAAAGCCCGCGAAGCCGCTCTCGCCAAAAGCTCCCGCGTCTCCCTCGAGGGTCTCGCCGAGCAGATGAAGGCCGCCGGCACCAAAGAACTCAACGTCATCCTCAAGGCCGACGTGCAAGGCTCCGTCGAAGTTCTCGGCGACTTACTCGGCCGCCTCTCCAACGACAAAGTTCGCCTCAAGCTCCTCCGCTCCGGCATCGGCGCCATCACCGAAACCGACGTGCTCCTCGCCTCCGCGTCCAACGCCATCATCATCGGCTTCAACGTTCGCCCCGAGCGCAAAGCGCAAGAACTCGCCGACCAGGAAAAAGTCGACATCCGTCTCCACTCCATCATTTACGAATTGCAGGACGAGATGAAGCGCGCCATGACCGGCCTCCTCGAGCCCACCATCAAAGAGGTTTACCAGGGCCGCGCCGACGTACTCGAAACTTTCCGCATCCCCAAGGTCGGCACCATCGCCGGCTGCCGCGTCTCCGACGGCCACATCAAGCGCGACGCCGAAGTCCGCCTCCTCCGCGACAATGTCGTCATCTTCAAAGGCAAAATCGCCTCGCTCCGCCGCTTCAAAGACGATGCCTCCGAAGTCCGCTCCGGCATGGAATGCGGCATCTCCATCGCCAACTACGGCGACATTAAAATCGGCGACGTAATCGAAGCCTTCGTAACCGAAAAAATCGCCGCCGAAGGCATCGCCTAGTTTTTTGATTTTCTCGCGACGGTGCCCCATTCAAGCCATCTTTTGGCTTGAGTGGGGCAGTTCGCCCGCGCGCGTCAGATAATCCTGTCTGGGGAGGGTGTCCCGCCGGTCGAGATCTAGCAAGTAACATCCCGCCCTGACTTCCTGGGGATTTGACACTATAGTAGGTTTACTATAAGTTCGTGAGGTGTGGTTTGGACAGGCCTAAACCGCCGGTGCTGCGGCCCGTTGTCTGGCTTGGAAACTCGAAAAAGAGCCTTCGCGAATTTCCAGATGGAGCGCAAAAACTACTGGGAGACGAGCTACAGTTGATCCAGTTTGGCGGTATGCCAAAGAACGCCAAACCTTTCAAGGGCGTCGGCAGTGGCGTTCTCGAACTGGCCCTGCGATACGCGTCAGGCGCCTATCGTGTCGTGCTGGCGGTACAGATCGGCAGGCGGATTTATGTTTTGCACGCCTTTCAGAAGAAATCGAAGAAGGGCATTGCAACCCCGAAGCGAGACGTTGACCGGATCAAGCAGCGATACGCCGAAGCACAGGAGCTGGCACATGCGTACGAAAAAGCGAAGATCAATTGAGTTCGAAGAGGGCTCCGGAAACGTCTTTGCGGATTTGGGCCTCAAGGATTCCGACCAACTTCTGGCGCGCGCGCAAATCGGATTTCATGTCTTCAAAATCCTCGAAGACAAGAAACTCAAACAGCGCGAAATCGCCGAAGTTTTGGGCATTGCCCAGCCCGATGTATCGCATCTCATGAACGGCCACTTCAGCCGCTTCACCACCGATAAGCTGCTCGACTTTCTGAAACGCCTGAACCGGAAAGTAACCATCGAGGTCAGCCGTCACCACAAAGGCGAACCCTACCAGCAAGTGACTTTCGCCCCGTAAAGCTCCAGCCAATAACTTCTTCCCCGCGGCCCGGAGTTGCGCATGATAAAGGACGTTATCATTGGGCTCGCAGATGAGTAAGTGGCCACCCGCCTTTCAGATCATCGTGCCTGGGGAGGGTGCCCCGTCCTTGTCGCGTTTTCTGCGACAGGGCGGGGATTTTGACTTCCTATCCCCACCCAACTCCATTCGCCTTCGGCCGCAGGCGCGTGGCCCACACTTCTCCACGCTCTGCCCTCGTTTCCTCCAAAACAAAAGTGGGTGCCCCATCCTTGCGCGCACGTTGCGCAAGGGTGGGCAGCACACTGCCCGCACCATGAGATTTCCCCTCCACACCGCACGCTCCGAATCCGGCTTCAGCCCAAATTACAAACTTACCCACTAATTCCCCAACTAACGCACCACTTACACCTACGATGCCGAGAACCGCATCGTGCAGGTCGATAGCGGCTCGACCGCCAGCTACGTCTACAACAGAAACGACAACCGATCCCACACATCGTTCCGGGAAGGGCACGGCTTCAGCAGTGCCGATTCCAGCCAATAAAAACGCGGGCTTCAGCCCCTGAGGGCCTGACACTCTGCCCCGAAGCCATTTCTGAGACCGGTTCCAGTATGGCGAGGAAGCGGTCGCGACTCCATGCCAAGCGCAGAAGACGCAGGCGGCGATAACGATGATGAGATATGGCGAGTATAATTGCGCGTTCTATTCCTTTTCCCAATCTTGGTGCGTTAATTACGTCAAATCTGGAGGTGGACCCAATGACGATAAAAGGCACGGGTTCTATCGGAGCTTGGCTTACGGGCTTAACCCTTGTTCTGGCGCTGCTGCTGATTGCCACTCGCCCGGCACAGGCCCAAACGGAGACCGTGCTCTACAACTTCTGTCCTACCAATAACTGTCCGGACGGCGACAATCCCGATTCCCGCCTCACCTCTGACGGTAAGGGCAACTTCTATGGGACGACCTATGCCGGGGGGTTGGGCTTTGGAACCGTATTTGAGCTTTCGCCGAGCGGCAGCGGAGGCTGGAACGAGACTGTGCTCTACAGCTTCTGTTTAGATGACTTTCCCGTGTCCTGCGCGGACGGGGCGAACCCAAGTTACTCTTACGTGCTATTCGACACAATGGGAAACATTTACGGAACAGCGCAATTTGGCGGCGCGAATGGATATGGCGTCGTGTTCGAACTAAGTCCCGCAGGAACAAACTGGACGGAAACCGTCCTGTACAGCTTTGCCGGTGGAACGGACGCCTCGTATCCAATGAACGGGCTGATCTTTGACCCGGCGGGCAATCTCTACGGCATAACTCAAAATGGCGGCGGTGGAAACACTGGAACCGTTTTCGAGCTGAGCCCCTCCGGTGGCGGCTGGACGGAGCAAGTAATCTACAACATTCCTGACGGCAACAACTCTCCCGGGACCGCCGGTTTGACCATGGATGCCGCCGGGAACATTTTCGGAGTCTCGGGCTTCCTGCCAGGGATAGTGTTCGAGCTGTCGCCAAACGGCAGCGGAGGTTGGAATCCGAACGCGATTCACACTTTTGCGGGCCCTCCTAAAGATGGCGAACTTCCAGATAGCACCCTCGTGCTCGACAAGGCCGGAAACCTCTACGGTACAACAGTGCTTGGTGGTGCCCATGGCGTCCCAGCCCAATCCGGCGGAACGGTCTACGAGCTTAGTCCCGGAAAGAATGGAAAGTGGACAGAGAAGATTCTCTACTCGTTTAAGGGCCTCGTAGGTGGCGTGCGGCAGGATGGCCGCGAACCTTACGCGGGAATAGTGTTCGATGCGTCCGGAAACATTTACGGGACCACAGCCGCCGGCGGCATGTACGCCGACTACGGGACCGTTTTCGAGCTACTCGCCGGCAGCCATGAAGAGAAGGTTCTCTGGAATTTCAATGGTACGGACGGAAGACTGCCGTTTGAAAGCCTGATTCTCGATAGCGCAGGCAACCTCTATGGCACGACCGAACTTGGCGGATCGGGCGAATGCTATCCCTATGATGTGGGCTGCGGCGTTGTTTTCGAAGTGAATCCGTCGGGCACGCCGACCTCGACTACAACTGCGCTTACGTCTTCGCCGAATCCGTCCACTTATGGCGAGTCGGTAACCTTCACTGCCATGGTCACTCCTGCGCCTCCGGATGGAGAAGCAGTATCCTTCACGAAAGGCAAGACGGTATTGGGAACAGGAACGTTAAGCGGCGGTTCGGCTAGCTTCACGACTTCGGCGCTGCCGGTAGGCACAACGACGGTCACGGCAGTGTACGGCGGCGACGGGAACTTCGATCCCAGCACGTCGAACAAGTTGAAGCAGGTGGTGAAAAAAGCCGTTGCGCGCTAAGGCCTCCGAAGCCAGCGAGGGCTTCCGCCCTACTTTGCCGGCAGAAACTCAATCGTCACATCGCGGCTCGCAGGTTTGAAATCAAAGTCCGCGGTCACGAAAACGCGATCCCGCGAGCCGGACGCCAGTTCGATTCCGAAGGCGTCCACGTAGGGAATTTCTCTTTTGAGCTTGATCAACTTGAGTTTAATCAGCGACGACCGAACCGCCCGATCGCCATCGGCGGCAACGATCGGAAGCCCAAACGAGCTCAAGCGCGAGAGCACCAGTTCCATCGCCGGCCTGCCATGCAACTTGCACGTGATGCCGGCCACCTCGCCCCAATGCAGCGCTGAAACGGCGGCCACGCACCCTCCTGCCAAATGACTCTTGATGATCTCCGCCACGCGCGCCGCGCCGGCTTCATCGTCCAGGTACCGCAGAATCGCGCTCGAATCGAGGACGTACGTTACCATTTATCCTTCCGCCGCCGCTGGCGTTTAAGTTCCGCGGAAAGGGAAGGCTTGCCGGAAAAAATTCCGCGCGTCTTGTCCACCAACTCTTCCGACACCGGTTCCAGTACGATCCGCGATCCATCCTGCGTGACGGCGATGCGGGTGCCGGGTCTGATCCCCAGAGATGTTCTCATCTCCGCAGGAATTACAAACTGTCCTTTTGTGCTTACCGAAGTTATCTGTCGTAGCATGCTTACATTTTACCATAAGTAAGACGAAGACCAGGACGTTTTCTCCATTCGAATTTCGCTTTGCAGCTTGCCCGCACTCCGAGACCATCCCGTCAAAATGGGGTTCAAAATGGGGTGCCCCGTCCTCGTCGCGTTTTCTGCGACAGAGCCTGCCCTGAGCGGAGCCGAAGGGGCGGGGACTTTGACTTCCTATCCCACACAACTCCATCCACGTTCGACGGCCAGGTCACGCCGCCCGTCGCCGTTGAAGTCTCCGACGACCATGACTCCCGGATACTGTCCGGGGGCAACCTGCGCCCCGTCATAGAATGCCCCAACCACTTCTAACTTCTGCCTTCTAAACTTCTGCCTTCGAACTTCTGCCTTCTGCCTTCTAACTTCTGACTTGGACTACAATCTCGACTGTCCATGCTCCCCGCCCGCATCAACGCCCTCCTGGAACCCTTCCTCAACGTGGGAGCTAGTCTCTCCCCCACTCAACTCGACCAAATCTCCACCTACCTCGATCTCCTCCAACGCTGGAACGCCCGCATCAACCTAACCGCCATCCGTAAAGAAGAAGGAATCATCCCCCGCCACTTCGGCGAATCATTCTTCTTAGCCCGCCACCTCTTCTCCAATGCCAAAAGTGGCAATCTCCTTTCCTCTCAACAAATGGAGTCTCAGCCGATCGCATCGACCGTAAGCAGCATCCCATCCGACTCCAGCCTCGACGCTCGAGGCTCCAAGCTCGTAGCTCAAAGCTCGAAGCTCGAAGCTCAAAGCTCGCAGCTCGAAGCTCAAAGCTCGCAGCTCGTAGCTCGTAGCTCGAAGCTAGTCACCGACCTCGGCTCGGGCGCGGGGTTCCCCGGCCTCCCCCTAAAAATCTACGCCCCGGAAATCCATCTCACCCTGATCGAGTCCAACCACAAGAAAGCCGCCTTCCTCCGCGAAGTCGTCCGCGCCCTCGCCCTCTCGAATGTGAACGTAATCGCCGCCCGCGCCGAAGCACTAATCTCATGCCGTGAAGCAACGCAACCATCGGAATCGAAGGGCAGCGCACTCACCTCGCCCGCCGTCCCACTCGCCGACGTCGTCACGTTTCGCGCCGTCGAAAACTTCGCCCGAATCCTCCCCGTCGCCGCCCGCCTCCTATCCCCAGTCGGCCGCCTGGCCCTCCTGATCGGCGCCGCCCAACAACCCGAACTCCACAATCTTCCCGCCTATCGATGGCAAGCCCACAAACTCCCCAACTCCCAAACCCGCCTTCTGGTAATAGGCCAGGTGGGCAACACACCCAATAAGCGAAGACCCGGCATATATGACCTAAAGTCAATATAGCGACACTAGAAACAAAGTGGGAACAATTATCCATTATGTAGCCTTAAGTGGGAAAATGTGACCAAAAGTAACCGTATTTTCTGGGCTAAAGTGGGAAGAAAGTTACTATTGGACAAACACGATAAGCAGCGTTCCCGCCGTGGGAATTTCCTCGCACAGTAGCTCAATGTTCCACGTGGAACACTGAGCGGTATCCAGTAAGCCAGAAATGCTCCACGTGGAACAGTGCCCGACATCCCCGCAGGTGGGGAATATCGGGGATGTGTTCCACGTGGAGCATTCGTCTCGGATCGGGGGAACCGAGCAGCGATCTGGGCGGGCGGACATTTCCACCGCTATGCACACAAATGCTGGTTGCTTTTGGGCGGAGAGATGAATATGCTGACGCGTTCCTCAAGAACCGATCCGGCCCTCGGTGAATGCCGCCGCCCCTCCGAATGTTCCTCCTATGAATGTTCCACGTGGAACACTTAGGCGGTTTCGGGGCGCTGGGAAGTGGCTGAATGTTCCACGTGGAGCATTGGACTGGTTTCTCTGGTGGGCGCGTTGTGTTCCACGTGGAGCACTCACCTCGGGCAAAATGGACTCGTTAGTTTCGACTTGGTTGTAAACTATTGACGATATGGGACGAATCATAGCGGTTACGAATCAGAAGGGTGGGGTCGGAAAGACTACCACCGCGATCAACCTGGCGGCTTCGCTGGCGGCGGCCGAGGTGAACACGCTGCTGGTTGACTGCGACCCGCAGTCCAACGCAACCAGCGGCCTAGGGTTCGCCAAAGATCCGGAGCGGATCAGCGTCTACGACATGATGACGGGGGCGGCGTCGGCGGAGGAGGCTCTCCAGCTTACGGAGCTGGAGCAGCTCTGGCTGATTCCGTCGCACAAGAACTTGATTGGGGCGAACCTCGAGCTGGTGGAGGCGGAGCGGCGGGAGTACCGTCTGCGGGAGGCGCTCGCTCCCTTGCGGGACCGGTTCCAGTACATCGTGCTCGACTGCCCGCCGGCGCTCGACCTTTTGACGCTGAATGCCCTGGTAGCGGCCGACGGGGTTCTGATCCCGATGCAGGCGGAGTACTTTGCCCTGGAGGGCGTGTCTGAGCTGCTCGACACGATCGAGCGCATCCGCGTGAACCTGAACCCGGGCCTGGGGGTCGACGGAGTGGTGCTGACAATGTTCGATGACCGGACGAACCTCGCGCAGCAGGTGGCGGAGGAGTTGACACAATTTTTTGGGACGAAGCTGTGCACGACGACCATCCCGCGGAACATACGGCTGGCGGAGGCGCCGAGCCACGGGAAGCCGGCGCTGCTTTACGACGTGCGGTCGAAGGGGGCGGAGAGCTACATCCGGCTGGCGAAGGAAATGCTGGACCGGCAGGCGGGGGTGGAGGCGGGGGACGCAGCGTAGATGTACTTACGTATGCATACTTACGTAAGTGTATGTACGTTCGATGCAGATTGAAGTTCGAGGTCTGAGGTCAGAGGTTAGGGGTAAAAACCTTAGCGCATGCACGTGCGAAGGATGCAGCGCGGGAGATAAATACACATGGTGAATGCTTCCGGTGGTGCGGTTGCTCGCGATGAGGCGGGGAAGAAGGCCGGGTCTGAGAAGGGACACGAGAGGATGCACGACAAGGCCCACGACAGAGTTCACGACCGGTCCCACGACAACGCGCAGGAGAAAGTGCACGAGAAGGTGGTGGAGAAGCGGCGGGCTTTGGGACGGGGGTTGGAGTCATTGCTGCCGGGGCCTCGGATGGTCGGCACAGGCGCGGGGGTGAAGACGATTCCGGGTTCGGAGGCGGTGGGCGCGAGCCTGGCTTCGGCGCATGGTACGGGAGTTCCGGTGACGTTGGCTTCGGCTAGCGATGCGGCGGTGGTCCGTGCTTCCGGGGTCGATGATGCTGCCGGTGTTCTGGCGGATGATGGGATGCACGCGGCGGACTCTTCCTCGGCTCCTCTAACTGCTACTCCCACCGCTACTCCCACCGCTACTGAGGCACACGCGGTTGCTCCGTCCTCTCCTTCTTCTCCTTCTCCTTCTTCTTCTGCAGCGAAGGATGCCGCCCAAGTTGAGCTTGGACGGGGCACCGGCTCTTTTTCGGAAAGTGACGCCGCGGAGAATATTGCCG
The DNA here is from genome assembly GCA_003139095.1 of Acidobacteriaceae bacterium. GTDB lineage: Bacteria > Acidobacteriota > Terriglobia > Terriglobales > Acidobacteriaceae > Acidiflorens. The sequence goes on from PLHW01000066.1 coordinate 190,380, forward strand.
CGGAGAATATTACTTCGGAAGACATTGCTGCGGAGATCATTGCTGCGGAGATCGGTGCTGCGGAGATCGGTGCTGCGAGAAATAGGGCTGCGGGAATCGAGAGTGGGCCGGCGGCTTGGCATGACGGGGGTCCGGGTGCGGTGCGTAAGGCGGGCGTTTCAATTTCGGCGGCGGCGGAGTCTGGGGGGAAGACGGCGGGTGGATGGGGAACTCCAACTTCGAAAGCGGGAAAGACTTGGGCGGCGGGTGCCGAGGCGGCCCAGGCTGGAGCGGCCGCGACTCAGACTTCTGCTTCTGCTGCGGCGTCTTCTTCTGCTCCGGCGTCTTCTTCCGCTCCGGCGTCTTCGGCTGATCCAACTTCTTCTTCGCCTGCGTCTTCCTCATCTCCGGCGGCTGGGACTGAGGATGAAGTCATTCTGCTGGAACTGACGTTGATCGATCGGAACCGGTGGCAGACGCGGCGGAATTTTGATGAGGATGCGATTGCGGAGCTGGCGGATTCGATTCGGGCGCAGGGATTGATTCAGCCGGTGGTGGTGCGTCCGAAGGAGGAGGGGAGATTCGCGCTGATTCTTGGGGAGCGGCGGCTGCGGGCAGCGTACCGGGCGGGATTTAAGCGGGTTCCGGCGATTGTGAAGCGCGTGTCAGAGCAGCAGGCGGCGGAGATGACGATTGTCGAGAACCTGCAACGGGAGGAACTGAACTGCATCGAGCAGGCGGAGGCGTTCGAGAACCTGAGCCTGAAATTTCATCTGACGCAGCAGCAGATTGGGGATCGGGTGGGGATGTCGCGGTCGGCGGTGTCGAATTACATGCGGCTGCTGGCTTTGGGCGATGGAATTGTGGGGGCGCTGCAAACGGGGAAGCTGACGTACAGCCATGCACGGCTGCTGCTGATGGTGCAGAACCCGGAGCACCGTTGGAGGCTGGCGAAGAAGGTGATGGAGGAAAAGCTGTCAGTGCTGAAGCTGGAGCAGATGGTGATGGGGTCGGAAGTGCCGGTGGTGGCGGACCCAAACGCGCCGCCACCCGGGGCGAGATGGGTGGATCCGAATGTGAAGGCGGCGCAGCGGGGACTGGAGGAGATCTTGGGGATGCGGGTGCGGATTCGGGACCGGGGGGGACGAGGGAGGATTTTGATCGACTACAACACGATTGACGATTTTCAGCGGGTGGTGGGGATGTTGCGGGGGAAGTGAGGTGGGAAGGCAGAAGTCAGAAGTCGAAAGTCAGAAATAAGAATTCAGAAGTCTGAGTTGAACCTTTTCGATAACTTGTGGAAAGTGGGCGGCGATTTTTGGCCTATTCGTTGGCTGCTTGCGATTGGGCGTGGGAAAACAAGGGGTGTTGTGGGAGAGTTTGCGGAATTTCATCGGTTCGCAGTTCTGCGATATGGGGGAATCGAAAGAGTAAAAAGTGGGCAGAGTTACTTTTTTGGTTCGGCGCGGTTGCGGTTGGCACCTGGTTGAACCTTGAAAGTAACAAGTGGGAAAATAGCGACGCGAGTGGTTTGTCCCGAGAATGGAAATGTAAAATTTAACCACGGGGTCATCAATCGGGCAGTGAATTGGAGTAAGGTCAAAACAGCGAATTGAAGTCCACCCAGGGGGATTGGAAATCACAACCAGAGAATTGAATAAGGAGAAGGATTATGGCAAAACCAACGCATGAAGAGGCACGGCTGCAACTGGAACTTTTTGAGTTGCGGCGAGAGGCGCGGCTGCGGCAGGCTCGGGATTGGTTCATGAAGAATTATTTCGTGGAATCGATCGAGGATGCGATGAAGATTGCGCAGCCGGGAACCGAGAACGGGACGAATGTGATGATGGTGGTGAGCTATTGGGAGCAGGCGTGCTCGATGCTGAACCATGGGCTGCTGCACGAAGAGTTGTTCTTCGAGAACAACGGCGAATCATTTATGACGTGGGAGCGAGTGAAGCCGATGGTGGCGGGGTTCCGGCAGATGTTTGTGGCGCCACATTTTTTGAAGCATCTGGAGAAGGCGGCCGAGAGGTATGAGGCATGGATGGAGAAGACGGCTCCGGGACACGTGGCGCGGATGCGGGAGTTCATGCAACAGATGCGCGGCCAGATGGCGAAGGCGGCGTAGGACAGCGTGAGGTGGCGGGCCTGGCCCCGCCACCTCGCATAGGTTGAATAGTTCGAACTGGATCTTGCCGAGGCCGGTGTCTGATCTGGGGATTTTGAGCGTAATGGGTTTTTTTTGCCAACTGACCAATCAAATCCTCATCTCCTGCTTCCAACTTGCGACTTCTGCCTCCGCTCTACGGTGTCACCTTATACACCGTGCCGAAGTCGTGAGCGCCGCCATATACGGTGGTGCCGTACAGATTTCCCAGTTTGTCGAAGACCAAGCCGCCATAAGGGTAATACCCATCCGTTCCGTCCCAGTTGAAGCTGTGGAGAACCGTCTCCGTGCCCGAGGGGGTTACCTCAAATACCGTGCCGTAGCCGTAGATGCCGCCAGTCCATGGCGTCGTACCATAGAGATTGTCGTTCTGATCGAGCACGAGTGCGGCTGTAGGGTAGTCTCCGTCCGTTCCATTGTCGGGATTGAAACTAAAGAGAGTCTTCTCTTTTTTCCCCGACCGTTTCATCTGAAAGACCGTGCCGTAAGTGTTCGCTCCCCCCGCGTTGGTCGCTCCATAGAGATATCCCTTCTTATCCCTGACCAGGCCAGTACAGGGATAGTAACCATCCGTGCCACTCGAATCGAAGTTCCAGAGAATTTTTTCGGTTCCCGACGCGGTCAGTTCAAACACCGTTCCGCCCCCGTAAGCCCCGCCATACATCGTTGATCCAAGGAGATCCCCTTTTGCGTCCAGAATCAGGCCGTCGTTGGGCTTGTATCCATCTGTGCCATCGGAATTGAACTTGTGGAGAACTGTTGCTGTGCCCGATGGTGTCACCATAAAAACCGTGCCGTTGTCGTAAATGCCGCCGTCATTTGTCGTTCCGTAGAGGTTTCCCTGTTTGTCGATGACGAGACTGGTGGTGGGCCAGTAGCCTTCCACCCTCCGATCAAAGCTGTGGAGAATCGTTTCCGTCCCCGATGGCGTCACCATGAATACCGTGCCATAGCCGTAAGTGCCGCCCCAGTATGTAGTCCCGTAGAGGTTCCCCTTTTTGTCGAGGACGAGGCTAGCGAAGGGATAGTATCCATCAGTCCCTTCCGCTTCAAAGCTGTGAAGAACCATCTCGTTCCCGGATGCGGTTACCTCAAACACAGTGCCTGCACCATAAGTGCCGCCGTCTGGGGTTGTGCCGTAAAAGTTCCCATTCTTGTCGATGACAAGTGTGAGGTTCTGGGGAAACCCACCATACGTGCCGTCAAAGCTATAGAACACACTCTCGGTTTGGGCGAGCGCGGGCCTAGTTGCTGTCAGCAGTAGAGAAAAGATGATAGCCAATGCGAGGAAACATCCTTGAATTTTGCTAAGTGAGAAATCCATAAAAACTCTCCAGAGTCAGTAAGACTTTGTTCTTGGCTTCACGAACGTCAAAGAATACACCTGATTCGGAGGCTTGCATACTATGCAATCCGCGGAGGGTCTACCACCTCGCTGGCCAATCCGCTAACGACTTTTCTTTCATCCATGCGATTGGACGGCTTCGGTTGCGGCTTCGCTGGCGGGCTCGAAGGGTACTCGACGGGCGGTTCAAGTGTGAGGCGACGAGTGGCCCAGGGCGCGGGATCGATTTCGGGATGAGGCGAGCGAAGGCGGCCGAACTCGCGTACGGTAAGCCAACATCCGGCAACGAGGAGAGAGGCTGCGAGCAATCCCATGGCGTAGTCTGAGGTTGAGGGGCTGGAAGGTTGCAACGGGACTGGGCCATTACTGCGGTACTCACTGTGGGCGGGAAAAAGATGCGACAATAGGAGAAACGTCGCGGCTCTCCATTGTTTACGTAACTTTACGAAGCAACGTACGCAACTTCGGGGGGTGACTGCGGCTCTAACTTATATTGGCTTGATGACTCGGTCGAACACTGCCTGATGCCGGTGACGCAAATTCCGCGGGATTCTTCGAATGTGCCAGCGGAACCGGGGCCGCCGCATGCGCCGCACCAAGCTGCGGAACATCGGGAGATGGCGGAGGCGCAGCATTGGGAGACAGCCTACCGCGGGTTTAATCCGGACGACGTACCCCATCTATTAATCCAGTTGCAGGACGATCTTTCGCGGGCGCGCAAGCGAGAAGCGGCGTGGCTGTCGGTGATTCTGCATTTGCTGCTGATTATTCTGCTGTGGAACAGCGACCGGCTGATGGCGCTGTTGCCGCATCGGACGGTGGCGGTGGAGATGAGGACGGACGCGGACCGGGAAAAAGACGCGACGTTTTTGGAGTTGCCGCCGGACGAGCAGAAGACGACGAGGCGTCCGGATGCGAAGATTATTTCGGATAAAGACCGGATAGCGACGAGCAAGACGCCGCAGATCGATCGCGAAGAGCTGAAGAAAATATTGGAGAGTGCGCGGCAAGGCAGGCCGGGGGCGACGGCAGCGCCGCCGAGTCCGGCGCAGCAGGCGCAGACGCCACCACAACAGACACAGGCGGCGCCGCAGGAGAATCAGCAGGGGAATTCGGGATTGAGTGCGCCGCGGGAGAACGATCAGGTGGCGCAGTTGCGGACGCCTCCGATGGGAGGCAGCAGGGCGCAACCGAATTTTAATTTGCCGTTGACGGCGGGATCGGCGATTGAGCAGGCGGAGAGGGCGGCGGCGGCGAATCGGGGACGGTATGGCAGCGGCGAAGCGGGCGATTACGGGCTGGGGAATGTGCGCGGCGGGGCGAAAGCGCTGGACCAGGCGGAGATTTTAACGGACACGCTGGGAGTGGACTTCGGGCCTTACTTGACGCGGATTGTGCAGGTGGTGAAGGCGAACTGGTACAACCTGATGCCGCCGTCGGTCTATCCGCCGATATTGAAGCAGGGGAAGCTGGCGATTGAATTTGTGATTCAGAAAGATGGGAAGGTGAGTGGGATGGCGCTGCGGACGTCGTCGGGAGACGTGCCGCTGGACCGGGCGGCGTGGGCGAGCATTACGGCGTCGAATCCGTTTCCGCCGCTGCCGCGGGAGTTTGTGGCGCAGTGCGGAGGGCGCGAGGATCGGTGCAACCTGGGACTGCGGTTCTTTTACTTTTACAATTTGAAGCCGGACGATTTGAAGTAGTAGCTGCGGGCCAAGTCATTCCGCGTCGAATCATGATTTGCATTTGCTTGATTCTGCTGGGTTCCGAAGAGACATCAGAATTTGTTTTGACTGCCCGAAGCGGGGCAGTGTGAGGGGTTGGGAGTGGGACGAGGGATGAAAATTCTGCAACGGGTTTCGATTGTGATTCTGCTGGGGTGCCTGGCGTGTTCGCGGACGAACGGACAGGGGGCGAGCCCGCCAGTGGATCTGCAACTTCAAGTAAACACGCCGTTTAGGTTTGTGGTGTATGGGGATGCGCGGTTTCACGATCCGAAGGATACGGAGGCGGCGAATGCGGGGGTGAGGCAGGCGCTGGTGAAGGCGATTGCGGAGACGAATCCGGCATTCATCTCGTTTGGCGGCGACATTGTTTATAAGGGCGACGACAAAAATGATTGGAACGTGTGGGATACGGAGACTTCGGTGTGGCGGGAGAAGAAGATTCCGGTGTATCCGGCGTTGGGGAACCACGATTTGCGCGGGAACGAGAAAACCGCGTTAGGCAATTATTTTCAGCGATTTCCGGAGTTGAAGGGGAGCCGGTATTACGCGGTGCGGGCGGGGAATATTCTGATGCTGGTGCTGGACAGCGCGCAGGACGAGACTTCGGGGGCGCAGGGTAAGTGGTTGATGGATAAGCTGGATAGTTTGCCTGGGGAGGTTCGGTTTGTGCTGCTGGTGCTGCACCATCCTCCTTATACGAGTTCGACAGAGAAGATGTTTGGCGGGGGACATGCGGCGCGGGAGCAAGAGGTGAAGCTGGCTAAGATGTTGGAAACACGCCAGATGAACATGCGAGCGCGGATCGTCGTTTTCTCAGGGCATGTGCATAATTATGAGCGGCATGAGCATGGGGGCGTGACGTATTTTGTTACCGGGGGTGCGGGAGCGCACCCGTATCTGTTTGAAAGGAAAAAGGATGATCTATTTCAGGGCAAGGGAGTGAATTACCACTACCTAATGGTGGATGCGGGGCCGGACAGTTTGAAGATTACGATGCATCGTATTGATTTGACTAGCGGAACTGCGGTTTGGACGGAGCCGGATTCGGTGACGATTGGGGTGCCGGCGGCGAAGGCGGCGGGGCAGAATTAGGGGATTTTTGGGGCTAGTCTCTTTTCTCTTTATTAGGGCAGCGAACCCTGTTTTCGACAGCGTTCGCAGAGACTTCACTTTGCCCCTCAACGGCACGGAAAAAAATGCGCCGGGGCCGGGCCTAATTCCGGCCCGCACCCTGGCGCAGGTTTTCTCAACAAAATTACGTCTTACTGGCAGGCGTTGAATTTGAACGAGACAACGTGCGACTGCCAGTTATATCCGCCGTTACTGTACTCTTGCGTGTACCAGAACGTGCAATCGTCGGTCGGGTCTACGCTCATCGAACTGTAATCCCCCCACCGATTGACCGCTCCCTGTACCTGCGTTCCCGTTTTCACCGTCACCGTCTTTTCCAGCTTATTCACCTTATCGGTTGGCAGCCGCCCGGTAAGAAAAATACTGGGATCCTCGCTCGTGCTGTTATCCACGCTGAAGCCCAGCGCCATGTCCCCGTTCTTATCCAGCGCCACGCTGCCCATCCAGTAGTTGTACTTGGCGCTCTTGTAGGTTGCCGCCTGGTACACCGAGAAGCTGCCTCCTGGAGGTGTGGAGCGCAGTTCGTACCAGCGTTCCGCCGCTACCACCTTGCCGCCTCCACCCACCGCGTGCGAGAACACCAGCGCCTCATGATCGCCGAAGTTCCGGTAGGCATTGCGGAACATCATCCGGTCGCCCAGCGCGTCGAGCTCTCCGCCACCGTGCGGCTCCGGAATGCACGCCCCGTTGCCTCCGCCGCACAAGGTCTGGTACGCCGGCACCGTCAGCGTGTTCGGCCCTGTGAACGTCGAGTTCTTCGGCACGCTGAAGTCGACGTGGAAGTCATACTCCTTCAGCGTAGTATTCGAGTTTCCCAGCTCGACGTAATGGTTCGGCGCGCCGGTTGGCGGCGGCGTGGTGCCGTCGAAGTCGGAGGGCAAATATCCAAAGTCTGTACTGCTGGGTGTGAAGCAGATCAACGAGGCTTTCGCGCCCGTCAGCATCGCGTTGCGATCCACGGCGCAGGGCTCGCCCTGGCCGGAGCCGAAATTATTGACCGCGATATAGTAGGCGTCCGGCCAAGCCGCTATTTTGGGATAGTCGGGTAAGCCGGTCGTCCATGTGTACTGGTAGAGGTAGTACGCCCCGGTCGCGTCGTCAGTCTGCGAAACCGCAAAGCAGATCTCGTCGCTCGAGGTGTATTCCAGTTGCTCCAGCACCCACCGGTTCGCCAGCTTGTCGTAGAGCACCACCGGGTCGCCGCCATTATCCGATTGGCACTGCCCGCCAAAATTCTTCCAGATGCTGTTGATGAGCAGCGGTCCCAATTCCAGCGCGCCCGTCGATTTGTTGAAGATCTCAAAAGCGAAGTTGGTGATCAGGAAAAACTGTTTATCTCCGACCGACCCATTGGTATCGGGCGGTATGACGCCTCCCGCCTGTTGCCCGTTGACGCCGTCGAAATTGAACCCGATCGTGATGGGCAGAGCTTTTTCGGCGCCCTCGCTATCCTGCTGGACCGGGTCTTTAATGTCATAGGTTGTGAACGGCTGGTTTCGAGGCTCATGTTCTTTTCGCACGATCCAGCCGTGAAACACGGGCGCCGGCGTGGTCTTGGCGATCTCGGTGAGCGGCAGAGATACGCCGAACCGGGTTGGTTGAATCACGCGCGGTTGCATTGGCTTGTCGCCGGCAAATGCCGGAGCGAGCAGTAGAACTACGCAAGCCAGCAAGCAGATCATGCTCGCTGCGCCTTTCATCTTCATAACGTCCTCCTGGGTTTGAAAAACTCCGGAACCACGTGCTCGTCCCGTGAGCGCAATTGGTCGAAACTCTCCCTGGGTTCTTCTTCCGCTCTCTTCCTTAGGTAAACTCTGCTCCGCCTCCTTCACCGTGTGGTGACGGCTCGAACCCGTCCCACCCGTTGCAAGGGAATATGCCGGAACTCGGCTCCCATGGGGAGATTTGGTACAGCGTGGGCTGCGCGAAATGCTCGCAGTCGTGGGGGTTCACGAATTATCCCCCAGCCAGGAACTACCGTCAATAGTTATTCCCACCCGCAAGTGCAGACGAAAAGCAGGCCGCCGGCTTCCCGCCCCTGCTGTGGTGTCTGTTGCTATTGCTGTAGCCGTTAAGGGTTGCTGTCGCGGACTCTATACTCACAATCTCACCACAGCCGCGCTCGCAATAAGAAAGGGTGGCAACGCGCCCAAGCGTCACCACCCAAGTCCCCCAGGAGTCCAGCCTATGAGTCCAGCCTATGGCGCCACGTTCAGCACCACCGGAATTGTCATTGACTGCGCGGGGTCCGTGTACTCGTAGATGTTGATCTCCGCATAATACGTGCCCGCGCCGAGCGACGAAGAATTCACGCTCACCGTCAGGCTCGTCGGTGTGCTGCAGCTGTAATAGCTGCACGGTGAAACCGTCAGCCACGCGCCTCCCTTGCCGGTCGGCGACGCCTGGGTAAAGTTCAACACGGTTCCCGTGCTGTCAATCGGCACCGACTGTGGCGCTGGGTTTGTCCCCACCGTCGTATTAAAGATAACCGCCGGAACCTGCACGAACACCGGACTGGCCACCGTCACCACGACCGGAACCGTCACGTTGCCGCTGGCTGTCTCCAGCAACTCCTGTCCCAGGAATGTCCCCGCCTTCGCTCCTCCACCCGGCAGGCTCTTCACGGTGACCGCCACGCTGTACGTCCCCGCATTCGACCCGCTCGCCGGAGTCACCTTCAGCCACTTGCCAGTGTCGGCGGTGTTGGTGGCGATCTTCCAACTCAGCGTCCCCGACCCGCCGTTGCCCAGGGTGATGGTCTGCGCCGGCGTAGTCTTGGTTCCCGGCGTCAGCGAGAAGCTCGTCTGCCCCGGCAAATTATCGAAGAACGCTTTGCTGCTGGGCACGACGGTCAGCGTCACCGGCACCGTCATCGACTGCCCCGGATCCGTGCTCTGGTAGATCGTGACCTGTCCCGCGTAAACTCCGGCCGTCAGTTTGCTCGTGTTCCCCACGCTCACCGTCAGCGGATACCCCGTGGTGCATGAGTAGTAACTGCACGGCGCCACGGTCAGCCAGCCCGACGAGGCCGCGGCCTGCGTAAAGTTGAGCGCCGAGTTATCGATGCTCGCCACCGTTAACAACTGCGGCAGCGGATTCGCTCCTCCCACCGGCATCACAAAGTTTAGCGGATTCATCTGCGTAAACACTGCGCTTCCCACCGTTACCGTCACCGGGATCGTCGTCGTATCGCTGCCGGCGACGAGCAGCAGTTGTCCCGCAAACGTTCCGTCGATTTGCCCGCCTCCCGGCAAATTCAGAGGATTAATCTCCACGCTCACCGTCTTCGGCGCCGTTCCGCTCAGCGACGTTGCCGTCAGCCACGCGCCACCATCGGCCGTGCTGGGCGCGATCGCGAACTTCATCTTGCCGCTGCCCGCGTTCGTGATCTCCAGCGACTGCGGCGTCAGTTTCTTCGCGTTCTGCGGCATGGAGAAGCTCAACTGTCCGGGCAGCCCGTTAAAAAACGCCCCCGACGCCACCACATTCAGCGTCACCGGTATGGTTACCGACATCGACGGATCGCTGCTCTGGTAAATCGTCACTTCTCCCGTGTACGTCCCCGCGCTCAGCGTGTTCGCGTTCTGCACGCTGACCGTCAGCGGATACGGCGTGTTGCAAGAGTAGTAGCTGCACGGCGAGGTCGCCAGCCAGTTACCTCCCGTCGCGGTCACGGTCGCCTGCGTGAATGACAGCGAAGAGTTGTATACGCTGCTCGCAATCGTCAGAATCTGCGGCAGCGGATTGGCGCCTCCCACCGGCATGGTGAAGCTGATCGGATTGACCTGCGTGAATACGTTGCTGCCCACCGTGACCTCGATCGGCACCGTCGTGGTATCCGTGCCCGTCTGGAAGAGCAACTGGCCACTGTAGGTTCCGGCGATCTGCCCACCTCCCGGCAAGTTCGCCGCCGTGATGCTGACGTTGACTTCCGCCGGCGCTGCTCCGCTGGTTGGAGTCGCACTCAGCCACGCCCCACCGTCCGCCGTGGTCGGCGTCACCGTCCAGTTCAATGTGCCGCTTCCCCCGTTTTCGATTTCAATGGTCTGTTGGACCGCTGTGCCTCCTTCGATCAACGAGAAGCTCAGCCCGCCCGGCAAATTATTGAAGAACGCTCCCGACGCTTCCACCGTCAGCGTGACCGGCACGGTAATCGACATTTGCGGATTCGTATTCTGGAGCACCGTGATCTCGCCCGTGTACGTACCCGCCGGCAGCGTGCTCGCGTTCTGCACGCTGACCGTCAGCGGATACGGCGTGTTGCAAGAGTAGTAGCTGCACGGCGACGTCGCCAGCCAGTTGCCTCCCGTCGCGGTCGCCGTCGCCTGGGTGAAGTTCAGCGGGGTGTTATTGACTGTGCTCGCGATCGTCAGAATTTGCGGTAGCGGGTTCGCGCCGCCCACCGGCATCGTAAAGCTGATCGGATTCACCTGGTTAAAGACGTTCGTTCCCACCGTCACCGCTACCGGAATTGTTGTCGTGTCGCCTGCCGTCTGGAACACCAGTTCGCCGACGTATGTTCCCGCGATCTCGCCGCCTCCCGGTAAACTCGCCGCCGCTATGCTGATGCTCGTCTCCGATGGCGCGGTGCCACTCGCCGGACTCGTGCTCAGCCAAACGCCGCCATCCGACGTCGTTGCCGATACCGTCCAGCTCAACGTTCCCGTTCCGGCATTTTCAATCTGTATCGTCTGCGCCACCGTCTTCCCGCCTTTGACCATCGTGAAGCTCAGTCCGCCAGGCAAATTATTGAAGAACGCCCCCGACGCCACCACGGTCAGCGTCACGGGCACCGTGATTGACATCTGCGGATTCGTACTTTGGTAGACAGTGATCTCGCCCATGTAAGTTCCGGCCGCCAGTGTGCTGGCATTTTGCACGCTCACAGTGATGGGATACGGCGTCGAGCACGAGTAGTAGCCGCACGGCGACGCGGTCAGCCAGCTTCCTCCGCTCGCGGTCGAAAACGCCTGCGTGTACGCCACCGACGAGTTGTCCGTCGTCTCCACCGTCAAGATCTGCGGCAGCGGGTTCGCGCCGCCCACCGGCATTGTGAAATTAATCGGATTGATCTGCTCAAATACCGCGCTCCCCACCGTCACCGCAACCGGGATCGTCGTCGTGTCTCCCGAGGTTTGCAGCACCAACTCGCCCACGTAGGTTCCACTGATCGCCCCGCCTCCGGGCAAACTCGCCGGCACAATCGTGACGCTGATGTTCGATGGCGCGGTTCCGCTCCCGGTCGCGCTCAACCACGCGCCGCCGTCCGCCGTCGCCGTCGTAAGCGTCCAGGTCAACGTGCCCGTGCCGCCATTGCGAATCTGGATCGGCTGCGGCACTACGCTCCCGCCCGGCTTCATCGTGAAACTCAGCGCTCCGGGAAGATAATCGAAAAATGCGGTGTTCGTTTGCGTTACCGTCAGCGTTACGGGCACGGTCAGCGTGATCTTCGAATTGTTCACATCGGTAAAAACAATCTGCCCCTGGTACGTTCCCGCGGCGAGGCCGGCCGTCGTCACGCTCACCGCGACTGGGTACGGAGTCGTACAGCTGTAATATCCACAGGGCGAAGCCGCCAGCCACTTGCCTCCGCTGCTCGTCGTGACCGCCTGCGTGTAGGGAAAGGCCGCGCCGCTGCTGGCCACCGTCACCACCTGCGGCAGCGGATTCGCCCCTCCATACGGCGCTGTAAACGCCAGGGCACCCACGGTCTGAAAACTCTGCGCCTGCATGCCACCGCACAGCCCGACCAATGCGGCCGCCAGCAAAACAACATAAAGATTTGCGCGATTCCTGAGAGAGAAGTGTTTCAAGCCGCATTGCGACATAAGGGTCTCCTTGAAGTCTATTTGAAGTGTTGGTTGTCAGTTCCGTCGTTTGCCATCCAAGCCGGGCGCCATCCATGCCTGCCGGCTTGCTTCGTTCACCCTACCACCCACGCCCCGGCGGTTGAAAGTTTTCCCCAACTCCCAACCCCAACCGCCGCGTTTCGTGGGACAATAGCCCAGATCGATGTGGGCTGTCGGGCTACATCCTGCACCATCTCCCCTGCGATGTCCTGACGGACTTCTAAAGAACTCTAAAGAACGCTAACTCTATGTCTGCGAAAGACCACGGCTCGCCCAGTCGCGACATTTCCGCCCGGCGTTGGCGGTTCGGCGACTGCGAACTGGACGAATTCCGGCGCGAACTGCGCGTCCGCAACGTCCCTGTCGAGCTCGAATCCAAGCCCCTCGAAGTCCTCCTTCAGCTCTTGCAGCACGCCGGCGAAGTCGTGACCAAAGACGAGCTTCTCGAATCCGTGTGGCCGGGCACGGTCGTCGTGGACGGCTCGCTGGCCACCGCCGTCTCCAAACTCCGGCGCGCCATCGGCGACGAAGATCAGCCCACCATCCTCACCGTCCCGCGCGTCGGTTATCGCCTCGCCGTCCCCGTGCAAAGCAAAGCCGTCGCCGGTGGGCTTTGGGCCGACCTCGGCCTCAAGGCCGGCGATCCCGTCCCCGGCCGCGAGCACTGGCGCCTCTCCCGCAAAATGGGTCCGTCCGGTTCGAGCGAAGTCTGGCTCGCAGAAAATCCCAAAACGCGCGAGGCCCGCGTCTTCAAATTCGCGAACGATGCCGTCGAGCTCAAAGGGCTGAAGCGCGAAGTCACGCTCGCCCGCTTCCTCCGCGAATCCCTCGGCGACCGCCCTGATTTCGTCCGGGTGCTGGAGTGGAATTTCGACGCGCCCCCGTTTTTCCTCGAGAGCGAGTACGGTGGACCGAACCTAGCGGAGTGGGCCGAGAGCCAGGGCGGCCTCGCCCAAATTCCCCGCGCATTACGTTTGCAAATTCTCGTCAGCGTCGCCCGCGCCGTAGCCGCCGCCCACGATGTCGGCGTCCTTCACAAAGATCTGAAGCCCGCCAACATCCTGATCGCGGATTCCCCAGCTGAGTCCGCCAACGGCGAGGCCCAGAATAATTCCGCCACGCACCCCCAAATCAAGGTCGCGGACTTCGGCAGCGGCGCCCTCGCCGATCCTGCCCGCCTCCACGCCCTCGGCATCACCAACCTCGGCTTCACCGAAACCGTCACCCCCGACTCCGCTCTCACCGGCACGCTCGCCTACCTCGCCCCGGAAGTCCTAGCGGGCCACTCGCCCACCATCTCATCCGACGTCTATGCCCTCGGCGTAATCCTGTATCAGCTCATGGTCGGCGACTTCCGTAAGCCGCTCTCCCCCGGGTGGGAGGCCGGCATCGACGATGCGCTCCTGCGCGACGACATCGCCGACGCCGCCTGTGGCGATCCCGTCCTTCGCATCAAAAGCGTCGCCGATCTCATCGCCCGCCTCGAAAATTTTGACTCCCGCCGGATCGAGCGCAACCGCATCGAACTCGCCGAGCAGCGCGCACAAGTCGCCGAGCGCAAACTCGCCGACTCCCGCGCCCGCCGCCCCTGGATCATCATCGCCGTCGTCGCCCTCATCCTCGGCCTCGGCGCCAGTCTCATCCTCTATCGCCGCGCCGCCCGCGCCCGCGACATTGCCAGCCGCGAGACTCAAATCGCCTCGGCCGTCAACCGCTTCCTCGCCAGCGATCTCCTCGGCCGCAGCAATCCCTTCCAAAGCGGCAAAGCCGACGAGAGCCTGCTCGACGCCGTCAAGCGCGCCTCGCCCGCCATCGATCGACAGTTCGCTGCAGAGCCTCTGGTTGCCGCCCAGCTGCATCACACCATCGCCCGCGCGCTCGACTCGCGCACCGATTATCCCGACGCTCGCCAGGAATACGATCGCGCCGCCGCTCTCTTCATCCAGTCCGACGGCCCCTTGTCGCAAGACGCCATGATCGTCAAACTTCAGCGCGCTGCGCTCGAAGCCCGCAGCTATCAGGCCGGAACGCTCGACCTCGCCCGCTCCATCCTCGCCGAGCAGGAATCCAAACTCTCCCACATCCCCCAGCCGCGCGCCGATCTTCTGGTCTGGCTCTACTCCGCGCGCGGCATGATCGCGCTGATTGCCAATGACGCCAAATCGGCCAAAGAAAATTTCCAAGCGTCCTACGACAAGGCCATCACTCTCCCTTCGATGGACGAGAACACTCTTCTCACGCTCAAGCAGCGCCTTGCCTTCCCCAACATTCGCCTCGGCAACGGACCCGAAGCCGAGCGCCTTTTCCACGAGTTAATCGACGCCTACTCGCGCCTCAACGGTCCGGACAGCGGCGAAGTCCTGCGCGCCCGACTCAATCTGGCCCAGGCCTACATGGTGGAAGGCAAAAATGCGCAAGGGTTAGAAGAGGCGGCAAAAATCTATCCCGCCTTCGTAGAAAAATTAGGGCGCGACCACGAACTCACTCTCCAAGTCCTGGCGACGAAAGCGCAATGCGAAGGCGCGCTGGAACATTTCGACGACGCGACGCGCGACGACTTGGAACTCTCCAGCATGGCCGAAAAAAAACAAGGGCCGGCGTCGTTCTACGCCATAGCCTCGCTCTCCGACGCGTCGCTAGCGCAATGCCGAGGCGGTCATCTAAAAGAAGGCGAAGCCAACGCGCGCAAAGCCTACGAAGCCTCGAAAAAAGCTTTTGGAGAACGCGCCGGCCTGACCGGTGGCGCCGCCGACACCTTAGCCAATTGTCTGATTGATCAAAACAAGCTGGAAGAAGCGGCCGCGCTCCTCAACACCATCGACGCCAAAGCCGTATCTCAACTGGAAGGCATACCCGACTGGTCCGCCAACTTGGATCTAGCCCGCGCCGAAATCGCCTACCGACGCGGTGATTACGCAAAAGCTGAGACGACCCTGCAACCCGCAATAAAAGTCTTCACCCGCCCCGACGCCGAACCCTACCTGGCCCGCAAACTCCAATCCCTGCAAACACAGATCCAGACGCACCTCCCCAAAGCAAAGTAGTGCTGTGTGGCGCGGGCGCTCCCGGCTGCGGCGGTTGCTGTTGCTGTTGCCGTTGTTCCTGCTGACTTTAGTAATCGCCCGAGCCACGGGCATCCATTTATCCGCCGGCCCCCTCTGGCCGATGGACTGAGCAGGGAGGCCAACCATGCCCCGGTGCGAGCGACCACCAACTCCCGGGCTGAGTTGCAGGCGGAACATCAACTCGCCTTGATTGTGGTTACCGACATCCTCGGCGGAATTGGACGCAGCCGGAAACCGAAGCGCACTGTGGAAGTGGGTCTCAGAAAACTGTCGGGTGCGTTCGCGCAAAACCCCCGCATAGTCAGCGTCGTCATTCACGGCAAGATAGAGTTCGTCACACCCAAGATCACCCATGATCAAGGAAGACATCAGCGAGCTTAAAAAAGCGGAAGTGCAGCCGCGCCTGATGCAACTCTCACTCGAGCATGCCTCCGACGCTTTATATTGGATCAACTCGCAGGCCCGCATCGTCTATGCCAACCAGGCGGCCTGCCGTTCTTTGGATCGTTCCCGCGAAGAACTGCTATCGCTCTCGATCCCGGACATCGATCCGCTTTTCCCACCCGAGCGCTGGGCAGAATTCTGGGGGGAACTCAAGGCGCAGGGCAAGATAACCTTTGAAACCCAGCATCGCACGCGACAAGGACGCATCTTCCCGGTCGAGATCACCGCGAACTACCTGGAACTCGACGGCAAGGAGTACAGCTTCTGCTTTGTGCACGACATCACCGAACGCAAGCGGGGGGCAGAGGCAATTCGGGAGTCGGAGCGCTTTCTGCAATCCACGCTGGATGCGTTGTCGTCGCATGTCGCAATCCTGGATGAGAATGGCGTGATTGTTGCCGTGAACACTGCCTGGCGCCGTTTTGCCGCAAACAATGGTGGGGAAGCGAATGCGTGTGGAGTGGGGAGCAACTATCTGGATGTTTGCGACCGGAGTTCCGACAGCGAGGCGGAAGCGTACGCGTCGCGCCAAGGCATACGGCGGGTGATGACGGGGGAGTTGCAGGAGTTCACGATCGAGTATCCATGCCACAGCCCGAACGAGAAACGTTGGTTCACGATGCGAGCGACGCCCTTCGCCGAGGGCGGCAAACGCGTAGTGGTGGCCCACGAAAATATTACCGCCCGCAAAATTGCGGAAGAGGCGGTGCGAGAGTCGGAGGAGCGTTATCGGCTGCTCTTCCAGCGCAATCTCGCAGGAGTTTACCGTTGCACGGTGGGAGGGCGACTGCTGGAATGCAACCTGGCGACGGCCCGGATTTTTGGCTATGACACGCCGGAGCAAGCCCTCGAAGTGCCGGTGACCAGTTGGTGGTACACGACTTCGGATCGCGACGCCTTCCTGGCAAAGCTGCGATCGGAGAAAAGCGTAACGAGTCACGAGATGCATTTTCGGCGCAAGAACGGCGAATCCTTCTGGGCGCTGGGAAACATTACCCTGGTGGAAGACCCATCCGGCGGGGGCGAAATTATAGAGGGGACGCTGGTGGACATCAGCGAGCGCAAGCATGCCGAGGAGGCGGCGACCGAGAATGGCGAACTGATCCGGCTCGTGCTGGATTCAATTCCCGAGGCAGTTTACGGCATCGATATGCGTGGCAACTGCACGTTTTGCAGCCCCTCCTGCCTGCAACTGCTCGGTTATCAAGAGCCCGCCGAATTGTTGGGAAAGAACATGCACGATGTGATGCACCACACGCGGGCGGATGGAACGCGCTATCCGGTAAAGGAGTGCCATATCTATGAGGCGTTTTGGCGAGGACAGGGCACGCACATCGATAACGAAGTCCTCTGGCGTCGGGACGGCACAAGCTTTCCCGGAGAATACTGGTCCCGTCCCATGCACTGTAACGGAGAGATCGTGGGCGCGGTGGTTACATTTATGAACATTAGCGAGCGCAAGCGCGGCGAACAGATTTTGCGGGAAGCGCGCGCCGCCGCCGAGGCCGCCAACCGCGCCAAGAGCCAGTTTCTGGCCAACATGAGCCATGAAATCCGCACCCCGATGAATGGAGTGATTGGAGTGGCAGGCTTGCTTCTGGATACGGAACTGAGCGACGAGCAGCGGCAGTATGCCGAGATCGTGCGGAGCAGCGGTGAAGGCCTGATGACGGTGATCAACGACATTCTCGATTTCTCGAAAATCGAGGCGCGGAAATTTGTGCTGGAGAAGAGCGACTTCGATTTGCGGACAGTGCTGCAGGAGGCGACGGCGGTATTGGCGATCAAAGCCGCGGAAAAGGGGATTGGATTAACCTCGGAACTGGCGCGTGGAACTCCCTGGTGGCTGCGCGGCGATCCTGGGCGCTTGCGTCAGATTCTGATTAACCTCATAGGCAACGCGGTCAAATTCACGCACCAAGGCAAGGTGTCGGTCTGGGCGGGATTGGAGACTGCGGGACTGGAGACCGCGGGATTGGTGACCCTGGGTTTGGGGAACAAAGACGGGCAGAGCGCGGACGCCACCGCAACCCTGCGCTTCAAGGTCAGCGATACGGGCATCGGCTTTCGGCAGGACCGCGCCTCGGCCCTCTTTGAACCATTCGTGCAAGCGGATGGAACCAGCACGCGGCGCTACGGCGGCACCGGACTGGGTCTGACAATTTCCCGGCAACTGTGCGGCATGATGGGCGGACAAATTGGGGCAGAGAGCGAAGAAGGCAAGGGATCGACGTTCTGGTTTACCGCGGTTTTTGAGAAGCGGACGCGGAGCCATGCGCCGCTTGGAGGCGACGATCGAGCGGCCTCCCGTTACGCTGCCCCAGTCGCCCCGGTGCGTCCGGAGATCCGCGAAAAAAGCCACGCCCGAATACTGCTCGCCGAGGATAACGTCATTAACCAAAAGGTCGCTGGCGCAATTCTGCGCAAAGGTGGCTGGGAAGCGGATGTAGTAAGCAATGGCATCGAGGCCCTGCGCGCGCTTGCCGAGTCCGACTACGACCTGGTGCTAATGGATTGCGAAATGCCTGAGATGGATGGCTTCGAGGCCACGCGACGGATCCGCAACGGCAGCGCAGGCACCCGCAACCCTCAAATTCCCATCATCGCCCTCACCGCTGGCGCCATGGCAGGAGACCGCGAGAAGTGCCTTCTCGCCGGAATGAACGACTACATGACCAAGCCCGTCGGGCCGCCGCAACTCCGCGAGATGCTAAAGAAATGGCTCAACCCGCAAGTGAAGTGGTTCGCAGCAAAATTGTAGCTCGCTACCAAACCGACAAAGCCACGAAGGACCAAACGCATCATGATCGCGGAGGAATGCTTGCAGCCCCGGAGGAGCTATTGCCGGTGGACCCTGCGAGGCGGAGAGCATCGCCGATTGATTCCACCGCTTCACGGAAAATCTAGATCTCGCGCGCCCTCCGCAGGGACGCGACCCCTGGTTTGGTGGTGAGTTTATTGGACGCTGGGACCTAGCCCTTCGTCACAGATGCGCGTGCGCTCTGTCATATCCCACACGGGTGGGGTTAGAGGATAGTCAAAGAGAGTAGAGCATGGCTCATCAACTCACCACCTGCACGTTTTGCGGAGTTGGTTGCGGACTGTACCTGGAAACTGCCGGCAATCGGATTGTAGGGTCTTATCCGAGCGTCTCCCATCCGAGTAATCAAGGAAGAATCTGCGTGCGAGGGTGGCACGTGCACGAGGTCGCGAGCTCGCCGGACCGGGTGAAGCATCCTTGTGTGCGCAAGAACGGGAAGCTGGAAGAGGTGAGTTGGGATGAGGCGCTGGGATTTATTGCGGAGAAGATGAAGGCGATCCGGGAGGAGTATGGGGCGGATGCGCTGGGATTCTTGAATTCGCCGCGGTGCTCGAACGAGGAGTCGTACCTGCTGCAAAAGTTCGCGCGGGCGGTGATTGGGACGAACAACGTGCATCACGGGACGGGGGTGTACTCGAACAATTCGATCAATGTGCTGCTGGACATGATGGGAGTGGCGGCGAGCACGAACTCGATTGCGGAGCTGGGGCAGAGCGAGACGATTGTCGTGGATGGAGTGGATTTGGGGAAGCGGCTGCCGACAATTGGGGGCGCGGTGATTCGCGCGAAGCTGAAGGGCGCGCGGCTGATTGTGGTGGGGACGAGGCGGCATCGGGTGGCGGAGAGCGCGGACCTTTTTTTGCAGATCAAGCCGGGAACGGAAGCGCTGCTGTATGGGGCGATGGCGAAGGTGATTGTCGATCGCGGGCTGATGGATTTGGGATTTATTAAGACGCGATGCCGGGATTACGCGGAATTTCTGGCGAACATACGGGAGTACGATCTGCTGCGGGTGGCGGAGAGTTGCGGAGTGGCGGCGAGCCTGATTGAGGCGGCAGCGCTGGCGTATGGGGGCGCAAAGAGCGCGACGCTGATGTTTTCCGCGAGCATGGAAGAGCGGAGCCGGGACAGTATTCGGGCGGTGGTGAATCTGGCGCTGCTGTCGGGGAATTTGGGGAAGCCGGGTGCGGGACTGTTTGCGCTGACGGAGCAGAACAATCTGCAAGGCGTGTGCGACTTGGGAATGCTGCCGGACCGGCTGCCGGGATACAAGCCGGTCACGGATGAGAGTGCGCGGGCGGCGATGGATGCGCTGTGGAAGACGAGAGTGCCGGCGCAGCCGGGGATTGGGTCGCGGGCGATGCTGGGGCATCGTGGGCAGGGGAAGGTGAAGGCGCTGTGGCTGTCGAGATACGACCCGACGAATACGGCCCTGCTGGGAGACGTGGCGGGACAACTGCGGCAACTGGATCTGCTGGTAGTGCAACACCTTTTTATGACGGAGTGCAGCAACTATGCGCACGTGGTGCTGCCGACGACGGCGTTTGGGGAGGAAGAGGTCACGTTCACGAGCACGGACCGGCGGATTCAACTGGCGG
Source organism: Acidobacteriaceae bacterium (assembly GCA_003139095.1). Taxonomy (GTDB): domain Bacteria; phylum Acidobacteriota; class Terriglobia; order Terriglobales; family Acidobacteriaceae; genus Acidiflorens. Next base: position 210,509 of record PLHW01000066.1, read on the forward strand.
GACAAGTGGTTGAACCGCCGGAAGGACTGACGCCGGGGTGGGAGCAGATTGCGGAACTGGGGCGGCGTATGGGGGCGGATTGGAAGTACGGAGCGGCGCGCGATGTGATGGAGGAGATCGGGCAGGCAGTGCCGTTTTATAGCGGCGCGGACTATGAGAATCTGGCGCGCGATTATGGGCGGCAGTGGCCGTGCACGAAGGATCGTCCGCTGGGAACGAGGTATTTGTTTGGCGAGGGAGATGGGGGGGGCGAGGAGTTACCGCGAAACGATGCGGAACGGCCGTTCAAATTTGTGGCGGTGCCGAAGCCGGCTGAGAGGGCGGCGAATCCGCGGGCGTTTCCGCTCACGCTGGTGTTTGGGAACTCTCTTTATTACTGGAACCAGAATGTGCTGGTGCGGCACAGCGAGACGCTAAAGCGGGAGTATCGGCAGTTGATGATCGACTATCCGCAGGGATTTGTAGAGATTAACCCGGAGGATGCCGAACGGGCGGGCATTCGCGACGGCAAGCGGATGCGGCTGTGCGCGGCGAACGCGACGGCGGCGGCGACGGCGAGGATCACGCCGGAGGTGAGAAGCGGAACCGTGTTTGTGCCGCATTTTATGCGCGAGGTGGGACAGCAGATTCTCGGGTCGTCGGGGGACAGTTTCCGGCTGGTTCCGGTGCGGGTGGAGAAGGAGCCGGCATGAAGGCGCGGATTGTGAGTCGCGAGGATGCGCCGAAGATAGTGGACCTGCTGCGGGAGCGTGGATACGAGGTGATTGCGCCGTTTGGCGGGCGTGGGCGGGATACGTTTTTTGAACCGGTGACGGACGAAAATCGCGGGCGGATTCAGATTCATTTGCCGAATCCGGACTATCCGCCGAAGCGGTATGTGTTTCCGCCGATGGAGCGGCTGCTGAAGGTGGAGCGGCGGGATGGGGAGTTGCGGATCGAGCCAACGTACGACGAGAAGAAGCGGGCGATTTTTGGGATTCGGTCGTGCGATGTGGCGGGGATTTATCACCTGGACCGATTTTATCTGGGGCGGGAATTTGCGGACATTTATTACGAGAAGCACCGGAGGAATTTGTTTCTGGTGAATGTGGCGTGCACGGATGCGGAAATGGACATAGGGGAAAACTGCTTCTGCATGTGCACGGATACGGGTCCGGCGGCGCGGGAACATTTTGATTTGCAGCTTTTTGATTTGGGCGTGGACGGGCGGGGCGGTGAGTTGATGGCGGTGGCGGGAACGGAGGCTGGGGAAGCGCTGTTTACGAGCGCGATCTTTAAGAAGGCGGCGCGGGCGCATTTGGAGCGGCGGCGGGTGATTCTGGAGGAAGTGCGAAAACGGTTTAAGCCGACGACGACGAGCTGGTTTTCGGCGGCGATCCAGGCGGTGTCGCGGGGAGAGATTCCGGACGAGACATGGGACGAGATTGGGAACCGGTGTTTGGAGTGCGGGGGGTGCACGTATGTATGTCCGGCGTGCACGTGCTTCACGGTGACGGACCGCGCGGTGGAGGGAGAGGGAGTGGAGCGGCTGCGGGTGTGGGATTCGTGCGCGCTGAGCGGGTTCACGCGCATGGCGGGAGGATTTAATCCGCGGCGCGCGGTGCACGACCGGCGCAACCGGAGATTTTTTCGCAAGCTGGCGCACTACTTTATCGAGCGGGAGCTGTCGATGGCGTGCGTGGGATGTGGGCGGTGCGTAGCCGTTTGTCATGGCGATGTCGGCATGCCGAGCGTAGTGGAGATGATCCGGCGGCAGACGGCGCAGAGGAAGGAAGTATGAACCCGGCTTTGGCGGAACGCGAGACGGCGGGCGCAGCGGGCGTGATGGAGAACGTGTATCTGCCGAAGGCGGCGGTGCTGGATCGGGTGGTGGACGAGATTCATGAAGTGAAGACGTTTTACTGGCACTTTGAAGACGCGGCGGAGCAGGCGGCGTTCCGGCGGTTCCGGCCGGGACAGTTTGCGCAGGTTTCGCTGTTTGGAGTGGGGGAGTTTCCGACGTCGCTGCCGCCGAGCCCGACCGAGGAGGAAACATTTTTTACGGTGCGGCAGGTGGGGAGTTGCACGGCCGCGCTGCATGGGCTGAAGGCGGGCGACAAGTTTGCGGTGCGCGGGCCATATGGAAACGGCTTTCCGATGGAGGAATATCGCGGGAAGAACCTGGTGTTTGTGGCGGGAGGGATTGGGCTGATTCCGCTGCGGTCGGCGATTGTGTACGCGATGGCGAAGCGGGGCGAGTATGGGCGGATACAGATTTTTCATGGGGCGAAGACGCCGAGCGAGTTGATGTATGTGCCGAATTTGCGCGAGTGGGAGCGAACGCCGGGAGTGGAATGCCATCTGACGGTTGACCGGGCGAGCCGGGATCGGGCGGGCGGGGAGGAGTGGACGGGGAACGTGGGTGTGGTGGGGAGCCTGTTCAAGAAGCCGGGAGTGACGGTTCCGGTGGAGAACACGATTGCATTTGTGTGCGGGCCGCCGATCATGTTCCGGTTCGTGATCAAGGATTTGCTGGGGATGGGATTTGAGGAGCGGAACATTGTTTCGACGCTGGAGCGCTACATGAAATGCGGCGTGGGGAAATGCGGGCACTGCTGCATTGGAGTGGCATACGTGTGCGTGGATGGGCCGGTGTTTACGTACGAGCAGATTAAGAATCTGGGCGAGGACATTTGATGGCGGGCGCGGCGAATTTTCGCGAGGAGATGGAAAAGGCGCTGGAGGGGCGCGTTTGCCTGATGGGAGTGGGGAACGCGGAGTATGGAGACGATGGATTTGGCGTGCGGTTGGCGGAGGCTTTGATTGCGGCGGGCGTGAAGGATGTGATCGTGGCGGGGAGTGAGCCCGAGCGGTATTTGACGACGGCGGCAGGCGCGAAGTGCGATGGCGCGGATTTCGACATGCTGGTTTTCGATCACGTGGTTTTTCTGGATGCGGTGGAGTTTGGCGGGGTGGCGGGATCGGTGGTGTGGCTGGATCGCGCGGAGATGGGGGCGCGGTATCCGCAGATTTCGACGCACAAGATTTCGCTGGGCGTACTGGCCGGGGTGGTGGAGTCGAATGGACGCACGAAGGCGTGGCTGCTGGGCGTGCAGCCGGAGTCGGTGAAAGAGGGAGAGGGGCTGAGCGCGACGGTTGAGAAAACTTTGGGCGCGCTGGTGGAGCTGATGGTTGAGATGAGGACGCGAGAGACGACTGTATGCTGACGCCGGAACAATCCGTGTTGGTAGCGATTGTGGCGTGCCTGGCGGGAGCGGCGCTGACGCTGGTGGTGGCGCGCAACAAGGTGGCAGCGGGATGGGTCGCGTTTGCGGTGACGAGCGTAAGCGCGGCGGTGATCCTCCGGGCGGTGGCGGAAGTTTTGTGGCGTGGGCCGTCGGCGCATCCGGCGGCGTTCTGGGCGATGCCGCGATTTGGATTTGCGCTGCGGATTTATGTGGACGGGCTGACGGCGGTGTTTCTGCTGCTGGCTTCGGTGATTGCGGTTCCGGCGGCGTTTTACTCCATCCTTTATATGCGGCATTACCGGGAGTATGGAGTGGGGCGGTATTACCCGTACTTTTTGCTGTTTTTGGCGGCGATGTATGGGCTGCTCTCGACGACCGACATGATGTGGTTCTTCTTTATTTTTTGGCAACTGATGACGTTGCCGGGATACGCGCTGATTCGGTATGAGCACCGGAAGAAAGAGAATGTGTGGGCGGCGAACAAATTTCTGATCATGATGCAGGTTGCTTGCGCGGCGACGATGATCGGGGCGGAACTGTTGGCGGTGGGCGGAAAGGCGGTGAGCGGGAGCGCGAGTTTGAAATACGACTTTGACACGGTGAGCGCGAATTTGCCGTTGCTGCTCGCGACGCGGCCGGGGATGACGGCGCTGGCGTTCGGGCTGTTTCTGATGGGATTTGGAATCAAGATGGGCATGTGGCCGTTTGGGCAGTTCTGGCTGCCGGACGCGCATCCGGCGGCGCCGTCGCCGGTGAGCGCGATGCTGTCGGGCGTGATGATCAAGACGGGCGTGTATGGAGTGATGCGGTATTTTTTGTGGCTGGTGCCGGTGAGCGCGCGGGAGAGTTATCCGCTGGCGCGGTGGGGAATGCTGGTTGCGATTCTGGGCACGATCACTTTATTCACGGGAACGATGCAGGCGATGAAGCAGGAGCAAACGAAACGGCTGCTCGCGTTCCACAGCATTGGGCAGGTTGGATACATTCTGCTGGGGACGGGGGCGTGCATGGCGCTGGTGGCGGCGAACACGCCGGCGGCGACTGCGCTGGGGACGATTGCAGTTTGCGGGGCGTTATTTCATGTGCTGAACCACGGACTGTTCAAGGGGCTGCTGTTTTTGAACGCGGGATCGATGCTGCACGCGACGGGGACGCAGGATTTGAACCAGATGGGCGGGATGATGAAGTTTATGCCGGTGACGGCGGTGACGGCGCTGATTGCGTCGTTTTCGATTTCGGGCGTCCCGCTGTTTAACGGCTTTGTGAGCAAGTGGAGCATTTACGTGGCGGCGATCCAGGGGAGCGGATGGGCGCATTATCTGGTGGTGTGCGCGGTGATTGCGATTCTGACGAGCGCGCTGACGCTGGCGTCGTTTATGAAATTTTTTGGCGTGAGTTTTCTGTCGCGGACGAGCGCGCGGGTACGGGAGCGGGCGGCGCAGGGACGCATGGAAGTTCCGGGAATGATGCAGGCTCCGCAGGTGGCGCTGGCATTTTGCTGCGTGCTGCTGGGAGTGGTGCCGGCGATCGGATTCCGGCTGATTGGGCGGGCACTGGGGGCGAGCCGCGGAGGGCTGGGAACTGCGTTGGCGAGTGCTTCTCCCTTGTTGAGCGGGCGGCTCGGGGGAGTGGGAGAGACGAATTCGGCGGCGGTGTTTGCGCCGCTGGCGCTCGGGGTGGTGCTGGCGCTGACGTTTGCGCTGGTGTATGGGATTTCTAAATTGGGGAGCGCGACACGGCGGGCGGCTGTGCCGTGGCTGTGCGGATATGCGCGCGAGGCGGAATGCAATCGGTATGTGGCGCACAATTTTTACGGCGAGATCAAACGGTATTTCCGCTGGCTGGGCGGCATGCCGCGCGTGCGCAAACCGCCGGTGTTGAAGGGACAGTTTTAGGAGAGCCATGATCGCTCGGGAAATGTTCGAGGAGTTCAAGGCGAGGTTCGGGCCGCTGATCGATCGCGCGGACCTGCCGAACGATCGGCGGCTGTTTGTGTATGTGGACCGCACGGTGGTGCAGTACGTGTGCCAGCACATTTTCCGGGAACTGGATGCGCGGTACGTGGCGAGCATCGGGACGGATGACCGGCCGTTCTCGGGGAAATTTCTGGTGGCGCACAATTTTGCATTCGACAAAGATCATGTGCTGTGCAGCGTGCTGACGCAGTTGCCGGAGGACGACCTGAAGATCGACAGCATCACGCGGATGGTGCCGGCGGCGAGTTGGGCGGAGCGGGAGATGCGCGACCTGCTGGGCATTCAGCCGGTGGGGCACGAGTATTTGAAGCGGCTGGTGTTGCCGGATGGGTGGCCGGAGGGGAGCCATCCACTGCGGAAAGACGTGCCGTGGAACGAGGTGCCGGCGGACTACGACGAGAACCGAGAGTTCGAGTTTGGGGCAACACCGGAGGGCTGCACGGTGGTGCCGTTTGGGCCGTTTCATCCGACGCTGGACGAGCCGGCGCACTTCCGGCTGTACGTGGAAGGCGAGCGGGTGCGCGGGTGCGAGTATCGCGGGTTCATGGTGCATCGCGGGATTGAAAAGCTGGCGGAATCGGTAATGAGCTACAACGACATCCCGCTGCTGGCCGAGCGGATTTGCGGTATTTGCGGATGTGTACATAGCGTTGCGTATGTACAGGCGGTGGAAGAAGCCGCAGCGTTGAAGGTGCCGCCGCGCGCGGAATACATTCGCACGATCATGTTGGAGCTGGAGCGGCTGCACAGCCATTTGCTGTGGGTGGGGCTGGCGTGCCACATCGTGGGATTTGACACGCTGTTCATGCAGAGTTTTCGCATCCGCGAGCCGATCATGTGGATTGCGGAGAAGATCAGCGGTAACCGTAAGACGTATGCGATCTGCCTGGTGGGCGGAGTGCGGCGCGACATCACGCACGAATTGAAGGCCGAGCTACGCGTGGTGCTGGACAAACTGGAACGGGAATGGCGGCCGGTGGTGGAGGCGGTGAGCGGGGACCGGAACATCCAGAAACGGACGTGTGGCGTGGGCGTGGCGGACAAAGTTGCGGTGAAGAGCTCGGGACTGGTGGGGCCGGTGGCGCGAGCGGCGGGCGTCGAGATCGACTGCCGGCGGGACCATCCGTATGCGGCGTATGACCGGGTGGAGTTCGACGTGATTACCGCGGAGAGCGCGGACGTGTGGGGGCGCGTGGTCGTGCGCATGAAGGAAGTGTTCGAATCGATCCGCATCATTCGGCAGTGCCTGGACAAGATGGAAGACGGGCCGCTCGGACTGGAGATAAAAGACGAGTTGCCGGTGGGGCGGATGGGGCTGTCGTCGGTGGAGGCGCCGCGCGGCGAGAGCCACCACTTTGTGATCACGGGGGAGAACAACCGGCCACGGCGGTGGCGAGTGCGCGCGCCAACGTATCAGAACCTGCAAGGCGTGGCGGCGATGATTAAAGATCAGCAGATCGCGGATATGACGATCAGCCTGGGCAGCATCGATCCGTGTTTTTCGTGCACGGACCGGATGGAGACGATCGATGTGCGGTCGGGGGCGAGGAAGGTGTGGTCGCAAAAAGAGCTGCTGGAATTGACGTGGGCGAAGATGGATCGGGAGACGAAATAGGAATTTTATGAGTTCCGTGATTTGGAGGATTGTTGGAGGGGTGCTGAACGTCGGCATCGTGCTGCTGGTGGCGCCGCTCGGCCAGGGAGTGCTGCGCAAGGTGACGGCGCGGGTGCAATCGCGGCAAGGGCCGCCGCTTTGGCAACCGTACTTTGATTTGCTGAAGCTGCTGGGGAAAGAAGACATTGAGTCGGGCGAGACGCCGCGCATGCAGAGATTCGCGGCATATCTTTCGCTGGCGACGGTGCTCGCGGTGGCGTGCCTGGTGCCGATGGGATTTGCGTCGCCGATGAACGGGGCGGCTGACATTATTCTGCTGATTTATTTGCTGACACTGTGCGGAATTTGCACGCTGCTGGCGGGACTGGCGGCGGGGTCAACGTATTCGCTGGTGGGAGCGAGCCGCGAGATGATGAGCATGATTGCGCTGGAACCGGTGTTTGCGATTGCGCTGATTGTGGGCGCGCTGCACACGGGATCGTTCCGGCTGGACACGGTGCTGAACGGATCTGTGTACGGAACGGCGGGAGTGCCGTGGTCGGGGCTGATCATGCTGGCGGTGATGATTTTGTCGTTTCAGGCATTCGTGCAGCGAGTGCCGTTTGATATTTCGGAGGCGGAGACGGAACTGATGGAAGGGCCGCTGATGGAGTATTCGGGGCCGAAGCTGGCGCTGTTCAAGTACGCGCAGATGGCGAAGCTGGTGATTTACAGCGCGCTGTTTGTGCGGATGTTCGTGCCGTGGGGAGCGGGATTTACTTTTCCGCTGGCGGGGCTGGTTTTTTGGGCGATGTTCTGGGCGAAGGTGGCGGTGGTGGTGCTGGTAGTGACGCTGGTGGCGGCGACGCATGCGCGGTACAGGATTGACCAGGCGATTCGATTTTTTGCGGGCATGTTCGCGGCGGCGCTGGGAGCGCTGGTGCTGGCGAGTTATGGATATTGAAGGATGCAGATTGACGGCTTGATTAGAAGGTTAGACGCATGTCGGTGCTGAGCAAACTGGAAGAGACGCTGATCTGCCTGAAGGCGGGGCGGGTAACGCTGGCGTATCCGGCGCAGGCGGAGGCGACGCCGGAGAATTTTCGCGGGCGGCCGATCTTCGATGCGACGAAGTGCGTGGGCTGCGCGGGGTGCGCGAATAATTGCCCGGCGCGGGAGATTCTGGTGTTTGACCTGTGCCAGGAGATACGGATTCTGCAATACCTGGGACGGCGTTGCACGTATTGCGGGCGGTGTGCGGATGTGTGTCCGGAGAAGGCGATCACGATGAGCCGGGAGTTCGAGAACGCGACGAACCGGATTGCGGACATGGGACAGAAGCTGGACCTTTTTATGAGCACGTGCCAGCGCTGCGGGCGGTGCTTTAAGGGCGCGGCGGCACTGGACGAGTTGAAGATGAAGGGATACCGGTCGGACGACATCGCGCACGAGCGGTGGGTTTATGGGGCGCACTCGTTTATGGAGAGCGAGCCGGCGGCAGACGATATCCAGATTGAGCTGGATTAGATATGTGGAAGAACTTGTGCGAGAAGATGTTTGGGCGGTCGCTGTGGGTGTACCACGCGAACAGCGGCGGGTGCAACGGGTGCGACATTGAAGTGCTGAATGTGCTGACACCGTATTACGATGTGGAGCGGTTTGGGATCAAGCTGGTGGGCTCGCCGCGGCATGCGGATGTGATGCTGTGCCAGGGGCCGGCGATGCGATCGACGGGGCAAGCGCTGAAGCGCGCATACGAGGCGATGCCGGCGCCGAAGCTGGTGTTTGCGATTGGATCGTGCGCATGCGGGGGCGGAGTGTGGTTTGACAGTTACTCGGTGCTGGGGCCGGTGGAGAAAGTTGTGCCGGTGAACTACTACATTCCGGGATGCCCGCCGAGGCCGGAAGCGATTATTTATGGCGTGGCGGTGGCGCTGGGGCTGGTGGATAAGAAGGTGGCGCCGGTGGAATTTAAGCAGGTGGAATTTCCGATTCCGATCTACCATCCGGGGGATTTGCGGCGGGAGAACGGGATGGTGGTGTACGAGAAGGTGGAGCGGGTGTAGCGGGCGGGCTGGTGGGCGTGGTCGGCATAGTAGAAAACGAGCTAGCGGTTGGAATTGTATTTGCTCGAAGACTCAGCGAGTGATTGTCCAGATGCATCCGTAGTTACTCGGAACACTCAGCGTCTGGGCCGCGCCTGCCGCAACGCCGGTTAGATTGCGCACGCCCTCGATCTGCTCGACATAATTACCGCTTGTAGGGAAGGCGAAGCTGGTCGTCTGGTCCTGATCTGTAAAATTGACGACAATGAGGCTGAATGCGTTTCCAGCCTGACGTGAAAACGCCAACAAGCCCTTGGAGTTGAAATTGTTGTAGTCGTTATAGAAGTAATGCTGGCCATCGCTGAACTGCGTACCAGCGCGGCGGATTTTGGTCAGTTTTCGAAGCAGGCGAATGATCGGCCGCCCATCATTGTCATAGAAATAGTTCCAGCGCACCGGCCGATAGAGCATCACGCGCCCGTAGCCGCTGCCAGGAATCCAATAGTTCTCGCAGAATTCCTGCCCCTCGGACAGAAGCGGTGTTCCCTTCGCCGTCATGAGCGCAATCAGATAAGGCTGAACCTTGGGCCAATTGCCGTCCCGATCTCCTTGCTGGAGTAACACGTCGTCCGGATCGTTGTCGATGGAGACCGTGCCGAAGTTGCAGATGAAACGCTGATGATCGTGATTCTCGATGTACTGAATACCGGTCTTGGGTAGAGTGTCACCGTTGGCCGTGACCGATGCCGGATATCCACTTAGTCCAAGTTGTAATCCGAGTTGCTCAATAGCGCCGGGGCTGCCAGCGGCACAGTTAGCGGCGGCGCCAAGTGTGCCGTCCTGCCAGGTGCCGGTGGAGTAACTCCCGTAAAGGATATCTGGGGGGCTGGGAAGATATTCCGCGATCTGGATTAGGTTAATATTCCCGGCCGCATCAAAGAACCGCTGATAGTGATCGGTCGCGCCGGTTTTCGACTTGACGTACTGGTAGGTGGAATACACAAGGTTGGCATAACCCACGCCGGTGGGACCGTCCCAATACTCTGGCACATCGTCGAATCGGAATCCGTCGACGTGAAACGTATCGAGCCAGAACTGATTGACGGAGTAGTAATAGTCCTGAGTGAGCTGCCTGGAGAAATCGTTCAATGTGCCGAAATCTCCGCTGCCGCCGTTGAACGGGTTCGGGAGATCGTTTTGGAGGGCGTTGTAAAGCTGCGTGTAGGCAAAGTCGCCGCCGGTGTGACCGTAGACCGAATCCACGATGACGGCGAGTCCATTCTGGTGACAGAGATCGACGAACTGCTGAAAATCGGAAGCTTTGCCAAAACGCTCGGCGACGCAGAAATAGCCGATGGGGTCGTACCCCCAATCGATGGTGCTGAGAACGTTGGAGACGGGCATGACTTCGATGCAGTTGATTCCGAGATCCGCGAGGTAAGGAAGCTGCCGGATGGTACGATCCAGGTCGTCCCGAAACTCGCTGATCATCAACTCATAAATGATGGCATTCTTAAGGGGCGGCGTTTTCCACCTCGTCTCATTGGCAGAAAATGTGTAGGGCGTACTTCCGACGGTAATCGCAGACAAGCGCCCGACGCCGACTTCGCGCGAGAACGGATCGATGATGAAGTCGATGTCGCCGCGCGTGGGACTGTGAATCACATAGCGATAGACGTAACGTCCGGGTTGGCCGAAGGCGGAGGAACCAGGTGGCGGGGGCGCGGTGTTGAGATCGATCTGACCGGACCAGTAATCGCCGTAGGCAGGATCGACTGAGTGAGCCTGCGTCACCAGCGCGGGCTGGGCGGCCTGAAGATACTGGTCCGTTTCGTGAATGATTTTTACGGAGACGGCGTACCCTTTGGCTGAATCGACTCCGGGCAGAAAAATTCCGAACTGGACGACCTTAGGCGATACTTCCAGCGCGCCCAATTTATTCATCGGTAGATAATTCATAGGACCGCCGTAGGCAAGTAAAGAAGCTGGTCCACTATTATACTCAGCCACCATAGTTGTTATACGGGCCGGGAGTCGGGGTGGGGGCGGGATGATGTGTGGACAAAGGCAGGGATTGAGTCCGACAGCAAGCGGATCGTGCGACTGTGATTGCACGATCCGGGTCTGCGGCGAATGGAACTTCCGCTCGTTTGTCTAATCCGCCGTCTCAAACTCTCCGATTCAGCAGGTGCGGAATACCTGCTTTCTCAGTGCGTAGTAAAGGTAATAAGGGCGCCGCCGAACCGATTCCCGCCCACGTCGTACAAGGCGCCGGAGGAGTCGCCGATGTACATGTAGTAGAGCACACCGCCGCCGGTGAGGTGCGAAGTCGGCTGCAAGGTTGCGGTCGTGGAGTTCGCAGAGAACGTAATGGTAGCCGGGACAATCTGGCTCGTCGCCGTGTCATACAGCACAAAGCTGTAGTTGGGATCAAAGGACGCAGGGTCCATGGGCTCGCTAAAGACGACCTGGACGGTCGTGGTCACGGGCACATTGGTAGCGCCATTGACCGGATTCGTCGAAACCACGGACGGCGAAACCAGATCGGCTCCGGTACCGGTGGTGAAGGACTGGGACGGGAAACTGCTCTGCGCATTGCCGGTGATATCGAGAACTCCGGTGACGTTGATGGTGTAAGTGGTGCTTGGGCTCAACGGAACATTGGGCAACAACTGCACGCCCTGGTCGCCGTCAAACAGGGAGGTGGTGGTTGAAATTACCGAGCTGCCTTGCTTCAGGACCACACCGGCAAGGGATGCGGCGTCGATTGGCTCGCTGAAGAGGAGTTGCACAGGCGAGTTAATGCCTGCACCGGTGAATCCGCTGGGCGGGTTTGCCTGCACGACGGACGGACCCGTGGAGTCGGTTCCGCTTCCCGTATAGAAGTAGGTGCAGAAGTTCTGCTGCGGGTTACCGGACAGATCCGTCATGTAGTAGGCGCACATCTGGAATTCGTCGCTGGGGTTGAGGTTGGCGGCGGGCTTCAGGAAGACAGTGGTGAGGTCAGCGCTGAAGGTGATGGTTGTGGTCACGTAGATGCCAAAGTTGTAATCGTAGAGTTCAACATTCTGGGCGCCAGCAGGATTTACGGAGCCGGGGTCCATGGGCTTATTGAACTGCATGGCAAAGGCCGCGTTGGTGCCGACGGTTTGACCAGACTGCACACTGGGGTTGATCACGTAGGGAGCGCTGAAGTCTGGTCCCGCGAGGGTCGTGAAATGAGTGGTCTGAGAGGTGACGGCCACGCCCGCTTCACTGGTTACGCCATTGATGGCGATTGCCATTGAGGTGCTGGAGGGGAGCGGGGCCTGCGGAATGATGGTGGTCCGGGTGTAATCGGGCGAGAAGGCGATGCTCGACGCCACTTCGGTCTGTGAACCGCCGCTCACCTGGATGGAGCTACTCGTAACCGACACGGGGTTGATGGCCTTGTTGAAGTTCACGCTGACTGCGGCGTTGGTGCCGATGTTGACAGCGGAATTGGGAGGAGCGACGGACACGATCGTGGGCTTGGCAGTATCCACGGCAGTGCCGGCGGTGAAGTTATATGCGAACGCCTGGACCGGAACGCCGTCGGTGTTGGTGACGTTCGAGGCGTAGGAGACGTAGACCTGATACAGCGAGCCGGAGAGCAGATTGCTGGTGGGAGCGATGGTAATGATGCCGCCGCTGACCGAGCAATTCGGAGTCAGATAGGTGCCGGTGCTGTACTGGTAGAGAATTACGGAGCCGGAACTGCCATTGCAGGTGACGGTACTGCCCTGGATCGGCTGGTTGTATTCCACCTGGACGATGGTGTTGAGCGGCACGTTGGTGGCGTTGGGGAACGGATTGACGGCGACCGCTTGCGCCGCCGTGTTGGTGAGCGAACCCGCGGTTGTGAAGCTGCCTGCGAAGTATTGCAGGTAGTTTCCGTAAATATCCTGCGCCGTTGAATTCAGGAAGACCTGAACCGGCACGCCAGCAATGAGAGCGGACGAGGGCGTAAATTCGATGCTCTGCCCGTTGCTGCCGACGGCCGTGGTGCCGGAGATGGGCACGCCGTTCTGGGCTACGTAGAGAGCTCCGGAGAGTGTGCCGGCATTCATTGGAGCGCTGGTGAACAGCGTGATGACGCTATTGGTGAGGACAAGGGTCGCGCCGTTGCCCGGACGCATGCTGATTACGTAGGGCGCCGAAGTCAGAACCTGCGAAGTGGTGGTGAACTGGCTTGAAGTATCGGCCAGGGGGTTCCCCGAGAGATCCGTAATGGTGTGCGAAGCCACCACCGTAATGGTCGCGCCGGCGGGGAGAGTTCCCGGGCTTAGGATAACGGTGCGATTGTCACGGGAGATGGTGATGCCCGGATTCAGGGCGACGTCTCCGTTGAGGATGTTGACCGAGCTGCTGCTGATGGTGGCCGGGTTGATGGACTTGGAGAAGGTCAACACAGGCTGCGTGTTCAGTCCAAGGCCGGTGGAGCCATTGGACGGTGTGATGGTGACCGTGGGCGGAGTGTGATCGAGGGTATTGGCGGTGGTGAAGGTGTAACCGTACTGATAGTCGAGATTCCCTGCTTCATCCGCCAGGCCGTACACTCCCATGGCCATCAGCGTGTTGCCCGGGTATTGGGTAAGCGGAGTAAAGGTCACGGTGTTGCCGCTGACCGCGTACGATCCCGCCACAACCTCACTGGTAGCGTTAACGTATACAAAAACAGTATTCGGATTTACCGAGGCCGCATCGATGAGATTGCTCATCGTGAACGAGACCGGACTGGTGACGGATACGTTGGTGGCTCCGTTGGCCGGGTTCGTTGCGTTCACGGTGAACGAGCCGCTGCCGTAGCCGGCGGTTCCGGTGGTGAAGGAACTGGTGAAGGTGGTGACGGTGTTACCTTCGGTGTCTTTGAAGCCGCCGACCGAGACGTTATAGAGCTGGGAGACGGTCAAAGCAGCGCTGGGGACGAAGGTGAGGGTGACGCCATCGCTCGCAAGAGTGACGGTGCCGGTGACGGCGCTGCCGCCTTGCGGAGTGACTGTGATGGAGCTATTGGTGATGGTTGTGGGATCGATTTCGGCGCTCATGACGGCACTGACCTGGACATTCACCGGCACAGCTGTTTGCCCGTTCGCAGGAACGATGGTAGTGACGGTGGCGTGGCCGGTGTCAGCACCCGCGCCGGTAGTGAAGTAATAGACGTTGCAAGTACCGTAGTTGCCGGCGACATCGTAATAGCTTACGGAGCATCCGATGTAGCCCTCGTACTGGGTGTAAGGCGTGAGGGCAGAGTTTGGCGTGATAATCGCCGTCATGCGGTCCGAAGACATGCTGACGGTGATGGGTACCCACTGGCCGGTGGCTACGTTGTACAACTCGACGGAGCCGTTGCCGTTATAGCCCTCGTTCGAACTGGTGACAACGGTAATGGGATTGAGGCGCTTGGTGAAGGTGATGCGAGGGAGCACGTTAGTGCCGACGCCCACGCTACCGCCGGCCGGATCCGTCAAGCTCACCGTGGGATGCGTGAGATCGAAAGTCGGTCCGGTGGTGAAGGTGTTGGTGACAGTGCCAGTCATCAGATTGCCGGCCGTGTCCTTCACGCCAGTGATGGTGATGGTGTAGGTGGCACTGGCCAACAACAACGGCTGGGTTGGGGTCAACGTCAGCAACTGGTTGGCGTCACTGAACGAAGGCGTTACGGCGACCGGGTTGCCACCGGTGGTGAGAGTGATCTGGCCGATGCTGGTGGGCTGAATCGGCTCGCTGAAGAGGATCTGCACGGGCGCGTTGTTGGGAACCGCGGTTTCGGTGTTCTCGGGGTTGGTGTCAACCACCGTCGGCGGGTTGGTGTTGGCCGTGAATGCGGCGGTGAAACAGATGTCGAAATTCTGCTGCGGATTGCCGGAGAGGTCGGTCATGTAGTAGCTCTCGAGGCAATATTGAGTACCGATGTAGAGCGGGCTGGTGGGCACGATGAAGACGGTGGTCTGATCGGCGCTCCAGGTGACCGTGGCGGGCGCACCGCTCGGGTAGGGTCCACCATAGATGTTGACGTCGGCGGCGTTGAAGCTGCCCAGATCCATGGGCTTGCTGAATTGCATGCTGAACACAGAGTTGACCGGGACGTTCTGCTGTCCGCTCTGAACGCTGCTGCTGATTACGTAAGGAGCGGTGAAGTCCGGCTGCGCGGCGGTGGTGAACGTAGTGGTAGTGGTCGCGACGCTCTTGCCAGCCTGGCTGGTTACGCCATTGACGGCCAGGGTCATTACGGTGCTGGCCGGCAATGGGGCTTGGGGAATAATTGAGGTGCGCGTGTAGTCGGGCGAGAAGCTGATGCTCGACGCCACTTCGGTCTGTGAACCGCCGCTCACCTGGATAGAGCTGCTGGTCACCGACACCGGGTTGATCGCCTTATTAAAGGTCACGCTGACTTGGGCGTTCGTGCCGATGTTGGTGGAATTGTTGGTGGGCGCTTCCGCCGTGATAGTGGGTGCGGCGTTATCGACGGCTGTGCCGGCTGTGAAGTTATACGCGAACGCCTGGACCGGAACGCCGTCGGTGTTGGTGACGTTCGAGGCATAGGAGACGTAGACCTGATACCCCGAGCCGGAGAGCAGATTGCTGGTGGGCGCGATGGTGATGATGCCGCCGCTGACCGAGCAATTCGGACTGAGGTAGGTTGCGGTGCTGTACTGGTAGAGAATTACGGACCCGGAACTGCCATTGCAGGTGACGGTGCTGCCCTGGATCGGCTGGTTATATTCCACCTGGATGATGGTGTTGAGCGGCACGTTGGTGGCGTTGGGGAACGGGTTGGCCGTCAGCACTTGCGCCGCCGTGTTGGCGAGCGATCCGGCAATCGTGAACTGGCCGCTGAAACTGCTCAGGGGGACACCAGAAGCGCTCTGGGCAGAGGAATCTAGGAAGACCTGGATCAGGTCGCCGGCGTTGAACGAGGCGGCGGGGGTGAATTGGATTGCCTGGCCGTTGCTGAAGGTCTGGAGGGCGCCGGAGACGACCACCCCGTTGTCGGTGACGTGCAGCGCGCCCGCGATGGTCCCAACATTCATGGCGGCGTTGGTGAAGAGGGTGACCAGCGTGTTGGCAGGAACGTTGGTCGCGCCATTGCCTGGGCGCATGGCCACCACTGACGGCGTGCTACCCGAGAGCGCGGTCGTCAGCGTGAACTGGCTGCTGGTATTTGCCAAGGCGTTCCCGGAGAGATCTTGAATGGCATTGGTTAGCTCGACCGTGATCGTCGCGCCCGCCGTCCAGGCGCTGCCACCGGGATTCACCGTGATGGTGCGGTTGTCGCGCGAGATGGTGTAACCGTAGCCAATCGCAGTGTCCCCATTGAATAGCGCCAGCGAATTGGTGGTGATGGTGGACGGGTTGATGGATTTGGAGAAAGTCAGGATAACTTGGGCGTTGAGGCCAACGTTAGTAGTCCCGTTGGCTGGCGAGATGGTGACCGTAGGCGGCGTGTGATCGATAGTATTGGCGGTGGTGAAGGTATAACCGTACTGATAGTCGAGATTCCCCGCCTCATCCGCCAAGCCGTACACTCCCATGGCCATCAGTGTGTTGCCCGGGTACTGGGTAAGCGGAGTAAAGGTCACGGTATTGCCGCTGACCGCATACGATCCCGCCACAACCTCACTGGTAGCGTTAACGTACACAAAAACGGTATTCGGATTTACCGAGGCGGCATCAATGAGATTGCTCATGGTGAACGAGACCGGGCTGGTGACGGATACGCCGGTGGCTCCGTTGACCGGACTCATCGAGCTGATGGTGAACGAACCGCTGCCGTAGGCGGCGGTTCCGGTGGTGAAGGAACTGGTGAAGGTGGTGACGGAGTTGCCTTCAATATCTTTGAAGCCACCTACCGAAACGTTGTAGACCTTAGAGGCCGTGAGCGGTGCGTTCGGCACAAAAGTCAGGGTGACATCATCGCTCGCGAGGGTGACGGTGCCGGTAACGGCGCTGCCGCCCTGAGGGGTGACGGTGATGGAGCTATTGGTGATTGACGTCGGATCGATGTCGTTACTCATGACGGCATTGACCTGCACGTTCACTGGCACGCTGGTCTGGCCGTTAGTGGGAGAGATGGACACCACGGTGGCGGGGTTCGTATCCGGGTTTGTGCCCGTATCGAACGTGGAGTTGAAGCAGTTGCCATTATTGCCCGCAATATCGGTATAGCCGCAGATATAGACACCGTACTCAGTATTGGGCAGCAGTGCCGCGCTGGGGGTGATGGTGGCGCTCAGGCGATTGGCCGCGACCGTGATTGTAGCGGGGATAATTGGACTGTTGTCCTCGTAATAGAGGTTGAGCGCGCCCTGGATCGTCAGCCCGTTGATCGGTTGATTGAAGGTGATATGGGGAGTGACATTCAGGCCGACGTTGAACGTGCCGTTGGGCGGATCGACGAGCGTCACCTGCGGGGTGGTTGTGTCGGTGCTTGTGCCGGTGGTGAACGTGAAGCTCCCGGGGTTGGTCAGCGCATTGCCAGCCGTGTCCGTAATCTGTGCCGTGTAGCCGACCGTGTAGGTGGTGCTGGCGGTCAGCGGGTTGACGGGTATGAAGGTGACCGTCTTGTCATCGGTGGAGTAGCTGAAGTTGCCGTTCACCGGATTGCCGCCGGCGGTCATGGAGAAGCCGGTCTGCGCGGTGATGGGATCGAGTTGTTCGTTGAACTGGAGGACAACAGGCGTGCTGCTGCCGTACTCGTTCGAAAGCGCGATGTTGGTGTCGCCGTTGACGGGGCTGGTGCCGGTCAGAGTCGGGCCGGTCTGGCTTACGCTGAAAGCGGTGTCGAAGTAGTATTCGACGCTGGAGAGGTTATCGCCGCAGGTATCCTGAACGTAATTGGCGTAGCTCAGGTAGATGTAGTATCTCCGGCCGGCTGCGAGTGTGACGCTGGGAACGATCGTCGCGATGGTACCCGACGCGTCGACTGAGATCGTTCCCGGAACTTCCTGGCCGGTGACGGGGTCCCAGAAATAAACAGTGCTGCTGCCGCTGTTTCCGAGCGAGAAGGTGCTGCGGTTCATGGGGACGCTGAACTGCACCTGGATTTGAGTATTGATGGGTACGTTGGTGGCGCCATCCACCGGGCTGATGGAGAGCACGGTGGGCGCCGTACCGTTGCAGGTCTCGACAAACATGCCGTTGACAACGGTCAAGGTTTGCGAGCCGGTTTGGATCTGCACGGTGCGGAATCCATTGGACGCGCCGGAGGTGACCAGACTCGCGGTCAAACTGGTAGCGCCGTTCACCGTAACTGGCCCGAACGCGCCCGCGGCGCCGCCGCCGACGGCGATGCCAGGACCGAAATTCGCCTTGGTGGTGCCGCTAACCCAGTTGGTGAAGACGCCAGTTACGCTCACGCTTTCGGTTTGCGTTGGCTGAATGGTATTGGGATTGATCAAAAGGACTGCGGGCACTCCGGCGAGCACGTCAAAGGTCGCGGTCACAACCTGCGATCCGGTGGTGATGGTGACGTTGCGGTTGCCGGTGGTGGCCACGTCGTCAATCGTGATGGGAACGGAGGCGCTGGTCGGGCCATTCACAGTGACGGTGCCGGTGGTGATGTCTGCGCCGAAATTTACGGTGGTGGTCGGGCCGAAGTTCGTATCCGTGCCGGTAATGAGGATCGTTTCCGAGGAGCCCTGGTGGGCGGACGCCGGATTTAAAGTGGCGCTGGAAGAAATAACTCCCGAACCCGAGAGCGGGATGAGCAGCGGATTAGGACTGCCGGTGTTGGAAATGGTCATGGAACCGGTGACGGTTCCGGCGATCGTCGGAGAGAACTGAATCTCAAGAGTGCAGCTCTTACCCGGAGCCAGCGAACCACCAGTGAGCGAACAGGTGGTGCCGCTAAGCTGGATTTGATAATCGCCACTGGGCGTTACGCTGCTGAGGGTGATGGAGCTGGCGCTATTGTTGGTGACTTTGACGGGTTTGGCGGCGCTGGTAGAACCGACGGCCTGAGTGGGGAAACTAAGCTTGGCTGGAGCGAGGGTGAGCTGGGCCTCGGAAGAGCCGCTCACATTTACGAACTGTGGACTGTTGTTGCCGGTGTAAGCGATTGCGACCGATCCGTTGATTTTGCCGACGTACTGGGGAGCAAAACTAATCGCGACGGTGCAGTTGGCGCCGGCGCCCAAGGTGCTTCCGGAAGCTGGGCAGGTATTGGTTTCGCTGTAATCGCTGCTCGCCGTAATAGCGCCCATGGTAACTGCGCTGCCACTGGTATTGGTCACAGTGACGCTTTGGCTGGGGCTGGTACCGCCGGCAACCGTCTTCTTGAAAGTGAGCGATGTCTTGCTGAGCGAAAGTGGCGAGTTCGAGCTGCCCGTACCGCTCGCCGAGAGAGCGACGGCGAGTGGAGTGCCATTGCTGGCGTTATCGGTGATCACGATGGCGCCATTGGCGGTGGCTTGCGTCGGTTGCACCTGGACGCTGACCGTGCAACTGGCTTTCGGGTTGAGAGCGCCGCTCAGGCACGTGCCCGTGTTCACCACGTAGTCGCTGCTGGGGGAAATACTCGTGATGGTGACCGCGGTCGGATTTCCGTTGGTGATCTTGAAGGTCTTGGCACTGCTGAGCGTTCCGATCGGCACCGAACCGAAGGAGAGGCTGGCGGGCGCGGTGCTCACTGGGGCAGCGCCGCTGCCGGTCAACCCAACCAGGGCGAGCAGGTTGTGATTATTGTCGTAGATGCTGGCCGCGCCCGAAATCGCGCCCGCCTGCGTAGGCGTGAAAGAAACTTTCAGGGTGCAGGAACCACCGCCCGCAATACTGCCGTTGCAGTTATCCGTTTCGCTGAAGTCGCCGCTCATGACGAAAGCGACGGCTTGCGAACTTGCGCCGGTATTCGAGACCGTCACACTCTTCGATGCACTCGTAATGTCGACCACCGTTTTTGAGAACTTAAGAGTCGCCGGTGAGACAGTGATGTTCTGCGCAGATAGCGCAACGCTCGCGGTGGCCAGAACAAGCGCCGTGATCAGAGCGCGCGAAAAGAACTGCGACATAGACGCAGATGGACGAGTCGTGGTAGTGACGGACATTGAGACTCCTCAGGCAGTGGTTACTGCAGAAGTTTGCTGAAATCCAAGGCGCAGGTGCGAAGGGGGAGCTTCATTTAAGCAGCCGGGCGTCTCAGAGAGAGGAGTGTAACACGCTTCTAAAAAAAACAAGAGGGAAAAAATAAGTAAAGCAAGAGGAAAAAATAAGTTCACATGTTCGCACGTCCGTGCGGATCGAGTGCAAGTTGCTGCGGTTCCAGGCGGGCAGCGATGGGTCGGGATAAATAAGAAAAAGCGGCGGTAGTCGGCGATCCGCTGATCGCGTTCAAGAAATAATAATGTCGTCTTAAGGTTCCGAGATCAAAGCTGGAAGCGCTTCTCGTGCTCGATGCGGCACGAATGGTCCTATCAATCACTACCTGCAAGCCATTAAGAGGAGAGTAGGTTCTGCCGCCTGCGATGGTGCGGAGACGTAAAGTGTGGGGAGCCGATGGCCGATTAACAAGGATATGGATGCGCATATTGGCGCTCGAGAATGTCGTACCGGCGTATGTCGTATGAAGATGGGGCACGATCTCAACGAGAGCAGCGAGTCGGAGGCGAAGTATTGCGGGCTATTGGAAGCCGCGCCGGATGCGATGGTGGTGGTGAGTGAGGCTGGAGAGATTGTCCTTGTAAACGCTCAGGCGGAGAGACAGTTTGGGTACCGGCGCGATGAACTCCTGGGCCAGAAGGTAAAAGAGATCATTCCTGAGGGCTTTGCGGAACGCCTGATCGCGGACGCGACGCGAAGCGTGGCCGGGGCGCTGGCGCAGCAGATCGGGATGGGGATTGAGCTCTCCGGACGACGGAAGGACGGCAGCGAGTTTCCGATTGAGATCATGCTGAGCCCGCTGAAAAGTGCCGAGGGAATTCTGGTAACGGCGGCCATCCGCAACATCAGCGCGCGCAAGGCTGCGGAGGCAAAGTATCGAGGGCTATTGGAAGCGGCTCCGGATGCGATGGTGGTGGTGAATCAGGCTGGAGAGATTGTCCTCGTGAATGTTCAAGCGGAGAGACAGTTTGGATACCGGCGCGACGAACTCCTCGGCCAGAAGGTAAAAGAGATCATTCCCGAGGGCTTTGCGGAACGCCTGACCGCGGACGCAACGCGAAGCACAGTCGAGGCGCTAGCGCAGCAGATAGGGATGGGGATTGAACTGTCCGGGAGGCGGAAGGATGGCAGCGAATTCCCGATCGAGATCATGCTGAGCCCGCTCGAAAACGCCGGAGGCATTCTGGTGACGGCAGCCATCCGGAACATCACAGCGCGCAAGCAATCCGAGCGGGACAACGCTGAACTGGAACTGCGCCTCGACCGTGCGAAACAGCTTGCCATCAGCAATCAGGCCCTGGAACAAAGCAACCTCGAGTTGAAGCAATTCGCCTATGTTGCGTCCCACGATCTGCAGTCTCCGTTGCGCAGTATCAGCGGATTCGTCCAGCTGCTTAAGTTGGAGTACGAAGGCAAGTTTGACGAACAAGCCCAGGATTGGATTCGGCGCACCGTCGAGGCAGTCGCGCAAATGCAAACTTTGATCCGCGACCTGCTCTCTTATTCCCGGGTGGAAGCGCACTCCGGTAACTTAACCCGGATTGCCTTCCTTGACATTGTCAATGACGCGCGCTCTCTGCTTGAATCATCCATTCGAGATTCCGGGGCCCAAGTCACATGCGGCCCGCTGCCCGAGATTATGGGTAATCGCTCGCAGTTGGTCCAGTTAGTCCTGAATCTAATTGCCAACGGACTTACTTACCGGAGTGACCAATTGCCGCAGGTCCACGTCTCAGCGGAACGCGGCGAGGGTGAATGGGCCTTTTCCGTCCGCGACAACGGGATTGGCATCGACCCTAAGTATCACGAGCAGATCTTTGAGATATTCAAGCGCTTACACCATCAAAAGGACTATCCCGGAACCGGTATTGGCCTAGCCATCTGCCGTCGCACCGTAAATCGTCACGGCGGCAGGATTTGGGTCGAATCCGAACCCGGCCACGGAAGTACATTCTATTTCACCATTCCCGCAGAAAAGGAACAAACCAATGCCCAATGACCTTGCTGGGAGCCGGCCGGCAGTAGTTCTGCTCGCAGACGATAACGACAGCGATGTGGAACTCGCCCGTCTAGGTTTTAAACGCACCAAGCTGCTCCTCGACCTGCACCGCGTGAAAGACGGCGAGGAATGCATGGCCTTCCTGCGCAAACAGGGTGAGTACATCGATGCTCCCACGCCAGATCTGCTCCTTCTCGACATAAATATGCCGAAGATGAGCGGTACTCAGGTGTTAGTTGAAATCGTAAAGGATGAGACTCTATGTCGTATGCCAGTGGTTATCTTGACCACTTCCGAGGATGATGAAGAGATTCTGAAACTTTACAAGCTTCGGTGTAGCGCCTGCATCGTTAAGCCGATTGATTTCGATCAGTTCCTTAAGGTCGTTCGGTCAATCGCTGAATATTGGTTTACGGTTGTGGTTTTGCCCAAATGCCGGCGGAGCATATTGGCTACCGGATGAAGCGGATCGCATTCCGACCTGGTGTGTTCCAGATCACTTGCCTCCTGGTCAGCTATCTCATTGCCTGCCAGCAGCAAATCCTGATCGAGCAGGCCAATGGCGCCGCCCGGCGAGACTTACTTTTGGCGTGCAACCAGAGTTCTGCCCCGCAGAAGGCAATATAAAAGTGACGGTGCTAAGTTTATCCGATCAAGGACCCGACGGTTTACGGGACTCAGAACGTGGTTCGAATCTTCCAGGACTGATCAGCAATCCAAGGGGTGAGGGGCGAGGGAGAGACATAGATGCCGAGAACTGTTCGTTTTTATGAGCTGGGCGGTCCAGAGGTTTTGAAGATTGAGGAGCAGGCCTCCAAGCAGCCGGGCAAGGGAGAGGCGCGGCTACGAGTGCACGCGGTAGGGTTGAATCGGGCGGAAGCTCTGTTCATGCGGGGCCAATACCTCGAGCAGCCGAAGCTGCCGGCTGGCCTTGGCTATGAGGCAGCGGGGGTGGTGGAGGCGGTCGGTGCGGGTGTGGATAGAAACTGGGTGGGAAAAACGGTTGCCACGATTCCATCCTTCTCCATGAACCAATACCCGATGTTGGGCGAAGAGGTGATCGCGCCGGTCGCGGCTCTGGGTGAGTATCCCGCCAAGCTGTCATCCGCAGAAGGGGCGGCGGTTTGGATGCAGTATCTGACGGCTTATGGCGCGCTGATCGCGATCGCGCATCTTGGGAAGGCCGATTTCGTGGTCATTCCGGCCGCGTCGAGCAGTGTTGGCATTGCCGCAACGGAGATCGCGAAGGCGGAGGGCGCGGTTTCCCTTGCCACCACGCGCAAGAGCAACAAGAAAGCAGAGTTGCTTGCTTTGGGTGCGGACCACGTGATCGCCACCGAGGAAGAAGACTTCGTGGCACGGGTCAAGGAGATAACCGGAGGCAAGGGTGCGCGAGTGATCTTCGATCCAGTTGCCGGGCCATTTCTGGAAAAACTGGCGGAGGCGGCTGCGCCGGGTGGGATCATCTTTGAGTATGGAGCACTCTCCATGCAACCCACACCCTTTCCGCTGTTCGCGGCGCTTGGCAAAGGACTCAGCATTCGCGGCTACACGTTGATGGAGATCACGGGCAATCCGGAAAAGCTGGCAGTTGCAAAGCGGTATGTGTACGACCGGTTGGCGGATGGGCGGTTCCACCCGAAGATCGCGAAGACATTCCCGTTCGCGCAGACGGTGGAGGCCTACAAATATCTCGAGTCGAACACGCAGGTAGGTAAAGTGGTGGTTACTGTTGCGTGATTCACATGGATCTTAACTGGAGAAGGCCGCCGCGAGGCGGCGAAGCCCTGCTTCGTTCCCGGTAAAGGAAGGGTTGCGGACAACCCTCCCAGAATCGTCGCATCCGCACGTAGCACACTGCAAAGGCTACAATCGCGCCACGCATGGCTCTGCCCTCCGGCACCAGACTGGAAGTGAAGTCGCATTCGCCAATCGCATCGATTATTTCTTCCGGCTAGGATCATCCTCGGGATTGATGTAGTTGAACTGCACCGGCGCCATGCCGTGGATCTGGACTACCACGTCGCCACTGGCCATTACGTAGTGGTGCATGTCGGGATCGAGATAGGCGAAGCTGCCCGCCGGAAAACTCATCATGCTGGTCTCATCAAAGCGATCGCCCATACCAAACTTAAGCGTCCCGGAAATCACCGTAACGTTTTCCCGCTTGGGATGCCAATGCGGCGCGATCCGATATCCGTCAGGCATCTTCAGACGGACAGTGTAGTCCCCGCTGGTAGCAAGAGGATTGCCCTCTAGCACCGCCAGTTGCGCCCCTGGCGCCACAAAAGACGGTGCGGGACCGTATTGAACTGCATCGGGTGTAAACGCGTGTTTCTCCGTAGCAGCCGCCATTGCGCCAGTGAGATTGGACTGGCTCACCCACCACATCGCTGCGGAAATCGCGAGAATCAGATACAAATTTCGTTTCATTCGGTTTCTCCTGAGATCGTCATGACAACTTGTCGAACGACAATATCGCGTGATTCGGTCCCGGTTTCAATAAGACCGGAATCATTTTTAGGTATTTTTCGTGTATCGTCGTAGCCAACTGGAGATAATGGGTTTATCAATGAAACCAGCTTCCTGGAGTCGCCCGAAAGGGGGCGAGATTGAGCTTGACCTGGGGCGCTACGAGCTTCGCCGCGATGGCCGCAGAATAAAGCTTGAAAAGAAACCCATGGAGCTTCTCATTTTTCTGGTCCGGCGAAGGGAACAATTGGTATCCCGCGAGGAAATCCAGGCCAAGCTGTGGCACACGGATCTCTTCATTGACACGGAACGGAACATTAATAACATCGTCCGTAAGATTCGCAGGGCTCTGGGTGACAATTCCGCTAAACAACGATTCCTGGAAACGGTCGTAGGCAAAGGCTATCGGTTCGTCGGATCCATTCGGATCATTAGTCCTCTCTATGGCAGTTCCGATCTTTCTGAAAGCGCGGACGCCAAGACGCCATTTCGAGGCGATGTGGCGTGGCGGGTAGACCGTTCCTCGCTCGCCGTGCTGCCGCTCCGTTTTCTTGGGGACCTCGAGGATGATAACGGCCTGAGCTTGGGTTTTGCCGACTCCCTGGTTTCACGGCTGGCAAATCTTGAAGGGCTTGATGTCCTGCCAACATCTGCGATCTTGAATGTACCCTCCAATGCGAAGGCATCGGAAATCGCTTCCCGACTGGGAGTTCGATTTTTGGTGCATGGCGCGATTAAGAGTTCCAAGGCGGAATCACGTTTGTCGGTGGAACTGTTCGACTCCCATTTGCAAGGCAGTTGTTTCATAAGAAAATTTGTTCTCAACGTCAATCGCCCGTTCGAGCACGTTGACGACATCGCCACCCATACCGCCAGAGCGCTAAAGCGTCCGCTTCGCGCAACAGACCCGCAGAGTCGCGCCCGCTACAGCCGTGATCCCTTGGCTTATGGCGAGTTCATTCAAGGCTACCGGAGCAGTTACACTGGCGACCACAAACTCTTGCAGGAAGCTGCGCGACACCTGATGAATGCGATGGCTCGCGATCCAGTCTTTGCCCTCGCCCATGCAATCCTTTCTTTTGTATGCACAAAACTCCACTTTGAAATTGATCCCAGCCGGAGCTGGCTGGAGAAGGCCGAATTTCACTGCCAGCGCGCTTTGGAATTGGATGCGACTCTGCCCGAAGGACATGTGGCCAAGGCGTTTCTCCTTTGGGGACCGTCGAAAAACTTTCAGCATATCGAGGCGATTTCCGAATTGAAGCGTGCGCTCACCCTTCAGAAGAATCTTCCGCATGCCTATAGCCGACTCGGAACGATCCTGGCGCATATCGGTCTGCTCGATCATTCGCGTGCGATGTTTGAGAGGGGCAGGCCTTTCGATCCAAGAAAAACCGTCAGCCACAGTATTGCCCAGGTCTATCTGTGGAGCGGAGAATACGAACTTGCGCTCGAGGAGTTGCGGAAGTGGCGCGTCGACGATCCCACGAATAAGTATGCCATCCATTTTGCGCTGGACCTTGCGATATTGACCGGCGAATTGGAAGAGGCTAAGCGCCTGCTCGGTGAAGCCGGAAGCCTGGCAGAGGAAGAACCAATGATCATCGCCCTTCAAGGTGTGATGCATGCTTCGTTGGGCGAATCCGAGGAGGCACTGCGGTGCATCAACCGGGCCTGTACGAACCCGAAATCTTTCGGTCACGCTCACCATTCGTATTATGAGATCGCCTGTATTCTTTCCTTGCTCAATCAGCCTGAGGTCGCGTTTGCGTGGCTTGAACGCAGCGTTGATACCGGTTTCGCGTGCTGGCCGTTTTTTTTGAAGGACCCAAGCCTGAAAAATCTGCGCCGCCATCCCCAGTTTGAACTCCTGGTGAGTTCTTTACAGGCCAAATATCCCGAGCACCTGGGGTTGCTGTAGCTCGGGTCATCAGCACTCCCAAACTTCAACGACTTTGGTTGCGGCTGGATGGTCGGCAAACCTTCCCTTGGGATTACTTCCCGCTTGCTCGTCATCCCTGTTTCACGCAGAACTTCTCGTACATTCACGGCGGCAGTATTCGCAGCTCCGCCAAGTCGCGATACCGGCAGTGGATGGCCCACAAGCTGGCTTCCTGGATTGACCAGTTTGGCAGCTCGGGGTGTGTGGGCTGCGGCCGCTGCATCACGTGGTGTCCGGTACGCATTGATATTACCGAGGAGGTCCGCGCCATCCGAGCGCCGGCCTCCTCTTCGCCAGTCTCTTCGAAGGAAAGCAGCCATGGAAACCCTTGAACACATCATCGCCGAACATCCTTTCTTCGCCGGTCTCGAGACTTCGAAACTCTCCATTTGTTCGATGATTTCACCGCACGCAAGTACGTCGTTTGCTCCCATGAAGACACAAAAAGTGGCACACGGAAATGATGGCCACAACTAAATGGCTTATTTACAACAGGATAGAACTGGCGGAGAGGGAGGGATTCGAACCCTCGATACAGGTGTTAGCCCGTATAACGGTTTAGCAAACCGCCGCCT
>PLHW01000015.1 GCA_003139095.1 Acidobacteriaceae bacterium
ATCACCGGGACAGCCCACTAGTTGTCCTCATGTGTTTCGATGTGTGGGAATCACAAGAAGAGGCCGATGCTGTTATTGCGCGCGGCAAGAGGATGCTGCCGCTTTTGAAGAAGTATCAAGACAAGAATCCCAAGATCCCCGGCCGTACATATCCCGATTTTATGTTAAAGGGTGCTTCCGCCAAAGACGATGCTTTCGATGGCGCGGTGAAAGCCATCAAGCACGGTTGGCATAGCACGGCAGACGGTCCTGGGGAATAAGCTGCGCATGGGATCATCGACGCTGATAGCGACGACTTACTTCGCCTACGACGCAAACGGCAATACCCTCTCCGACTCCCAAGGCCGCAGCTTCACCTGGGACTTCGAAAATCGACTGACTCAGGCTGTAGTGCCCGGCGCCAACGGCGGCACCACGACCTTCAAGTACGATCCCTTCCAATACAATTTGCCACTTCTCTTCCTGGGTTCTCTGCACTTTCGGCTTTCTTGGCATTCTCGCCTCCTGGCGGAAGCCCCAACCCTAACTAACTTCCGTGTCCAGTTCTAGCGGGGTGCACTACAGTCATATGGAGTCAACCATCAGGGCAGTTTCATGGTGCGTTATGTCTCGGTTCGTCACGCCTCGACACAAGCTCCAGGTCTTCTGTCCGTCGGCTTTCGGTAAGGAAGACAAGTCCGAAGTTCTTCGCGTCTATTGCGAAGCCGCCTTCAGGAAACTCGTCGAGATACCAATCCATGTCCCGGTTACCGGTTCGCCCAGTAATTACGAACTTAATGACGCCAGGCTCGCCATGATAACGGACCTTATCGCCGTCTCTCACTTCTTCTCCCGTTGAGTAAACGAACCGTTTCACGCTGATTCTCCTTGACCCGCTAGCATCACATGAACCCGCCTCCTGCGGGTGGCATGATCGGCGACGTACCCGGCGGCGGAGAGCCATCCCCCGAAATGTCTAGATCGTGCCAAAAACACTGACAATTGTTTGGGTTCTGGTGCATCTCATATAGATGCCAATGAGTGCCCGTAAATGGAAAGTGTGGCTTGCTCGGAGGCACGATGTTTAATCGATACGCCCTTGTCCCGACGGGTGGGATACACGGTAAGCAATTTCGTTTAGGGCAGGTTTGATGACTTGAGTGGTAAGCCATTCCGGCTATCGCGGCTGGAATCAGTAGTTGTCCAACATCGATTATCCCACCCCCAATGCACCCAAACGGACCAGCCGTGCAACCGATCAACGTCGCTTCTTGTAATCCTGTCGGATCAACAGCATTGAGCGGATTACCTGACACGTAGTTGTAGAAGTTCACTCCGGTCCCAAAACCAATCGGATCCTCACTGAGGAACCTGCCAATAGCCTGTTCGTAATACCGGGCACGGTAGTAATAGAGATCAGTACCCCCATCGAGCTCACGTCCCGTGTATTGGAATGGATTTACGATTGTGCCAGTAGAAGCAGTCAACTTACCGAACGAGTCATATGCGTAGGTGTTCGTGAGAGTTCCCAAGGGAC
Source organism: Acidobacteriaceae bacterium (assembly GCA_003139095.1). GTDB lineage: Bacteria > Acidobacteriota > Terriglobia > Terriglobales > Acidobacteriaceae > Acidiflorens. Next base: position 1,517 of record PLHW01000015.1, read on the forward strand.
TGCTGAGAGATGTAACAGATCCAACGCCGTCCGCCTCGTAGTAGCTCGGAGCAGAGCCAAGTAGTTCGGCATATGGCTCGTCAACTGTTGCATCACCTTGGGTATATCTGGCGATGAGACTTCCGGAACCATCAACTGTTTCCACGACATTGGCATGGGCATCAAACCCAGCATAGAGGTAATTCGTGGTGCCGTTCGGACCGGATTTCTGAATCCTTCTTCCGAACGGATCGTAGCGGAAGTTGGTGGTTCCCACACCCGGATTCACAGCTTGCGTGAGGCGGTTCTCGAAGTCCCAAGAGTAGCTGCGGCCCTGTGCGTCGGAGAGGGTATTGCCGTTCGCGTCATACGAATAGCTCCCATTCGACGCTGCCGTCAGCTCATTCGACGCGTTGTAGCTATATGTCGGCACGCCGGATGACGACAGTCTATTCCCCACGTTGTCATAGCTGTAGCTCTCCGTGGTACTCCCTCCTTGCGTTACTTGCGTCAGCTCATAGATCAGGTCGTAGCCGTAATTGGATGTGATCCCATTGAGATAGTTGGTCTTGCTCGTGCGGTTACCGGCGTAATCGTAGGTGTAGCCGGCTCCATCCACGGTCGTGCTGCCGGACTGGTGTAGCACGCTTAGCAGGTGCGAGACCGAGTCATAGCCGTAATTCGTGTTGATCCCGTTCGGGCGCGTAAGCTGGGTTCGCCGGCTCAAAGCGTCGTAGCCGAAGCCGAACTGTCCGGTTAGCGAGTTCGTAAGCGTCGAGAGCCGGTTCAGCGTGTCGTAGTTGTAGCTGGTCGTGCTGCCATCGGGCGCGGTCAGCGACTTGCGATTCGAGGCCGCGTCGTAGGTGTAGGAATTTTGGAAGTTGTAGCCGGGCAAATACGAATACTGCGTGGTGGTGGCGATCAACCGGCCCATGTTGTCGTAGGCAAAGCTGTAGACGCCTGTGCCTAACGAAAATTCCAAACGACCCTCGGATGCACGCTACGCCGTCAGCTATCAATTCGAACAGGCGTACTCCCGCACTCCGGAGGGGAGTTGTTGAATCGCTGAACGAGTGCGCAGCGCCGAAAAAGCCGTGGCCGACAATTCGGCGTGCGGTGTCGCGCTCGTCGGGGTAGGTAGAGGAAGTCTGGATGGTCTCAGGCCGCCCGTCGTTCGTAGCGGTGATGAAGTCCACCGACCTGACGCACCGATACAATCCGGCCGACATCTCGTGCGTAAACTGGTCGGGGAATGGGCGAGTCCTTCTTTAACGACAAGTGTGTTCTCGATCGGTGGTAGTAATCAACGTACGAAGCAAGGATTCGCCGCAGCGAGCTTTCGTCGAACACGATTACATGATCGATGCATTCCCGGCGTATGGAGCCGATGACCCGTTCCACGTAAGCCCGTTGCCAGGGTGAGCGGGGTGCCGAAAGGACCTCTTTGATGCCCATGGCTCGCACTTCATCGCGGAACTCCTCGCCGAAGATTGCATCACGGTCCCGCAATAGATAGCGAGGAATTTGATCGAACGGGAAAGCGTTGCGCAGTTGCTGTCCGGTCCATTCGGCGGTCGGGTGTGCTGTCACATTGAAGTGAACTATGCGACGACGATCGTGGGCCAGCACCAGGAATACGTAAAGGACTTGGAAGCGGATTGTGGGCACGGTAAAGAAATCGACAGAAGCAAGCTGCGAGACGTGGTTCTCGAGGAACGCGCGCCAGGTCTGAGAGGGCGGCCTGCGGACACGCACCATGTATTTGGTTACGCTGGTCTCGCCAATGTCGATACCGAGCTTCAGTAACTCGGCATGAATGCGCGGTGCGCCCCAGAGGGGGTTATCACGGCACATCTGACGGATCAGATCTCGAACCTCACGAGGAACAAGGGGGCGACCCGGCTGGCCGTGCCGGACCTTCCAAGTCCAGAACAGGCGAAAGGCCTTACGATGCCATGTCACGACAGTCTCGGGTTTGACGATGATCAAGGTGGAGCGCCAATCGCGCCAGATGCGGGACAGGCACACCCAGAGAAGGCGATCCCGTGTCGTTAGTTGTGGTCGTTTCTTTGTTGAACGGCGAAGAACACTGATTTGGTGACGCAAGGCCAAATTCTCAAGTTGAAGGTCGGCCCGCGAATGGATGATCGAGCATAAGGCAGCGAGGAGTTCGGCGAGAGAGACGGGCATCGAAGGATGATTTCAGCGAAGAAAGTATAATTGCCGTCGGCTCAGACGTTTCGGGATTTTCGAGAGGCACAATACGAAAGATCAGCGTCTGCACCTCTTCGCTCACACGTTTTCTGCCACCGAGCTGCCAGGCAATGCTCTGTTCGTGTCTGAACCAAATTTTTCGAGTCGCAATGCAATAAGCTGCACACGCAAAAGTCTGGTAATCGGGAGCTTTCTCTCTAAGCGCTTGAATGTTAAGACTCCGGAATTGCCGGCAGCCGGGACTGCCACGGCACAAGAAATGCTTGCTATTCTCTATAAGTTCGATAGACTTAATGGGAGCAATCATGGTCGTGAGCGGCAAAATCCGGAAGCGCGTCAGTCCCCAACGCCGTTGGGCCATCCCGTCTGGGTCGAAAGGAAGGAATTCCCCGGCACCTTGCCAAGCCATTGATTTCGGATGGCGTCTGCGCGGGAAGACGATTCGTCTGCTGCGGGACTCCTCTTTGACGTTGCTTCCCATTCGGCAGCGTGCCACGGCAGCCTTGCTGACCCAGTATTGCGCGGACGGGAATTCGCTTCTGTCCTGCCTGCAGTGCGGCGCCTGTACCGTGAACTGTCATCTCGCCGAAACCGATGGCGCACTGTTCCCGCGGCGCCAGATGACGCTTCTGCAACTCGGCGAAGTGGACAAACTGCTGGCCGATCCCAACGTCTGGCTCTGTTTCAATTGCCAGGACTGTACCTCGCGCTGTCCGGCCAACGCCGGCCCCGGCCGGATCATGGCGGGCATTCGTCGCCTCGCCGTCGAGCACTATTCTGTGCCCCGCGGCTGGAGTCGTTTGCTAAATCGGCCGCGCGGTTTTCTGTTCCTCGTGCTGACGGCCACCACTCTGCTGCTGGCGGCCATCGCCGTCGGCGGTTCGTTCTCGCCCCAGATCGCGCCCGTGCGGTATGCCAGCATGCTTCCCCATTTCACGTTGAATCTGCTCTTTGGGACGATTGCTGGCATGGTACTGATCGGTGCCCCCATCGGGCCGGCCCGCGCCTGGAAGGACTTCACCGGAGAATCGCTCTCGGAAGCCAACTGTGGCCGCCTCGTTCACTCCGCTCTCTCGGTCACTCGCCAGATCGCCACACACCGGCAATTCTCCGAATGTCAGCAGTTTCCCCTGAGCCGATGGGCGCACGCCGCTGTCCTTTATGGTTTCGTCACGCTGATGGCGCTGGCTGGCGCGGCGGCCACGCGGATCGCTCTCGGTGCTCCCTATCCTCTGCCTTTTTTCCACCCCTTCAAACTTGCCGGTAATCTCGCCGCCGCCTTGCTGGTCGGGGGCAGTCTCTACTTCTGCGTTCAACGGCAGCGCGCGTCGCGGATCCGGGGTGAAAGCTCATGGTTTGACTGGGCGCCATTGGTGCAGCTCTTACTCGTAAGCGTAACGGGCCTGTTGGCGGAAGTCTTTCGCTACGCCAATGTGGGCGCGCTGGCCTACCCGACCTACTTTTTACACTTGGCTTTTGTGTTCGTTCTGCTGGCGAGTGCCGCGAACTCCAAACTAGCGCACGTGTTCTATCGTACCGTTGCGCTTACAGCAGAGCAGTACAAAATAACGTCAGAAGCGCCCTTAGCCGAAGAACCTGAAAGCGTGGCGGCATGAAGCGCAACACTTCGCCAACGCGGCAGATATTTCCGGTCGAACTGCTCGCCAAAGGGCACGACGAACTCAAAGACATTCCGGACGACGAACTGGTGTCGGCCTACGAATCCATGCGCGATCAGGAAGCCGCTGCCGGCCACGCATATCCGAATATCAAACGTCTGTACGGGACATCGCTCGAACGGGAGAAAGACCGCCGCGAAACTCGCGCCCAGGTGGAGAATGGCGATTCCGAAATGCAGGAGTGGTACGAGAAGGCTCGCAACCAACCCTGCACCTGGTGGCTGAAGAACCATCTGGTTGCGAAACACGCCCTGAAAAGCTGCATTGCCTGCGGCGTTTGCACCGCCCAATGCCCGGCCGCCCAATATTATCCCGAGTACAATCCCCGAACTATCGTTGACGCTGCGCTATCGGAAAACGAAGACCGCCTGGTGGAACTCCTGAAGTCCGACGTTCTCTGGTACTGCGGACAATGCGGCTCCTGCAAGCCGAAGTGCTCCCGAGAAAACAATTTGATGGGGCTGATTTCGTCGCTGCGCTTTCTTGCCCAACTGAAGGGATATCACCTTTGCAGTGTGCGCGGACGGCAGCAATATGCAGCGCGTCATCTCTGGGGCGGAAACCTGTGGAATCGCGGCTGCAGTCTGTACTTTCGCAATGTGGACGCGGAAGGTCACCCGGATTTTGGTCCCCGCTACGCCAGGTACCACTCAGAAATCGATCAGCAGATGAGTCGTTTGGGCGCGAGTCCCGACGCCGACGGGCAATTCGGCGGGCGCAAAGTATCCCCCGAGACTCTCGCTGAACTTCGTTCCTGCGTGACGGAAGGCGGGACCCTGGTGCTCTGGAACGAACTCGAGAAACACGCCTCCGAGAACGCAGAGAAAAATGGCGTCTCGATTGACGAGTACTACGACCGAGTGCGTTGCGAAGGGTAGGTTAAAAAACTGTGGCCATCGCTGTGACTATTCCGCCGATCACCATCAAAGAAATCCCGGAGAACGACTATTTCCTTACGCCGAGCTGCATCCTGGGAGCGATCAACCCCGGGACCGAAATGCTCATCAGCCGCATCTACGACCGGCTCGGCGTGCGGTGGAAAGCCGCGGGAGACCGGCCCGATTCGCAGTGCACGTGCTGCACCGGCATTCTCTCTCACGGCGACGTCATGTCCATGGAAAGCACGCTGCTAGTCGTGGCGCGGCTCTGGTCGGTCGCCGCCGAACTGGGTTTTGAGAACATCACCACCGCCTGCGTAACCTCCTTCGCGATCCACACCGAGTGCCTGGAGATGTACCACCATGAGCCAGGTTTGTACGAACGCGTGGACCGGTGGCTGCAACAAGCCTGCGGCCGCCGGCTGCAGATCCCCAAGCATGTAGTCCACGCCAGCGACATCGTGTATCGCTATCGCGACGTACTCGCGCAGCAATTGCGCTACCGCTTGGTGGACAGCCGGACCGGCCGGCCTTTGCGCATTGTGGATCATGTCGGGTGCCACTACGCGAAAGTCTTTCCCGATAAAGCCATCGGCGGCGCGGAGTCCTGTGAGGTTCTTACCGGGCCAATTCGCGCTTGGGGCGGCGAAACGGTGGACTACCCCGAGCGGCGCCACTGCTGCGGCATGGGGTTCCGGCAGTGCATGATTCGTCCTAACCGCGGCTACACCATGGCTTGTGTGCTGAAAAAGCTGGACAGTATGGAGCCCTGGGAGCCGGACGCGATCCTCACCAACTGTCCCGGCTGCAACGTCCTGCTCGATAAAGAACAGTGGGCGATTGAGCAGATGTGCGGCAGAACCTTCAATATTCCGACGCTTTCTTATACTGAACTCGCAGGCCTCCTGCTGGGGTGGGATCCCTACGATGTCGTCGGCATTCAAGCGCACACTGTGCCCGTCGAGCCGCTTCTCGACAAGCTTGGCATTCCTTACGACAAGTCCAAAGAATGGTTGACGAAGGAAGACGCGGAGGTCAGGTAGCGAACTGCTATGAAGAAACCGGTATGCATTATCGGAGGCGGGGTAGCGGGCATGCAGGTGGCGCTGGTGCTGAGTTCGCTCGGAATGCCATCCCTGTTGGTCGAGAAGTCTCCGGTCCTTGGCGGGAGGGTTCCCAAACTCTCGCGGACTTTTCCTTTCTTCAACGACGATGGATTCAATGACGGGAAAGAATTTAGCGACGCGATGGAACGCGACCTGAGGGCAAACCCTCTCATTGACGTTCGCTGCGGCGCCGTGGTCAGCGCCTTGCGCGGAGATTTTCCCAACTTCACCATCGAGCTTGCCGACGGCAACTCACTCGCCGTTGGAGCGGTGGTGGTCGCTACCGGTTTCACACCTTTCGATCCCACCAGCCTCGCGGAATACGGCTACGGAGTTTACCCGAACGTGATTACCGCGACCGAGATGGAGTGGATGCTGAACCCGCGCGGCCCAACCGGCGGAAAGCTCGTCCGTCCGAGCGACAGCAAGCAAGCCGAGCGTCTGGCGATCGTGTTCTGCGTGGGCTCGCGAAACCGTCGCATCGGAGCGCCCTTTTGTTCCCGCATTTGCTGCTCCTATAGCACCAAGCAGGCCAGCACGGTCATGGAGCGCAATCCCAGGGCGCTTGTGGCTTGCTTCTACATGGATGTTCGCACCTACGATCGCGGCTTCGAAGAGATGTATTCGCTGGCACAAGAACGGGGCGTCCGCTATATCCGGGGGCGCGTCTCCATGTGCCGGCAACTCCCGGACGGCTCCATTTCGGTCCGCGCGGAAAACACGCTCCTAAACCGCCCCTTCTCCGGTGAATTCGATCTGGTCTCTCTTTCGACGGGAATGAGGCCATGCGCGGACGTTAACGAATTGGCCCGTACTTTGGAAATCACCTGCGGCCCCGATGGATTCTTTCTCTGTAGGGAATGGTTCCGGCATCCGCATGACGCTACCCGCGACGGCATTTTTCTCGCGGGCTGCGCAACCGGAATGAAGCCGATTCGCAATTGCATGATTGACGGCGCGGCTGTAGCCGCGCGCGTGACCGCTTTACTCCAGGAGGCGCAGGTATAAGATACGGAGTCGTCATTAACAACCGCAAGGTATCGGCAGCCATTCCTGCATGGTGGCCTGCAAAACGTTCGCCGTGGATGCGAGGTGCACCCCAAGTTGGATTCTCCGCGACCATCTGGAAGATCAAGTCCCGCATTTGTTTGGAGATTCTCCGGCTGCCGCCGATTCGTTTTCGCACTTTGCAGACCATCGCCCAATACAGTTTGAACCCAGCCTGATGCCACCGAACCACCGTCTCGGGGAGGACGAGAAGAAGCGACTTTTCCCAGTCGGCCCAGAAACTGCGCGCCACGACCCAAAAGAGTTTGTTGGCGGAGGGTGAGGTTCTCCAGCATCAGACTGCGGTGGGTGCGAAAAATGCGAAGAACGGCTCCGAACCAGAGCCCAAAGAGGTCGAACAAGGTGGAGAAAGTTATAGCAGATCGGATTTTGATCTTGTTGATTTCAAAGGCGGACGGAATTATGACGAGGCACACTTTGAAAGCACCAGGGGTCATCAGAGATCAACAGTTCTCAACGAGCAGCCTGCAACAGGTTCAACATCAATCACTTGGGAGCCTCAGAAATCTACAGATTTCAATAGGGGCTTGAATCTGGTTCGGGACCAGGTTCCCTACCGCTTCACTCTGTTCGGGAAAAAACTTCACCGCAAACTTCACCGCAACAAGCGACGAAACGGCTCCAAAACGTACTTTTCGCTCCAGCTATGTCTCTGAAAAGACAGCCTCGCATGCCCGAACAGGGCGGCTGTTAACCGGAGGGTTGTAGGTTCGAGTCCTACCTGAGGAGCCATTCTTTTCATTCTTTTCATGTCCGTTCCGGAGACATGGGTAACAGAACGTTCCGGAGACATAGGTTACACTTTTGGCCCGAAGGGGTTCTCCAGGGGCTGCAAGGTTTTTTCCTCCAGATCAATATAGCCGAGATCGTACTCCATAAAACTCACCAGCCAGATGCCGTGGTCGACTTCTTTGACGCCGACGGCCTGTCCCGCAAGGGAAACGCTGAGATTGATCTTCTTGTTGTACAAGCAAAGACGTCCGCAGCTGGTGACCACGACGGTGCGGTCGTGGAACGGGTAGTGCGGTTCGGGGATGCCTCGATAGGGGCGGCAAGAAGCCGAGTAGACCTCGGCGGGGCATTTCATGCCGAGAGCTTCATGGGGTCTTTCGTGATTGAACTCCTCCAGGAAAGCATCGAACTTGGCTTGCTGCTGCAGGATGTTGGCGCCCGCCGGACGAGTGGCTTCTTTCTTCAGAGTCAGATGCATGCGTTCATGACGACCGTTCTGCTGCGGATGGCCAGGACGAATCCGCTCAATCGAGATGCCTAACCGCAGCCACCACACCGAAAGCTTGGAGAGCTGAAACAGGCCATGCGGAGAGGCGAAGGGGACACCGTTATCAGAGCGGATGGCCCGCGGCAAGCCGCGTTCGTGGAACAGGCGCTCAAAGGCGGGAAAGGCGAGTTCTTCGGATTGGATTCCAGCGCTTCACACAGCAGCAGGTAGCGCGAGCAGTAGTCAGTGACGGTCAGCGGATAGCAATAGCGTTTGTCGCTCAACTGAAACTCGCCCTTGTAATCGGTGCACCAGAGATCGTTGGGATGCAAACCGTCGGATAAGGGCGTTCCCTCAGCCCGATGGCGGCGCCGATTCATGGGCGTGACCAACCCATGGCGATCGAGCACGGCGTGAATAGTAGAAGCGGCGGGAGTCTTGATGGCATGCGGGAGGCACCGCAGGAGGCGCTCCCGGATCTTGCGTGCGCCCCAGTGCGGTTTCTCCCGCTTGGCGTTCACGATGGCCGCTTCCACCGGCGCGGGTAACTGGTTGGCATAGCGGAAGGGCCGGCGAACTCGGTCACTCAACCCTTCCAGCCCACATTGCTGGTAACGCTCAAAGATTTTGTAGCCGGTCTTGCGCGAGATCCCGAACTCCCGGCACAGCGAAGCCATCGCCTCCCCGTCCTTGAGCCGGATCACAAACCTCATTCGTTCGTCCATCACAGAACGCTCCTTCCATGGCATCTCCTCTCCGCCCCCTTCGGGCCGAAAAGTGTAACCTATGTCTCCGGAACGTTCTGTTACCCATGTCTCGGAACGGACATCTACAACTTCCAAAACCTCAAAATAAAACTTCGCCGCATTTGAAAATAATTTGTGAAGTTGCCTGGCCGCAAAGCCGGCGTCCCTTCTAAGCTTTCCTCACGAAAACGCCATGTTTCCCTGACTAGCGGCCCGAACGGCGAAGAAGATAGCTGGTTGACAACGCAGGGGTGGGGCACTAGCATGCCAACCGGTTGGTAGAATCCTATTTCCCCCAACGACCGATGGTCTTGCCTCACAAGGACCGATACTTTTTGACTCACTCCCATGACTGACACTTTCGAAACTCAACGCGAGGAACTGGCGCTGCTGCTGGATGAGGCGGCGTGCCGGCGAGTACTTTCGCAATATGGGCCCAGCCTGGACTGACGAAATCCAGAGGCTCTGGCGAGCACGGTGTGGCCCGACGCGGTGTCGCAAGATCCGCGATAGCGGCATCGCGGTGCTCATGATCGAACACCTGATGCAGGCGATCATGAGTCTTTCGGATCGCATCGTGGTGCTGAACCTGGGATGCAAACTGGCGGAAGGCCGACCGGATGAGGTGGTGCACAATCCGGCTGTCGTGGAATGCTACCTGGGCTTTCCCGATGCGGTTCATAAATTGACCCTGGCTAGCAAGTTGACGTGGAGGAAATGATGGACCCGGTTCTTCAACTGGAGAGCGTCGAGTCTGGATACGGTGAAGTCCAGGTCCTGTGGGGCATTTCGTTCGAGGTTGAGCGGGGGAGTTTTACCACCATCCTTGGTACGAATGGCGCCGGCAAAACCACCACCCTGCGCACCATCATGGGCAGTCTGCGGGCATGGAAAGGGCGCGTACTGCTACACGGAGAAGACATCACGCGGCTTTCACCGCATGCCAAAGCCGATCGCGGTCTGGTGCTGGTGCCCGAGGGCCGGCAGCTTTTCCCGGACATGTCAGTGCGAGAGAACCTGGAGATGGGCGGGTACTCGAAGCGCGCCCGCAAGCGACAGAAACAGAACATGGAACGCGTCTATGACATGTTCCCGCGCCTGCAAGAACGCCACCAGCAAAAGTCTTCCACGCTCTCCGGCGGAGAGCAGCAGATGCTGGCCATGGGCCGCGGCTTGATGCAGGAAGCGGAGGTGCTGATGATCGACGAGCTCTCGCTCGGCCTGGCCCCGGTGGCGGCGCAACAACTCTTTCTGACCTTGAGCAGCCTGCGGAAAGAGGGTCTCACGGTCGTCCTGGTAGAACAGAATGTGCACCTGGCGCTGGCGATCAGCGACTACACCTACGTGTTTGCCGAAGGTCGAATCAGCATCCGCGGCGATTCGGACGACGTGGCAAGAATGGATGAAGTGCGACGCGCGTACCTTGGACTCTAAGAGCGAGCGATTTCCCAGCCGAGGCGGTGCCCTTAGTGACACGACGACGCACGCAATCAACCTGGACGAAAGGACGAAAGCTGGTTTTACAAACGGCTGCATGCAGATATTGGCGAAATCAGACTTTGCGCCGCCTGCGAATTTGCTGGTGAACTGGCGAAGTCACGCTGGCTGCGGATTCAATCTGTCAACCGTGTGTTTGCTCTGACATTTACAAGAGTCCCGTCGGTTCGTGATCTCTTCTCGATGCCCAGATCGAGCACCGTCTCGATCTCCATCGGCTTCCTGGGAAGGAATCGAAGAAGCGCTGCTGGCCAGCCCGTACAACGAAAACGCCATGTGGCAGCAGCGGCATTTCATTCAGGGAAAACTCGGCCGTTGATCGCATGTCTCTCTGGCAGTCCTTGCAAGACAGCCCGCTTGCGGGCCCTTCTCTCGATATGGTCTTGGTACCAGTCCAAGAGCGTGCACGCTTCGCGTATGAGGCAGTCGTACACATGCTCCGGCGTCAGTTGGCTCGGCGGCAGAGATAGGACGGTACTTATCGGAACGTGATTTGAAATTCTCGTGACTGCCAAGAACGCAATGAGTTCGGCGTCAGACTTCGGTTCCTTCTTCGCTAGACTGTGGAATGGATGCTCCATCGCAACACCGCTTTAAGAAAAAATGGTGCAGCCTCAACTGCTGCGCCGTGATTGGGAGCAAAGGAACCCGGGCGACCGCTTGGGGTCCCTAGCTCGTTTTGCGGGTTAATTTACAACGGCGCCAATCCAGAAATCTGTTCAAAATTGCACAGTCTCGAAATCAAGGGCATTCCGGGGCTCCTTCTCCATCCATAGGTGTCATCTGCATTTTGAGGGTTTCAGAGTTGCGTGCGCCCTCGTCAGTCCGGCCCTTCCATCTTGCCCGACGCGGTAGTGACCAGCACGCCGATTACGTTCTCGTTCAGCACATCCAGCATTTTCTTCGCCTGCTCGAACGTGATTCCGTTCGACAGTTCGAAGCCAACCTAAACGCCCCTAAGCGCGGAAATCGTGTCATGATAAGGCCGAACTTCGACTATGATCGACCCGGCCTGCCGGCCAATCCCAAAACCAATACTTGCTCTTTCGATCTTAGTTGCCGCCATATTCGGACCCGTTGCGCCAACGACTGAAAAAACGCGGCATCGAGTTGATCGCGCCTTACCGGGAGAATCGCCAGGAAAGGCGGTTTGAGGATGGTCGAAAACGCGGCGCTACAAGCGGCGTTGGATCGTCGAGCGAACCAACTCCTGGCTGGGTCAGTTCCGCCGCTTGCTCGTGCGTCATGAGCATTTGCTCTCCAGCTATCGCGCCTTTTTCTACCTTGCCTGCTTCTGGATTACCCTGAGACACTGTTTATGAAATACGGTCTAGTATCAACCCGAGTTACTTGGCCCGCGTGTCACGTCGTTCGCGGACAATCATCACATCGACCGGTGACCGCTGTTGCTGATTTGACCCGACTCTGATGCTTTACTTAGGCGGTCGCACGAAAAAGGCGGGCACTGATCGTCAGGCCATACGGGTATCCGAATGGAATTACTAGATTGGTCCAAGTCTAACTTCGAGTACGGCCGCAAGGTTCTGAGTTCCGGGCTCGATGGTGCGCGTTCCGGTCGCGAAGCTTTTCTGAATGGCGGGGCACTGATTCCGCTTCTGAGCGATTCACTTTGCCGTTCTTGGAAGCCAGCCGTGATTGGAGCATGCCTGGGCATGATGGGTGGTTATCGGGCCAATGGGAATAAATCAGCGGGCAGAGCGCTAGTGTATGGCGTCCTCGGCGGAGCAATTGGTTTTACGGCCGGGGTAGGATGGAAAAACCGCCGCCTGGCCGCGAGCGTTGCTCATGAAGCGCACAAGGAAATCGACCGGGTGCGCGACGAGCATTGGCTGGAAAAAAATCCTATCGATTACGCGTAGCCACAACGATCAAGGCAATGCTTCGGCTGTGCGTTTTTTCTTTTCGCGGGAATCTGAGAACGAGCGCGCTTCTCCCTGGTAGTGTCTCTCGTAGACAGGTGGCTGTAGTGACGACACACGAAGAAGGACGGGCGTACGCGATGCTTCCAGTCCCGTTTGCCGCTGCCCGTCTGCCCTTTCAGGCCTCACGTGATCCTGGCCGCCTTGTCGAGGCCGTCATTGTGAAGCGAACGCTTTTGAGAATGCCAAGGCCGCCATCGCGTTTTTTTCGTCTGGCTGATTGAAAGAACCGAGCCACGGGTCCCATAGCAGTGCAAATCGCCGTATTGAACCAAACGTCTTCTAGCTCCACAGCGACGCTGGGACTTTATGGTAGAAAGCATCCAATCCGTCCCGCACGTCTCTTCCTTGTTAGTGCAAGCCAGGATTCTGTTGCTGCTCATTCATGTCCTAGGTACGGCGTGCTTCGTATACATCATCGCCAGGCGATTAGTGCCGCTTTTTAAAGCGCAACGTGATTTTCGCTTTGACCGCCCCTGGCAACGCCTTGGAAGAGTCGGGAAATTCTGGATGGGCCAGTGGAAGCACCCCCGCTATCCGGGCGCGGGAGTCATGCACATCCTGATTTTTGCGGGCTTCATTCTGCTCGCGACGCGCGCCTTCGCTCTCGTTCTTGGTCTGGCTGACACGGTCGCTGTCCCGGCGAACATCGGGCACATCTACGACATTGTCAAAGACTACGCTACCACCATCGTCTTCGTGTGCATGTTGGTCGCGATGATCCGTCGGCTTGTGATCAAGCCCGCGCGCTACGCCGTGCCGGAAAGATACGGCAAAGGACATCCAGCCGATGCTATCTTCCTTCTAGCGCTCATTGCGTTGCTGATGGTGGGCGACAGCTTGTTTGCCGCCAGCAAGGCTGCGTTTCAGACTCGGCTCGGGCAGCCGGAAGAATTTCTCGCGGTATTGTCGCTGCCCTGGATGTTCAAGGGTGTTCTCGTCCCGGCATCTTTATCGTCGTTACAGCACATTCATTTTGCCGGCTACCTTCTGCATGATGTGACCTTCTTCTTTCTGCTTTGTTACCGGCCCTTCGGCATTCAGTTCCACGTGGAGACGTCCTTATTTACTGTCTTCTTCTCGAAGCTCGACCGTGGAACTCTCAAGCCGGTGCGATGGGGCGTCCCCGACGAGCAACTCGAGCAGGTGAAGTCTTTCGGCGTAAAGACCTTCGAAGACTTCACGTGGAAGCACATGCTTGATTTCTACTCCTGCGCCGACTGCGGCCGCTGTTCGGACAACTGTCCGGCGAACGCAGCCGGCCGGCCGCTCTCGCCGAGGTTCCTCACGATCAAGGCCCGCGACTACGCATTCCAGCACTATCCCATGTTTGGAAAAGCGAGGTTCGGCAACTCGGGGAATGGCAAGCCGCTGATCGGGAATTTGTATTCGGAGGATGAAGTCTGGTCCTGCACCACGTGCGGCGCCTGTGAAGAAGAATGCCCGCTGCTGGTGGAGTACATAGACAAGATTGTCGATTTACGGCGCGGCATGGTCGACGACGGTAATGTACCCCAATCCCTGCAAAAGCCATTGAAGGCGCTCGAGAGCCGCGGCAACCCCTACGGCAAGAGCGAGAAGAAGCGAGTGGATTGGAGCAAAGCGAAAGATTTCCAGACGATGTGCGAGGTCAAAGTCCTCGACGGAAGACATGCAGACGGAGTGGCCACCGCGGACACTCTTTACTTTGTCGACAGCATCACCGCGTTTGACGACCGCATGCAGTCGATTGGGCGCGCCACGGCGAAAATTCTGGACCATGTCGGCACGAATTTCGGGATCCTCGGCGCGGCGGAGAGAGACAGCGGCCACGAGGTTCGGCGCTTCGGAGAAGAGACGCTGTTCATGGCTCTGCGCGACCACAACGTCGAGGCCATCAAAAACTCGGGTGTCCAGCGCATAGTTACCGCCGACCCTCACGCTTACAACGCGCTCAAACACGACTATAAAGATGTGCCGCCAGTCGAGCACATCAGCCAGTTCATCGCCCGTGAAGTGAAGGCCGGAAAAATCAGTTTCAAGCCCGTTAAAGACGAGAAAAACGTCTACACCTATCACGATCCTTGTTATCTCGGGCGGCATAACCAGGTCTATGACGAGCCGCGTGACGTGCTTGACGCGATCCCCGGCCTGAATCGAGTGGAAATGAAGCGCTGCCGAGACCGCTCGTTCTGCTGCGGTGGTGGCGGGTTGATGCTGTTCTACGAGCCGAAAGAAGAGGAACGAATCGGCGTGAAAAGAGTCCGGATGGCCGCCGAAGCCGGAGCCAACGTGATCGTGACGGCATGTCCGTTCTGCATGGTCAATATGGAAGACGCCATCAAGGTCGCGGGATTCGAAGGAAAGATGACAGCGATTGACCTGACAGAGTTGGTCGATCAGCAGATCGCAGGCGACGTGCAGGCTGATACGGATGAGCGCAATGAGGTTGAGGTCCAGCCGGATGAGCCGGTTCTGATGCCGTGGTATTGAGATTTCCGGATTTTGCGGCGGCCAAGGCCGCCAAGGTTTGTGGAGGTGAACGTGGAAATTCTGGTTTGCGCGAGAAGAGTACCTGACACATCGGAAAACGACATCCAGCTCAATAGCGCAGGCAACGACATTGAGCGCGACGATCTCGTCTATTCGATCAATGAGTCCGATAACTATGCGGTCGAGGAAGCGCTACAGATCGCGGCCAAGTTTGGCGGCAGCGTCACAGTCGCGACCGTTGGCGGCGAAGACGACGAGGAGATTCTCCGGCGCGAGATGGCCATGGGCGCGAATCACGGCGTGCTCATCAGCGACGATGCATTCGCCGGGTCCGATGGCCGCGGCATTGCAACGGTTCTCGCTGCTTTCGTTCGCAAAGGCCGCTACGATCTTATCCTCACCGGAGTGCAGGCCGACGACGGCGCCGCTCAGGTTGGCGGAATGCTGGCCGCGATGCTCGACTACCCATTCGCTTCGCTCGTCAATTCTATCGAGATTCTCGACGGCAACAAGTTGAAGGTCGGCCGCGAGATCGCCGGTGGCAACCGGGAGATCAGCGAGATCGATCTCCCATGCGTTCTTTCGATCCAGACCGGCATCAACGAACCGCGCTATGTAGGCATGCGCGGTATCCGGCAAGTTGCCTCCATTCCGATTCCCACTCCCAGTGCAGCGGAGCTTGGCATCGATCCTGCAACTGTCGGCGAAATGGCCGCCAGGGTGAAGCGAATCGACTACTTCGTGCCCGCGCTGGGCAAGGGCGCCGAGATGCTCAGCGGCAGTCGCGAAGAGAACATCGACAAAGTGGTCAATCTGATCGCCGCTAAAGGAGGGCTGAAATAATGGCTCGCATATTCGCTTACATCTTGCACAAAGCCGGCGTGGCCGATGATTCCGCGGCGGAACTGATTTCAGCGGCAAGAGCAATCGACCCGTCCGCTCCCCTGACCGCCATCGTTACGGGTTTTGGCGCGGACCTCGATGTTGTCTGCTCAGGGCTCCGCGCTTCCTACGCAGAGATATGGAAAATCTCGAACGAGGTTCTTGCCTATCCCAACGCCGAGTTGATCCGCCAGGCGCTGGTCAAGATCCTCCCGGCTGGCTGCGTCGTCCTGGCTGCTCATGAGCACTTCGGAATCGATCTGGCGCCCGGCCTTTCCATCAAAACGAACGCATCGTTTGTTTCCGACGTAATTGCAATCGAAGGCATCGAAGATTCCCATCTCAAACTTGTCCGTCAGGAATTCGGTGGGCAGGTCAGCGCTCATGTGCGCTGCGACATCGCGTCAGGCGTCGTGATTACTATCCGTCCCGGCGCGTTCAAGCAGGTCGAGAACGCTGCCGTCAACGGTATCGTCGTCGACAAATCCTCCGAAATCGGCGCGCTGACAGCGCGGCGCCGCTATCTGGAAACAATCGTCGCCGAAGCGGGGGATGTAGACATCACCAAACACAACGTGTTGGTTTCGGTCGGCCGGGGCATTCAGGAAAAAGACAACATCGGCATTGCAAAGGAACTCGCCGAAGCGCTCGGCGCCGCGGTGAGTTGCTCCCGCCCCGTGGTTGACGCCAAGTGGCTGGAAAAATCCCGGCAGGTTGGTTCGTCCGGGAAGACCGTCAAGCCCAAGGTTTATCTGGCCTGCGGCATCAGTGGCTCGTTCCAACACCTCGCCGGACTCAAAGGGAATCCCTTCATCATCGCCATCAACAAAAATCCCAAGGCACCCATTTTTCAGGTTGCGGATGTCGGCATTGTCGACGACATCCTCGAATTTCTGCCTGAACTCACAACCAAAGTTCAAGAAGCTCGCGGCGTTTCCGTGAAATAGAGGACATCACGATGATTACACCCAAGACCCTGAAACTTAGTTTGAACTCCCTTCGAGACTTCGCCAAGAAAAAGCTTCCCGACGAAACGCTGATTGAACTCGACGAGCGCGACGAATGCCCCGTCGAAATCGTCCGGCACATGTGCGATCCGAACAAGCTCGGGATTCAACTCCTGTTCATTCCCGAAGAGTTTGGAGGGATGGGAGGCGGCGCCTTTGATGTCTATTGCATTTGTGAGGAGATGGCGCACATCGATCTCGGTATCGCCACTGCGGTTCTTGCCACCTTCCTCGGCAGCGATCCCATCACGGTAGGCGCGACTCCCGAACAAAAGAAGCTTTGGCTGAGCCGCATCGCCGACGAAGGTTTGCTATTCGCCTACGGCGCAACAGAGCCGGAAGCCGGAAGCGATCTCGGCTCTCTGCGCACCACCGCCGATCGTGTCCTCAAAGACGACCGCATTGTTGGCTACAAGATCAACGGCAACAAGCAGTGGATCAGCAACGGCGGGATCGCCGACGTCTACACGGTCTTAGCCAATACACCTGCCGGTCCGAGCTGGTTCGTGGTCGAAAAAGACGCCAAGGGTTTCAGTCACGACGCGCCAGAAGACAAGCACGGCATACGTCTCAGCAACACGGCGGCGCTGGCGTTCAGTGACGTCTACGTCGATGCCGACCGCTTACTCGGCGGAGTCGAAGGCCAGGGACTGCTCCAGGCGCAGGCGGTCTTCGGCTACACCCGGCTGATGGTGGCGGCCTTTGGGCTGGGCGCGGGATGGGCGGCGCTTGATCGCGCCATTCCTTATTCCACCAAGCGCATCCAGGCTGGAGGGCCACTCTCTGAAAAGCAGGGCTACACGCACAAGCTGATCGTGCCGCATGCCGTGCGCCTCGAGGCCGCCCGCTCCTATATAGAGGAGACGGCGGAGCGCATCGATGCCGGCAACGAAGGCAGCCTCAACACCGAAGGGGCGATTGCTAAATACATGGCAACCGAGGCCGGCAATGCCGCTGCCGAAGCCAGTATTCAAGCGCTCGGCGGCTACGGCTACACGCACGAATACATGGTGGAGAAGATCAGCCGCGACGTTCGCATCACCATCATTTATGAGGGCACCTCCGAGATCATGGAGATGACGATCAGCCGTGATCGCTGGCAGCTCCACCTGAAAACGCGTGGGCAGTACTATCACGACGATGCGCGCAAATTTGAAGCGCTGCACGCGCAGCATCCAGAGGTGGGAGCGGACACTGCGGCGCTGGCGCTGCACGCGCTGGCCGCGGTGATGGAGAAAGCCCGCGTTGGGCGACTGACTCGCTACCAGCACATTCTTCTCCGCCTGGGCGAACTGATTGCCTATGCAGAGTGCGCGGGCAGCTTGTCGTACCGTGCCGCGTCGATGGCCGACGGCAAACTCACGGAAAAAGCGAGCCGCCGTTTCGACCCTGTCGCGCTCGCCGCCATGAGCCGCGTCTTTGCGCGCGAAGCCGCCCTCAAAGTTGCGCAAGAAGGTGTGCGCCTGGTTGTGGGCGCCGGCGGAGTCACCGATGCCGGCCTCACCGCATTCGAAACGTCTCTCGGCTTGCCTGCTATTCATCGTGCGCAGGCAGGTTTGATTTCCGACATGGATTCCATCGCCGACGCGCTCTACAACCGCGCGGCGAAGCAAATGCAGAAAGTCGCCTAGGGCAAGATTTCTGACCGGCATCCGGCCGCTCCGCGACACCGGATGCCCTTCATAAAAGCTGGAGTGTCATATGGAAAGCACCGCGCATCGAGCTATCGCGATCGTGGGGGCGGGAGCAGTGTTGCCCGACGCCCCGAACGTAACTGCCTTTTGGGAAAACGTGAAGAACGGCCGCTACAGCATCACGGACGTCTCACCGGATCGCTGGGATCCTGAGTTTTATTACGACGCCGATCCCAAAGCGCCCGATAAGACGTATTCCAAGATCGGCGGCTGGGTGCGCGATTTTGTCTGGGATCCGCTGAAATGGCGCCTGCCCATTCCGCCCCGCGTTGCGGACGCGATGGACGGCGCGCAAAAGTGGGCGATCGCCGCCACGCGCGAAGCGTTGGAAGATTACGGATATCCCAAGCGTCCGCTCGACCTTGACCGCACAGCAGTCATTCTCGGCAATGCCATGGCCGGTGAGAAACACTACCTCACCGCACTGCGTGTGTTCTTCCCCGAGTATGCGCACGAACTGGACGGGAGCCCGAGTTTCGCGGCGCTGCCCGAGGCCCTAAGGCATGACATCTCGCGCGAACTCCACGAGCGCATGGACAAGCATCTGCCGGATATAACCGAAGACAGCATGCCTGGCGAACTCGCGAACTGTATCGCGGGCCGCATCGCCAACCTCTTCAACTTTCATGGACCCAACTACATTTGCGACGCTGCCTGCGCCTCAGCCATGGCGGCCATCAGTTCCGCCATCGAGGGTCTTGTCCAGCATGATTTTGATGCGGTGGTCACGGGCGGAATCGACCGCAATATGGGCGCGCAGACTTTCGTCAAATTCTGCAAAATCGGCGCGCTCTCCGCCACCGGCACTCGTCCCTACGCTGAAGGAGCCGACGGCTTCGTGATGGGCGAAGGCGCTGCCATCTTCCTGCTCAAGCGCTTGGCTGACGCGGAGCGCGATGGCGACAAGATATACGCCGTGCTGCGCGGTATGGGCGGATCGAGTGACGGCAAAGGGAAAGGCATCACCGCTCCCAACCCTGCAGGCCAGAAGTTCGCGATCGAGCGCGCCTGGCAAAACGCCGGCCTCTCGGCGGCGACCGCCACGTTGTTCGAAGGCCACGGCACGTCGACTCGCGTCGGTGACGTTGTCGAAGTGCAAAGCCTCGTCGACTCGCTCAGCGGCTTCCATCTCCCCACCGCGTCCGTGGCGCTCGGATCGGTCAAGTCGAACATCGGGCATCTGAAGGGCGCGGCCGGCGCTGCGGGATTGCTAAAACTAGCGCTCGCTTTGCGCGACAAAGTTCTTCCGCCCAGCGTGCACTGCGACCGTCCAAATCCCGACATCGACTTTGCCCACTCACCGTTATATGTCAACACCACTCTCAAGCCGTGGACTATCCCGGCGGAGGGCGTGCGGCGCGCTGGATTGAGCGCCTTCGGATTTGGCGGCACCAACTTCCATGCAGTCCTTGAGGAATACATTCCCCATAGGCTGAACGGCAATGGCAAACGGCCAACCGCAGTCTCCGAGATCCCACCCAGTCCCACAAAAGAGGTAATTATGAATGCCACACAAATCTCCCCCGCTTCTTTATCTTCTTATAATGCACCTCTTTATAAGGCGCCTCTTCGCGGCGCATTGGTCATCGGCGCCAGCTCAGACACCGCGCTGATCGACCGCCTGCGCGCTGTTCAAAAAGAGGCCGAGGCCGGACGCGTGCCCGCGCCTGCCGCTCCGGCAGAATCCGACCTTCGCGCGCCCGAGCGCATCGCCATCGACTACGCCGACGCGGCGGAGCTCGCGGCCAAGTCGGCTGCCGCGCTCAAAGCCATCACGGCGAATCAGCCTGCCATGTGGAAAGCCTTGCGCGCGCAAGGTATTTTCCGCGGCCACGGACCCGCACCCAAAGTTGCCTTCCTGTACACCGGCCAAGGCTCCCAGTACGTCAACATGCTCGAGACTCTTCGCGCCCTGGACCCGATTGTTACCGAAACTTTCGCGGAAGCCGATCGCGTGATGACGCCGCTGCTCGGCAAGCCGCTCAGTGCCTACATCTACGTAGACAAATCGGACGAAAGCCTGGTTGCCAAGGCGGAAGACGACCTGCGCCAGACGGAGATCACTCAGCCGACGGTGCTGGCCACCGACCTCGCTCTCACGCGCATGTTAGCTGCCTATGGCATCGCGCCCGATTTCACGATGGGCCACAGCCTGGGCGAATACGGCGCCCTGGTTGCCTCGGGCGCTCTTCCGTTTGAAGACGCGCTGGAAGCTGTCAGTGCCCGTGGAC
This sequence comes from Acidobacteriaceae bacterium, assembly GCA_003139095.1. Classification (GTDB taxonomy): domain Bacteria; phylum Acidobacteriota; class Terriglobia; order Terriglobales; family Acidobacteriaceae; genus Acidiflorens. Next base: position 22,129 of record PLHW01000015.1, read on the forward strand.
GTGGGATGACTCGTGTCTCGATCGGGGACAACGGCAAGATGGCCGCGGTCTTTGCGCCCCTCGAGGAAATCGAACGAATTCTCAGAACCGTGAACGGCTACGCCGTAATCGCCAACATCAACAGCGAGCGCCAGGCCGTGATTGGCGGCGCCAGTCAGGCAATCGAGCAGGCAATGGCGTTGTTCCAGAAAGCCGGCTACGAAGTCGCGCCCTTGCCCGTGAGCCACGCGTTCCACACCTCGATCGTGGCTCCGGCTAGTGAACCTTTGCGCCAGGCGCTATCGGGCCTCCGGCTGCAATCGCCGCGCATTCCGGTCGTCGCCAACGTGAATGGCGAGTTCTATCCGACCGGCCCCGATGTTGTGCCCAGGATGCTGGATCTTCTGGCGCTGCAGGTTGCTTCACCCGTCCAATTCGTGAAGGGACTGCGGACCTTGTACGACGCGGGCGCGCGCGTCTTTGTGGAGGTTGGACCGAAGAAAGCGCTACAGGGGTTTGCTGAAGACGTGCTGGGTAGCCGCGGCGACGTCTTGTCTCTGTTCACCAATCACCCGAAGTTCGGCGACATCTGGGCTTTCAACCAGGCGTTGTGTGGCCTCTACGCGGCCGGATTGGGCCGTGGCGTTGCGGCAACCATTCGCGAGCCCGCGACAACATTCGCGCCGGCCGCGCCTTCAAAACCAGAAATTTCGAAACCAGTCCCACCGCCGCCCGCCATCCCCGTCGCCGCCGTCGGTAACGTGCCATCCAACGGCAACACATATGTGGAACTCGGCCGCATGTTCGCCGATGTTCTCGAACGCGGCTGGGAGGTCTATCGCGGCCAAAAAGAAGCTCCAACCTCGCAGACGGTCGCCATCACTGGCGCAGCTCTCGGCCTGCCCGGAAACGGCCACATCTTCGACGATGGCAATGTCGGGCGCATTCTCCGCGGCGAGCAGTTCATCGATGTCATTCCAAGCCGTTTCCGCCGCGCCATGCTCGACAAGCACATCACCCGCCTGGTCAAGAACGACAACGGCGGCCCGACGTTCGAGACCATTAATAATGTTGCGGACGTTATCAAGCTGGCCGGACGCGGAGGTACGTTCGATCTCGAAAACGAATTCGGTGTTACCGCCGATCGCCTGGCCGCCCTCGATCGCGACACGCAGCTAGCAATTGCTGTCGGCATCGATGCCCTGCGCGACGCCGGCATTCCTCTCGTCATGCGCTACAAGACCACCAGCAAGGGCACGAAACTGCCCGACCGCTGGGGCTTGCCCGATGCCTTGCGCGACGACACCGGCGTAATTTTTGCTTCCGCCTTCCCGGGCTATGACTCCTTCGCCGACGAGATGTCGCGTTACTACACCGATCACAGCCGTCGCGAGCAGTTGTCATTACTCGAGACCCTGCGCGCTCGCGTGCCCGATAACAACGGTCATTCTTCCTTGGAACCGGAGATCGACCGCCGCGTCGAGGAACTGCGCGACGCGATCGAGAAGACTCCATACGTCTTCGACCGCCGTTTCCTGTTCCGCACGCTTTCGATGGGACACTCTCAGTTCGCCGAGTTCATCGGCGCACGCGGCCCGAATACCGCCATCAACGCGGCTTGTGCCAGCACCACCCAGGCCGTCTCCCTAGCCGAGGATTGGATCCGCGCAGGCCGTTGCCGGCGCGTAATTGTAATTTCGGCCGACGATGTCACTTCCGATCACATGCTCGAGTGGATCGGCGCCGGCTTCCTAGCCAGCGGCGCGGCCGCCACCGACGAGGACGTGGAAGAAGCCGCGATTCCTTTCGACCGCCGCCGTCACGGCCTGGTCATTGGCATGGGCGCCGCTGCGCTGGTCGTTGAGAGCGCGGACGCAATGCGCGAACGCGGAATTCAGCCAATCTGCGAAGTACTGTCCTCGATTACTGCGAACAGCGCTTTCCACGGCACGCGCCTCGACGTTCAGCACATCGGCCAGATGATGGAAGACGTTGTCTCCAAGGCTGAAGCGCGCCACGGCATTCGCCGTCAGGACATCGCTGCCCACACCGTGTTTGTCTCTCATGAAACCTATACTCCGGCCCGGGGCGGCAGCGCCGCGGCTGAGATTCACGCCCTGCGCCAAGTCTTCGGCGACGTTGCCGATCACATCGTGATCGCCAACACCAAAGGATTCACCGGTCATGCGATGGCCACCGGCATTGAAGATGTGGTCGCAGTCAAAGCGCTCGAAACCGGATGCGTTCCGCCCGTCTCGAACTTCAAGGAAGTCGATCCACAGCTCGGCACGTTGAATCTGTCCAAAGGTGGGGCGTATCCAGTCGAATACGCGCTGCGCCTGGCGGCTGGTTTTGGTTCGCAGATCAGCTTGACGCTGTTGCGTTGGGTCGCAACTAAAGATGGTGTTCGCCGCGCACCGAATTCTCTGGGCTATGCCTACCGCGTCGCAGATCCAGCAGCTTGGGACGCGTGGCTCAACCGCATCACAGGATATCCCACCGCCGATTTGGAAATAGTCCACCGCACGCTGCGGGTGCGCGACCAGGGCGCAGCCGCAAAGCACGCGGAAGTCGCGATTGAATCCCGGGCCGAGCCAGCGCCAGTTCCCGCCATCCAACCGCAGCTTCGCCAGATAGTGGTGACACAGCCGGAATCGCCGGTGATTTTGAAACCAGCGGTGCCGGCCGCGATTGGGGCGCCGATCCAGAGCGCGGTCAAGCCGGTCGCTGAAGCAACCGCAGAGGTTGGCGTCGCGCTACCCGTGGTCGCACCTCCGCCTGTCGCACCTGCGATCGCCCCCGATGACGTGAAGGAGCGCATCCTTGCTCTGGTTGCCGAGAAGACGGGCTATCCGGTCGACATGCTCGATCTCGACCTCGATCTCGAAGCTGACTTGGGGGTCGATACCGTTAAGCAAGCTGAAGTATTTGCGGCCGTGCGCGAAGCCTACGGCATTGTGCGCGACGAGACTATCAAACTTCGCGACTTCCCGACTCTCGCCCACGTGATCGGCTTCGTCCGCGATCGACGCTCCGATCTGAAAACCCAGGCGCCGCCGCCGCCGACCACGTCCAAGCCGGTCCCGACGCTAGTGGCGTCGAAAGCTGAGACTAAGGTCTCCACGCCGGAACCCGCGAAGGTACCCGCTGCCGTCGCAACACCTCCGAGTCCCGCTGTGCTTATTAATCGAGAAGGCGCGGGCGATCCAGTAAAAGAGCGCGTCCTCGCCCTCGTCGTCGAAAAAACCGGCTACCCGAGCGACATGCTTGACCTCGATCTCGATCTCGAAGCTGATCTCGGCGTCGATACCGTCAAGCAAGCAGAAATGTTCGCGGCCATCCGCGAGACTTACAACATCCCACGCGAGGAGAACCGCAAGCTCCGTGATTACCCGACGCTCGCCCACGTGATCCGGTTTGTCTACGAGAAACGGCCGGATCTGGCCGCACCCACAGTGCAGCGCGCTGCAGCCGTACCAAGCGAAACGCCCGCGCCGGCACCTGTCACTCCTCAGACTGCTGCCCGCGTCTCTTCTCCCCAGCCCGCTTCCGTCGCCTCGTCCACCCCCACCGACACCGTGACTGATGACACTATTAAAGAGAAGGTCCTCGCCATCGTCGCCGAGAAAACCGGTTATCCCGTCGACATGCTCGATCTCGATCTCGACCTCGAAGCCGACCTCGGTATTGACACCGTCAAACAAGCAGAGATGTTCGCGTCCGTACGCGCGGCATTCAACATCCAGCGTGATGCCGAGCTCAAGCTGCGCGACTTCCCAACGCTCGCTCACGTCATCAAGTTCGCGCATGACCGCCGGCCCGGCGCGCCCACAATTGCGGGCAAGTCAACCGCGGAAACTCTCGCGACCGCTCAGACGCCGACCGCGCCGTCACCCTCGGAGCCAGCCGTTGTACCGCGTCCCGCGCTTGCCAACTTCGAGGCCGCGGATCGCGTGCCACGTCGCGTGCCGGTGCCGACCCTACGTCCATCCCTCTCCATGTGCAAGCCAACAGGCGTGAACCTCGAACGTGGCCAACGAGTTGTCATCATGCCAGACAAAGGCGGAGTGGCTTCGGCCCTCAGCCAACGCCTCGGCACGCTCGGTGTTGAAGTCCTCCAGGTCGAAGGCGCACCCACCGCAGACGAGCTGACCAATCGCATCAAGACCTGGCTCGCCGCCGGTCCGATCCATGGAGTCTACTGGCTCCCCGCCCTCGACTATGAAGGCCATCTCACGGAAATCGACGCTGCCACATGGCACGAAGCAGTGCGCTTGCGGCTCAAGTTGCTCTACACCACCATGCGCAATTTGTACGTGCCCATTGGAAAGCCCGGCACTTTCTTCGTCTCGGCGCTCAGGCTCGGCGGTCAGCATGGCTATGACGAGGCTGGCGCCGTCGCACCGCTCGGCGGCGCGATCTCCGGCTTCACCAAGACCTACAAGCGCGAGCGCCTCGACACCCTCGTCAAGGCAGTTGATTTCGAACCTGAGCGCAATGTCGCAGAGATCGCCCAAACTCTCATCGACGAGACTTTGCGCGACAACGGTGCGGTCGAGATCGGCTACAAAAGTGGATTGCGCTGGACTGTCGGCTTACGAGAGCAGCCGGCAGCCGACGGCCAGCCCGGCCTGACGCTGAACAACAAAACAGTCTTCCTGATCACCGGAGCGGCGGGCAGCATCGTGTCCGCGATCACGAGCGATCTGGCAGCCGCATCGGGTGGCATCTTTTACCTGCTCGACCTGGTGCCCGAGCCCGATCCGAATAACCCCGACGTCAAGCGTTTTGTTGGCGACAAAGAAGGTCTGAAGCGCGATTTGTTTGCACGTATGCAGGCGCGCGGCGAGCGGGCCACTCCCGCGCTGGTCGAGAAAGAACTAGCCGCCCTGGAACGCGCGCACGCCGCCCAAAGCGCGATCGCTGCCGTGCAGGCCGCCGGCGGAACCGCCCACTACATTAGCGTGAACCTCACCGATGGCGATGGCGTCGCGAAGGTGATCGACCGCATCCGCGAGGCCTACGGCCGCATTGATGTCCTGCTCCACGCCGCCGGCATCGAACGCAGTCACGCCCTGCCCGATAAAGACCAGCGCGAGTTCGATCTTGTTTTCGACGTGAAGGGCGATGGCTTCTTCCATCTCCTGCACGCCATCGGCGATATGCCGTTGGCCGCGACGGTGGCCTTTAGTTCGATCGCGGGCCGATTCGGCAATCCGGGACAAACGGACTACAGTTCCGCCAACGATCTGCTCTGCAAGATCACTTCGAGTCTCCGCACCTCGCATCGGTCCACTCGCGGCATTGTCATCGATTGGACCGCTTGGGGGGAGATCGGCATGGCGTCCCGCGGTTCCATTCCCAAGATCATGGAGACCGCCGGTATCGACATGCTTGCACCCGAAGCGGGCGTTCCGGTGATTCGCCGCGAGCTGACCGCTGGCGGAACGACCGGAGAAATTGTGATCGGCCAGCATCTCGGAGTTCTGCTCAACGAGTGGGACGCGACTGGCGGACTCGATATTTCCGCCGTGGAATCTCCATCGCAGAAGGTCATCGGTCCCATCACCGGCAGGATCACCAGCGCCGGGCTCTACCGCGGCATCACCATCGAAACCGAGATCGATCCGAAAGCCCAGCCATTTCTCGAAGACCACCAGATTGACGGAACGCCAGTGTTGCCGGGTGTCATGGGCATGGAGGCATTCGCGGAAGCCGCCACACGGCTGCTTCCGGGGTGGCACGTCGAAGCCGTGGAGGATGTCAACTTTCTCGCACCGTTTAAGTTCTATCGGAACGAGTCGCGCACGCTCACCATCGAAACGGCCATCCACCCGCGGGGCGAGACCATGATCGCCGAGTGCCGGTTGATGGGCCGCCGAAATTTGCCTAACCAGGCCGAACCGCAGGTCACCACCCACTTCACTGGGCGCGTCGTGCTCTCCAAGCACGCGCCCAAACCGCTGAACGTTCCGGCACCCTCCACTCCATCCGGCCCTGCAGTCGAGGCATCCGACATCTATCGCATCTATTTCCACGGCCCCGCGTACCAGGTCGTGGAACGAGCGTGGTGGGATGGGAACCGGGTCGTGGGATTAATGGCCAAGGGACTGCGCGACAATCACCAGCCGGCCGGTTTGCCGACGTTGCTCGCTCCCCGGCTCATCGAGCTTTGTTTCCAGGCTGCGGGACTCTGGGAGTTGGGTGTGCAAGGCCGCATGGGTCTGCCGCAATTTGTACGTCGTGTCTCCTTGTTACGAGCGCCCGAACTGTCAGAGACCCGCCTGTATGCGCTCGTTATTCCGCATCCCGGCGAAGGCAGCTTCAACGCCGAAGTCATCGACGAAAAGGGAAATTGTTATTTGCAACTATCCGGATACCGCACGGTGGGTTTACCCGCCTTAGTCGATGCCGGGAAATTGGAAGTCCTGCAATCGGTGATGAGCAGTGAAGCTGTTCAAGCCGCGTAACGAACGAAAATCAGATACGACAGCGCAGTCGAATCGGAGCCCTTATGCAGCACGACTTTCAACGTATCGCAATCGTCAATCGCGGTGAAGCCGCCATGCGCTTCATTCACGCTGCGCGAGAGTTCAACCAGGAATACGGCACATCGCTGCGCACGATCGCGTTGTTCACGGATCCTGATCGCCACGCCATGTTTGTCCGCGAATCGGACGAGGCATTCTCTCTTGGTGCCGCCCAGAGTATTGATCCAAATACCAATTCCCCAAAGTGCAGTTATGTCGATTATGGGCGACTCGAACGCGCCTTGACCGCAGCTCGTGCGGAAGCGGTTTGGGTGGGGTGGGGCTTTGTCGCGGAACATGCCGATTTCGCAGACCTTTGCCATGACCTGGGCATCGTCTTTATCGGGCCCGACGGTGCCGTCATGCGGCGTCTCGGCGACAAGATCGCTTCCAAACTCATGGCTGAGCGGGCTGGCATTCCTGTGGTTCCCTGGAGCGGCGGCTCGGTTGATACCCTAGCCGATGCCACCTTGCACGCCCGGCGCCTCGGCTACCCTTTGCTCATCAAAGCGACTGCTGGAGGAGGCGGTCACGGCATTCGCATCGTGCGCCTCCCATCGGAACTTCCCCGGGCCTTCGAAAGCGCTCGCGCCGAAGCCTTTAAAGCGTTCGGAAATCCCACTGTCTTCATGGAGCAACTGCTTCGCAACACACGACATGTCGAGGTCCAGATCATTGCCGACCACTATGGCACAACCTGGGCCGCCGGGGTGCGCGACTGCACCATCCAGCGCCGCCAGCAGAAGATCCTCGAAGAGGCGCCATCTCCAGCTCTCTCGTTCGAACAGGATCAGGCGTTGAGGGAAGCCGCTATTCGTCTGAGTCAGGCCGCCGGCTATCACAATGCCGGGACGGTGGAGTTCCTTTATCAACCCGATGGCCGGCGTTTTTCTTTCATGGAGATGAACACGCGCCTGCAAGTCGAGCATCCCGTCACCGAACTCACGACGGGCCTCGATCTGGTCAAACTTCAGATTCACGTCGCGCGTTTCGGTCGCCTTGAAGGAGAGGTCCCGCCGGTCAACGGTCATGCCATCGAGGTTCGCCTGAACGCGGAGGATCCGGACAATGGTTTTGCGCCCGCTCCCGGCGCCATTGAGCGCTTTCGCATCCAAACCGGGCCGGGTGTGCGTATCGATACTGGCGTCACCGAAGGCGATTCCGTTCCCGCGGAATTCGATTCCATGATTGCCAAGCTGATCGCGCATGGCCGCAACCGCAAAGAAGCCCTCTCCCGGCTTCAGCGCGCGTTGCGCGAGAGTGTGGTGGTGGTCAAGGGCGGAGCCAGCAACAAAGCGTTTCTCCTCGAACTACTGAACCGTCCCGAAGTTCAGGACGCCCAAGTCGATGTCGGGTGGCTCGACCGTTTGATGGCAGATCGAGAGCGTCTATCCAGACCCTACGCTGATGCTGCATTGGCGGCCGCTGCCATTGAAGCCTACGAGGCTGAACTTGCCGTGGAACGAACCCAATTCTATGCCTCGGCGGTGCGCGGCCGTCCGCAGGTTCGGAGCGCGGTCGGCCGGGTCCTGGCGTTGCGCTACCGCGGCCAGTCTTATTCGCCTACGGTCTTTCGTCTTGGGACAAACCGGTATGGCGTGGAAATGGATGGGGCCCGCGTCCAGATCGAGAGGGATCGCCTCGGTCAGTTTGAATATTGGCTCAACGGATTTGACCGGCGATTCCACATCGTCTCTGTGCTTCAAGGCCTCAGCTACGCAATCGAGGTGGATGGCGTCGCTCATCGGATTGACCGCGACGATGGCGGCGTCGTGCACGCGCCCGCTCCTGCCGTGGTTATTTCGATTCAGGTCAAGCCGGGTGATTCAGTTTCCGCTGGCGATCGTCTCGCCGTACTGGAAGCGATGAAAATGGAAATGGAAGTCGTTGCTCCATTCTCCGGAAAAGTCCGTTGCGTATTGACCATTCCTAACGTACAGGTCGACACCGGCGCGCCTTTGCTGCAAATCGATCCCCTGGCCGACGAGGCAAACGTGACCGAGCAGAAGCGGGTAGCTCTCGGAGTGTCGAACGCCACCCGCGAAAGCATCGACGACCCGCTTTTTGCCGTTCGCTCAAATCTGGAGGATCTTCGCCGGCTCATGCTGGGCTTCGATGTGGATCCGGCCCAGGTTTCGCGCTCCCTGTCCGAGTGGAGCCGCAATTGTCCCGTCGGCAATCAAGAGATCGAACGTGCGGAGAATGAGATTCTCAATATCTTCGTCGATATCTGTTCTTTGTTTCACCGCCAGCCCCAGCTGGACGATCCGAGCGGCGGTGAGCGCCCCAGTGCCGAAGCCTATCTCTTTACCTATCTGCGCTTGATCGACACACGAGGGGAAGGGTTACCCCCTGCTTTTGTCGAAGCTCTGCAGCGTGCCCTCACCCACTACGGCATAACGACACTGGATCGTTCGCCGGAATTGGAAGACAGCCTGCTTTGGATCTACAAATCGCATCAGCGGCTGGAGCAGCAAATCGCGCCGATTTTGCTCGTCCTTGAACGCCGCTTGCGGTGCGTCGAAAATCTTCCTCCAAGCTCCGACGAAGGGTTTCGCACTCTTCTCGGGCGCATCATCTTCATAACCCATGAGCTGTTCCCGGCCGTCAGCGACATGGCCCGGGAGGTGCGCTACCGCTATTTCGATCAGCCACTGTTTGAGGCGGCGCGCAGGCAGGTATATGCCCAGCTGGAAGGAGACCTCGCCTACCTCACTACCAATCCCGGGGCCGCCGACCGGTCCGAGCGAGTACAAGCGTTGGTGGAATGTCCTCAGCCCCTCGTCGGCCTGTTCGCCAGCAGGTTTGGCGAGGCCAGCCCCGCTTTGCGACAGTTGATGCTGGAAGTGTTTGTCCGGCGCTACTATCGGATTCGCACGCTTATGGACTTTCACTCCTGGGTAGCCGATGGGCAGTGTTATGCATCGACAGAATACGATCATGAAGGCAAGCGCGTTCACGTCTTCAGCACGCACTCCGACTTCGCCCGGCTTTCAGAAACCGCCCGGACACTGAATCCTTTGATTGCCGAGATACCGGCCGATTGCGAAATTGTCGTCGATCTGTACGCCTGGCATTCCGAGCCCCTTGGCAATCCGGAAACTACTCAGCGGGAAATCTGCGCCCTGCTCCAACAAGCCGGCTTCATTCGGCCCATTCACCGCATCCTCGTCGCCGTCGGAGGTCCAAATGGGCAGGCCGGCACCATGCAGCAGTTCACCTATCGTCCGTCGAATGACGCCTACGCCGAAGACCGGTTCTATCGCGGCATACATCCGATGATGGGAAAGCGTCTGCATCTGTGGCGGCTCAACAATTTCGACATTGAGCGCCTTCCCTCCGCGGAAGACGTTTATCTGATTCGTGGTGTCGCCCGCGACAATCCCAAAGATGAACGCCTATTCGCCTGCGCCGAAGTTCGCGATCTTACTCCCGTGCGCGATGAGACCGGCCGCATCGTGCAGTTACCGCATCTGGAGCGCATGTTTGCCGAAGCGCTGGCCGCCATCCGCGCCATTCAGACGCGACGCAAGGCTCATGAGCGCCTCTGCTGGAATCGGGTCCTGCTCTATGTTTGGCCCCCACTTATTCTCGAATCCGATGAGCTCAACAACATCGTGCACAAGTTGCAGCCTGCGACCGAAGGACTTGGCCTGGAGCAGGTTGTGGTCCGGGCTCGCATCCCCAGCCCGGAAACCGGCGAACTGCGCGAAATGGTCGTTCGAATCTCCACCCCGGTGGGCAGCGGTGTATTGATCACCTTCCGCCCCGCCAATAAACTTCAGCCCATGAAACCACTGGCGGAGTATGAACAGAAGGTCGTCCGCATGCGCCAACGTGGACTGGTTTATCCCTACGAGATCATCAAAATGCTGACCCCGTCTCCGGAACACACGCAGGCGGAGTTTCCTCCGGGCACCTTTGTCGAGCACGATCTTGGCCCCGACAACCGGCTCGTTCCCGTCGACCGTCCCTATGGGCAAAACAAGTCGAACATTATCGCCGGCGTCATCCGCAACTTCACGGAGCGCTATCCGGAGGGGATGACCAGGGTCCTGTTGGCGGGCGACCCGGGCAGGGATTTGGGCGCGCTGGCCGAGTCCGAGTGCAAACGCATCATCGCCGCTCTCGATTTAGCCCAGGAACTCGGCGTGCCTCTCGAATGGTTCCCCATCTCGGCCGGAGCCAAAATTGCCATGAACAGCGGCGTCGAGAACATGGACTGGATCGCTGCGGTCCTGCGCCGCATTATCCTCTTCACGCAGGCTGGCGGCGAAATCAACCTGCTCGTCAATGGCATCAACGTGGGTGCCCAACCGTATTGGAACGCCGAGGCCACCATGCTGATGCACACTCGCGGCATCCTCGTTATGACACCGAAAGCGGCGATGGTTCTGACCGGCAAGCGGGCGCTCGACTACTCCGGTGGAGTCTCCGCCGAGGACAATTTCGGCATCGGCGGCTATGACCGCATCATGGGCCTGAACGGCCAGGCCCAGTATTTCGCGAGCGACCTTGAAGAGGCCTGCCACATCCTCTATCGCCACTACGATCACACGTACGTGGCGCCGGGCGAGCGCTTCCCCCGTCGCGCACTCACCAATGATCCCGTTGACCGCGATGTCCAGTCCTACCCGCACAAGAGAAACGGCGAAGAAGGCTTCACGCGGACCGGCGAGATCTTTTCCAACGACACCAATCCGGGGCGCAAGAAGTCCTTTGACATTCGCCGGGTCATGATGGCCACGGTCGACCAGGACCATGCTCCCTTGGAGCGTTGGTCTGGCATGCGCGGCGCAGAAACGGCAGTGGTCTGGGATGCCCACCTCGGTGGCTACCCGGTGTGTCTCATTGGCATCGAGTCTCGTCCCGTGCCTCGCCTGGGATTTGTGCCCGCCGACGGACCCGACCAATGGACCGCCGGGACGCTTTTCCCAATGTCTTCAAAGAAAGTAGCTCGTGCTCTCAACGCCGCGAGCAACAATCGCCCAGTCGTCATCCTGGCCAATCTTTCCGGCTTTGATGGATCTCCCGAATCGTTACGCAGACTGCAACTGGAGTATGGCGCGGAGATTGGACGCGCAGTCGTCAACTTCCGGGGCCCCATCGTCTTTTGCGTAATTTCTCGCTATCACGGCGGCGCCTACGTGGTGTTCTCACGGGCGCTTAACAAGCAGCTTGAAGTGGTGGCGCTGGAAGGGACTTATGCCTCCGTAATTGGAGGCGCGCCCGCGGCCGCCGTAGTTTTTGCCGGCGAGGTCGAAGCCCGAACTCGAAAAGATCCGCGTCTAGTAACGCTGAATGAGGCCCTCGCGCGAGCAACTGGCGTGGAGAAAAGTCGCCTGCAGACGCAAGCAGCCGAACTTTACAAGGCCATCCAATCCGAGAAGCTCGGCGAGGTGGCCGACGAGTTTGATCGCGTGCACAGCGTCCAACGAGCACTGGAAGTGGGCGCGTTGCACCAGATTATTGCTCCCGCGACCCTTCGTCCATATCTCATCCATGCGGTACACAACGCAATAGAAAAGGAGCGGGAATCAAGAGCGGAAGCGCCCTCAACCGGCAAGGTCGAATCGATCGAAAGCGCTGCCTAGAGAACGCGCGTCCAATAGAGTGTCGCAGATGTCGAGTCCTTCACAAGATTCCGCGCTTCTGGAGTTACCAGATGGAATGAATGTTTATTGGCTGGAACAAACCGAGGCCGACTTACCACCGGACAATGCTTGGCTGAGCCTTGAAGAGGCGCGGCAAATGGATCGCTTGCGTTTTGCGAAGCGCCGCGCCGACTGGCGTCTGGGTCGCTGGACAGCAAAACGCGCGGTAGCACTTTGTCTGGGCATTCCAGAACAGCCGCGGGAACTCGCAGAAATAGAAATCCTTGCCGCCCCATCGGGCGCACCCGAGGTTGTTCTCGATGTTCAGCTGGCTACCAACTTCGCGATTCCGCTGGTCGCACCGAGGATCTCGCTTAGTCACAGTTGCGACCGTGCCGTTTGCGCTGTAGCCCTCTCAGGAGCCGCGCTAGGCTGCGATCTCGAGGAGATCGCGCCTCGAAGTGACGCTTTTGTTGCCGATTTCTTCACGGCCCAAGAACAAGCGACCGTTGCACGCAGTTCCCCCGCCGACCGACCTCGCATTTCGACTTTGATTTGGAGCGCGAAGGAGAGCGCGCTCAAGGCACTCCATACCGGCTTGCGCCTTGATACCCGATCATTAATCGTCACCGCCGGGGAATCGTTCTGCGAGTGGCAAACGCTACGGGTCCACCATCGAGACGGTCAAATCTTCTTGGGTTGGTGGCAAGAAGCTGAAGGTTTCGTGCGAACAATAGTCTCCAATCACGTTAGGCCGAACCTGCCAATCTATCTAAGAGAGATCGCTGCGAGCACAATTCATCGGACCACGGACCGAAGTCTCGCGCTCAATGCGCCAAGACGATAACGCCGTTCCCGTCGACTGAGATATTTCGGGATTTTCGAGACGCACACTGGCTCGACAGCCTTTCTGCGGACTCAGGAACCAGTCTGAATACTCCCGATCCCGACGGTCCGGCAGGCGGCTGAGTACAGCCTGAGAACCTGCTGGATTCGGTCTTCAATGAAATTCTCAGGCCGCGCAGGGAGAACTCCTGCGCGTACAGATTCGTATTGCTGCGGCAGCCATTGGCTGAGAAGTGTTAAGGGTATTTCGGCGCGGGAGAGGTTCGCCAGCAGCCGTTCCAGTTCCTTCTGCACGCGGGCCTCCAGCCAGTAATAGCGGCAACGGTCGCTGTAGCTGTATTGTCGCGCGAACTGAAGCCCAGGTTCATCCCCTGAGTAATACGCTTTCCAGTGGACGGGATTGGCCAGCATAGCTTCATCGAGGGCGCGGCGGACACCTGAGGTTTGTGTGCCTTTTTGGTGGCCCAGCCACTCTTGCTCGACACGGCTCAGCGCAAAGACGGCTTCACGGAACGCGAAGGTGAGCCAGGGTCCGACCTTGAGGATGGCGAAGTGGTCTTCTACCATTTCGCGAAGTGCCGCCGGCGTTTGATAGTCGGTGGAGTGCGCTTCGTAGACCAGCGGGGGAGAGGCTGGCAGATTCTCACGCAGGAGCCGGGCATTGCGCCGGTCGTAGTCGAAGACATGGGTGTCACCGAATTCCACTCCGGGCTGCACCACCAGGCCGATAACACGCTCCCAAGCATTCTCCAGCCCGCGAGCGTGAAACGCCGCGCGCGAAACTTCCAGGGTTCTCTGCATGTTCTCGACACGGGTCACTTCAGGCGCATGGCCCGCGGCCTGCTCTCCTCCGGGCACGGGCACTTCCGTTCCAATTACATACACGGGTGCCGGAGCACCAGCCGGCAATTCGGCGCGGGCGTGTTCGGCGGTAGAGCAGAGCTGAGCGGCGCGCTGGGCGACTAACTCGTCAGGGAGCGGACAGACAGGATCGTCTGCGCAGCCCATGCTCGCATCCAGATGGATCTTCACGTAGCCGGCTAGAATGCAGGCGCGCACCAGTTCGCCGGCTTTCGCGAGAGCAATCTGGCGGGACTCGCGACGCCAGGGGTACGGACCCAAATGGTCGCCACCCAGCAGAATCCTTTCTTTCGGGAAGCCCACGTGCTGCGCGATGGAGTGCAAGTACTCGGCAAATTGCGCAGGCGTAAGCCCAGTGTAGCCCCCGAACTGGTTGACTTGATTGGAGGTTGACTCCACGCAGAGCATGGACTCGCTGGCGAGTGCGTGCCGCATGGCTGCCTGCAGCACTTGGGGATGCGCAGAACAAACCGAAAACAAACCAACAGCTTCCTGCTGGCGGTTGCGATCCGCGATGTCCCGCAGCCAATGGACGGCCGCTCCCTTAGCACTAAGGTTCATTCAAAGTCCACCCAAGGTGGCAGTCTAGCAGCCCTTGCTCTTGCATTGGCAGGTCACAAAGTCGTCCGCCGGCAATCTCCTAATAAAGATGATTCAACAAAGGGATATAACAAGCAGGGGTTGTGGTCCGCAAAAATTTAATCCGTCAATAATCTCGCGGTCTTGTAACGCGCGGTCGCGATCGCCGATCGCGCGGCGGACCTAAATCTGATAGTCGATGTTTTCCATGATTCTCTGGAGGGAGGCGGAGAGCGGCTCGCGGAAAGCCTCTGGGCCTTCGAGTTTTTGCACTCGCTCGCGCAACTTGTTCACTTCGGTCGCCACCGCGGCGAGCGCCTCGGAGAGCGGATCGTTGATTTGCTTGGGATCGGTAATCACCACTCGTTCGCCATTCCGGAAGATGATATGGCCCGGAACACCGACAACGGTGGAATGCTCAGGGACATTTCGCAGCACGACGGAACCGGCACCGATTCGGCAATTGCTTCCCACCGTGATATTGCCGAGAATCTTCGCGCCCCCTCCGACCACCACGTTGTTGAGCAGAGTGGGATGCCGCTTGCCGTGTTCCTTGCCGGTTCCACCGAGCGTCACACCCTGGTAGAGCGTGACGTCCTCGCCGACAATGGCAGTTTCGCCAATCACCACACCCATACCATGGTCGATGAATAAACGTCTGCCGATATGCGCTCCGGGATGGATTTCGATGCCCGTGAGCCAGCGCGCGACCTGCGACAACCAGCGCGCGAGGAGAAGGAATCCGTGGTTCCACAACCAGTGGTTCATGCGATAGAACCACACGGCATGCAGGCCAGAGTAGCAGAGATAAATCTCCAGGCGCGACTTTGCCGCCGGATCGCGCTCCAGCACGGTGGCGACGTCCTCGCGGATTAGCGAAAGCAAATGCGGCATGAATCAGCCTGGAAGTTGAGACGTCGGAATCTGGAGCGCCTGGTTGCGCAGGCCTTCGAAAAGGATGCTACTCAAGTAGCGCTCGCCGAACGAGGGCAGGATTACAACGATCAATTTCCCCGCATTCTCCGGACGGCGCGCCACCTGCAATGCGGCGACCACCGCCGCTCCCGAAGAGATGCCAACCAACAGACCTTCTTCGAGCGGAAGACGGCGCGCCATCTCGATGGATTCATCGTTGCTTACGGTAATGATCTCGTCGACGAGATCCTTGCGCAGGATGCTCGGAACAAAGCCAGCACCGATTCCCTGAATCTTGTGGGGCGCGGGCTTGCCGCCGGAAAGGACTGGGCTATCGGTGGGCTCCACGGCCACGGCCTTGAACGACGGTTTCTTCGCCTTGATGTATTCCGAGACGCCGGTGATAGTGCCACCGGTGCCGACGCCGGAGATGAGAAAATCCACGCGCCCATCGGTGTCTTCCCAGATCTCGGGACCGGTGGTTTCGAAGTGCATCTTCGGATTTGCCGGGTTGTCAAATTGCTGGAG
>PLHW01000032.1:0-5249 GCA_003139095.1 Acidobacteriaceae bacterium
GGCGACAACGTGAGCCTGGTGATTGAGCTGATTACGCCGGTCGCGATGGAAAAGGGCCTGCGGTTTGCGATTCGCGAAGGCGGCCACACGGTAGGCGCCGGAACGATCGCGGAGATTATTCAGTAGAAGGCAGAAGTAAGAATGCAGAAGTAAAGAAAAATCGAACTTCTGCCTTCTGAATTTTCGCTTCTGCATTTAGAAAGCGGCTTGCAGCGTGCCGCCAGTTCTTTCCTCCGGGACTTCCGAGTGAAGATAGCCGGGAGGGGTTAGAGAGAGAAAACAGTGAGCGCACAAGAGAGAATTCGCATACGGCTGAAAGCCTACGACTATCGCATTTTGGATCAGTCGACGGGCGAGATCGTGGAGACGGCGAAGCGCACGGGCGCGCAGATCGCGGGCCCGATTCCGCTGCCCACGATGAAGAACAAGTACTGCGTGCTGCGTTCGCCGCACGTGGATAAGAAGTCGCGGGAAGCGTTCGAGATCCGCACCCACAAGCGCCTGCTCGATATTTTGGAGCCGACGCAGCAGACGGTCGACGCGCTCATGAAGCTCGATCTGCCGGCGGGCGTGGATGTGGAAATTAAGGCGTTCGGAAAAGAACATAAATAGGCTGTCAGCTCTCAGCTATCCGCCGCCAGTAAAGGCGCAGTGGCTGAGATTGACGAGCACCCAGCCAATAGACGGCGTTCGGTAAATGCCGGGCCATGCTGGGAACGGAGAGGGAAATGGCAAAGGTCGCGGGAATTCTGGGCAAGAAAATCGGCATGACGCAGCTCTACGACTCGAAGGGTGAGGTGCGGCCGGCGACGGTGTTGCAGGCGGGGCCATGTGTGGTCACGCAGCACAAGACCAGCACGAAAGATGGCTACGTCGCGGCGCAGGTTGGCCTGGTCGAGTTCGTAAAAGAAAAGAAGCTGACCAAGGCGATGCGGGGACACTTTGCCAAGCACGATCTTCCGCCCGTAAGGTTTTTGCGCGAAGTGATGATCGAAGTCGAAGGCCCGAACGAAGATCCGACGAACGCTGTGGTCAAGGTTGGCGACCGCGTGCTGGTGGATATTTTCGAAAGCGAACGGTTTGTCGATGTGGTTGGAACCAGCAAGGGGCACGGGTTTCAGGGCGTCGTGAAGCGGCATCACTTTGCCGGCGGCGCGAAGTCGCACGGCTCGATGTTCCAGATCACCGGTTCGATCGGCTCGTCGGCGTTTCCGTCGCGCGTGTTCAAGGGTATGCGCATGTCGGGACACATGGGCAACGCCCGCATCACGACCCGCAATCTGCGGATTCTGGGCATCGAGAAAGACGACAATCTGCTGGTGGTCGAAGGCAGCGTGCCGGGACCGAACGGCGGGTACCTGATCATTAACAAAGCGAAGAGACCGCCGCGAGAGCGCCGCGGGTTTGCGGGTGCGGCGACGGTCGATCCGTTGAAGGCGGCCAAGCGAGCGGCGAAGAAGGGCTAGTTTAAGGCTGGGCAAGATCAAAGGCCGCGGGCATGGCGCCCGGCCACACGAGAAAAGATATGGCAACTATTGATGTACACAATCTGAACGGGGCGAAGGTTGGCACGCTCGACCTGGCCGACGAGGTCTTCGGCGCGGTCAACGAAGACCTGCTCTGGGAGGCGATCAATCATTATCGCGCTGTCGGCCGAGCGGGCACGCACGCCACCAAGGTCCGCGGGAGCGTATCGGGATCGGGCAAAAAGCTGTGGAAACAGAAGGGCACGGGGCGGGCGCGTATCGGTTCGGTCCGGTCGCCTATATGGCGCCACGGCGGTACAGCGCACGGACCGCAGCCGCGCTCATACGACTATGCCTTCCCGCGGAAAAAACTGCTGGGCGCGCTGCGTTCGGCGCTGGCCGCAAAATTTGCCGACGGCAAACTGATCGTCGTGAATTCGTTTGAAGTCAAAGAGCCGAAGACGAAGGCGTTTGCCGCGTCGCTCGGCAAGCTGAAGGGCGAAGGCACGACGCTCCTGGTCGATGTTTCGACCGCGGAGAATAAAAATCTCGAACTGAGTTCGCGCAATATCCACGGCCTCGAACTAGTGAAGGCGAACGTAGTTCATCCCTATCACCTGATGCGGCACGCGCACGTGATCTTCGCGCAACCGGCGCTCGAAAAGCTTCAGGACTCGCTGAAGAAGACGGCGTCGCGGCGCGATCATGCCGCCAAGCCCGCCGAAGGCGAAGTGAAGAAGAAGCCGGCCGCGCGCCGGTCGCGTAAAACGAAAGCGGAGGTGGCCTGATGAAATCCGCGTATCAGATCATCCGCAAGCCGGTGATTACGGAAAAAGGTTTGGGCATTAAAGAGACCCAGAACACGCTGGTGTTCCAGGTTGCGCCCAGGGCGACGAAGACTGAGATCAAGGAAGCGGTGCAGACGATCTTCAAAGTGAAAGTCGCGTCCGTGCGCACCGCGAATTATCCGGGAAAAGAACGGCGGCGGGGTAAGTTCGCCGGGTATCGTCCGGACTGGAAGAAAGCGTACGTGAGGTTGCGGACCGGCGAGAAGATGCCGGAGTACGCACAGAATTTGTAAGGTTGTGGTTCGTCCTTCGTCGTTGGCAAGAGCGAACAGCGAGCGACGAACGACCAAGGACTAACGACTAAGAGAGCCAGATATGCCGATTAAAACCTATAGACCGACGACGCAGACGCTGCGCTATCGCACGCACCTGACGACCGACGACATCACCTCGTCGAAGCCGCATAAGCCGCTGGTGGAGGGCAAAATACGGACGGGCGGGCGCCGCAACTCGGGCGACACCACCATGCGCTTTCTGGGCGGCGGCAACAAGCGCAAGCTGCGCCTGATTGACTTCAAGCGCGACAAGCACGGCATTCCGGCGACGGTGGTGACGATTGAGTACGATCCGGGCCGGTCGGCGCGCATTGCGCTGCTGAGCTATGCCGATGGCGAGAAGCGCTACATTGTGCAGCCCGACGGATTGAAAGTCGGCCAGAAGATTGTCAGCGGCCCCGAGGCCGACATTCTGGTGGGGAACGCCTTGCCGCTGCGCAACATTCCGCCCGGCACGACGATTCACAACCTGGAGCTGAAGCCCGGCAAAGGGGCGCAGATGGTGCGCTCGGCGGGCGGTTCGGCGCAACTCGTCGCCAAGGAAGGTGACTACGGACTGGTGAAACTGCCTTCCGGCGAGACGCGCAAAGTTCTGCTCGACTGCCTGGCGACCATCGGGCAGGTGGGCAACACGGATCACGAGAACGTGACCTGGGGCAAGGCGGGACGCACGCGCTGGGTGGGAAAACGTCCGCATAACCGCGGCGTTTCGATGAACCCGGTCGACCATCCGCATGGCGGCGGCGAAGGCAAGACTTCGGGCGGCCGGCATCCGGTAACGCCCTGGGGCCAGCCGACGCGCGGCTATAAGACGCGGAACAACAAGCGAACGGATGCGTTCATCGTGAGCCGAAGGAAGAAGGGCTAAGAGCAAGGTTTCAAGGTGGCAGAGTTTGAAGGTTGCAAGGAAAACCCAAAGCTTCGCTCCGGATTGCTGAGAGCTGAAAGCTGAGAGCTGAGAGCTGACTTATGGCACGTTCGACAAAAAAAGGACCGTTCGTGGATGCGCACCTGGCGACGAAGATCGAGGCCATGAATGCGCGCAACGAAAAAAAGGTGCTGCGCACGTGGTCGCGGCGCTCGACGATTATTCCGGAGATGGTGGGACACACGATCGCCGTGCACAACGGGAAGAAATTCATTCCCGTGTACGTCACCGAGAACATGGTCGGACACAAGCTGGGCGAGTTCAGCTTTACCCGGCAGTTCAAAGGGCACTCGATGAAGGCGGCGACGGAAACGGCGGCGAGACCGGCGGGCATTCCGGGCGGGCCGGGCGCGATTGCGCCGGCAGCCCCGGCGGCGCCGAAGGCGTAAAGGAAGCTTCGAGCCACGAGCCGCGAGCTAAAGGCAAAGACGATTATGGACTTTCGAGCTGAAGCACGATACATGCGAGTCTCGCCGCAGAAGGCGCGGCTGGTGCTGGATTTAATCCGCGGGCGGCGCGTCGAAGAGGCGCGCAACACGCTGGCTTTTACCAAGAAGCGCGTCGCGGCGACGGTCGGCAAGCTGTTGCAGTCGGCCATCGACAACGCGAACTTCCTGAGCTCCGAAAAGGGCCTGGATGTCGACGTCGACAACCTGTACGTGAAGCATGTTGCGGCCAACGACGGCCCGCGCATGAAGCGGGTTCGTCCGGCGCCGATGGGCCGCGCGTATCGATATGTGCGGCGCATCTCACACCTCGAGATCGTGCTGTCCGAGCGCCATAAGAACGGGGCGGACGCGGACGCCGCGCACACCGTGGGCGAAGCAACGAAGGCAGCGGCTCCGGCGAAGCCGAAGGCCAGGACGAAGACCAAGGCGAAAGCGCCGGCGAAAAAGAAAGCGGTCGCAAAGAAGGCGACGGCGAAGAAATAGGCCGTTGGCCGGCGGTCGTCAGTCGTCCGCCGGCTGGGTTTGCGAACGACTAAGACCGACGACTGACGACGATTTAGGAGAAACGATGGGACAGAAAGTACATCCATACGGATTTCGCCTCGGCTACACCAAGCCGTGGAAGTCGCGCTGGTTCGTGGAGCGCGACTACGACAAGTTGCTGCTCGAAGATCACAAGCTGAAGGCCGAGCTGAAGGAAAAGCTCAAGTCGGCGGGCGTCAGCTCGGTCGAAATCGAGCGGCCCGGCAACAAGCTGCGCATCATTATTAAGACGGCGCGGCCGGGCATCATCATCGGGCGCAAGGGCGCGGAGATCGACAAGCTGAAGCAAGAGCTGCAAAAGCGCACGGCGCGCGAGGTGCATGTCGACATCCAGGAAGTGCACAAGCCCGAGCTGGATGCGCAACTCGTCTCGGAATCGATTGCTCTGCAACTGGAAAAGCGCGTCGGATTCCGGCGGGCGATGCGCAAGTCGGTTGACTCGGCGCTGCGCTTTGGCTGCAAGGGGATCAAGGTGCGCGTGAGCGGCCGGCTGAACGGCAATGAAATCGCGCGCTCCGAGTGGTATTTGCAGGGGCGGTTGCCGCTGCACACGCTGCGCGCCGATATTGACTACGGCTTTACCGAGGCGCGGACGACGTATGGCGTGATCGGCGTGAAGTGCTGGGTTTACAAAGGCGAGATTCTGCCGGCGAAAAAGCGCGAAGCGACGCCCGCGCGCGAAGTGACGACGACCGGAGCGTTTTAGAGAAGTTAGAAGTAAGAAGTCAGATTGCAGAAGT
>PLHW01000032.1:5264-28186 GCA_003139095.1 Acidobacteriaceae bacterium
CAGCAGCGCGGGCGCATGACCGGAAAGGCGTGGCTGGGAAGCGAGCTCGCCTTTGGCCAGTTTGGGCTGAAGGTGCTCGAGCCGGGCTGGATCACTGACCGCCAGATTGAAGCGAGCCGTGTCGCCATGACGCGCTTTGTCAAACGCGGCGGCAAGATCTGGATCCGCCTGTTTCCCGACAAGCCCGTCACCAAGAAGCCGGCTGAAACCCGTATGGGTAAAGGCAAGGGCGCTCCCGATCACTGGGTTGCGGTGGTGAAGCCGGGCAAGGTTCTGTTTGAAATGGAAGGCGTGAGCATCACGGACGCGAAAGAGGCCATGCGTCTGGCGTCGCACAAGCTTCCGTTGCGCACGACGTTTGTACGGCGCGACGTTTTTTAGAAATTGCAGAGGTCAGATTTCATGGTTCTGAGGTGGAAGAGCCGGTTGGGCTTTTACTGAGAACTGAGAACTGACAGCTGAGAGCTGAGAGCTGATTTTATGAAAGCAGAGAAGATTCGCAACTTGACCGATGTCGAACTGCAGCACCAGGAGCGCGATCTTGCCGATCAGCTCTTCAAGCTGAAGTTCCAGATGAACATGGGACAGACCGAGAGCCTGAAAAAAATTCGCGGGCTGCGCCGCGACATCGCGCGCGTGAAGACCGTGCTGCGCGAGCAGGAACTGGCCGCGGCCGGGCCGAAGAAGACGACGGAGAAGAAATGATGGCGGAGAGCGATATCGCGAAGACCGAGGGCCAGGCAAAGAAGCCGAACCACAAAATTCTGATCGGCACGGTCACCTCGAACAAGATGCAAAAGACGATCGTGGTGGAAGTGACGCGCAAGAAGGCGCATCCGCTTTATAAGCGCGTGATTTCGATCCGCAAAAAGTTTTATGCGCACGACGAGAAGAACGAGGCGCATGTGGGCGACGTGGTGCGGATCGAGGAATCGCGGCCGCTGTCGCGGCTGAAGCGCTGGACGCTGAAAGAGATTGTGCGCAAGACGGCGCTGGTGCCGGAGATTGCCGCCGACGCGGACGTGGTGGCGGGCCGGTAACGGTCAAAGGGGGAGACGAACATGGCCGTAATGATGAGATCGATGCTCGAAGTCGCCGATAATTCCGGCGCGCGCAAGCTGCAGATGATCATGCCGCTCGGCGGCTCGACCGGTCTGCACGCGGGCCTGGGCGACGTGATCACCGCGAGCGTGAAGGAGGCCGCGCCCGACGGGCAGGTGCAGAAGGGCAAAGTGGTGAAAGCGGTGATTGTGCGCACCCGCAAAGAGCATCGCCGCCGCGACGGCACCTACATTCGCTTCGATCAGAATGCGGCCGTGCTGATCAACGACGCGGGCGAACCGGTGGGCACGCGCGTGTTCGGGCCGGTGGCGCGCGAGTTGCGCGAGAAAAAGTTCTTGAAGATTGTGTCGCTGGCGCCGGAAGTGTTGTAGAGGCGATGTTTCAAGGTTTCAAAGTCTCAGGGTTTCGAGGTGCCTTGAGGCGGGTTGGAGCTTCGAAGCGCGACACAGTAGGAAATTTGAAACGTTGAAATGTTGAAACCTTGAAAAGTTAGAACCTGGAATTCTTATGGGAACTGCAACTACGAA
Source organism: Acidobacteriaceae bacterium (assembly GCA_003139095.1). Classification (GTDB taxonomy): domain Bacteria; phylum Acidobacteriota; class Terriglobia; order Terriglobales; family Acidobacteriaceae; genus Acidiflorens. Next base: position 6,854 of record PLHW01000032.1, read on the forward strand.
GCTACATAAGCGAGTCGACATCCGGCGCAACGACACCGTGAAGGTGATGACCGGACGCGACCGGGGAAAAGAAGGACGTGTGCTGCGCGTGCTGCCCGATGAGGGCCGCGTGCTGGTCGAGCACGTGATGACCGTGAAGAAGCACGTGCGGCCGAATCCGCAGCGCAACATCAAGGGTGGCATCGCCGAGCAGGAGCGGGCGATTCCGCTGTCGAACGTCGCTCTGGTCTGCGGAACCTGCGGGCCGGTGCGCATCGGGCACGAAGTGCAGGGAGAGCGCAAAGTGCGCGTCTGCAAAAAGTGCGGAGCGACGCTGGACAAGTAACAAATTTGTGATTGGCAATTTGTGATCGGAAATTGAAAACCTGATGCGGTGGGACTTCAATTACCAATGACAAATCAGAAATTGCAAATCAAAAGATTCCTCACGAACCGGTAACCACTCCGAAACCGTGATGGAGAAGGCGTAACGAAAATGGCGAACGAGCAGAAAAAAGACGAGCAGAAAAAGCCCAAAGCCGGCAAGCCGGGCAAAGGCGAAAAGCATGCGGCCGAAGAGCCCAAGGCTGGGCCGGAAGCGCCCCGGCATTCGGCCAAAGAACGGCCGCGGTTGCGGACGCGCTTTGAGAAAGAAGTTTCGGTCGCGCTCGCCAAGGAACTTGACCTCAAGAATCCGATGGCGGTTCCGCGGCTCCACAAGATTGTCGTCAACATGGGCGTGGGCGAGGCGACGCAGAACGCGAAGATCATGGATCCGGCAGTGAACGAACTCGGCCAGATCACCGGCCAGAAGCCGGTGGTCACGAAGGCAAAGAAATCGATTGCCGCCTTCAAGGTTCGCGAAGGCATGCCGATTGGCGCGATGGTGACTTTGCGCGGCGACCGCATGTACGAATTTTTCGACCGCCTGGTCACAATCGTTCTGCCCCGCGTGCGCGACTTTCGCGGCGTTTCGACGAAGTCGTTTGACGGGCGCGGCAACTACACGCTCGGCCTGCACGATCAGTTGATCTTCCCGGAGATCGATTATGCGAAGGTCGACAAGCTGAAGGGCATGAACGTGACCATCGTGACGACTGCGCGCTCCGACGATCAGGCGCGGAGTTTGCTGAAGCATCTGGGCATGCCGTTTCGGGCGTGATGGACCAGACATTCGGCTGATCGCCGAGGTGGGTTAACTGAGAGCTGACAGCTGAAAGCTGACAGCTGGAATTTAGGAGCTAGAAGCGAAGTGGCAACTACAGCAAAACGAGTCAAGGACGCAAAGAAACCCAAGTTTTCGTCGCGCCAGCACAACCGCTGCAAGATTTGCGGACGCCCGCGCGCCTTTCTCCGGAAGTTCGGCATCTGCCGTTTGTGTTTCCGGCAGCTGGCGCTGCGCGGCGAAATTCCTGGGGTTTCGAAGTCGTCCTGGTAGGAAATTGGTTGTCAGTCGTCAGTTGTCAGTTTGCTGACGACCGGCGATCGGCGAGCGACGATGAAGTAAGTAAGCTGCCGGCAGGTTCTCCGCAGCAGGGATGGGCGGAGCGAACGGGCGGCTCGAGGAGAAGCAAACGATGAGGTTGACCGATCCGGTCGCAGACATGCTGGCGCGCATTCGCAATGCGATCCGCGCCCGCCACCAGAAAGTGGATATCCCGGCTTCCAAGCTGAAGACCGAGATTGCGCGCATATTAAAAGAAGAGGGCTACATCGCCAACTTCAAGCCCGCGGAAGAAGAGGGCCATAAAATCGTGCGCGTCTATCTGAAATACGGCAACAACAACGAGGCCGTCATCTCGAACCTGGCGCGCGTCTCGCGCCCGGGCTGCCGCGTGTATGTGCGCCGCACCGAGATTCCGCGCGTGCTGGGAGGCCTCGGCATCAATATCCTGACCACGCCGAAGGGCGTGATGACAGGGCGCCAGGCGCGCAAGCAGGGCTTGGGCGGCGAACTGTTGTGCGAAATTTGGTAAAGAAGCCGCTTTCAGCCATCAGCTCTCAGCCGTCAGTTAGAGCGCTGAGATTCAAGCTGAGAGCTGAGAGCTGAGAGCTGAGAGCTTATTTATGTCACGAATTGGAAAAAAGCCGATCGAGATTCCCAAGGGCGTCACGATCAAATTTGAAGGCAACACGGTGCTGGTGCAGGGGCCGAAGGGGAAGCTGGATACGCCGCTTCCGGCGGGCATCAGGATGGAGCAGAAAGACGGCCATCTGCTCGCTATCCGCGAGAACGACTCGCAGGCCGCGGTCCATGGACTGGCGCGCGCGCTCGTCAACAACGCGGTCGAGGGCGTGACCAAAGGCTGGACGCGCGACCTCGAAATCGTGGGCATTGGCTACCGCGCGGAATTGAAGGGCAAGGGAACGGTGGTATTCAGCCTCGGGTACTCGCATCCGATTGAATATCCGCTGCCGACCGGCGTCGATTGCACGGTCGATCCCAAGCAGACCAAGCTGAGCCTTACCGGCATTGACCGGCAAAAGGTGGGGCAGGTGGCCGCCGAAATGCGTTCCCTGCGCCCGCCCGATCCGTACAAGAACAAGGGCGTCCGCTACGCGGGCGAGCGCTTGAAGAAGAAAGTCGGCAAGACGGGAGCGAAATAAGATCGTTGTTGGTCGTTAGTCGTCGGTCGTTCTGGGACATATTGAGAACGACGCGTCTGAGCAACAATCAGACGGCGCAATAGTTTGCTAACGACCAACGACCAACGACTGACGACAAGGATTCAACATGCTGAGACTGAACACAAAAAACCAAACGCGGCAGCGGGTGCACGATCGCATCCGGAAAAAAGTGATTGGCACGGCGGAGCGCCCGCGGCTGAACGTCTACCGTTCCCTGAACCACATCTATGCGCAGGTGATCGACGATTTGCAGGGCGTTACGCTGGCCGCGGCTTCCACGGCGCAAGGCAAAAAAGGCGAGCGTCCGACCGGCGGCAACGTGGCGGCGGCGAAAACCGTTGGCAAAAAGATTGCCGACCTCGCCAAGCAGAAAGGCATCACCAAGGTGGTATTCGATCGCGGCGGATACATTTACCACGGGCGCATCAAAGCAGTCGCCGATGCGGCGCGCGAAGCGGGACTACAATTTTAACAATTTGCAATTGGTAATTTGAAATTTGTAATTGCGGAAACCTCGGGTTTCAAATTGCAAATTACAAATTACCAATTACAAATGAAGATTGGATTTCAAGAATGCCAAGAGTAATTAAAAAACTCGATGCGGGTTCGTTTCAGTTGAAAGACCAGGTTGTCTCGATCAACCGCGTGACCAAGGTCGTCAAGGGCGGCAAGAACCTGTCGTTTGCCGCGCTGGTGGTGGTCGGCGACCCCTCGGCTGCGGTCGTGGGCTACGGCTCGGGGAAGGCGAAAGAAGTTCCCCAGGCCATTCGCAAGGGAATCGAGTCGGCCAAGAAGAACCTGATGCGGATCAATCTGACCCAGACGAGCGTGCCGCACACCGTAGTCGGCCGGTACGGCTCGGGAATGGTGCTGCTGAAGCCGGCGCCGGAAGGCACGGGCGTGATTGCCGGCGGCGCGGTGCGCGCGGTGATGACTTCGGCGGGCGTGCAGAACGTGCTCACGAAATCGATTGGCTCCACCAACCCGCACAACGTAATCAAAGCCACTTTTGACGCGCTCAAGAAGATGAAGAACCGGGAAGCCGTGGCGGCGCTGCGCGGCAAGTCGGTCGACGAGTTATAGCCAGGAGTCGCGAGTCGCGAGAATTGACTAACGACTAACGACAAGGATTTGAAATGACAACCAAGACTTCGAAATCCGTGGCGGGCAAGATTCAGATCAAGCAGGTGCGGTCTGCGATCTGCTCGCCTCTTAAGCACAAGAAAGTGATCAAGGGGCTGGGGTTTACCCGGCTTAATCAGGTAATCGTCCGGCCCGATACGGCCTCGATTCGCGGCATGATCAAAAAGGTGCCGCACCTGCTGGAAATTGTGGATTAGCTGGCATCCCTTGGTTTTCCGCTTTCAGTAAGAACGATTTGCTCTTACTGAGAACCGACAACTGAGAACTGAGAGCTGAATTTATGAATCTTTCAACCATCAAAGCGCCCCGCAAGGCGACCGAGAAGCGCAAGCGCGTGGGCCGCGGCATGGGTTCGGGCATGGGCAAAACGTCCACCCGCGGGCACAAGGGACAATGGTCGCGCTCGGGCGCGCGCCTCATCCGCGGTTTTGAAGGCGGCCAGATGCCGCTCCATCGCCGGGTTCCGAAGCGCGGCTTCACTAACATTTTCCGCGAGGAATATGACGTCGTGAATCTCGACCGCCTCTCCACCCTCAGCGACACCGAGATCACTCCCGAGACGCTCAAGAAGGCGGGCATGGTCGGGGGCAAAGCGCCTGTCAAAATTCTCGGCACCGGCGAGCTGAAATCGGCCATCACCATTCATGCGCACAAGTTTTCCAAGACCGCGCAGGAAAAGATCACCAAGGCAGGCGGCAAGTTTGAGGTCTTGCAGTAATGCTCGAAAAGCTGGCGAACATATTCCGGGTTCCCGACCTGCGCAAACGCGTGCTGTTTACCCTTGGCCTGCTCGCGGTTTATCGCATCGGCGGGCACATCCCCACGCCCGGCATCAACGGCGACCGGCTGGCGCAGTTCTTCGAGCAGAATCGCGGCTCGGTGCTCGGCTTTGTTGATCTGTTCAGCGGCGGCAACCTGCGCCGCCTCACCATCTTTGCCCTCGGCATCATGCCGTACATCACCGCCTCCATCATTTTGCAGTTGCTCACGGTCGTCTATGAGCCGCTGGCCAAGCTGCAAAAAGAAGGCGAGATGGGCCGCAAGAAGATCACGCAATGGACGCGTTATCTGACCGTCGTATTGAGCGCCGTGCAGTCGTTCGGCATCGCCATCAGCCTGGAAAAGGCGGGCGACTTCGTCAATAATCCCGGCCCGGGTTTTGTTCTGATGACCATGCTCACCCTGACCACCGGTTCGGCATTCATCATGTGGCTGGGCGAGCAGATTACCGAGCGCGGCATCGGCAACGGCATGTCGCTCCTCATCTTTGCCGGCATCGTCGTCGGCCTCCCGCGCGGCGTCGCCGACCTTCTCGAAAAAGCGCGGACCGCAACCTGGGGCGCATTCACATTCCCGGCGCTGATCATGCTGATCATCCTGATGATCGCGGTCGTCGCCTTCATCGTCTACGTCGAGCGCAGTGAGCGCCGCATTCCCGTGCAATACGCCAAGCGCGTTGTGGGCAGAAAAGTCATGGGCGGCCAGTCGACGCACCTGCCGCTGCGCGTCAACGCCGGCGGCGTCATGCCGGTCATCTTCGCCTCCTCCATCCTCGCATTGCCGCAGATGGCGGGCGCCGCGTTCCACAACAATAAAGTCATCGGGCCGCTCCTCGATGCCATGCGCTGGGGCGAACCGCTCTACACGCTGCTCTATTGTCTCGGCATCATTTTCTTCGCCTACTTCTACATCTCGATCGTGTTCAACCCGAACGAGGTCGCGGACAACATGCGCAAGTGGGGCGGCTTCATCCCGGGCATCCGGCCGGGCAAGCGCACCTCCGACTTCATCAACGATGTGCTCACCCGCATTACGCTCGTTGGCGCGCTCTACCTTATCCTGATTTCGCTGATTCCCGAGTGGATGATCGCCGGCATCAAGCTCAACCACCTCTGGCTTGTCGGTCGCGTATTTGAAAACTTGCCCACATGGGTCACGAACGGCCTGGGCGTCAACTTCTACTTCGGCGGCACCTCGCTCCTGATTGTTGTCGGCGTCGCCATGGACACGGTCACGCAGATCGAGGCGCAGCTCATTATGCGTCACTATGACGGCTTTACGCCGAAGAGCGGACGAATTCGCGGTCGCCGCTGGTAGATCCGGTGGCCGATTTGAATGGCAGACGAGACCACGCAGATCGGACCCGTCATTCTTCTTGGACCCCCAGGGGCCGGGAAGGGAACACAGGCGCGAAACATTGTCGAGCGCTATGGCATCCCGCAGATTTCGACGGGAGACCTTTTGCGAGACCATGTGGCGCGCGGAACCGCACTCGGCCTTGAAGCCAAGGCGATCATGGCTCGCGGCGAACTGGTTCCGGACAAGTTGATGTACGGCATCGTCGCGGACCGGTTACGGGCGCCCGATTGCCGGCGCGGATTTGTACTGGATGGCTTTCCCAGGACGGCTGCCCAGGCAGGATGGCTCAATGCCTTCCTCGGAAAAGAGCTCTTTGACAATTCGGGCCCATGCGCGCCGCTCGTCCTCCAGTTAGTGGTAGACTATGGTGGACTGCTGCTGCGGCTTACCGGACGGCGTTCTTGTCCCACCTGTGGACGGCTCTATAACATCTACCTCCAGCCACCTCGTGTAGATGAGCTGTGTGATGTGGATGGCACTCCGTTGATTTTCCGCGACGACGATCGCGAAGAAGTTATTCAGGGGCGTATTAGCGCGTACGAGCGTCAGACCAAGCCCCTCGTAGAATACTTTCGCGAGCAGGGACGGCTGGTTCCGGTGAATGCCGACCGGGAGCTGCCGCAGGTTACGGCCGAAATTTTCGGCGTCATCGATGACCACCGCAAAAAATGCGAGCTGGCCGCGATGAAAACGGGATCGGCGCCGAGGCAAAGTAACTGAGATGACGATGGGATCGGGAGAAGGAAGAATCGTCCGCAAGTCGCCGGCGGAGATCGACAAGATGCGGCGGAGCGGCCACATCGTTCGCCAGGTTCTCGACCGCGTCAAAAGTTTGGTCGCGCCGGGCGCCACGACGATGGACCTCGAGAAAGCCGCGGAGAAGTTGATCGCGGACCTCGGAGCCACGCCGGCCTTCAAGGGATATTACGATTATCCTTGCGTGCTCTGTACGTCGGTGAATGAAGAGATTGTGCACGGCATCCCGTCGGAAAAACGGGTGCTGAAAGCCGGAGACATCGTTTCGATCGACTGCGGCGCGGTCTTCGACGGCTATTATGGAGATGCCGCCATTACCGTGCCGGTCGGCGACGCACTGGCGCCCGAGGTAAAGAAGTTGCTGGATGTGACCGAGGCGTCGCTGTACAAGGGCATTGAGCAGGCGAGGATCGGCAACACGATTGGCCACGTGGGCTCGGCGATTCAGAAACACGTGGAGGCGGCGGGTTTCAGCATCGTGCGCGATTTTGTCGGGCACGGCATTGGAACCAAATTGCACGAACCGCCGCAGATTCCGAACTTCGGCAAAAAAGGCCAGGGCGCGGAGTTGTCCGAAGGCATGGTGCTGGCGATCGAGCCGATGGTCAATTCCGGCGGCCCGGATGCCAAGGTTTTGAGCGACAAGTGGACGGCCGTAACAGTAGATGGCAGCTACAGCGCGCACTTCGAGCACTGCGTGGCCGTCACGAAGCAGGGGCCGGTGATTTTAACGAATTAGTTCTCAGTTCCCGGTTCTCGGTGCTAAGTTCTCAATAAGAGCCGGGTGGTTTTACTGAGAACTGACAACTGATAGCTGAGAACTGGTTTTGGAGGTCGATGAGTAAAGAAGACGCGATTGAAGTGATGGCGACGGTGATCGAGCCGCTGCCCAACGCCATGTTCAAGGTGGAACTGGAAAATAAACACCAGGTCCTGGCGCACGTTTCCGGCAAGATGAGGAAGAATTTCATTCGCATCCTCCCGGGAGATAAAGTCGCTGTCGAACTCTCCCCGTACGACCTGAATCGCGGACGGATTGTGTACCGCTACAAATGATTTCTTACGGTTGTCACCTGTATTCTTGGGCTTGTCATCCTGAGCGCAGCGAAGGATCTCGGACGGCAAGGAAGCGTCCGGAACGAAAGCTGAGAACTGACAACCGGGAACTGAGAGCTGGTTTATGAAAGTACGAGCATCGGTAAAGAAAATTTGCGACAAATGCAAGGTCATCCACCGCAAAGGCGTGGTGCGCGTGATCTGCGAGAATTCAAAGCACAAGCAACGTCAGGGATAGCTCTGCGGTTGTCGTGACTGACAACTGAGAACTGAGAACTGAGAACTGGGGTTAAGAATGGCACGTATCGCAGGCGTCGATCTTCCGCGCAACAAGCACACGAATATCGCGCTCACCTATATTTACGGAATCGGCAATTCGCGCGCCACGCGCATTCTGAAGGCGGCCAACGTCGAGGCGTCGAAAAAGGTCCAGGACCTCGCCGAAGACGAGGTCAACCGCATCCGCCAGGTCATCGAAGGCGAGGGCGGCGTCGAAGGCGATCTCCGCAAAGACGTTTCGATGAACATCAAGCGCCTCATCGAAATCGGCTCGTATCGCGGATTCCGTCACCGCCGCAACCTGCCGGTTCGCGGCCAGCGGACGCACACCAACGCCCGCACCCGCAAGGGTCCGCGCAAAGGCACCGTCGCTCAGAAAAAGAAGGCGACAGCGAAGACTTAAAACCAGCTATCAGTTCTCAGTTGTCAGTTCTCAGTTACACCGAGAACGGGTTAACTGAGAACTGAGAACTGAGAACTGAGAACTCAGCAATGGCGAAACCAGCAGCAGCGGGCGGCGCAGCCGCTCCCGAGAAAAAAGGCAAGACCAAGAAGTTCAAGAAGAAGGAGCGCAAGCACGTTCCCCACGGACTCGTGCATGTGCAGGCTTCTTTCAACAACACGATCGTGACGATCACGGACATGACAGGCAATGTACTGTCCTGGAAGAGTTCGGGCTCGCTCGGCTTCCGCGGATCGCGCAAGGGCACTCCCTTTGCCGCGCAGCAGGCGGCGATGAATGCCGCCAATATGGCGCGCGACCATGGAGTCCGCAGCGTCGACGTTCGCGTCAGCGGTCCCGGTTCGGGCCGCGAGTCGGCCGTGCGTGCGTTGGCTGCCGCCGGAATCGAAGTGCGTTCCATCAAGGACACCACGCCGATTCCGCACAACGGCTGCCGTCCGCCCAAGCGCCGTAGAGTCTGAGGTTTCAATGTGGCAAAGTTTCAAGGTTTCAACGTAAACCTTGAGACCTTCGAAACCTTGAAACTTTGAAACATTGCAACTGATTTCGTCCGGGACGAAGGGTTAGCCAAGGTATTCCGCGAGCGCAAGCCGTCGGAATCGAAACCCGTAAACCGGTCATCTAAAAGGAGAATAACTTGGCACGTTATACTGATGCAGTGTGTCGTCTCTGTCGCCGGGAAGGCATCAAGCTCTTCCTGAAGGGCACGAAGTGCTTTAGCGACAAGTGTCCCATAGAAAAACGCAACTTCGCTCCCGGACAGCACGGGAAAGATAAAAAGACAAAGATTGTCGGCTACGGCCTTCAATTGCGCGAAAAGCAGAAAGCCAAGCGCATTTACTTCACGCAGGAAGGCCAGTTCCGCAACTATTTCGAGAATGCGGCGCGGTCCAGGGGAGTGACCGGCGCCAAGCTGCTTGAGCAACTCGAACGCCGCCTCGATAACGTCGTGTATCGCCTCGGCTTCGGCATTTCCCGCCGCCAGGCGCGCCAGCTCGTGCGCCACGGCCACGTGCAGGTGAACGGCAAGAAGGTCAACATTCCTTCGTACGAGGTCAGCGTCGGCGAAGAGATCGCCATTCGCGAAAGCAGCCGCAAGCTGCCCATTCTCGAGCCGGCGAAGGATTTCGCCAGCCATCAGCCCGCGCCCATGTGGCTCGAGGTCGATCGCGACAATTACAAAGGCCGCGTCCAGGCGCTGCCCAAGCGGGAAGACATCCAGTTGCCAGTCAACGAGCAGCTGATTGTCGAGTTGTATTCGAAGTAACGAGTTTTGCGAGGCAACAATCCCTCGCAAATGTCATCCTGAGCGAAGCGAAGGATCTCTTTCTTGACAGGTCCTTCGCCGCTAAGGGTTTTGGTCCATTTTCGTGCCAGATCAGCCTTTCCGAGCTGTGACCTGAGCCGGGCCGCTCAGTGAGCGAGGATTGAGCCACATGGCCGAGAGGAGAAACAAATGCTTTGGAGAGGTTTTCAAAAACCGAAACGGCTGGCGAGCGATACCAGCTCCTTAACCGACAAGTACGGAATGTTCTGGGCGCAGCCCTTTGAGCGCGGCTTCGGCACCACCATCGGCAACGCTCTGCGCCGTGTGCTCCTCAGTTCCATCGAGGGCGCGGCCGTCACTGCCGTCAAAATCGAAGGCGTGCTGCATGAGTTCCAGTCCATCCCCGGCGTCGTCGAAGATGCCACCGACATCATCCTGAACCTCAAGCAGGTTCCGTTCAAGCTCTCCGGCGACGGCCCGAAAGCGATTTACCTGCGCTCGGATCAGCCCGGTGTCGTCACCAGCGGCATGATCGAAGCCGATGCCGACGTCGAGGTGCTCGACAAAGATGTTTACATCGCCACCGTCAGCGAAGGCGGACGCCTCGACATGGAAATGCGCCTCAAGCGCGGCCGCGGCTACGTTTCCGCCGACAAGAATTTCGAAGACGATCTCGGCATCGGCTTCATTCCCATCGACTCGGTCCACTCGCCGGTGCGCAAGTGCAATTACACCGTCGAAGCCGCTCGTCTCGGTCAGATCACCGACTACGACAAGCTGACAGTCGAAGTCTGGACCAACGGCTCGATCACTCCCGGCGACGCGCTCGGACTCGCCGCCAAGCTGATCAAAGATCACATGAACATCTTTATCAACTTCGAGGAAGAGATCGAAACTTCGGCGTCCAGCGAAGAGCGCCGCCCCGAGATCAAGAACGAAAATCTCAATCGTTCGGTCGAAGAGCTCGAGCTTTCCGTGCGCAGCTACAACTGCCTGAAGAACGCGAACATTCAGACCATCGGCGAACTCGTCCAGAAAACCGAGGCCGAAATGCTGAAGACGAAAAACTTCGGGCGCAAGTCGCTCAACGAGATCAAAGAAATTCTGTCGTCGATGGGCCTGAGCCTGGGCATGAAGATCGACGAGCACGGCAACGCCGTGCCCGGCCCGACCTCCAACCAGATCCTGCCCGCCTCGATGTACGGCGACAACGATCTGTAAGAACAGTTGTCAGTTGCCAGTTCTCAGTAAGAACCGAACGGCTGGCGCGCGACAATTGAGAGATTGAAGCGTTGCGAGATTGGACAAGGCTTTGGGAAGGGCACGGCTTCAGCCGTGCCGTCCCGGGCCAATAAACACGCGGGCTTTAGCCCCTGAGGGCCAAAGTCCGGCAAGAAGTTACTGACAACTGATAACTGAGAACTGACAACCGGGGTTAAGACATGCGTCACAAAGTCGCAGGATACAAACTAGGCCGTACCACCAGCCATCGCCGCTCGCTCTTTCGCAACATGGTGACCTCGCTCATCATGGAAGAGCGCATTGAGACCACCGCCATCAAAGCGAAAGCCGTGCGCCCGCTCGTCGAAAAGATGATCACGCTCGGCAAAAAGGGAGACCTCGCCGCCCGCCGTCAGGCCGCTTCCTACCTGATGACCGACGAAGCCGTCCATAAGCTTTTTGATACCGTGGCTCCGCGCTTTGGCGACCGCAATGGCGGCTACCTGCGCATCGTCCGCACCGCGTGGCGCAAGGGCGATGGCGCCGAAAAGGCCTTCATCGAACTGCTCGGCAGCGAGCAGGTCCTAGACGAGAAGCGCCAGAAGCGCTCCGAACTCCGCGCCAAAAAAGCCGAAGAAACCCGCAAGGCCATGGAACAAGGCTCCCCGGAAGCTGAGCCGACGCCGGACAGCGCCGTCAGTGAGTCCGAGGCGCAAGAAAAGAAAGAGTAATTCTGAAGCGAAGATATTTCGACTCGACGGGCGTCCTCGCAGGCGCCCGTTTCCATTTGAGGCGGGCTCAGCGAATAATCTGGCTTCTATAGAGAATTGGGGAATGTCCCGTCCGGTCTCCGCATTTCCCTTTTTATCGGTTCACGACCTGCTTGATGACGTTCGATTTGCTTGAGGCATAGTTAGCGTCTCCAGCGTATGTCGCTGATACGTGATGATTGCCCGCAGCCAGACTCGAAGTCGAAAACTGAGCGACTCCTCCTGCCAGCGGGGCCGTTCCCAATATCGTGCGGGAATCCGCAAACGTAACCATTTCTCCGTCGGGCGGCGGGCCTGCGATTGACGAGGTCGTTGCCGTGAACGTCACCGTCTGCCCTAGTTGCGATGGGTTCTGAGACGAAGTCAGACCTACGGCGATGATTGGTGTCAAAACCTGAACGTTGCCGCCCTTCTTGTTGACGACAATCTGTCCGGCGTCGTTGATTCCGATAACAGTCCAGTTCTCTTTGCTGTTGTTGGCCAACACATTGAGATTCAACATGCCCAGCGATGCGGACCAAATAAATACAGCACCCGGACCATGGGGCGGTGTGAAGGAATTTCCCACTGCTACTCCGCGATTATTTACGGCAACCGCGTAGCTGTACGACGTTCCTGGAAGGACCCCCAAGTCCTGTGTGCCACCAGCCTGAGTCCATATGGCAGCATGAGAGTTCTGGTCAGCTCCCGCAACCTGTCCCTGGTTATTGATCGAATAGGCAATTGCAAATGGGCTCGGAATCGCTTGCAGGCCGGTGCTCTCGCTCCACACGAAAGCTATCGCGTTGTAGTGGGCGTCATCCGAAAATCCGACAATCTGGCCTGAGTCATTGATGCCAAAGGCCCAGGTTACGCCGTCACCGAAGCTGCCTAAATCATGCAAATGCGGCTCCTGTGGAGTCCACCAAAAGGCGTCGGTGTTCGAACCGGCATTATAGACACCTGTGACCATGTCCGAACTGTTGATGCCGGTCGGCTGAACGTAGGACCCGAGAATTTGAATGCCGCCGGCCGCGGTCCACACAAACCCTTCATCAACCAGTAATCCTGTTACGTCACCCGAATCGTTGATGCCACCGGCTGGGCGGCAACTCGAACAGTTATCCTGCCCAAAATCCTGTATGCCGCCAGCTTTCCACGCGACGGCATCGGAGATGGAAAACCCCGCAACCTCGCCGGAGTTGTTTATCCCATTTGCAAGATTAGGATACCTGACAGTCGGTTTACCTTTTAGCGCTGGCAATGTTGAGACGCGATAGACCTGCGAGACACTCACGGAGACCATCAGCAGAAAGTAAATGACAGTGCTGAACAGCAGCAGAAGCAGACGATTGACTTTCATGGTGACCTCCCCAAAACGAGCGGATTATACCTCTCCGAATCGAGTGGTCGCAGTGACCTCAAGAGGCGGGTGGCCCGGATCTTCCTCGCAAGTATAAAGTAGGCTATGGTGGGCTGCTGGCACTTACGAACTGTGGGCACCCCGCTTCTCGCGCTTTTCGAGAAGCGGGCTTTGCGCACACGTCGGTACACCACTTTTACGCCGCATACGCCGAATCTTGGGTTTCGGTTGAATGGCTCACTTCGGGGCTCACGCCGGCCCCGCATTTGCCCAATCTCCCCCGCCCTCCCTACAATAGAAGTTTCATCCAAATACCATGATTCATTTCCCGGTTCCTGAAGCCCTCACTTTCGACGACGTTCTCCTCGTTCCCGCGCGCTCTGAAGTTGTGCCCACCGGCACCAATCCCCAGACCCAGTTCTCGCGCAACATCCATCTCAACATCCCCATCGTCAGCGCCGCCATGGATACGGTCACTGAATCGCACATGGCCATCGCGCTCGCCCAGCAAGGCGGCATCGGCATCATCCATCGCAATTTGACCGTCGATCAGCAGGCCAATGAAGTCGACAAGGTGAAGCGCTCCGAGAGCGGCATGATCGTCGACCCCGTCACCATGTCGCCCGACGCCAAGGTTTCCGACGCGCTCGACGTGATGAAGAAGTACAAAATTTCCGGCGTCCCCATCACGCAAAAAGACGGCAAACTCGTCGGCATTCTCACCAACCGCGACCTGCGTTTTGAGACTCGTTTCGACGTGCCCATCAGCAAGGTGATGACGAAAGACAATCTCATCACTGTCCCCGTCGGCACCACGCTCGAGCAGGCGGAAGAAATTCTCCATGAGCACCGCGTCGAAAAACTCCTCGTCGTCGACGACAAGTACAACCTCAAGGGCCTCATCACCGTTAAGGACATCCAGAAAAAACTCAAATACCCCGGCGCCGCCAAGGACGATCACGGCCGCCTGCGCGTCGGCGCCGCCATTGGCGCAACCGGCGACTTCCTCGAACGCGCGCAGGAACTCGTCAAAGCCAAAGTCGACGTGCTCGCCATCGATAGCGCCCACGGCCACTCCCAGCTTGTGCTCGATGCCGTCCGCAAAGTTAAGGTGAATCTGCCCGACGTCGAACTCATCGCCGGCAACGTCGCCACTTTTGACGGCGCCTGCGACCTCGTTAAAGCCGGCGTCGACGGCATCAAAGTCGGCATCGGTCCCGGCTCCATCTGCACCACGCGCATCGTCACCGGCGTCGGCGTCCCGCAAATTACCGCCATCGCCGAAGCCGCCCGCGCCACGCGCGATGCGGGCGTCCCCATCATCGCCGACGGCGGTATCAAATATTCCGGCGACATCGTCAAAGCCATTGCCGCGGGCGCATCCGCCGTCATGATCGGCTCAATGTTCGCCGGCACCGACGAAAGCCCCGGCGAACTCATCCTTTATCAAGGCCGCACCTTCAAGTCCTACCGCGGCATGGGTTCGCTCGGCGCCATGGTGCAGGGCTCGGCCGACCGCTACTTCCAGAATTCCGATGGCGACTCCTCTTCCGCCATGCCCGTCATGGGAGAAGCTTCCAACCGCCTCGGCAAACTCGTCCCCGAAGGCATTGAAGGCCGCGTGCCCTATCGCGGCTCGGTCGCGCTCATCGTCTATCAAATGGTGGGCGGCCTCAAATCGGGCATGGGATATTGCGGCTGCCAGACCGTTCCGGAGTTGCAGCAGAAAGCGCGCTTCGTCCGCATCAGTTCCGCCGGATTGCGCGAGAGCCACGTGCACGATGTCATGATCACGCGTGAAGCTCCGAACTACGCCGTCGAGTGATCGAGAAATCCAATCCGTCTCCGGCCAGTTCCAGCCTGCTGCGCGCCTGGTGGCCCGCCTTCGTCTGGGTCGGCCTCATCGCCATCGAGTCCAGCGACCTGCTCTCCTCCGATCACACCGCCGGATTGCTCTACCGCATCGTGCGCGTTTTCTACGCCGACGTGAACCTTTACGACGTCCTGATTTTCAATCTCTATCTGCGCAAAACCGGCCACGTAATCGGCTACGGAATTCTGAGTCTCTTGCTGTTGCGCGGATGGCGGCGAACCTTAGCGCAAGCTCGCGTCAGCTTTGGCCGCGCCACGGTGGGAGTCGTCAACCTCGGCCGCACCGCGATCCTGGCTTGGCTCGGCACGGTCCTTGTCGCCTCCCTGGATGAGTGGCACCAGAGCTATATCCCCTCGCGCACCGGAACCTGGCACGACGTGGTGCTCGACAGCACCGCCGGATTAGTGTTTCTGCTGTGTGCCTATGCATGGCTTCGTCGGCCCCGCGCCGTCGAAGGTGGTGCCAGGTAGACCGGGATCAATCCCCGAGGCATGCGGACATCAGGCCGTGAGGGGCGCCTGCGGCGTCCGATGCGCCAGCAGTGCCACCGCCGACGCCGCCGCAATTCCCGCCGATAAATAAAACGGCGTCGCCGCCCCATAAACTTTCCACACCGCCCCGGTAATCACGCTGGCCAGCAGCGTCGTTATGCTGGTGACGAAAAAATAAATTCCCAGCGCCCGCCCGCGTACCTCGCTGCCCACGCTTTCCACCACCAGCGCCTTCAGCACCGGATTCGTCAGCGCATAAAACAGCCCATAAAAAGCCATCGTCAGCCAGATCGCCCGCCGCGACGGCGCCAGCGCAAACACAAAATAGACGACGGCAAATACACCGTATCCCGCAGCCGCAATCGTCGAGCGCGAAAACCGGTCGCTGAATTTTCCCGCCGGCCACGATGCCAGCGTGAATGTCACATTGAACACCAACCCCAGCAGCGGCGCGTGCGCGGCGGGTATTCCAATACTCCCGGCCCGCAAAACCAGAAACATGTCGCTGGAGTTCCCCAAAGAAAAAAGTGTAACCACCGCGAGCACGTAATAATAACCACCCGGCAAATGGATGCCAGAACTCGAACGGGGTTGGTCCTTTTTTACAGCGTGCTCATTTTCCTGAGAGCTGAGATCTGACAGCTGAGAGCTAGTCTCGGAACCGGCAACCGGCAACCGGCGACTGATTTCCCGAATCCCCACCCAAGCCACCACCACGCACAGCGCCCCCGGAACCGCCGCCCAGGCAAACACGCCGCGCATCCCAAAATGTCCGATCAGCCCCAGTGCCAGCAGCGGCCCGGCAATCGCGCCCGCCGAATCCAGCGCCTGAATCAGTCCATAAGCTGAGCCCAGATTTTCCTTTGCTACCGAATCCGCCACCATCACGTCGCGCGCCGTTCCCCGCACGCCCTTGGCGAACCGGTCGGCAAAACGAATCCCCAGAATCTGCCACCACCACGAAACCAGCGCCAGCAGCGGCTTTACGGCATTGGCGACGACGTAGCCTCCAACCACCAGCGGCTTGCGCCGGGCAACGTGGTCGGAAAGATATCCCGAAAAAAGCTTGGCAAACGACGCCACGCTCTCGGCCACACCCTCGATAATCCCAAGCTGCGCCGGTCCCGCTCCCAGCGACGCCACAAACGCCGGCAGAATCCAGTACGCCATTTCGGTAGCCGTGTCGTTCAAAAACGACGTAGCCCCAAACACGTACACATTTCGCGGAGTCGATTGGTCAGGAATGGGCATGCGACAGGTTTGAAATTAGCACAGAAGGAATCAGCACCGGGTTCTAGTGGGAAGCTCCAAGTTCTCAGCTCCAAGGAAAACCGGTTGCTGCAAGCTCCCGGGAAAAATAGCGTTGAGCTTCGCTGCGGTTAAAAGAAAAGAAAAGTCACGCGACAGCCAACTATCAAAAGGCCCGAACATTCGCATTGGCTTGGAGCTTGGAGCTTGGAGCTGAGGGCTGAGAGCCGACCCGACCCGACCCCCCAATTTCCGGTAAACTATAACCAATGGCCGAACGCACCTTCACGCTCGACGACGCGCAAAATCTTCTGCCCATCCTCGAATCGCTGCTCAAGCAGGCGATTAGCGGCAAGCGACTGATCGAAGAGGTCGACAATGAGTTCCAGGAGACGGCCCATCGCGTCTTCCTGAATGGAGGCACCCGCCTCGACGTCGTCTACCTCGCCCGCCGCAAGGCCGAGCGTGAGAAGACCATCCGCCGCGTCAAAGACGCCCTCGCCGAAATCGACGCCATCGGCGTCCAGGTCAAAGACATCGACATTGGCCTCCTCGATTTCCCCTGCAAAGTGGAAGGCGAAATCGTTCTCCTCTGCTGGAAGCTCGGCGAAGCCGGAATCACGCACTGGCACAGCACCAGCGAAGGTTTCGCCGGCCGCAAGCCCATCGACGACCGCATCGCCAAAGCCGGCAAAAAGCGCTCGCAGTAGAGACGGGCGTTAGTCGTTGGTCGTTCGTCGTCAATCGTCAGCCTCCGTCTGTTAATCATCGTTCGTCCGGCGGAAGGTGGGAGCCTCCCGAGACTACCCTTCATGCGGGTTTAGCTAACGACGAACGACCGACGACCAACGACCGGCCACAATTTCCCCGCAAGTTCCGCAAACCGCCGCGTTCCCACTCTGGACGCGAGACGACCGTCCCGAAAACCCCGGTATGACTCCAACCGTGTACTACCGGATGACCGGACTCGTCCCCTTGTTCTGCTAAAATATCCGTATCCGAGGCGAAATCTGAATGCATACTGGGCGCGTATTTACGGGCAAGAAACTGCCATTGACTATCGGCTTCGCCGTGCTGCTCGTCGCGGCCTTCGGCGCCGGCTGCAGCAACTTCTTCCAAGACAATGCCCTTAATTCGATCGCCATCCAGCCTTCGAGCGTCAATATTCAAATTAACGGCACGCAGTCATTTCAGGCATGGGGAACCTACCAGGACGGCACGCGATCACAGATCACTAGCGGAGTGGTATGGACAACCAGCGACTCAACCATAGTTTCGTTGAGTGGCGCCACCGCGACTGGTGTTGCATCCGGAACGGCTACGATCACCGGCTCCGCTCAGGGCCTGAGCGGCACATCGTCGGTTACGGTTGCTGGAAACGTCTCGTCCATAACTGTCAGCCCCACCAATGCCACGATGACCGAGAACGGGAACACGCAGGCTTTCACTTTTGCGGCGACTCCGGGCCCCCCTGATTTCATTACCGTCGGCAATGGCGGCACGTTGACCATCACTCCGGTCGATAGTTTTTTCACTTGTGCGGAGGGTACTGACAATAGCGGTAATCCGGCGGAGGTCTGCTCGGTAACTTCGGGCGCGGCAAGTTCATATACACTCCAAATGAGCTACCAGGTCTCTAGCAACACTATAAATTCCAATATCGCCACGGTAACGGTAGTGCAATGAAGTTCGCCAACCGGCTTATCTAGCCAGATGTCACCCAATTCCTCAAGAGGACCTGCAACCCGGGTCCTCTTTTTTCTCGACGCGCTCCGCCAGGGTCGCGTCCTTCCGTTGCTTCCCATCCCACTCCCTCGCGACTATTATGTTCTGTTGCCATGTCTGACATTCATTGCATCGGAATCTGCACCGGCGGCGGCGACGCCCCCGGACTCAACGCCGTCATTCGTGCGGCTGTCAAAGCCGCTATTCTCAAATACAGTTGGAAGGTCATCGGCATTCCCGACGGCTTTGACGGCCTCATCTGGCCCGAGCGCTCTCGCGAGCTCACCCTCAAAGACGTCAGCGGTATCCTGCCCCGCGGCGGCACCATCCTCGGCACCACCAACCGCGGCAATCCCTTTCAATATAAGGTCGTCGAAAATGGCCACGAGGTCACGCGCGACATCTCCGGCGACGTCATTAACAACGCGGCCAAGCTCGGCATCGACGCCATGATCTCCATCGGCGGCGACGGCTCCATGAAAATCGCCCACGAACTTTTTCTCAAGGGAATGAAAGTCGTCGGCGTCCCCAAGACCATCGACAACGATCTCTCGGCCACCGAAGTCACCTTCGGGTTCGACACCGCGCTCCACACCGCGACCGATGCCGTCGACAAAATTCACACCACCGCGGAGTCGCATCACCGCGTGATGGTCATCGAGGTTATGGGCCGCGATGCCGGTTGGATCGCGCTTGAGGCCGGCATGGCCGGCGGCGCCCACATCATTCTCATCCCGGAAATTCCCTTTTCCATCCAGGGAATCTGCCAGCACCTCGAAATGCGCGAGCGCTTCGGCAAACGCTTCACCATCGTGGTCGTCGCCGAGGGCATCAAGCTCCCGCCCGAAATGCGGCACATGGCGCGCAGCATGGCCGTCGGCAACATGATTGGCGACGCCATTGCGCTCATGGCTCGCAAAGAAGTTCGCGTCAGCATTCTCGGCCACATCCAGCGCGGCGGTTCGCCCTCGCCCTATGATCGCATCCTCGGCACACGCTTCGGCGTGGCCGCCGTCGACTTGATCGCCGAAGGTGGATTCGGCAAGATGGTCTGTCTTCAGCAGGAGTCGATCCGCGCCGTCCCCATCGCCGAAGCGGTCGGCAAATTAAAAGTCGTCGATCCCAACGGCGAATTCATCCGCGCCGCCCGAGCCATCGGCATCGCCTTCGGAGACTGAAAGAATTGAAACATTGAATCATTGAGTCATTGAGAACACGAGCAGGCGGACGCCCGCCGCTACGGAGCAGAAAGGTTTGGCTTTCAATGACTAAATGATTCAATGACTAAATGACTAAATAAGACCACGGTCTCTCCCCGGTAAATCCCTCCGCATCCCACGACGCGCTATATTGAAGGGTTGCCTTTCAATCCCGTGAAGTCGCCCCGAAAGTCTGCTCTCCGCATTTGTGCAATCGTTGTCGTCGCCGCCCTTGCGACATCGTTCTTCGCCTGCAAACACAGTGGCGGCCGCGTTCTCGAAATCGACTATGTCTCCGGCGTGCAGGTCGTCTTGCGCGATCGTGTCGCCGCCGTCTACGAGAAAGCCGGCGTCGTAAAAAACGGCGACCGCGTCGAAGTGCTCGACCACGATCGCCGCTTCGTCAAGGTCCGCACCGCCAGCGGCCAGATGGGCTGGATGGAGCAGCGCTACCTCGTCAGCCAGCAGGTCTTCGATGAACTGCAAAAGCTCACCGCCGACAATCTCAACGACCCGGTGCAGGCCAAAGGCGTAGCCCGCAACGACACGAATCTCCACGTCGAGCCCGGCCGCGAAACCGAACATCTGTATCAGATCTTGGCGGGCGAAAAACTCGACGTGCTGAAGCGCGACGCCGCCGACAAGAACGCCGCTCCCGCCCCCCATCCCGCGCCGCCCGCGCCAAAGCCGCCCGCAACCGCCAGCGAAAAAACAAATTCAAAAGCGGCGAAGCCGTCGGAAAACCCGAAGCCGTTAGCAAACGCGCCGCCGCCCGAAAACCCCGCGCCCGAAAAAAATTCGCCTCCGCTCCCCGCCGCGAAACCCGCAGGCCCGCCTCCGGTCGTCGAAGACTGGCTGCTGGTGCGCGACACTCACGCACGAGTTGGCTGGGTGCTCGCCCGCATGGTCGACCTCGACGTTCCCCTCGATGTCGCCCAGTACGCCGAAGGCCAGCGCATCGTCGCGTTCTTCGTCCTCAATGAAGTTCAGGATGATGACAAGAAAGTCCCGCAGTACCTCATGGTCCTAACCGAGCCGAAAGACGGCCTGCCCTTCGACTTCAATCAGTTTCGCGTCTTCACCTGGAACGTCCGCCGCCATCGCTATGAGACCGCCTACCGCGAGCGCATCGAAGGAGTGTTGCCGGTAACGGTAAGCCACGAAGATTTCGGCAAGGAAGGCGTCCTCCCCATGTTTACCGTTAAAGTTCTTGACGATGACGGCAAAACCAGCGAACGCAAATACAAACTGAATACCCCGATCGTTCGCCGAGTCCTCGCCCCAGGAGAAGAGCCACGCCACGCGGTGGCGCGGCAATCGACCCACAAGCGGCAAACGGCCCGTAAGCGCAAGCGTTAGGCGGCGGATTTCAAAACCTGATTTCCGACGATGGCAGAACTAAAACCTCGTGCTCGCCCGCATCGAAGCCGTCGAGAATCGCGTTATGATGCGCAATGATCTGCTCAAAGCGGAGTGCGCCGCTATCGGCCGTCATGTGTCCGTCGGCGACCAGAACAACGTCGTAGCCCAGGCTGACCGCGCGGCGCACCGTTGTGTCGATACAGTACTGGGTCATGTGTGATCTATCAAGACGTTGTACCCACCGGAGACGCGCGGCTGATGGGCGGAGCGTAACCGAGGCTACCATGAGGACGGTGGAAGTTGTAGTGCTCGAGCCAAGGCGAGAGCTGCTGATCTCGTTCTTCTGAGTTGAGGTAGTGGCGAACGTAAGCCCACTCGCGCAGGGCGGTTTG
>PLHW01000044.1 GCA_003139095.1 Acidobacteriaceae bacterium
GGAACAGCAGATGGATTGCCAATTGGGATGTCCGCTTAAGAGCGTTAATTTCACTCATTTAGCAGGAGGCGACCTGGATTCGGCATGCACTGCCCTAGGGCAGTGCCTCAATGTGGGCATTGATGGAAGGACCCGCGCGAGGAAAATTCACCACACTTTGGTTGCAGGATGGCGCGTCAGCAGCAGTTACCCACGCCTTTCCTTTTCATCAGTAAAACGCAACCCCGACATCGAGTGGATGCGAATGCGAAAAAAGAGCGGTTCGATTAATTTATCGCCCACTCTCATTTGCCGCTCACCCAGTGCACTAAGCCACCAATGGCTGCGTTTTGCGAGCAGTGAACTCGCATGTTTACGCTCGGCTGTATATTGCGGCCCGGGTAATTCCTCATATTGTCCATTGACAATGACGCTGATCCACTCGCTCTGATTCTGTGCCTCGTCCGTTTGGACACACACTTTGGGATTGGCACGCATCCACTTGACCTTCTGCCCAGAGGTCGAGAAAACGTACAGGTATCCGCCATCGTAGGCAAAATGAATCGGAACCACGTACGGCTGGTTCTCATACGAGCAGCCCAGCCGGCCCAGAGAAGCATGCTCAAGAACCGCCTTGCATTCCTCCGCTGCCATTTCGTTGACTTCCATGATGGTTCCCTCTCCGCTCAGGACTGACCGAGAGCGTTGCCAACGATCTCCTGAGCTTCACCAATGATCAGATTCAGATGTGACTGGTTTTTGAAGGTCTCAGCATAGATCTTGTAGACGTTTTCGGTGCCGGAGGGCCGCGCGGCAAACCAGCCAGACTTCGCTACTACTTTCACTCCGCCAATGGGAGCATGGTTGCCTGGGGCCTTCGTTAACTTGGCAACGATTGGTTCGCCCGCTAATTCTGTTTTTTTCACCGAATCAGCTGACAGCTTCTGCAGTTCCCGTTTTTGGTCAGGCGAGGCCGGCGCATCGATCCGGGTATAAAGAGGACTTCCAAACTCGGCGGTCAGTTCACGGTAGTGCAGGCCGGGATCTTTTCCGGTTCGAGCGGTGATCTCTGCGGCAAGAAGATCCATGATTAGTCCGTCTTTGTCAGTCGTCCAAACTGTGCTATTGCGGCGTAGGAAACTCGCACCCGCGCTTTCCTCTCCCCCAAAACACACGGAACCATCGATCAGGCCGGGTACAAACCACTTGAAGCCCACTGGCACTTCGTGCAACTGGCGTCCGAGCTTCTCCACGACGCGATCAATCATGCTGCTGCTTACCAACGTTTTGCCGACTGCGGAGTGGGAGCACCACTCCGGCCGATTCGTCAACAGGTAACGAATCGCGACAGCCAGGAAGTGGTTCGGGTTCATCAAACCCGCGGATGGAGTCACAATGCCATGACGATCGGAATCAGGGTCATTGGCGAAGGCCACCTCGTATTGATCCTTCAGGCCGACCAGCCTGGCCATAGCGTACGGGCTCGAGCAATCCATCCGAATCCGGCCGTCGTGATCGACAGGCATGAAGGAAAAGGATGGATCAATCGTGGGATTCACGACAGTGACATCCAATCCGTAGATGGCGTTGATCGGTTCCCAATATCGGAGGGCGGCTCCGCCCAGCGGGTCAACAGCCAATCTGAGCCCCGCATCGCGAATGGCGTCCATGTCGACGACACTCTTCAGATCCCGCACATAGGGCAACACCGAATCTTCCTCGCGAGTGGAAGGCGCTTTGATTGCCTTCTTGTACGGAATTCGTTTCACTTCGCGATTACCGGCTCGCAAGAGATTGTTTGCCCAATCCTGTACCCAGCGCGTGACCTCCGTATCGGCAGGGCCGCCGTCGGGCGGNNTTGTACTTGAAACCACCGTCTTCCGGAGGATTGTGGGAAGGTGTGATGACGATGCCATCTGCGCAAGGAACATGTCGAGTGCGGTTGCACACCAGGATGGCATGGGAGATTACCGGTGTTGGTGTGACGCCATCGTCCTTCTGAATAATGGTCTCAACGTTGTTCGCGGCGAGAACTTCCAGCGCAGAACACTGCGCAGGCGAAGACAGGGCGTGCGTGTCCTTCCCCATGTACAGGGGACCCGTAATACCTTGCGCCTTGCGGTAATCGCAGATCGCCTGGGTAATAGCGAGAACGTGCGCTTCAGTGAACGTGCCGTTTAGAGATGTCCCACGGTGGCCGCTTGTTCCAAACACAACCAACTGGTTGGCATCCTCGAGATCCGGCTTGCGGTCAAAGTATTCCTTCTCCAATCTGGCCAGGTCCACAAGCATTTCCCTGGGAGCGGGTTTCCCGGCCAGCGGTGAAATCCTGGCGTCGCTCAACTTCGTTGCCGATTGCTTCTTTTCCAGCACTCTGGACATCGTTCCATCCTTCGATTGTCGCCCAAACTAAGCGACGGTGCGGTCGTTTGAAAAACTAGCAGAACTGATTAAGTTTCATTCTCCCGCAACTCTGTATCGGCCGCATTTATGCTCCAGTCGCAGCGTTTACGACGGGTGCAGCACGCCTAAGTTAACTCGCACAGTGTCCCGGGCTATGAGGAGTTCCTCATCAGTCGGGATAGCATATGCGAGCAACTTGGAGTCTTCCGTTGATATCTTGCCTTCGCGACCGACCGTCTCCTGATTCTTCGCCGGGTTGAGGCAAAGTCCTGCCCACTCCATCCCCGCACAAATTCTTGCGCGAATATCCGGCGAATTTTCTCCGATGCCGCCCGTGAAAACAACGGCGTCAGCTCCGCCCATCGCAGCCAGATATGCGCCGATGTATTTCTTCGCCCGATAACAGAAGACTTCGATACCCAGACGGACCCGGCGGTCTTCACGCTCTTTCAACTCCGCCTGCAATTCACGCATGTCATTCGTGAGCCCAGAAATGCCGAGCAAGCCGGATTGCGTGTTGAGCAACCTGTCCACTTCGAAGGCGGATAGCCCCTCTTTTCTGGCGATGGCGCTGACCAAAGCGGGATCCACGTCTCCTGACGCGTGCCCATGACTAGACCTTCAAGCGGCATCAGCCCCATCGAAGTATCGATGGAACATCCACCTTTGATTGCGGCTGCCGAGCAGCCGTTGCCTAAATGGAGCGTGATGATGTTGGTTTGTTCGCGCGTCAGTCCTCGCACTGCACGATAGCGGAAAGCGACATAGCGATGAGAGGTACCATGAAATCCGTACCGCCGGATGCGGTGCCGACGGTAAAGATGATACGGAATGGCATACAGGTAGGCCTGCTCGGGAAGCGAATGATGAAAGGAAGTGTCGAACACCGCCACTTGGGGAATGTCTTTGCCGAATAATTCGCGGGCTGCCCGGACAGCTTTGATGTTGTTTGGATTGTGAAGTGGGGCCAGATCGATGCAGTCCTCAAGTCCCTTCAAAACCGAGTCGTCAATCAGGGCTGAATCTTTGAACATCTCACCGCCATGCACCACTCGGTGTCCTACCGCGTTCACGTCAGCCGCACTCTTGATTTCAGATACTCCTGGATTCGAAGCGATGTAGCGAATCAGGTATTCGAGTGCGGCGGCCACATCTCGCAACGGCTCTGTGAGAGTCTGCCTTGGCTGGTTGCGGTACCTGATGCGAATGATTGCCTCTCCTCCTATGCCCTCAACATCGCCCCGGCAGATGCGGTCGTCTTTATCTTGAGCGATCCGTTCAAGGTCTGTGGCAATCACTTGAAACTTCAGGGTGGAACTTCCCGAGTTTAGAACCAGTACGTTCATTGCGTCTGCCGAGCCTGAAAGGTGGGAATCTTATCCGACTTTGCCGCGTTAAACCAACACTACTCCGAATGAGTGCTTACGAATCCAGCAGTGCAGATGGCTTGCCAATCCAATCGTCCCTGCAACCTTGCCAATTTCCGTATTTCTCTGCACTTCTCTCCACTATAGGCATGCCCTGCCTTGGGCAGTGCCGCAATCTGGGCAGAGGCTCGAAGGACAAAGATCGCAGAGATTGTGGCGCTAGAGGGACATACCGTTCGGTCTCGATTGGCACATTGCATGCAAACTGTAGAAAGTTCATGTGCGCACGCAAAGCCCGTCGGTGAAGTAGGGGTGCGCTGCACTTGATCCCAGCTCTCCCCAATAGTTGATAAACCTGACGTAGGGTCTCGTAGAAATTGTAGGTCGCAATCGTAGTGCTCGTCGTTGTGGTGCCGTCTTCGGCGAAATTGATCGTCGTCTCGTTTCCATTCGGATCAAACACCGTTGTGGTCCAGATCGAACCTGGACCGGGCGTCCCGCTCACCAAGCTTCGTGAATACTTCCACTCGCCTCCGGGATTCAAAGGCCGATTGAGGCCAGCCGTGCTGCCGTCGCTTTCGATTCCATTGCTTCCACCAGTGTAGGCATAGGTGATTTGTCCGCCTGTCGGCAACGTCACCTCCGCTAATCTCCCAGTCACACAATTGCTGGAATAAGTGCCAGACAATGGTGTGCACGAGCCTGGTGTCACTTCATAGGTGAACAGGTACTGGCTCCCATCAGGGAGCACAATGCTGTTCACAAGTGAATTGGCGAGAGGCCCGTACTCTTGAATACCGCTCACTCCGAATTTCGTTTTTACGGTGTACTGTTGGTAGGTCATCGTATATTTTGCAGATCCGCCGGGAGCCGCATATTGATATGTAACCTGGCTAGGAGGGGCCCCGGAGATGGTAAGGGCGGTAGTCCCCAGTGTGTCCGTAAAGGTGGTTGTGCCCGATGACGTGATTGACGTTATTTCATTGCCGTTCTTGTCTTGAAGAGGCGTCGGCGCCGCCGAGTAGGGGTTAATGACTGATCCGTTGGGCGCTACGAGAGAATTAGCCTCACCACCAGTCACGCTGATCGTATAGCCCGAGTTGTCGGTAGCTGTGGTTGCGAAGCTCGTAGAACTTAAGGGGCAACTTCCGTTGACAGGACCGCCAGGGTATTTGTTAATAGTGGAACCTGGAAACGGATGCCGCGTTCCCCATCCGTCGTAATATGCCCAGTTGGTATATACCGTAGTGTATTCATACTCCCACGTCCAATAGGGAGGATCCGGCGGGTCCTGGACCTCAATCCGAGCACATTGTGCACTCGTGGTCGAGGCCGTGTTACTCATATAGCCCCCGCGCGGCATCGAATTGTTCCACCCCCAAAGCATGGTTCCGTTGTTAGTCGGAACCCAGCTCGTCGAACCATTCGACGTCACCGGAATCCAGATCGAACCGTCGTAGACCAGGTTGTAGGTGAACGGCAAGCCGCGTCCAGCTTTATTCAGTACCGGAATCACGAAATGCACGTTCAAATTTCCTAGATTGATGGTGTCGAATGGTCCTCCGCCGAGGCTCGCAAAAGGCGGCGTACCGGTGGCTACCTGAGGCAGCAGTAAACCAACTTTGCCCGCATCTCTTCCCGGTTATAACCGCCGCCGAAGAGCGGACATCGGGCACGCGTGCTATGCCAAATTTGCCAGCGGGCGAAGAGGCACGAGGCACTCGGTATGAATTGACCGGAATAGTAGATGTGATCTCAAGCGTGATGCTGGGGCAAGCAACGACGAACCCGATGGTGTCAATCATCCAAGCCACGCTTCCCAACACGCCTCAAGGTGAGTACGACCTCATCGTGGATTACAAAGCCGGTCGTCGCCCTGCGACCAACTCCCCGTTCAGAACGCAATTTCAATTGCAGGTCCAGACTTACGCATGGCTGCGGTCGCAAGTTTTCCAGGCTCGACCTGTTGGTGCTGGTGTCCTCATTTACATCAACGAGCTTTCTCCGTCGCAGGATGACATGTCTGAACTGAGAACGGAGATGGCACATCAAATAACTGACGTGATTCCGCAAAATGGTTCTGCGGATTATTACGCTCTGCACGGTTGGCAGCCCGGTCAAGCGGTTCCCAACCTGTCGTTCGAGTTTCGGCTCCGGCGGGCCTTTCACGTGGTCGATACGGCACCTGCACTCGTCCAACACGCAGTCACGCAGATCGATTCGGTCATCTCACGAATAGAGCCAGCAGCTTTTCGTGAACACAACAGCGGCAATATCCCAAATAATTGGGAGCCTTGCGGCGGTCCAGAAGACTGCGTGGCGTGCGACTTCGTTCACTTTTGCCCGGCACCCGCTCAACTGAGGGCACAGCTCCAACAACCTAATCCACCGGCCCGGACGCCTCCACTGGCCCCAGGATAGCTCGGGGTCATGCGATTCTATGAAGATGGAAATATTCAAGGACTTTACGGTCGAGTCGGCACACTTCCTACCCAACGCCCCAGAGGGGCACAAATGCCGTCGCCTTCACGGGCATTCCTTCAAAATAGGGATACACGTCTCGGGTGAAGTCTCTCCAGACTCGGGCTGGGTGATCGACTTCGGGGACATCTCAAAAGCGTTCGCCCCTCTTCTTGCAGTCCTGGATCACAGCCTGCTCAACGAGATCGATGGATTGGCCAACCCGACCAGCGAGAACATCTCGATTTGGATATGGGAACGTCTTAAACCTGCGCTGCCAAGTCTCTCCAAGGTCGTCGTTCATGAAACCTGCACGAGCGGATGCGCCTTCTCCGGGTAACCTGAACGGATCATCGAGAGTTGCTACTGAGTCGCCAAAGTGAATTCAACACTATGACATATCGATATGCCTACTCGAAGAGGGAAACCCGTGTCGGCGACTTGGTGTTTTCCTTTCAGACTGGATCATGGGCATGGCGGTTCGCTCGGCACACCGTTGGCACACTCCAAAATTTGATCAGGGTTGATTTGATACAGTCTTGTGGGCTTGCGGGCTGATCGGCCGTCAGTCGCTCGTTTCGAGATCAGAATGAGGGAAGTTCGTTAGGAACGTGGGGTTGTTGAACTCTGAGGATTTTTCAGCCTCAATTTTGCCTACAGCGCTGTAGACGAAAAACCAGAAGTCATGTTTATGTGCTTGAAAATATTGGTCGGGGAGAGAGGATTTGAACCTCCGACCCCCTGGTCCCGAAAACGGGATTCGGGAGTCGTACTGAATGTTTTCAATCTCTTGCGGTGGTGCTTCGACCGTCTCAGTCCTGCTCGATCACCTCATTCCGGGGTGAATGTAAGTCCTCGAATGGCAGTCCCTGGCCAGGGGTTCAAGAAGACCGGTTGGCTCGGACTGAAACTTGTCTGTCGCCGTGACGCACCTGCCTTGGGCGCACGCCCGCCCGCGCTAAACGCTCTTCTTTTTCTGACGACTTCTCGAAAAAACAATAACTTGGGGAGTCTGCTTTTCGTTCAAGCATATCTCCAGTGCCTTGAACCAGACTGGATGGCGAGCATCCCATGTGGATGAAGGTACAGTCCGACTCTCATCGAAAGGTGAGTCAGATCGCATGACCCAAAGGTCGGCGGTTCAAATCCGCCCCCCGCAGCCATGAACGCCACTGCCGAAATGCAATGGCGTTCGCCTTCTCCAAATCGATTTCTTCCGCCGTTGCAGAACTCCTTCTAACCCCTTTGCGACAGTCTCCCCTTTTATACGGCAGTTTGCTGCAGCTTTAGTCGGCGAAGCAACTGAGCGTTCGCGGCAACGATGATGGTGGAGAGACTCATCGCAACTGCGCCAACGCTCATGGGCAGATCGAATCCCCAGTGGACGAAAACGCCCGCTGCAACCGGGATGGCGACAAGGTTATAAGCGGTCGCCCAAACCAGATTTTGGATCATCTTTCGGTAGGTGGCGCGAGAGAGTTCGATCGCTCCTACAACGTCTCGTGGATCGCTGCGCACGAGCACAATCCCGGCCGACTCAATCGCCACGTCGGTTCCCGCGCCAATTGCGATTCCAACATCTGCGGTCGCCAGTGCCGGCGAGTCGTTCACGCCGTCACCAACCATTGCGACCCTCTTGCCGCCGGCCTGAAAGCGCTTGACTGCCGATGCTTTGTCAGCGGGAAGAACCTCGGCTGCCACCTGGTCGATACCGATGCGTTTCGCGACCGAATCGGCTACCGTCTTTGAGTCTCCCGTGATCATTGCGACACGGATACCAAGGCGATGAAGTTCCTTTACGGCCTCATTGGATTCGGGTCGAATCTCATCCTCGACGGCAAATGCACCGAGCAGTTTCCCTTCGGCAACGACATAGAGAACTGTCTTTCCCTCGGATGCCCATTGGCTAGTCAGGTTTTCAACTTCTGGGGGCAATATCGCTTTCTTGTCAGCCAACAAACGCGGTCCGCCGATAATGACGCTCTTGCCGTTGACTTGTGCTTGCGCCCCTCGACCGGGCAGTCCTTCGAAGTTGGTGGCTTGCAATGTTGGCAGGTTTCTGAGTTTTGCTTCGTTCACGATTGCTCTCGCGAGCGGGTGTTCGGAGTTCGCTTCGACAGCAGCAGCATCGGCGAGCAAGTCATTCTCGTTGCCGCCTGGCGCGGCCGCGATTCCAGATAATGCGGGCGCCCCGCGCGTGAGGGTTCCGGTCTTATCGAAAATCACCATGTCCAAATTGCGGGCACGTTCGAGTGCGAGTCTGTCCTTGACGAGAAGACCGTTCTGAGCGCCAATAGAGGTCGAGATCGCAATCACTAGCGGAATGGCCAGTCCGAGAGCATGTGGGCAAGCAATGATGAGAACGGTAGCCGTCCTGATCAAAGCATGTTCTTTGTCCCCGGAAAGCCACCAGTAGGCGAAAGTAGTCGCTCCCGAGGCGACGGCAACATAGAAAAGAATTGCGGCGGCACGGTCGGCGAGAGCTTGCGTGCGAGACCCGGAAGCCTGCGCTGCGGCCACGAGTCGCATGATGCCGGATAAAGCGGTCTGCTCCCCAACTGCCGTAATGCGAACTCGAAGGCTTCCGCCAGCGGCGACCGTTCCCGCAATGACCGTGCCGCCCCGCCCCTTCGCGACCGACGTGGACTCGCCGGTAATCATCGACTCGTCTACATCGGCGGAGCCCTCGACGACCGTGCCATCCGCCGGAACGCGAGTTCCGGGCCGGACAAGGACAACGTCGTTCACTTTCAACTCAGAAATTGGAACCGTCTGAGTCTCGGTTCCGTTTGCACGTTCGGCAGTGTCTGGAAGGAGTGCGGCGAGCGCATTAAGCGCACCACGAGCCTGGGAAATGGCTCGCATTTCGAGCCAATGGCCTAGGACCATGATCGTGATCAACGATGCGAGTTCCCACCAGACTTCAATCTCGAAGAGGCCAAAGGTTGCGGCGAGCGATGTTCCGAAGGCGACTATGATCGCCAGGCTGATGAGGGTCATCATGCCGGGCTTGCGGTCGGCAAGTTCGCCCCATGCGCCACGAAGGAAGACTAGCCCGCCATAAACAAAGACGACCGTTCCAAGGATTGCGGGGATAAATTTCGAACCAGGGAAGGAAGGCGCTGTGTACCCCAACCAATTTTGGACGTCTGTCGACCAGAAGACCACGGGAATCGTGAGAGCGAAGCTCAACCAAAACTTGTCGCGAAACATCGCGACAGAGTGTCCGGCGTGACGGTCGTGGTTGCCGTGGGCGCCGGACATCTTGCTGCCGGCGTGTGGGTCGCCCGCTTGTCCGTGGCCTTCATGTGTCATGTGGTCCATTTAAACTTCCAATCCATAAAACGAACGCCGCCGAATTGCGCGCCAGTATTTGTGAGACGTTGAGGGTACAACCGATTGGCCGGGCGAGAGTGATCAGTGTTGCTCAAGGCTTGTAGTCCCGATGACATGCGGCGGTGATCCCCGTCAGAGCCAATGTTCACGATTGCTCCGCTCCCGATTGTTTTGTCAAAGTGCCATGCCGGAGCGCACGGCGCTTCAGTAAGAAGAAGAAAACCGGGACCAAGATCAACACGTGAATGGTCGATGTGATCATCCCGCCTACGATGGGCGCGGCAATCGGTTTCATGACATCGGATCCGATGCCCGACTCCCACAGGATCGGGGCAAGACTAAGGATTACGGCGGTCACGGTCATTAACTTGGGACGCAACCGCTGAACCGCGCCTTCGATAGTGGCCTGCTCTACATCCTCGTCGGTTAAAGTCGCACCTGTGGCGAGCCGGTGTTGAAGCGACTCGTGCAAGTAAACCACCATCACCACGCCGGTTTCGACCGCGATACCAAACAGCGCGATGTAACCCACCCAGACCGCGACGCTGAAGTTGTAACCCAGCACCCATTGCAGGATGAGTCCACCAGACATGGCATAGAGGGTCGGGAAGATCAGCACCGCCGCCTCGGCCGCGGATTTGAAGACCATGTAGAGCAACAGAAAGATGACGAAGAACACGATCGGCAGAATGATTTTCAGTCTCTCTTTGGCGTGAAGTTCGAACTCATACTCGCCCGCCCAACGATAGGTGTACCCTGCTGGCAAATCCAGCTTGCTCCGCAACAACTTGTCTGCTTGGTTCACAAACCCGCCGTAGTCTTTTGTTTTCAAATCGAGATAGACGTAGCCGGTGAGAGCACCGTCTTCATCGCGAATCATTGCCGGACCTCGCGAGAACGAAAGGCGCGCTACTTCACTGATTGGGATTTGCGCTCCCGACGAAGTGGCGATGAGAGCGTCGCCTACGGCTTCGGGATCGCCGCGGAAATCGCGCTCGTAGCGAACGTTGATGGGAAAACGCTGGCGTCCCTCGATATTCTGAGCGATATTTGCGCCGCCGATGGCAGAGGTAATGACTCGCTGAACGTCTCCCACGGTTAGCCCGTACCGTGCGGCTTCCGGTCGATTCACCTCTACGTTCAGGTAAAAGCCTTGCGACACTCGCTCTGCGAATACCGAACTGGTCGCTGGTATGCCGGTAAGAATCTGTTGCATTCGTGCGCCGATATCCTGAATCTGCGCCAGATCGGGCCCTTGGATCTTCAGACCAAGCGGGGTTTTGATGCCCGTGAGTTCCATGTCCAGCCGGTTTCGCACCGGCATCGTCCACGTGTTGGTGAGACCGGGGAATTGGAGCTTGGCATCCATTTCCGCGATGAGCTTTTCATACGTAACACCCGGTCGCCAGTTCTCCTGGGGCTTCAACATAATAGTGGTGTCGTACATATCGAGCGGCGCATTGTCAGTGGCGCTGTCGGAACGGCCCACGGTGCCGAACACGCTTTCCACCTCCGGAAAGGAGCGGATAATACGGTCCTGCTCCTGCATCAGCAGGCTTGCCTGCTGAATGGAAATCCCCGGCAGTGCCGTCGGCATGTACAGGGCTGATCCCTCGTACAACGCTGGCATGAATTGGCTGCCCAGTTTGAAATACAACGGAATGGTCACCGCCAGAAAGATCAGATTGATCGCGATTAGCAGTTTCCAGTGCCGCAAACACCAGCGTAGGACGGGGAGATAAATCGCTTGAGTGATCCGGGCCGCAGGGTTTTGCGATTCAGGACGCAAGCGGCCGCGAATGAACAATGGCATGAGCACGGGAACCAACGTGATCGAAAGCAGCGAGGAAAACGCCAACGCTGACGTCTTAGTCCAAGCCAGAGGGCGGAACATGCGCCCTTCCTGTGCTTCCAGCAAGAAAACGGGCAGGAACGACACGAGGATGATAATCAGCGAATAGAATAAAGCGGGGCCAACCTGCTTTGCCGATCGCACCAATATAGATCTGCGTTCCTGGGAGCTGAGTTTGTCGGTATGTTCGCCGGCACCGAGGCCGCTACGTTCCGCTAGGTGCTTGTAACCGTTCTCGACCATCACGATAGCGGCATCGATCAACACCCCAATCCCCAAAGCCAGTCCGCCCAACGACATAACGTTGGAACTTACGTTGAGGTAGTACATCGGGATGAAGGCCGCCAGCACCGCAATCGGCAGCGTGATGATAGGCACTAACGCCGAACGCAGATGGAACAGGAAGGCGATGCATACGAAGCTGACGATGATGGCTTCCAGGATCAGATCCCGCTTCAGTGTCTTGATGGATTCATTGATCAGCCATGAGCGATCGTAACCCGTCACAATTTCAACTCCAGGAGGAAGTGACGGTGCAATCTCACGCAGTTTGGCTTTCACACCATTGATCACGTCAAGCGCGTTCATACCGAAACGCATTACCACAATGCCGCCCACGGTTTCTCCTTCGCCCTGCCAATCGGCAGCCCCACGGCGTACCTCGGGCCCGAAATCGACGCTGCCCAGATCGCGTAGCAGGACGGACGTTCCATTCTTTGTCGCGACTGGAACGTTCTCCAGGTCGGCGACTGACCGCAGGTAACCAAGACCTCTCACCATGTACTCTGCGCCGTTCATCTCCAGAACATTGCCGCCAACTTCGTTTGTGCTGTCGCGCACGCGATCGATTACGGTAGAGACCGGAATGCCATATGAGAACAGCTTATTGGGATCGAGCTTCACTTGGTATTGCCGGACGTAACCGCCGATGGTTGCAACTTCGGCCACCCCGGGCACGGTTTCGAGTTGGTAGCGGAGATACCAGTCTTGCAGAGCACGTAAGTCAGCCAGGCTCTTGGTGTGAGTTCGATCAATGACGGCGTACTCATATACCCAACCGGCTCCCGTGGCATCGGGTCCGATGGCGGGGTGAACGTCCGTTGGCAACCGTCCGCCTATCTGCTGCAGATATTCCGTGACCCGCGAACGCGCCCAGTAAAGGTCCGTTCCGTCTTCAAATACGACGAAAACGTACGAGTCCCCGAACATGGTCTGCGCACGCACAGACTTAACGTGAGGTGCTGCCAGCAGAGTGGTGACGATTGGGTAAGTGACCTGGTCTTCGATCACATTGGGCGGTTCTCCCGGCCATTCGGTGTGGATGACCACCTGCACATCGCTGATATCGGGAAGCGCATC
Source organism: Acidobacteriaceae bacterium (assembly GCA_003139095.1). Classification (GTDB taxonomy): domain Bacteria; phylum Acidobacteriota; class Terriglobia; order Terriglobales; family Acidobacteriaceae; genus Acidiflorens. The sequence continues at coordinate 12,757 of PLHW01000044.1, forward strand.
CAGCGGGATGTGACGCAGGCTCCAAACACCCGCTACCGTTAGCAGCACCACCCCGGTAAACACCAAGAAACGATTCTGTTCACACCACTCAATAATTCGGGAGATCATTACATGCCTCCCGTGACGCTTACGCTGAGCTGCTTGCCGGCAATCGTCTGACTGCCACGTTTCACCACTACCGTGACTTGCCAGGTCCCGCTGGTTTCGAGATTCAGCGGGCCTTCGTAAACACCATCCCCTTTTTCGCGGAGCGTGGCTACGCTTCGCACAGCGGCCATACCCATCGCCGGCATTGCTGCCATGAAGAAGGTCGCGGTCAGTTCCGCTCCGGCGACGGGTTTGCCGTCCGCACTAGAGAGCTTCACTCGTACCGAGTTCGCTCCTTTATGCGGAGGTGACGGATCAGTGCTGAAATCGACAGCAATGCGCTCGGCCGGTCCATTCATCGCCGCCGCCGCTCCTGCACCCGGCGGCGGAGGCGTGAATGACCCAATCGCTGCCTGCAGCTGCGATTCTGAATCCACAAGGAAATTGGCGGAGCTGACAATGCGTTCGCCCACCTTCAAACCCGTCAGCACGACTACGTGATCGTCGATCCGGGCTCCGACCTCAATCTCACGCGGTTCGAGATAACCGTCGCCACGGTCGATAAAGGCCATTTCCTGCGTGCCGGAATGCAGGACGCCAGACGCAGGAATGACAAGTTGACGACCAAGTGGAACCGCGATACTGACGTTGACGTACATGCCAGGCTTGAGCGCGATTCCCGGGTTGTTGAAAACGAAGCGCACGGGCAGGGTGCGCGTCGTGACGTCGACCTCTGGCAGGACTTGATCAATGCGTCCTTTGAACGTACGTCCTGGATAGGCATCAACCGTTACTGTGGCGGGCATTCCTCGCTTCAGCGTGCCGACGCCAGTCTGAAAAACGTTGGCGTTTACCCACACTGTCGAAAGGTCTGCGATGGTGTAGAGCTTCGTTTCCGGTTGCACGTATTGATTGGGAAGTGCGTTGAATTCGGTGATATAGCCGGACGCAGGGGAATCGATGCTCACATCATGCTGCACTGTGCCTGTCTGCTCCAGCCTCGCGATCTCGCTCGGCGGCACGCCAAATTGGCGCAAACGATCGGCAGCAGCCTGAAGAAGCCAATCGCTCTCGTGCGATGCAGTCCCATGCCCGTCGCCCGCGAAAGCCTGCTGGTTTTGCTTGGCCAGTAGATACTCTTGCTCGGTACTGACCAAGTCCGGGCTGTAGATTGTGAACAACGGCTGTCCCTTTCGTACGAACTGGTATGTGGCGTTGGCAAAAACCTTCTGGATCCAGCCTGGGAATCGGGTTTGCACATAGGCGAGCTGGCTCTGATTCATATCCACATTGCCCGGCACCCGCAGCTCGTTGCTTCCATTTCGCATCTCAACCAGCGCAGTCTTCACGCCAATCGCCTGCATGCGCTGCGGAGACAGTTGCACTGGAGTGAGAGACGCTGATGAACCGGAAGGAGGGACTGTGCTGGCCACCGGCTGCTCCGGAAAATCAGGGCCTTTGGCCATGATAGGGCTGGAGTTCTCGCCCCCCGTCGCAAAGTAACGGCGACCCCAGATGACATACGCAAGCGTGCCTGCCAACACGAGGCAAATCACTGCGCTAATTGCAAAAGCTTGCTTATAAGTGCGGTCGCTCATTTCGTCACCTCCGGGGTATTGGGTACTCCTGTCCTGTCAATTGGCGCTCCGACCGCAAATTCCAAGTCGGCGAATCGCGTTTCGAAGTCCGCCATGGCCTGGAAGTAAGCGAGGTCGATATCCACAACCGTCATCTGGCTATCGAGCAGATTGAGAAAGTCCGTGCGGTCATTTTCGTAGGCTATGACCGTCGAGCGCAGAGTGGCCTCAGCTTGCGGCTGCAGCAAACTCTGGTAAAGGTCCGCAAACCTTTTCGCAGACCGCACCTGTGCCAGCGCTTCCTGAATTTGACCAAAAGCAGAGTTCCGCAAGGCGGCAAGCTCAGCATCTTGCTCGCTGACCACAGCCTTGGCCTCAGAGATTTCGGCGTCATGCTTGCGCCGGTTCAACCAGGGCAGGTTGATCGAGCCTTCCACCATGTAGTCGTTGCGGTAATTCGAGCCACTCGGCATGAGCATGTAACCCGCTGAAACGGTCATATCGGGGGTGTAACTTTTGTCTGCCAGCGCTTGCTGCTGATGACTCTTCTCCAGGGCGGCTTGCGCCTGGGCCAGGTCGGGCCGCGAGGCAAGCGCCAACTTCTCCAGTGCTTCCGTCGCCCGCAAGTGTTGTGGAATACCGTAGTCTCCTCGTATATTGATGGGCTCGACGGGGTCGTGACCCAGGAGCGTATTCAGGCGAGCGCGGGCAATTTCGGCGTCCTGCTCGAAGTGAATCATGTGCTCGGCCAGGCGGGTAAGTTCCACTTGTGCCTTCAGGATGTCCTGCTGGGGTACCTTGCCCACCGTGTATTTGATTCGGGCCGCCTCGACTGCCTGCCGGGCGATGGCTACGTGCCCGTCGTGGATGCGAAGCTCATCTTGAGTGCGCAGGAGATCGTAGAATGCTTTGCGCACCCGCACCCGAACATCGAACCGCATGTTATCGAGCGCTGCCTTGGCTTCGGCGACATCGCTTCGAGCAATGTCGGCGCGTAACCCACGTTTTCCGAATCCCGGAAACGTCTGGCTCACCATGAACATGTTTTGGGCCGAGTTGTAATCCCAGGGTCGGCGCAGAGGTACACCCCATCCTCGATACATCAATGAGGGATCATCGAGGGCACCAACCGTGGGCACGTGGGCTTCAACGACAGCCAAGTGTCGAACCGCGACGCGAATCTCCGGATTGCTGAGCAGCGCCATCTGCTCGATCTCTTCAAGTGTGTGGGCAGGTCCCGATGCAGCTGAATGCTCGTGCTGCGGCAACAGCGCATTTGCAGCGGGAAACGGGTCCTCGGCTGCAGCACTCACCGCGCACGCGCACACTAAGAACAATGCGTATGGAACTCTCATAATTCTCTCCGTCAGTAGAAATACACTTCGGGCTTTGGCCCAAAAACAAACAAATAAGACGGAGAACTGCCTAGACCCTCAGGACAGTGGTTTTAGGTAAGTATTCGTTTGGTGGATGGTCTGAATTGTTGTTGTGAAACCGGTTCGAGCACGGCGGCGACATCGGAACAGGAAGAGCCACAACTACTTGCAATATTGGACGAGCTTGCTGGTTGTGTGTCACAACCATTGTTGTGCCCGGTCGAACTTCCGTTTTACAACAAGAGTGCGACTGCGGCATGTTCGTCGATCCGCACATCTGGGCCATATGCTTGCAGCATTCCATCTCTGGAGCCGTCATCGCTCTTTCTGGGATCATGCATGCCAAGAGCGGCGCAGCAGTCCAGCAGATCACCAGGATGACGACGGCTATGGCGGCGAAACGTCGCATGATGTGAGTCTAGGCCGACAGTGTCTCGGAGGCAAGTGATCCCAATCACATTGCTGAGTGACCTTGGTCTTCCACTCCTGACGCGCAAAACCCAATACCGCTTCCCAAGGGACGTCCTCACAAAAAGAGATACGAAGTGAGTTAAGGGAACGAATCGAGGGACAAGCTATGGCATTTCCATCGGAATCACTGCATGATATCCGGCAGTTGCCAGTCCTCAGGTGCGAATTCTCCCTCTAGGATAGAAAGACATAGACGGCCCTCCGGGTCGCCTAACGGATCTTCCGCAATTTGAAGAGGTCCTACTCCGAGATCGAAGATGCGTCGCACATGCTCGACACCTTGGTGAAGAATTAATAGGGGAACATTTCTATAGGGAGAGCTAAGAAAATGCAGGAACTCGAAGTTTATTCGATGATTGGCACGGAAGGTTTCACACGCTTGGTCGCCGCCTTCTATCGACAAGTCCCGGAAGACGACCTTCTGGGGCCCATTTACCCGGCGACGGATCTTCCAGGTGCCGAGCAGCGGCTCCGAGATTTCCTGATCGGCCGGTTCGGAGGGCCGCAGACTTACATCGAACAAAGAGGCCATCCCCGCCTCCGCGCGCGGCATTCTCCGTTCCATATAAATCAGGCTGCCCGCGACCGATGGATGCGCTTGATGAATAGCGCTTTTGGGGAAGCTGCGTTACCGGCAGAGGCCGAGCAAGTCCTTCGGAAATTCTTCGACGGAATGTCGAGCTTTATGATCAATCGGGTAGAGCCTTGAGCCGGCTAGCGCAAGGCGACGCGCCCGGCTGCCCAGGCGCACAGGAATTTCTCAAAACAATCCTCGTAGGTTGATTCGAGGATTTCATTCATTCGACCCGGCAGAAACAATAAAGAAACTGCTGGATGGTATCGAACGGTGTGCGATGCAGTTCCTCAGAGTGTCCCAACAGACGGAAACGCACACCAAACTCGCGGTGCAAGGACTCCGCATCATAGCGAACAACGTCCAGACCGCTGCATTTCGTGGGGCCATCGGGCCCGAAGGTGCTAAGGATCACATGCCCTCCGGGCTTGACAGCTTTCGCTACTTGGCGAACATACGCGAGGCGCTCTTCTGACCCGGTTAGAAAGTGGAACACCGCGCGATCATGCCACACGTCGTAGGTACAGGACTCTAGATTCGCTTTCGTGATGTCAGCGACGAGCCAACGGACATGTTCCGAGGCTGACCCTAGGCGCCTCTTGTTCACATCGACGGCAGTCTGCGAAATATCAAGGACACTGATGTTCCCGTATCCGCGAGCAAGCAAATCGTCGACGAGAGTGGATTCGCCACCGCCGATGTCGATTATGGAGGCAGAGAATTCGGGCGCTGCACGTTCTATGAGTTCAAGGGAGGTTTCAAGGTGCGGACGGTACCAGCTGACCGCGTCCGCGGCCTTCTTGCCATAGATATTCTCCCAATGGCGCTGTGCATCCATCGTCTCTCCGTTGACAGCTCTCGTTAATCATAAGCCGATCGGAAACGACGCGGCGGTGAAAACTATTTGGGTGAAACACGGCACATGCTAAGGGCTGCTGCTTCACTCGCGTATCACTGCGGCGAGCGTGTCATAATGCGGTTTAATGAACTCTGTTCTCCACGTCCCGACGCAAGATACCACCCAACTGATCCAACGGATTCAAACAGTCACAATCCTTTGGATGACCGTGGAAGCATCCGTATCGCTGTCTGCTGCGTGGATGGCACGCAGCCCTGCGCTCCTCGCTTTTGGTGGAGACAGCGCGATCGAACTTCTTTCTGCAGCGGCAGTATTGTGGCGGTTTCGCTCTTCTGCCCAGGAGCGATCAGAAAAACAGGTGGCGCGAATGGCTGCGGCACTATTGTTCATACTTGCGGCCTATGTGGCTGTCGTTTCCGCAATGACACTCCTGGGGCACCGTGAAGCGAAAACTACATACTGGGGGATAGCCATCTTGATCGGCGCTGCTGTAATCATGCCCTGGCTAGCCAAGGAAAAGCGGAGGCTGTCTGCCATTACGGGCAGTGCCGCACTCCGAGCAGATGCCGCTGAATCCGCTCTGTGCGCTTACCTCTCCGCAATTGCTCTTGTTGGCCTTGGAATCAATGCGATTTGGCACATTTGGTGGGCCGATCCGATTGCTGCTCTTGTGATTGTTCCGCTCATCTTATGGGAGGGATGGGAAGCCATCCACGGCAAAGCTTGTGGTTGTTGCTGATTTGACGAATAGGGAGCTCTCACGAGAGCAGAAACCCGGATCAATTGAAAGAACCGCGAAAAACATAAAAGTGCGACTCAGTCGTCCCAGGGGCGGTTTGTGAGCAAAGACATTAGATCCCGCCGTAACTTTCCCTGTCAATGCAAGCACGACACTCGTTCGCTGTCCTTTAGCTGTCCAATAACGATTCCTTAGCGCTTCTTACAAGGTTTTTCAGGGGCCACCCGCGTCTTGTAAGTTGTTGAAATTCCAATTAACCGTGGGCTCATAACCTAACGGTCCTTAAGATTCCTTATTGCTCCCTAAGAGGATTTTCGCAAACAGGGTGTATATCGCGCGGGCCATCGGCGATCATTCATCCTCCGCGCTCAGCAAGGCAAATAGACGACTCGTTGAGATCATCGTTGTTGAAAGTCACTTCAACAATTGGCGGATTGATCCCAAGCCGGATCTGAACTTCGACTGTCCGATGGCTGTCCAATAAGGAGTTTCAAATCGGAATCGGATGATAACCCAAAGGCCGGGTGGGTCCGCGAGGTTGGGATTGCATCCGCCGGTGTCCCCCTGTGCGGTACGTCGGGTGCGCACTGTTTCCCTATGATCACGCGCATGTAAAGGATTTCGGGATACCATTATTGCTGCCTTGCGACTGTGACAGAACCGAATACACCAGGGGGTTGGAATGAAAAAATACGTCGGTCCTGACCACTGAGCGCTACCTAGGTTGCAAGCAGAATCTGGAAAACCGGTGAATGATCGGTTCGGCTGCCTGTTCTCCGGAGGTGTCGATCCGCGATAAAGCCTGAAGTCGTCAGTCGGGAACACTTGGCCACGCTGCTCGTATCCGGAGCTGACAATGCACTCCGGTTCTCAGCTAACTTGTTCGGAGCTTTGTCCGCAAAATAAGTCAGGGCCATTAGGCAGCCCATTCATCGAATCGGCGCATGATCTCCATGAGCCAACATCCCAACAGGATGACAGAGCCCCACAATAAGAAGGGGACGCCGTAGAGTAGGAGATGCTTGCCCGAACGGGCTAAGTCAAACACGCGCATCGTCACGAATGCGTAAACGTTCGCTGCGAGATAAGGAACGACCAAACAGCTCACTACCAGGTTGTGCATCTTGTTGCTCCTCCCTTAAAAAGCGTTTTCGAGACTTGGCGCCGCCACTGCCTTCGGTAAGGCGCTGCTGACCCGTTTCCCTATCGGTCACCGGCAACGGCGAGCCGGGGTGAACTGTGATAGGAAGTGACGAGTTTTTCGAATTCTGGCTGCATGTCGTGAAATAACGACTCCGCGCACCAAGCAGTGACTTTTATGAAATTGTTGTCCGAGCGGCTGATGAATGCGGTGACAAATTCGACAGATGTGTTGGGCGGTACTGGAATGTTTCCACGATAGTGGGCGAGGATCGCTCTCTTTCCGTCGATGGTAACGCTGGACTGCGAGCGTTCTTCGAAATTGCTCAAAGTGATCCTCACGGCTGCAATGCTCAACTCTTTGTAGCTTGCGAGTGAACCCGGGTATTCCCTTTGCTCCACGATGGCGAAGCGCGTCTTGTCGCTAGAGCTCAGCCCTGCCAATGTAACCGGCCTGTGACGCAGGTCGGCATTGATGATCCATTCCGGGGGCAGCGTCAGCGAGAATTTACCAGTGCGGTTCACATACTCCGTTCCATGCAGACTCTCGTCGATTTTTGGGAGATCCGCCTTGACGGTGTTCGCTTCGGTGGCAGCCTTCTCTGCCCCCTGCTGCGCTTCCACTACTGGTGCGGTCGCGGAGATGACAACTAAACTTGCCGCTACCAAAATCTGCTTCATCGCTTTCATTGTTTCCTCCTGGGCGGAGCGCGCTATTGCATAAAATGCGCAAAGGCATGGGGGTCACTTAAGACCGTTCTCGATGCCGCTTGCCCTCCCGCATCGCCCACACGTTAGAGTTGAGACCATCCTCCGTCGACAGGAAGTTCGGCGCCGTTCGTGTAGGTCGCGTCGAACCCAAGGAACAGGACGGCCTTCGCGACTTCCTCCGACGTCCCGAAGCGTTTCATCGGGACAATACCGGACATCTTCTCCTTGATCTGGGCAACCGCGTTTTTATCGGCAAACACTTTGCCGAGGATCGGCGTGTCGATGGGACCGGGCGTCACCGCGTTGACGCGAATTTCCCGAGGAAGCAACTCGACGGCGAGCGTCCGGGCCAAGGATCGCAGCGCAGCCTTGGCGGCTCCATAGGTGGCCTGGCCGGGCAATCCCTTAACGTTGGCGACGGAGGTCGTGAGGACGACAGAGCCGCCCCGTTTGATCAGCGGCGCGAGCTTCTGAACCGCGAAAAACGGTCCCTTGGCGTTCAGGTTGAACATCTCGTCGTAGATGGCCGGGGTCACGTTCTCGAGAGGCGTTGGAATGCTGAAGCCGGCGCTGACGGAGAGCAGGTCGAAGGTGTCGAATTCGGACTTCACCCGGGAGGCGAGGGCGTCGATGTCCGTCAACGAACGCGCGTCGCTCGCAAACACGATGGCATGCTTGCCAATCTCCTTCTCCGCCGAATCCAGCCCGGCCTTCGAGAGACCCGTCACCAGAACGCGCGCGCCCCCATCGATGAGCAGCTTCGCCGTCGCAAGCCCCATGCCGCTCGTGCCGCCGATAATCACCACCTTTTTACCTTGGTACCGTTCCATGCGTATTCTCCTTAAGAGGTTAGCGTTGCTTTGTTAATTTAGAACTGTTCAGTACGATAATCAGGCGCGCCCAGGCTGTGGTCAAGGCATTTGTGAACTATTTATTTCAAAATACGGTAAGACCCGCGCTGACGATACGTAGCTCCGCACCGCCTGCTGATCCGGATTACCGGAATCAGTTCAAGCCGCGATCGGGCTCTCTTCAGAACACCGCTCTCACGTTGCTGCGGAAGACGACGATTTTTCTGCGTCTACGGGCCGCTTTTTATCGACGGAGCCGACGGCGACGCAGGCTTGACGGTCGATAAATCGACGCCAGAGACCTTGACGACGGCCTGCCACGCGGCTTCCTGGTTGGAGCGATCGTGGAGGTGCGGTTGGCTCTGCACCTCAATTGGGCCAGAGAACTTCCCTTTGGCCGAGGCGAAGAATTGCCCCGAGAGATCGGTTCCGAACTTTGATGCCTGGATATACCGGCTGGCCGCGGTCTCCGGCGTCTGATTCATACCGGGAATGAGGTTCACAATCGGGATAAAGATATGCTTCAACGCCCAGCCAGCGCTTCGCACCACGTTGGTGCCGGTCGCGCCACCGGGCGACACGGCGTACACGGCCATGCCGGAGGGCAGCCGGCGGGCCAGCGCCGCGGTCCACCAAGCGACGATGAGCTTCGCGTCCGCATACGCATTATTGGGCACGTACTTCACGTTCGGCCCGTTGCGTATCAGCGCTTCAACAGCGGCGGTTCGATTACCCTGAAACCGTTTGGCCGCGAAGGCTGGCAAGTCGGTGTATTTGAACATGGGTACGCCCCCGCGGGCAGGTTCTGCACCTGCGATAACGATCCGCGCCTCGGGACTCAGCAAGTTGGCATTGAGCAACCTAACCGTCAGTTGATGATGCCCGATAAGCGGGGCCTGAGAAGACTCGACGCCCGTCGCCGTGACAACGCGCTTCTTAAAGGGAACCAACCCCGCATTGAGCAGCAGGAAATCGATCGGCTGGCCGCGCTTGACGCGCTCGGCAACGGCCGACTGAACGCTGGACGGCTTGTCCAGATCGAGCGCCATCGGCGTGAAGGTCACTGTTTTGTGCTCAGCGGCGAGTTGAGCGGCCGCTTTCTGGGCCCCGGCCAGGCTGCGCCCGGTGACGATGATCTCGCGCCAGCCCTCTTCGGCAAGAAGTCGGGCGGCCGCCTGACCGAGCCCGGAAGTGGCGCCGGTGACGAGGGCGGTCTTATGTTCCATAATTGTGTTCCATGGACAGCTCCGTGATGAAGGTCGAGTCGTAGCCCCGCGAGACCGAGGCGCTTGATATTTTCGAACTATTCAGTTATAAAATACGGGATGACCGCTGTCAATGAGTTTCGAACCAAATGATTCAAAATACCGCTAGGCCGCGGGGTCGACCGCGCAGCTTCGACGAGACAGGGGCGCTGGAAAAGGCGACTCAGGTGTTCTGGTCGAAAGGCTACGACGGCGTGACGATTGACGATCTCGTCGAAGGGATGGGTGTGGGACGGCCGAGCCTGTATGCCATCTTTGGGGACAAGCGGGCGATATTCTTGCGCGCCCTTAAGGGGTACGCGGAACGCAAGGGAGCAGCGGCCACTAAGGCACTCCTCGCGCCACAGACGCTTCGCGACTCGATCGTCGGCTTTCTGAGGTACGCCGTCGAAAGTGCGACAGAGAAAGGGTCCGCCCGGGGCTGCCTCATGATGTGCGTCGCGCCGCTTGTGAACGACGTTGAGGTTCAGCAGTTCCTGCAGCGCGCAGTCGCAGGCGGCGCCGCGCTTTTGGAGCGCCGTTTCCAGGACGGGATCAGTGCGGGAGATATCCCACCTGACTTTCCGGTAGCCGCGCGTGCGATCCAAGTAACGGATTTAGCGCGTGGGCTAACCATGCGTGCGCAGCTAGGCATGCCGCGCAAAACGCTCCTCAAAGAGGCCGAGGAAGCGGCCGACTTGGTGCTCCTGCCGCGGCGTAGGGCGTCAAAATGAGATCTCAGCACCTTAGAGCCACCCAATTCATGGGGATCTCGGTTCGAGCAGGCGCCAAAGCCCGCCGAGAATTTCGAGGAACTTGCGAGACGCCTTCGAGAGATAAAGAGTCGCAGCACGCAGACCGCAAAGTAGAGATTCGTCTCAGTCGTGCTTAAGCCCTCGGTCGGTGGTTAATTGTCAGAATCCATCGGGATTCTCGCTCATCAATTACATGGCAACTAAATCATCGACTCCGGAGCAGAGTAATGTCGACCGAGGAAATACTTTCCCGCACCGCGCTCAATTCTTGGAAACTCGTTATCGATCGCTTCAGCCAAGCCATCACGCCGCTCAGCGACGAACAGCTGGAGCGACAGGTCGCTGCAGGTCGGAATCGCGTACGATACCTCCTTGGGCACCTGACTGCCGTCCATGATCGTATGTTTCCGCTTCTAGGCCTTGGTGAACGTTTACATCCAGAGCTGGATGAAGCCTATATCAAAAGTCCCGATAGAGCGCTCCCTGATCTTGTTTCCGTCACCGACCTCAAGAAGGCATGGGACGAGGTCAACCATAAACTCACTTCGGCTTTCGAGGCCTTTACGCCGAAAGAGTGGCTGGAGAAGCATACTGCGGTCTCGGATGAAGATTTTGCGAAAGACCCGACGCGCAATCGGCTCGCTCTAGTGATGAACCGGACAAATCACGCGTCATTCCACATGGGACAGGCAATCCTCGCGAAATAGAGCCGCTCTTAACGGTGTCTGAACGTTTGGGAGCATCATCGGACGTTTGAGAATATTCTCTGCACGCAACCGAACGCGTACCGGACGTCTTGAGTAGCGGATCGCTACCACTCTCCCAAGATGGGCAAAGCCCCCAGATCCAGCCGCCGATGGGGGAAGAAGGAGCCTTGGTCTCTTTAACCCAAAGCCCCTTCTTGCGAGCAGTTTGCCGTCCGCTGGCCTAAGCTAGCGGACAGGCCGACATGGGGGAAGCGCACTGCACGCACACCGTGGAAAACTTCTATTGAGCCACGCATTACGCGAACCGATATCGTCCTTGAACACATTCTTCCAAAACTCCTGCCGCTGCTGCCGAACCTCGAACACGATCCCGAATTGGCGCGCGAGCTCGTTGCCAAAGTCGCCGAGCACCGGAAAGGTCAGCTTGTTCTTCTCGATCGCAATGATCCCGTGGTCCGGCTTCTCGGGAGAAATTGCCATCAGGGTAGACTCCGAATAAACTCCGCGACAACGATTCCTTCCTTCCAGACACGGTTGGTCCGCCAGCGGATCGGAACGCGCGTTGAATACGTTCCGCCGAGCACTAACTCCCAATCTGCAGTATGTTCGCCTTGCCGACTCAGGTAAGTCGATGTCAACCGGAACTTATCGATGGATGCCATACCCATTTCGAGCAAAGTGTGGATCGGGTCGACTGCGTCCGCCATCCGTCGAAATGAAGCGAGTTTGCCTTCCGTCAATTTGTCTTGAAGCAAAAGCGCGACATCCTCGCTGTAGTACTTGCCGACGGACTCCACGAAAAGAGCTTGCAAATCAAAGTTGGCAAGAAGGAAATCCGTACGACGAAGCTCAACGATCGCCTCATTGAGTTCTAATTCCAGGGAGTTGGAGCTAACTCTCATGACTTCTCGATTTGCCACGTTATTCCAATCTGCATCATGACGTTAGGCGGCGCTCTGTGAGCGATTGTATAGCGCCTAGTATAGAACGCTTGGCGCTTCCCGTCCAGATACTGGAGAAATCCGTCGCTGACAGATGCGACTTCGAACTCTCCAATCTTGAACCGGTAGAAGCCGGCGCCTTGTTCTTTACTCATTCCACTTTCTCCTTTGGGGCCGACCGCTTGTGGAGCGGTTAGCAGCCGATTCCTTGCTGGTTCACGCGTTGCAGCATCGCTCCCCGTCCCCTGGTACTATATCGAATACTATAGTATAATCGTTTTGTTGTCAGTTTTGTATAGCTATCGCTATACAAACGCGCGTCGATGCTACAGGAGGGCACAATATGCCTGCACTACAGGGAAAGGTCGCCATCATCACGGGCGGCAGTAGCGGAATTGGACTCGCTATCGCAAAGCGTTTTGTGTCGGAGGGCGCATACGTCTTCATCACCAGTCGCCGCCAATCGGAGTTGGATAAGGCCGTCGCCGAGATCGGCAAGAACGTCACCGCGGTTCAGGGCGACGTTTCAAAGCTGGAGGATTTGGATCGGCTCTATTCGGCTGTCTCTTCTGAGGGGCGGAAGATCGATGTCGTTGTCGCAAATGCGGGTTTCGTCGGAATGGGTCCAATCGCAACTGCAACACCTGAGTTCTTCGATCGGACCTTCGATACGAATGCGCGCGGAGCATTCTTCACCGTCCAGAAGGCGCTGCCATTGATGAACGACGGTGGTTCCATCATCCTCATTACTTCAGCGGGGAAAAACAAGGCGACCCCTGGCCGAAGCGCGTACAGCGGGACGAAAGCAGCTCTGCGATCTTTCGTCCGCACCTGGACCATGGAACTGAAAGATCGAGGTATCCGCTCGAATGTCCTCAGTCCGGGAGCCACCGAAACACCCATCCTCGAAGGCTTGTTCGGCTCGAAGGAAGCTACTGAAGCGGGAAAGGCGCAATTCGTAAAAGCGACTCCGCTTGGCAGGATGGGCCGGCCCGAGGAGATTGCTGCGGCAGCGCTATTTCTGGCGTCAAGCGAGGCCAGCTTTATTACAGGCATTGATCTAGTTGTGGATGGCGGATTGAGCGCTGTCTAACCAAACCAAGCATTCCAACCAATCGGGAGAGTACAAAATGAAGATTCAGAGAATCATTACTGCCGAAGGCAAAACTGGCGTAGCCACCAAAATCGATACCATCGACACAGCGACAGCTGACTTCCTTACCAATATCTGGGGATTCGACAAAGTTCCCAACTTGCCGCTAAAGCTCGAGCAGGTTCTGGGCGAATATAAACCATTGGGGATATTTGGCCCGCTCGGCGGTATTCGGGTCGATCTCTTCACCCTGGCTCCCGAGACGCCAGAGGGCCCAGCGCCGCTTGAACGTGCCGCCTCAATCGACATGGGCACCCCAGGAATGGTCCCGGGCAAAGAAGGTGACGGGATGCACCGCACCAACAGCATCGATCTTGCCATCGTGATGGATGGCGAAGTAAATGCCGGTTACCCTGGCGAAGATGGTCGGGTACACGAACTCACGCTCAAGACAGGGGATCTGGTTGTGAATAACGGAACGTTCCATAGCTGGCATAACCGTTCCACCAAGCCTTGCACCATTCTCTTTGTCGTTCTCGCGGCCGAGCGCAAAGCGGCTTAACGGCGTCCGATCTCATTAGGATTCAAGTCAATGAGAAGGCCAACATCAGCAACACCGAACAAGGAGGAACAATGCCAAATACTTCGTACGAACTCTTTCCCAGCACCGGCTTCACCGTGACGCACTTTCTCGTTTCTGCGGACATAAAGAAGTCGTTGGACTTCTACTCGCGGATACTCGGCGGGAAGGTCGTCATGGACGGCGAGAACGGTAAGCCGTGCGTGGTCCAGCTCGAGAACACATGGGTCATCATCAATGTCGGCGGCGGGCCGACCGACGACAAGCCCGGCGTCTATCTCGCGCCTCCGAAGGAGGGCGAGGCTGTCAGCAGCTTCATGAACATCCGCGTCGCGAACATCGCAGAATGCTACGACCGTTGGAAAGGTTTAGGGGCGGAGTTCCTCACCGAACCGAAGGTCCATGAGGCCGAGACGCGGTGCTACATGCGCGATCCCGACGGACGCCTCATCGAGGTCGGCGAGGCGAAAAAGTAGCGGCGAGTCGCGAGATTGAGCCCGCGGCGAATGACGGCCTGGAGTGTCTGCGAACGACAGGCCGTCATCCGCCCGGGAGCCGTCTTGTGTTGTTCCTTCTGCACGCGATACGTCGGCAGTGTTCAACTCAAGCACCGCGCTTCTCTCGACGACTGAACGCTTAATTGTGGCCGTGAGATGATTCTCCGGTAGCGCTTATCCCGCGTCGACTATTCAGGCTCTCCCCGCTACGGAGCGCGCCACATCTAGGGCTGTCGCCCCGACCCTGGCACCGAGTTTGTATGCCGTTTCGTTCACCGCCGAGATAATGCCCTGCTTCAGCGTCGATTCGCCATCACCGATACACGCCGAATCCGCGGCGACCGTAGCGGCGGCAATACCATCAGAATCGAGAAGAGGAAGGCAGGCAGCGCCCGCGCGGTCTGCGCCGAAGCCGGCATCGTTGAAGAAAACAAGGCGTGGCTTGAAGGAACGCGTAAATGGAGCGGCGCTTCTGCCGCCATGACTACCGCTTGCCACGACCAAGCCTGCATCTTTTGGAGTAGCAAATGAGATGGAGCCTATGCAGAGGATGCCGTCAACAAAGGCGCGTTCCTCTACCGGTGCCTCCACGTCTGCGTGGGGCCAGGGGGCAGACTTCAATAGCTCCACTGCTTGTGCGACGGTTTGACCGGTCTCTACGCCACACGTGGCCGCAAGTTTGTTGACGCGACTGATGATCCCCCGGTGGAGCATGTCTGCGGCGTCGCCCGCCCTGGCGCTGTCCGTCGCTACGGCCGCCATAGCCATGCCATGCTGGTCCGCCCAAGGCAGACCTCTGACCCCCGCCTCATCCCGACCGATGCCGCAGTCATGATGTATGGCAGCGCGAACGCCAGCTCTGGCCGAGAAATACGCCGCGTAAGCCGTGGCATTCGAACCGCCAACAACGACGGCACCGTTTGCTTCTGGAGGAAGCTTAACTACGCCATCCACCACTAGAACAGGAACGTCCTTTGAAAGCATTTCCGAGCTCCGAAAAACTGTGTGTGCTCGCGCGATCGCACCGAGATAGGTACATCGTCTGCGCCAGCACTTCTATAGTGAACGTTATAGTATGCGAACATGAGGTGTCAAGTTTATGTAGTGCGTGGTATAGAATAATGATAATTAGCTATGGGGCGTCCACGCGAATTCGATATCGATGAAGCCATCCAGATGGCGACTGAACTCTTCTGGCGAAAGGGCTACGAAGGCACATCGCTCAGTGATCTCACCGGTGCGATGCGCATCACGGCGCCGAGTTTCTATTTTGCCTTTGGAAATAAGGAAAAGCTCTTCCGGAGAGTCATCAAGCAGTATTACGAAAATCAGATAGAACTTCTCGAGAGTGCGCTTCGGGAGCCGACCGTGCGAGGTGTGGCGGAGAGATTTCTCTACGGTTATGCCGACGTCCTCACCGGCCGAGCTCACGCGCCTGGCTGCCTCGCTCTCAACAGCTCTCTTCCTTGTGCAGAGGACGAC
This sequence comes from Acidobacteriaceae bacterium, assembly GCA_003139095.1. GTDB lineage: Bacteria > Acidobacteriota > Terriglobia > Terriglobales > Acidobacteriaceae > Acidiflorens. The sequence goes on from PLHW01000044.1 coordinate 28,441, forward strand.
ACACTTCGAGCTTGGCTGGCCAAGCTGCGCGGCGAGTTGACCGTCAGACTTCGCAAACGCTTCGCCCAAGCCCGTGGCACGCACGAACTTCCGATAAATGCTGATCCCGAGGCGCTCGCGCGCTATATCGCAATCGTTGCATGGGGATTAGCCGTCGAAGCTCAATCCGGAGCGAAACGTAAAGAACTCTACAGTGCGATCGCCGTGAGTCTCGCAATGTGGCCGTCGACCGCGCCCATTTCCTCTTGAACCTTTTCGTAGCGCGTCGACACGAATATTCGTTTGCCGCTCGCTGCGGCAGAGTGGTCGCGCCACGCCCACTTCAGAGGTAGCAAAAGCTTTAAGCCTTCAGGGGGATCCACAGTCGTCGGAGTCTCTAGAGACCATCTTTTTTATAGGACGATGAAAACAGTATGTAACCTTTTCGGGTACTAAGTGTCTTATGGACATTCCCATAGAGGAGTACTTTTCCATGCCCACGTATCCTTCCGCCGCCCGCAAACTCGTTAGGTTCGCGTCACGCCCACTCAATCCGTCGCTTCGTTTGATTCTCGCTTTCATCTGGATGTTTTCGATTGGCGTCCCCGTGTTCGCGCAAACTCCCGTCGTAGGCGATAAAGCGCCGGACTTCACGCTCTCAACTCCCTCCGGCAAGGCTGTCACGATGTCATCCGAGCAAGGCGGGCAGGGCCTTATTCTGGTGTTATTACGTGGCTACCCCGGCTATCAATGCCCCTTTTGTGTGCGGCAAGTGCACGACTTCGTTAAGCACGCATCGGACTTCGCGGCCAAAAATACGAGGGTCCTCCTCGTTTATCCTGGACCTCCCGCTAATTTGGACCAACGCGCCAAAGAGTTCCTCGAAAAGCAGGCTGACCTGCCCGCTAACATCGTCCTCGTGACCGACCCAGACTATAAGGTGACTAACCTATATGGGTTGCGCTGGAACGAACCGAATGAAACTGCGTATCCGTCTACATTCATTCTCGACAAAAAGGGTATGGTCGTTTTCGAGAAGATTAGCCGCAGCCACAGTGATCGCCTGTCCGCTCAAGATGCTCTGGACCACCTCGCCGCACAGTAGCTCACCTTCGAGGGCATGGAATCCGGCATGTTAGTTGAACAATTAGCGGGCCACGGTTCGAAATTACTGTGAGCCCGCCGCAGGTTCGCTGGACGATTGGGCGAAGACAGCTTCGATACGCTTGGATTCGACTTCTCCCGCCGAGTTGTAGAGTGGCTTCCCGTTTGCGTCCAGAACTAAAACGTGAGGGATGGAGCCCTGATAGTACTGCTTGACCAGTTGCTGCTGCGCGGGTGATCGCTTCACATCCAGGTCAACCACAACGAAGTGCACCTGGTTGCGGTACTTGTTGTAGAGTTCCACAGTTCGACGCGCTTGCCGCTTAGAGTTAAAACAACCTTCCCCGTAGATGATGACGTAGTTGACTTTGCCGGCAACAAAGCCCGATTGCGCATCATCCCCTTTAATGAGCGCTCCATCCAGACTGTCGCTTTGATAGTCAAGCTTCGTGTTGAGCTTCAGATTGTCGATTCCGAACAACATTTGTGCGCTCAGCAGGAGTACAAAGACTCCGCTCAAGAACGTGTTTTTTCTGGTCACTTTGCAACCTCCAACTGGAATGATTCCTGGTTTATATTGGCCTTGTTTGCGTATTCCTCAAGAGCGTAATCGGCCGCGTCTTTGAACGATTGTTTTTCGCTGTTGCCTTCGGATGGCAGATATCCCGCGCCGAAATACAACTTGCCATCCGGTGTTATGAAAGATGTGAGAGGCAAGCCCGCAGGCAGGTTCAGAATTGCCTGTGCCCGCTGCAGCTGCGCCACCAGCTTGGGCAAAGCGTCGAAGTCGACCTTTACGGCAACGAAGTGTTGGTTGATGTAGTCCGCTGTCTTGGGATTCGTATACGTGTCCCGATCCATGAGGCCGCACCAGGGACACCAGATCGCGCCGACATCCAGCAAGATTGGGCGGTCCAATTCTTTCGCCCGATTGAATGCCTCCGCGCCCCAGGGATACCAATCGACCGGTTGCCCCGCAGCACGGTTGAGATACGCCGAATTCTGACCGGTAAGGTGATTCCGGGCAAAGGCCTGAGGAGCACTCGTCCAGGCACACAACGTCGCGACCAATAGAGCGGACGTCCTGACGCTGTCTCTCATGCAGCGTTAGAGTCCCGAGAACGAAATAGGTTACAAGGAAGATGCGGGCGGTTGGGCCACATCTTCGTCGAGAAAGTAGTACTCGATTCGCTTCTCCATATCGACTCCAAAACAAAGGGTGCACCCCTTCTCGGATCTTTCGAGAACGGGCCCGTCACTGTCGTCGCAACCGTGGTCTTTCATCACCAACGTCAATGGTTGGCGTCACAGCAGTGTTGCGTTGGGCCGGTTTAGGACAGACTCGCTTGGTTCGTACAACGCTGGGGTGGCGACCGAACACAGTCACGGCGCCGTTCCGGCATTACCGTGGCCTTGAAAACCACGTTTGATGTATTCACCAGTGTTGGCTCCGACCACTCGCTTGAACGCCTTACTGAACGCAGCGTCGGATTCGTAACCCACCAGCCGAGCGACATCAATGAGCTTCTTATCACGCTGTTGTAGTAACTGCATGGCCTTCTGCATCCGCCACTCGGTTACATATTCCAGCGGTGTTTGTCCGAGTAGCTCTTTGAAACGCGCTGCGAATGCGGACCGCGACATGCCCGCCGCTTCGGCCAGGGATTCGACCGTCCAGGGTGTATTCACTCTGTTGTGAATGGCACTCAAGGCGGTGCCGAGTTGAGGATCGAAAACGGCACGAAGCCATCCCTTGTTGCGCTCCGGTCCCGCCGTGATGTGCGCCCGGAGTAGCTGGATAAACAGAACCTCAGCCAGTCGAGTCGCGACGACTCCAGATCCCGGCGCTTGTTCTGCCATTTCTGAGGCCAAGGCCTGGATTGTGCTGTGAAGAGCAATCGTGCGTGCCTGATCGGCCTTAATCAGAATGAAGCTCGGCAATAACTGCGTGATCGGCTTCAGGCTGCCCCGATCAAAACTGAAGGATCCACAGACGATTGTCGTTGGCGCGCCACCGCCTCCGTAATGAGCGACATTGCTTTTGGCTTTAGCGCCGATTTCGCGGAAGGTTGACCGCGGACGTGTTCGCTGGCTATCGCGCATGATGATCGAAGTCTCGCGGGCCAGCAAGAAGCAGTCTCCACCGGTCAGGGGAATCGGTTCCGGAATCCCTTCCACGGTGAGCCAGCAGTTACCGCGCAACAGCATGGCGAAGTGCGCCAAATCTGTCGGCGAATTCTTTTCGCCGGAAGGCGTGACCCGTTCCTCGGTACGTTTCTCCTGTATCAAGCCCCATGGGGCTGTGACTTCGAGCCTGTGCTGACCAAATGCGGTCACGTGCATCGTCCTGAAGATGTCGGTTATCGGATCCAATGTGGCCTCTTGGTTTGGACGAATAGACAAAATATTAGGACTATCGGGCAGTTCTCGTCCACCGCCAAAGAACTCTACTCTACTGTACGCATGTTTACACACATTCCGAAGGGGGTCATCATGGGAAAGCTTGAAGGTAAGGTTGCAGTCGTCACGGGTGGCAATAGTGGCATAGGCTTGGCCACAGCAAAGCGCTTGGTGGAAGAAGGCGCTCATGTCGTAATCACTGGCCGACGGGAGAAAGAGCTGAAAGAGGCCGCAGCCCTGATCGGGAGAAACGTTACGACGGTCGCAGGCGACGTATCGCGCTTGGATGATCTCGACCGTCTCTATGCCGTCGTCAAACAGAAGCACGGCCACATCGACGTCCTCTTCGCAAACGCTGGCTGGGGCGAAGTCGCACCGATTGGAACGGCGACCGAAGCTCATTTCGACAAAACCTTCGATTTAAATGCCAAGGGAACATTCTTTACGGTGCAGAAGGCCATTCCTCTCTTCAAAGATGGAGGTTCGATCATCCTTAACACTTCGGTGTCCAACGTAATGGGATTGCCGACGTTTGCCGTCTATGCCGCGAGCAAGGCGGCTGTGCGCAGTTTCGCACGTGGCTGGGCCATGGAGCTGAAAGACCGCAAAATCCGAGTGAATGCGATAAGCCCCGGACCAATCGACACTCCAGCACTTGAGAAAGCGGGTCTCACTCCCGAACAAGCCCAACAAGCGGCCGAACAGTTCGTCACGCAGGTTCCGCTCGGTCGCAGAGGTAAACCTGAGGAAATTGCAGCCGCCGTGGTGTTTTTTGCCTCCGATGAAAGTTCTTACATTACCGGCGTGGAGCTTGCCGTCGATGGAGGCATGGTGCAGGTCTGACCCGGCGCGATCCCTTGGCTGGCTCGCCGGTCGCGGGAGCACCATGACGCGGAGCCTAGAGCGCCGTCGCTGCTTGTGCCCCAGAGTACGCGCAGGACTTGATCGATTGTTCGAGCAACATGGCCAACGTTCGCTTCGCGAACCTTGGTTTTAACACGGATTGGAGAACATTATGAGCTACGCAATTGTAGGATTCGGAAAGATAGGCCAGGCCCTCGCCCGCGCCTTCGCCCGTAAAAACATCAGCGTGACTGTCGCGAGCCGCCGGCCGCCCGAGGATTTGGCGCCGCAGGCCCGCGCGATTGGACCCACGGTAGTCGCCAAGTCGCTGCGCGATGCAATCGACGCCGACACCATCATCTTGGCGGTCCCGTTCGGGGAGCACCGCGAGGTTGCGAAGGCCCTGCCGAACTGGAAAGGCAAGACGATCATCGACGCGATGAACTCGTTTCCAATTCCGCCTGAAGACTTAGATGGTCTCCCGTCCTCGGCATTCGTTGCGAAGTCTTTCATCGGCGCTAAGGTCGTCAAGGGTTTCAATCACCTGATTGCGGCTACCTTGGCTACCGATCCGGTCGTCGAGGGCGGCCACCGGGTCGTCTTCCTGTCGAGCGACGACGAGGACGCGATCGCTCCCGTGGCGGATTTAGCCAAACAACTCGGATTCGCACCCGTCAAGCTGGGAAAGCTCAACGAGGGTGGCGCGCTCGTGCACGCACGCGGCAAGACTTGGGGGCGGCTGATCTTCCAGGACTTGTTCAAGAAGCAGCAGTGATCGAGCTACGACCGTCCGATTAGACTCGGACACACTTGGTGAACGGAAACTGATCCACTGCTCGGTGAACTCCGCAATGTAACCGGAGACAGTCCTGTCTGTCCCCGGTTATTTCACTCTTACCCAATGTCACCCTGAGCGCAGGGGACGACACAAAGTGAAGTCCCTGTGGAGTCGAAGGGCCCCTACTGCCTCCACGATTCGGCGGGTCATTTCTCCGCAGGAGTGGAGTACCCAATCTGCCGACCCAGAAGAAATAGGTTAGTGTTCGGAAGAACTTAACCGTGGTCCAGATAATAGTCGTTATAACCACTATTATTCCCTGAGATTCGGGTTATACTGCCGCGGCGGAGAAGTGGCCCACGCGCCAACCAATAGGTCCGGCGGCAACGGCCCCAGAACAAAACGCTCACTTCGCAGCTAGGATGTCGAGTTTCTCAATCTGTGGCGGCGCAGCCAACAACTCCCCCGCCTTGGCGAATAGCGCCTTCGCGATTTCGCCACTGAGGTGAGCGTTCCTGCCGGCTTCATCCGGAAAGGTGTCGAAGATCCCGAACTTTGAGGACCCTATCCTGAACGCGAACCAACTCAGCGTCTGGGTCTCTTTGTTGGCCAAGGGCAGCGCCGATTTCAGAAACGCGGATACTTCCTCTTCCTTCCCCGGTTTAGCCTCCAAAATCGCCAGTAGTGCAAGTGTGTGCATAACGTCCTCCTTGTGTAAAAAGTATTGGGTTGTTCCGAAAGTATATGGGGTGTCGCTGGGTTTGTGGCGGCGTAGTCCCATCGCACTGATGAGATGGGTTTCTCGCCCCAAAGTTAGATGCTGCCAGCCGGTTGTTTAATCGACCACTAATTGCGGCTGTCACCCAATCGCAATCACGCGACTGTTGCCGCACGGCCGGAATCGCCGCAGGATGATATAGAAAACAACCTGTCCAGGCGTGAAGCTACTCGACACCGACGCGAAAGAGTGGCTGCGCGCTCAAGTGGAATTCGCCGATTCTCAGTCAGCGGCAAAGCAATGATTCACTTCCGCGTCGTGTGCAAGTCATCGTCGCCCGGTCGAAGGATTAGCTCTTGGGAAGTCTCTTCCAAGACCTAGACTTGACCAAAATCGCAAAGATCATTAAATGTGAAACGAGTACCAACGGAGCGTAAAACGTATAAACATACCAAAAGGTGGCCAGGTTGAAGCTCGGCACGTTCAGCTGCAGGACGCCGCGTACTCCGTTTAGCAGGTCCACGAATCCCCACGTGTTGGCCACCCAAACCAGAGGAACTGCAATGCGCCAGTTGCCCCGCAGAGCAAAGATGGAAACCAAGGCCAGCGCCGCTTCTAATAGATCACCGTAAGCAGCACTGGAACGGAAACCTAGAGGCAAGTTCGGATCGACCATACCTGCAACTAATAGCGTCATTCCCACATAGCGGGGCACATGAACGAAGAGCAGAAGAATGAGAGCAGAATTGCGAGAAAGTTTGGTTAGGTACGGCCCAACGTACCACACTGAGACGATGCCGAAGACGACAACGCTCGTAAGAAGCTGCATCCAGAATATTTGAGGCGTGTCCATTTCCGTGCTCCTTAACGTTAGGCTGTCGTGATGTCAGCGGCGCGCCGGCAAATGCTCGCGCCACTTTTTGTTCAGCGGTGCAGGTTGCGTAAACCTCAATCAGGTTCCGCTCCTGGCCAACTCCGGATAGTCGGTATAGCCGCGTTCGTCGCCGCCGTAAAAGCTCGCCGTATCGGGTACGTTCAACGGCCCGCGGCGACTTAATCGCGTGGGCAGATCGGGGTTCGCGAGGAAGAGCCGGCCATAGGCGACGGCATCGGCAGATCCTTCCGAGACCGCGCGCTCACCCCGCTCAGCGTCGTATCCTCCGTTGGCGACATAGATCCCCTTCCATGCTGAGCGCAAGCGCCGGAAAAAGTCCGCTTTGTGCTCGACCGGGGACGCCGGGTCGATAGTGTCTTCCACGACGTGCAGGTATCCGGGTTGATATCCGTTGAGCACATCCACAACGCACGCGAACGTTTCCTCAGGATTTCCATCGCCCATGTCATTGAAGGTGCCGACGGGGGAAATCCGCACGCCAACGCGCGTACGCTCCCATACCCCGAGCACAGCTTCAACCACTTCGCCGAGAAAGCGCGCCCGGTGCGCAGCACTGCCGCCGTAGGCGTCGGCGCGGACGTTTGATTTCGACCGTAAGAACTGGTCAATTAGGTAGCCGTTGGCTGCGTGAATCTCGACGCCATCGAAGCCTGCGGCCTTGGCATTCGCGGCGCCGCGACCATAGTCCTCGATCGTGCTCTGAATTTCCGCCAGACTCAGCGCTCGGGGCTCCGAAACATCGACGAACCCAGTCTCAACGACTGTCTGCGCGCGGGCCCTAATCGCAGAAGGCGCCACCGGGGATGCGTTTCGCGGCAACAGGCTGTTGTGAGAGATTCGGCCCACGTGCCAGAGCTGAAGAAAGATTCGCCCGCCCGAGCGGTGTACTGCATCGACGACCGGCTTCCAACCGGCGATCTGCTCCTGCGAGTGGATGCCTGGGGTGTTGATATAACCCTTTCCCATGGGCGAGATTTGGGTTGCCTCTGTGACAATGAGCCCGGCCGATGCGCGCTGGCTGTAGTACGTGGATGCCCACGGGCCCGGCACCCCACTTGGCATGGCGCGATTTCGGGTCAATGGCGCCATGAAGACGCGATTTGGCAGCGTCAATGACCCGATACGGACAGATTCGTAAAGACTTGGCACTTTGTACTCCTTTGGTTGTTTTCAGCATGGTCCGATACGACTGGCGTAGAGACTCGCCATGATTGTTTCGACCGGTTCTTATCTTTCCTCGGTGCCGCGTTTTAGCCTTCAGCCTGGAATGCCGGATCGATTTCGGTAGGAGAAATGTGATCCAAATAGTTGCTCATCGTCTTGAGAGCGACGCCGATCAGCACCTCGAGTATTTGATCCTTACGGTATCCTGCGGCCAGGAAGTTCTCGATCGTCTGCGCGTCCACATGTCCACGTTGAGAAACGATCTCCTTTGTGAGGGCGATAAGCGCTTCTAACTTCGGATCGGATACAGGTTGGTTGGACCTCACTGCCGAAACAACGTCGGCCGGTACATGCAGGAAAGCCTTCAGCACCGTGCTGTGAGCCGCCGTGCAGTACCGACAGCTGTTTTCAACGCTGGCGGCCAGTAGGACGATCGAGCGCTCCACCGCACTCAGGCTCCCCTTCTCGAATACTCCTTCAAGTCCAAGATAGCCCTCAAGCAAAACGGGGGAATTTGCGAACACTCCGAAGAGATTGGGAATGAACTTAAACGACTTTTGGATCTTTTCTAAAAGTGGACGAGACTTCTCCGGGGCGGTTTCCAAGCCGAGGGGGGAGAAGAGGGCAGTTTGCGTGGTCATAGTGGTAACACTCCTTTAGCAGAATCAAGATAGATAGATAGATAGACAGACAAGTCTGTCTCGATGCATAAACAGTATAGACAGACTGGTCTGTCTTCTGTCAAGATAATTCGATGGAAACACAAAAAAAGACCGATCCGCGAGCAAGAATCCTGGAGGTTGCCGACCGCCTCTTCTATGCCGAGGGGGTCCGCGCGACCGGCACCGAGAAGATCATGTCCATTGCCGAAGTCGCAAAGGCGACGTTTTATCGGCATTTCGAGAGCAAGGATGCCCTAGTGCTCGCGTACCTCGAAAACCGAGATCAAGCTCTTTGGGACTATCTTTCTCATCCCACACCCGCCGAAGATCTGCGCGAGGCTTTGACCAAATTCGAACAAATGGCGAACTGGCCCGAAATAATCGGCTGTCCGTTCCTTCGTATCGCATCCGAATATCCGGATACTGCCCACCCGTACCATCGCCTGGCGATCGAACACCAAAACAAGATTCTTGACTATCTAACCGATCGGCTAAAGCCCTTCGCAATCGACAAAAGGGCAGCGGCGGCGGCGATACTTAGTGTCATCGATGGGGCCTTCTCCATTCGAATGCTCTACGGAAATTCGAAGGTAGTTCCGATTCTCTCGCCCGCGGAGGCAGTACTAAAGAGCTTTCAGAGCGCATGAGCTCAACGCCGCCGATAATTGGCTGTCATTATGGACAGCCTCATCGCCTCACAACGATTCAACTCTGGCCTGGGTCAATGGCCTCCTACGCGAAGTTCAAAGCACTTCAGGGCCAATCCCGTAAGAAATCTGCTATCAACTTCTAGCGGACATATCATTACCAATCCGGCTCTATGAGTGACATTGTCATCTCCAAATGCTTGCGTGCTCACTATCTATATGAAGCCCTCAGAGCGGGGCTCGCCGTAGTTCAACACCCCTAGACTAGTGAGAAGCTTTTCTGAGAGTGCGGTGGTTATCAGAAAACGCGAAGTAATTTGGCCTATGACGTTTTGACAAACAAATGCGGCGCCGATTCGAAGAATTGGCGGGAGCGACGGGACTAGAACCCGCGGCCTCTTGCGTGAAAGCGAAATCTTCAACCGTAACTAACTGAAAACACGCGGCACGGATGGCGCTACAAAAACGTTCTAATGACCCTCGGAAACAGTTCGTGGACTGTTAATGGACCATGGAATTTGAATGTGCTTTTCGAGAACGGGTTCCTCCCAAGACGAGATGACGCACCGCGACTAGGCGACGCTCGTAGTCCCAGTAGGCTCTTGTGCCTTCACCAACGGTACGTCGACTAAGTGCTCACTCAAAAACCACACCTGAAGCTCATTTCTGCGCAGCACCTCGCTGACCACGAGGTCGTTTGTGCCGTCATCCCCAATTGCCGATGCCCGGCGCGCCAGCTTGCGGGTTTCGCCAATGATGATTTGGTGCGCATCGAGTAATCGCGACAACTGGACCGGAACTTCTTCGCGACCGCGAGGGGGACGCCCGATCTGAGTGGTCTCTGCCACGTCTGCGGCCATGGCCAAACTGACGCCCCCTAGGAGCTGAATTCGTTCGGCGATGGAGTCGACAAGTTCAACCTGTTCGTCGTAGTGCTTGTCGTAAAGCAGGTGGAGTTGATAAAAAGTGGGACCAGCGACCTGCCAATGGGATTTCTTGTACAGATCGCGAAGTGTCATCGTATCCGCGAGCAGTTGGTTTAACTGTTCGGTCATCTCCAGGCGTACCGGTTCGTCGAGTTCGAGCGGCAGGGCATGATTTACGGTTCCGTAGGGCTGGATTTCTCGCGCACGCTGGTGAAAGCGGGGTTGGGCGTTGATGTGATCGGTAGTTTTTGCGTCAGTCTGCTCTTTTCCCATGGCTTTTCTCTTTCTGACTCGTAGATTAATTTGCGGACAACGAGTGACACCTAAACCCCAGTTGGCTGTTCCAGCCTGTCCCTATGCCGCGACCTTCGCCGCCAAAGTCTCGACTATAGCGACAGTCTGCATCAGATCCGGTGGCAAGCCATACCGTGTCTGCAGATAGGCTGTGCTGTTGTAAGAAACCCAGACCTTACCGTGAATGTCTTCCCAGATCAGAATCTTGAGAGGAAGATCGATGGCCATACTCGGGACGGCGAGCATCAGGGGTGTGCCGGCTTTGGGGCTCCCAAAGATCAGCAGCTTGGTGGGAGGCATTTTCATTCCCGCCTTTTCCGCCTCTCCGCTATGGTCGATTAGAGCAAACAGGGTGGCTCCCGTTGCCCGCAGAATTCCCTTGAGCTTTTCCACTGTTAGGTCCACGGAATGATTGCATGGCATGTTGATGATCCCTTGGACCGCAGCGACTGTCATAAGTAGTCCCTTCCTGTTCCTGGACCGCAAGTCAATCCATCCCAGAAACAAAATAATGGCAGATTCAATCCAAAGATGAGTCACCACTCGGTTGGTGGCTGTCTCGTGTCTCCGTACGGGCCGATCCAAAGCGCTAGCTGCATCTGAATTGACTTGCACCATGCTAGATGCATCTTGGCCACCTCTTCGGCGGAGCTTCCCCTCGCCGCTAGATACGGTTTGATGGTCTCATTCATGACCGCGACAAAGGTCATAACGTCGCGAAGCGGCACAAACGGGGTTGATTGAACTCCGTCAACCTGGTTCTTTTTTGCGCTCGTGTGTCGCAGCGCAATCTCCTGCTGATAGTTGATCCAGTCCTGATCGTAAGGTCGCAGGCAAGTGTCCAGGATCCATTGCTCAAAACGCAGATTACTCTTTGCCAGATACTCGGGGATTGGTGCCCCCTCCGGAGAACGAGAATGTCTGGCGAGGTTGGGGATGCTGGCGATGATGCCACTGCGCCAATGATCGACGATCTGCTTAGTCTGACCGGTGAGCACTTCGCCGGCGAGCTGCAGATAGCGCTGATCCTCCTCCGTAAATCCCGCGCTGGTTTTCAACTTCTCCAAATCCAGGGTCGAGACGGGCGACTTGGCTACCGCCGCCGCTCCGTACGAATATCCCGGAATATGTTCGGAGACTCGCTTCATGGAGTTCGATCTTTCATTTAGCTAGTGCTGCTCAAATCTGAGCCAGGCCGCCGTCGACAAATAACTCGATACCGTTTACATAACTGCTGTCATCAGAAGCCAAGAACAAAACGGCTTTCGCGATCTCATCGGTGGTACCGGGACGTCCCAGAGGTATGCCACTGATCGAGCCTTGCACAAACTGGTCGACCTGCTGCTGCGTCATCCCCAGCGAAGTGTTGTAGCCCGGAGTTGGCACAACCCCGGGGCTAATCGCGTTGACTCGTATCTTGCGGTCTTTCAGGTCCACACACCAGGTGCGCGCAAATGAGCGCACCGCAGCTTTGGTCGCGCTGTAAACGCTAAACGCCTGATTCCCTTTTGTCGAAACAATCGATGCGTTAAGCACGATCGAACCTCCCGGCTGCAGCAAGGGCAATGCCTTCTGCACCGTGAACAATAGCCCCTTAACATTCACGTCGAACTGTTTGTCAAAGTGCGCCTCAGTAATTTGGCCAAGCGGAGCGAACTCGCCGGTACCCGCATTGGCAAAGACAATATCGAGCTTGCCTTTCTGCTCCTTGACCACCGAGTACACTGTGTCGATGTCCGCCAGTTTTGAGACATCGCCCTGAACACCCGTCACATCATGGCCGATCTCTTTCACCGCGGCGTCGAGTTCGTTCTTCCGCCGTCCTGTGATGAAAACGTACGCGCCTTCATCCACGAATCGCTTTGCGGTCGCAAGCCCGATCCCACTGCTTCCCCCGGTAATCACCGCAATTCGCCCTGCAAGTCTCTGCGACATCTTTACCTCATTCCTGGTTGGATGTTGTGTTGTGCCTATCGCGACCTTCCACTTCGAGAACCCGTATCAGCGGGATAACAAACGGCCGCTTAAAGACCAAGATCACCCAATCCAGGATGATCATCGGGGCGGCGGCCGAGCACCCAATGATATTTGCGATCTGATTCCTTGATTGGAAGATCATTAATGCAAGCGAACCTCAGCCTCATCAGGCCATCATCGTTGAACTCCCAATTCTCGTTGCCATACGAGCGATACCAGTTTCCTGAGTCGTCGTGCCACTCGTAAGCGAAGCGCACGGCGATGCGGTTATCTGTGAAAGCCCAGAGCTCTTTGATCAGACGGTAGTCGAGTTCTTTCGTCCATTTACGCGAGAGAAAAGCGATGATGTCCTGTCTTCCATTCACAAACTCGGAGCGGTTTCTCCAGCGCGAATCGAGAGCATAGGCGAGGGCGACTTTCTCCGCATCTCGCGTGTTCCAACCATCTTCTGCGAGACGCACCTTTTGGATCGCGGTCTCGCGGGTAAATGGTGGTAGCGGCGGTCTGGTTATCATGAGTTCTCCCGTTAACGAATCGAGTCTGATCCTTTGGCGATAATCCCGAATAACCCCCGGTCCCGAATAACCTCCGGTTACGATCGCGACTCCCCCGAGAGGTCAACGCCTGCAATGATATCCGCCGCCAGGGAACCGGGACCGAAGCCGGACTGTATTGGCTTTTGCGCGGCGGTCATGAGGCACGCCTGGAAATTACGTCTCCGGTTGGCCCGCCGCACATTTCTCTCGTCAAAGCCGGTCCTTTCGTCGAGAAGTGCTTCGCCATGATCTTGTCGGTCGCTATATAACCCACCGTGATAGAGACGATTAGTAAGGCCCCCACGAGCTTTGGCGGGCCCGGCAATGGAATATCAAACCACCTGCAGCCGGCTCCAATCACCAGTCCCAAAATTAACCCAGCGATGATTTTGATCATGTGTTTTCCCCCAATCAGTTCAATTTCAAACACTAGCCGATGCACTGTCACCTTCAAATTGATAGGTCGCAGCAAGGTCGCGGAGCTTCGAGGGCGAAGTACCAGACCGCGCCCAGATGCGAATGCCGATTACCGTAAGGAAAAGCGTGAGCCCTAATGGAAAAGCAAAGCGGCTGAGGTCCACGCCGGCCAACTCGGCACCACCAAGACCAAACGCAAAGCTCACGACCAGCACACCGAGCATGCGGGAAGCAGCCTTGGCATTTTCACTGCCCGCGACTGCAAGACGCTGTGTCGCCGCTGCCAGGAATCCGTCCACGCCGTCGACCAAGACCATTCCTCCAGAGAACGCCGCGCCCAACAGCCAAGGATTGGTCTCCCCGGCAAGGATGAGCGCCGACAACTGCGAAGAGGTTTCGAAGCCGGCCGCGAGAAGCATTCCCAAGAGCAGAGGCTGTGCCACAACAGGACGCGGAACAACTCCCACGTGCGAGTCGTTACGGAACAGACGCCACAAGTTCAGCACGCCAATTAAGATCAATGTCCACGGAGCAAGAAAGGCAAATCGCCCCGCCAGAAATCGTCCGATCCCAACCGCGAGCAGAATGACGACCAATCCGTGCCCGAGTGCGAAGAACACGCCGTTCGTCGAACGTGGTCGAACGCGGGTCAGCCCGTCAATGGCGGCGAGATGATCCGGATCCGTCCCGTGCCGCATTCCCAGAGCCAGACCGACGATGAGGAGTGCATTCATAGTGCATTCTCGACGGCGACCTCTGATTTCACCACCGGCTCCGTCAAACGAAATGGATCAAACCGAAGTGCGTCAAATTCCTGCGGCAAGGGCAAGAACCTTTCGGCTGCTTTGGTCAGTGAAGCCCAATCGACCAAAGCGAGGTACTGGCGGAAGTGGCGAATGTTGCCTAGCCAAACGGACCCGCTGGAACTGGACACGGTAACCACGTTCGGCAAATCGCAAGGTCCAAGGCATCCGCTGAACGTCAGTTGAATGTTCTTCAGGAGTCCGCGTTGTCGCCATTCCTTCTTTAACCACTCCACAGGAACCTCAGGCCTACCGCGTTCTATGTGGCCACAGCAGCAACCTTGACACACTGTGATATGGCCAATCACCATGCGTTTTGTAGCTACTGGGTGCTGAAAAGAAGTTGCCATTCGTCTAAGCCGCCGATTGTGATCGGGTGGATTTGTTTCCGGGCGTCGCCTTTGTTTTCTTGTCCGTTGACACCGGCGTAGACAACGCCTTCTCGGCCGCAAACCAATCAACTTCAGGTGAGCCGAGAGGACGCCCTCTGCGCTCCCATAGGTCGTAGGCCAACTGTGCGGTGGAATGCCACGCGGCCTCGGTCACCTCAAGTGCCTCTCCGGCCGATGTGCGAGGCCCACAGCCAGGAACCACATCATTTCCTCCGACGATCGTCTTCATGCTCTCCGCTCCAGTTGCGATCTCATGAGACTTGTCAGGCGCCTTCTCGCTCCGTGCGCTTCATTCGCGGTTGTCTCATTGATGGTCAATCACATCGAACCGTGTCACCCGAAGAGCGCGATGATACTTCCTCCATCTTTCTCGCGAGTTCATCTGGCGTAAGGATCTGCTTTTGAAACAGGATGTTCGCGAAGGCGATAATCCACCGCTCGTAATAGGTAAGTTTGCCAACGATCTCACCTCCCAGACTCTCAATCCCGCGGCGCTTCTCCTCCGTGTTCACGATCTTGCGGATATCGAGGACGTTGGCCAGCGCATGGCAGCGCTTCTCCCAGGGAAGGTACTCGTGCTCCACTCGTTCGACAGGGCCGGCGTCGAGCCCACCCAATTCCGTGGGCAGCTGTCTTAGGAGGTTTTCCGTCTGCGTCATCGCGTTCTCTCCTTTGCTTCCGGCGTGTTGGCTTTGACCACGCCGATCATGGCGTCCCTCGTGACCAGCGATGCAAGCTGTTCCTCACCGAAGTTCTCAGTGTTCGGCGGCCTCTGCGGTAACACCAGATAACGCACCATGGATGTCGAATCGCTGACTCGAACCTCAACATCATCCGGAATTACCGTGCCGAACTCGGCCAGGACCGCCCTTGGCTCTTTCACCGCGCGAGCTCGATAAGGCTTCAGCTTGTACCAGTCCGGCGGCAAGCCGAGAACCTCCCTTGGGTAGCAGGAGCAGAGGGTGCACACAATAAGGTTGTGGACCTTGTCGGTATTCTGCAAAACGATGAGTTCGGTGTTCTCGAAGAGGTCAATGCCGAATTCTCCAACGGCCGCACGGCCCTTCTCGAGTAGCCGTGCCCGAAACTCAGGATCGACCCACGCCCTAGCCACCACTTTTGCGCCAAGCGCTGGCGTGCGGGAGTCCATCACTTCGAGCATGCGACGGATCTCGTCCGCGCCGATTACTCGCTTTGCAACGAGTAACTCCCGCACCGCGGTTTCCATAATCTCGTAATAACCGAGCGTCGAGTTGCCAGGGTCGGGGACTGGCGTGTGGGGGTGGGCATGGGCGTTCATCGTTCAACTCCTCTCTAACCAAGTCTCGAAAACTTCGATTCGTAGGCCGTCGTCCACCGAACCAGCATATTTCGGCCACAATTCAGTGAGGGGGATGGCGATGCGATAGTAGTGGCGCTTTGGGCCAGCATTTCGGCCAAAGCCCTCCTCTTCGTTATTCACAGCAGCCGGTTTGATAACCGATTCCACGACACCAGATTTTCCGCGAATGTAGTTCGGTACACGGAAGTGGCCTATCGGAAATCGTTTGGAAATCCTGACACTGTCCCCAGCCTTGAAAATCGGTTCCGCGCCTTCGGGCTTGACGACGGTCATTAAGACCTTTGCTGCTGACATCGACGTGATCCTCCTGTCAGTTTCGACCCTTCAGACGCCCTGGTACACCAGTTCGAGAAACGCGCTGGGCGTCATAAATGACCTGCCCCACTCGGCGTCATAACGAGCGCCGGGTTTGGAGGCGACAACTTCCGCGAGGGTCCTGCCCTGTTTTTTCAGCGTTGCAACCTTGTCCCGCATTTCGACCAAGACGTCCCGGAACAGAATCAGGTCAGCCTTGCCGCCCACAGCCCCGTGTCCCCCAATAACGATCGTCTTGTCGTTGACCTTTGACAGGTTTGCCTCCGCCGCTCGTATTTGGCCGTCGATACTGCCTCCGGTCGAGTAGTCAATGAAAGGGTAATCACGGTTCCAAAAAGTGTCCCCGACATGAAGGATGTCGGCTTCTTCGAAGTGCACAGAGATGTCGGAGTCCGTGTGGGCAGGTGGGTAGTGCTTGAGGGCAAGAGTGGTGTTATTGCTGTGCACGGCGTATTCCTCGCCGAAGACGGTCGAGGGGATAGCGCCGGAAGGCGCGGCCGGGAAAGTGTGGTGCCAGCCTTCGACTCGCGTGTCTACCAAAAGATGTTTGCGCGTGTTCTCTTGCGCCAGGATGCTGGCTCCGGCCTCGTGTAGCCACTCATTGCCGCCCGTGTGATCGAAGTGCCAGTGAGTGTTGATCAATTGCTTGATTGGGTCCGCATTGATGCTCGCCAGCGCTGCGGACACATTCGGACGTGCGGTGACGATTTCGGCGTCCACAAGGAGCTTCCCGTCAGGGCCGGTGAGAACAGCGATGTTTCCACCCGGACCCAAGAGAACGCTGATATTGCGACGAAGGGTCTGGACCGTGATCTTTGCTGTCGCAGATTCCCTCATTGCCTCAGGGACGAGCTCATCTGCCTGGGCGAAAAGCCCCCGAGGAACAAGGCAGGCCGCGGCAACCGCGAAACCGCCTGCAACGAGAAATTGGCGGCGTGATACTTCGGTACGTGGTGGGGTGATCATTGGCAGCTCCTTGCCAAATTGCTATTGCATGAGCGGTGCCAATAGAAAGATCGAATCATTCTTCCCCGGAAAATCTAGCGATTCCGCGGCTGATCCTTGGAATTGGCGATTGCCCTCATCGCGAGGAAGTGTCATGAGAATGACACCTGACTAAACAGGAGTCAGTGTCGCGTCCTCGTGAATTCTCAAGAGAGCAATTAGGGCCGCAAGCTGGCGTGTCGAGCAAACCGAGATCCCACCTAGAAATGACAGGCTAATTTCACCGCTCTTTGAGAGCGTTCTTTCGCGTCGCGAGCTTTGGCAGGAAAAGTGCCGCAAGGGATCCGTGTAGTCGTCGCGCAAGAAGCCGCATCGGGGGGAAAGTCATGAGTCATGTATGGGTCAGCTTCTTGCTACCTGCTGTGGCGCTATTCACATCCACAGTGGCAGCGCAGAGCGCTAGGGACGTGCGCGGCCCATCACCTCTAATTGCTATCGATAACGAAGCACCGCCTAAGCTCATTGTCGATCCGCCGCTCCCCGAACCGCTGTCGCGAGGTCTCGTCTTTATCCAATACAGGACGGAGAACTTGCGCGTCCTCCCGGTGTTTGGCAAACGCGCTCTCGAAGTGTCGCCGCGCATCGGCCACGTCCACGTCACCGTCGACGAGTCGGGCTGGCACTTTGTGGACGCCAGCGGTGAAACGTTAATCGTGGTCGGTCTCAAACCTGGTCCACACAAGGTATTGATCGAACTGGCTGACCCTACGCATAGGGTCATCACCAGCGAAACGGTGAGGTTCACGTTGCCCGGCCCTAAACCCCCTGATTCAAAGTGATGTGAGTCCCGTCAAGATATGACCGTCTGACACTGGAGTGCTCGCACCCCTTAACGTTGGCAAGTTCTACAGAAAAACATAAGGAGAAGACAACGATGACCACTATCAGCAGTTCCGCAGAAAACAGCACCGTGCATTACAAGACAGTGCGTATCAATGATCTCGACATTTTCTACCGGGAAGCAGGCGCGAAGGATGCTCCTGTGATCCTTCTCCTGCACGGGTTCCCAACCTCTTCGAACATGTTCCGAAATCTGATCCCTCGTCTCGCCGATTCGTTTCACGTAATCGCGCCCGATTATCCCGGTTACGGCCTGAGCAGCATGCCGGATCACAAGAGCTTCGCGTATACATTTGAGAACTACTCGAAAATTGTCGACCAGCTTGTGGAGAAGCTCGGAGTCAAGAAGTATTCGTTGTATTTGATGGATTACGGAGCGCCAGTTGGCTACCGGCTGGCATTGCTGCATCCCGAGCGCGTTGAGGGTCTGATCGTGCAGAACGGAAATGCATACGATGAAGGGCTGCTCGCATTCTGGGACCCGATCAAGAAATATTGGAAAGACGGCCTACCTGAAAGTCGAGCCGCCATTCAATTCCTGGTGGACCCCAAGTCAACGCGCTGGCAGTACGAGAACGGCGTGAAAGACTTGACGCTGCTGGACCCGACAACCTGGGCTTTGGACCAGATTGGTCTTGATCGCCCGGGGAACATGGACATTCAGATGGACCTGATGTATGACTACCGAACGAACGTTCCCATGTATCCAGAATTCCAGGCCTTCTTCCGGAAGTATCAGCCTCCGACACTGATTGTGTGGGGCAAGAATGATTTCATTTTTCCAGCGGAGGGCGCTGCACCCTATAGCCGGGATCTGAAGAACATCGAGACGCATCTACTGGACACGGGTCATTTTGCGCTGGAGACGCACGGAGAAGAGATCGCAAGCCGCATCGAAAACTTCTTAACGAACCAACAACGCAAGGCGGCGTAAAAGCTCACGAGAGTCGCGAGCTGGCGACGCAGCCAGTTCGCGGCCCGGGAGAAACACAATGCCGAACTTTGGATCTCTGGTTTTCACACCAGCCGTTAAGGCCTTGCAAGAGCGGTACGGCAGCCGTCGGCAGTACGCGCGCCTTGAGGGGTCTGGGTCATCGCCCGCTCGACTGGGCCCAGAGGAGTCAGAGTTCATCGGCGAACGCGACACCTTCTACATGGCGACTCTAGGCTCGACAGGTTGGCCTTACGTTCAACACCGAGGTGGCCCGAAGGGCTTTCTGAAAGTGATCGACGAAAGAACCGTGGCTTTCGCCGACTTTAGGGGAAACAAGCAATACATCAGCACCGGCAACCTGATGACCGACAATCGCGTGGCGATCATCCTGGTCGACTATCCAAGACAGCTACGTCTTAAGATACTCGGCCGAGTCGAAATCTTCGAAGGTGAACAAGCGCGAGAGTGGATCGAGAAGGTTCGCGATCCGGAGTACAAGGCCTTTACGGAAAGGGTGTACGTAATCCGCATCGAAGCCTTCGACTGGAATTGCCAACAGCATATTGTCCCTCGCTACACCGAAGAGGAAATTCGAGAAGCTGTCGCCCCTGCAGAAAAGAGAATGCAGGAGTTAGAGCAAGAGAACGAGAGACTCCGGAAGGAGCTTTCGCGACTAGGCAAGAAGAATGGAAATCCTTAACTCAAATCACATCAAAGGAGAAGATGGCATGCCGACAATCACGACGAAAGATGGGACGCAGATTTATTACAAGGACTGGGGAAAGGGCCAGCCGATAGTGTTCAGTCACGGTTGGCCGCTCACCGCCGACGATTGGGACGGACAGATGATGTTCTTCGGCCAACATGGCTACCGCGTCATCGCCGCGGACCGGCGAGGGCATGGCCGTTCAGACCAGACTTGGGACGGCAACGATATGGACACCTATGCCGATGATCTCGAGGCCCTCACTGCCAAGCTTGACCTCAAGAACGCGATCCATGTTGGCCACTCCACCGGCGGTGGAGAAGTTGCCCGCTACATTGGCCGGCATGGCAGCAAGCGTGTCGCGGGGGCGGTTCTGATCAGCGCCGTACCGCCGCTGATGGTGAAGACGGACAAGAATCCTGCGGGCGCGCCCATCGAGGTGTTCGACGGCCTGCGCGCCGAATATCTTAAGAATCGGCCCCAGTTTTACAAGGACATCACCCTGCCGTTTTACGGCTATAACCGGCCCGGCGCCAAGATTTCAGAAGGCATCCGGGAAAAGTGGTGGCTCCAGGGGATGATGGGTGGGATGAAGGCGGGCTACGACTGCATTAAGGCTTTCTCCGAGACGGACTTCACTGAGGATCTAAAGAAGTTTGACATGCCCACTCTCATTCTTCATGGCGACGATGACCAGATCGTGCCCATCGGTGCGGCCGCCTTGCAGTCTGCAAAGCTTGTGAAGGGTGCAACGCTTAAAGTGTACCCAGGCTTTCCACACGGAATGCCCACCACCCAAGCAGACACCATCAATGCCGATCTGCTCGCGTTCATCAGACAAAACGCACGAGAAAAAGCGGCGTGATCCACATCGGCCGGTGCATGTGCCCCTGGCACGTGCACCGGCTTCACCAAAACAGACTGATAAGAATGTCTGACGTTTCACAATCTTGCTCTAGAGGTGCGCTGATGCAACAGAAACATGCACGAATTCTCGGCTTCGTTGGAACCTTGTTGTTGCTGGGCGCTGTTTCGGCGCAGACAACCGGCTATGACGTTGCATTCCCAAGTGGGTTGCGGGATTGGTTCGAGGTGAATTCTATGATTGTCACCAAGGACAGCCCTATCTTCGGTCAACTCGGTGGCATGCACTTGATCCACGTGAACGCGAAGGGATTGACGACGCTCAAGAACGGCGGCCCGCTCCCTTATCCTGACGGAACGGTCTTCGCGGATGACGTTCACGAATTTTCTCTGAAGGATGGTTCCTACGTCGAAGGAAACAAGAAGGCGATAGCGGTGATGGTGAAGGATGCGAAGAAGTATCCTACGACTGGCGGTTGGGGATTCCAGGTGTGGGGCGGAGGTGATCCGTCGAAACCACTCGTTCCTGACGTCGCTCACGCTATCACGGCGTGTTTCGCCTGCCACACACCACAAAAGGAACAGGACTATACGTTTTCAACCTACATTCCGTGAGAAGAAAAGTATGAGCCAGGAACAAGCTGTCCGCATCGCGCAGCGACTTCTAGCTGACATTGGAGCTGGTGTCGACCCCGATGAGATCGCCGCGCTTTTCAGCGCCGAGGTTCAATTCGAAATTCCGGGCGACATCGGCGCATTGCCCTGGATCGGACGCCGAACTGGGTCTACAGCCATTTCCGACTTTATTCGCGGCACGCGCTCCCTGCTCGAACGCATTCGCTTTGACGTAGAAGGAATCATGGCCAAAGACGATCGGGCAGTTATCTTCGGTCACCTCATCTCAAAGGTCAATACGACTGGAAAGATTATCGACTCGCCGTTTGCGCTCATCTTGCAGATTTCGGCTGGTAAGATTACTCGCTTCCAGATGTTGGAGGACAGCTTTGCAGTTTCGCAGGCAGCGAGACCTTGAAGAAAGACACAACGATGAAAATTGTTGTCGGGTCCGATCACGCAGGTTTCATCCTGAAACAGGAAATAGTTGAACGCGTTTCACACCTCGGCCACGAGGTGCAAGACCTTGGCGCCTACAACAGCGAACCGTCGGACTATCCGGATTTTGCAGCAGTTGTCGGTAAGGCGATCATGGCTGAGGCGGCGGAGCGTGGGATCCTTATCTGCGGGTCCGGCGTAGGCGTTTGTGTCGCCGCGAATAAAATGCCCGGAATTCGCGCGGCGATATGCCACGACACATACTCAGCTCACCAAGGTGTCGAACATGACGATATGAACGTGCTAGTGATGGGATCTCGGATAGTAGGCTCGGCTCTCGCCTTCGATCTAACAATCGCCTTCCTGAAGGCCCGGTTTCAGCCCTCGGAGGAGCGCTTCGTCCGCCGGCTAAACAAGCTGAAGGAGATTGAGCGTCTCTATATGCATGCCGTGTAAATCCGTGCTGTAATGGGTGTCCTCGACAGGTGGCACCTTGACGATTGATCCCCATAACCCGGTTCGAGTCCGCAGCGTGGTAGAAAATCCACGATTGGACCGAGCAGAACTGGCCTGGCAACTTAACCACGATACTGCAATTCACCACAGGCCAAAATGAAACACGGGAACCGGTCCAAGCAGTCGACGCGCCTCGAATTGACCTTCCTCTGCGTGCTATTCGCCTCCTTCGCAACTAACCTCGCTCGCGCTGTCGATCCTAACAATCACATCTCGCAATACGCGCACACCGCTTGGCGCATTCAGGACGGGATTTTCGAAGGCACCCCGAGGGTATTAGCCCAGACAGCGGACGGCTATCTCTGGATTGGAACAATGTCTGGGCTGGTTCGCTTCGATGGCGTTCGTTTTGTTCCATGGGCGCCACCGGCTGGCGAGAAATTGCCTTCGCAGCGGATCAATTCACTTCTCGGCGGGACGGACGGAAGTCTTTGGATCGGTACAGCGGTTGGGCTGAGTCGCTGGCAGAACAACCATCTCACAAAT
The DNA here is from genome assembly GCA_003139095.1 of Acidobacteriaceae bacterium. GTDB lineage: Bacteria > Acidobacteriota > Terriglobia > Terriglobales > Acidobacteriaceae > Acidiflorens. The sequence continues at coordinate 51,037 of PLHW01000044.1, forward strand.
TATGAAGATCAGCGGGGAGTGGTGACCGCCATTGTTGAGGACACCGACTCAACCATCTGGGCAAATATTTCACCATCGGCGGCCAGCACTCCACTCTGCAAGGTCAATAATGCGGGAATGCAATGTTTTGGAGCTGCCGATGGAATCCCGCCCGGGGCTTACTGGGCATTGACTGAGGATCATCAAGGAAATTTTTGGATCGGCAGACACCATGGCCAGGGATTGATTCGCTGGAAACCGGATTCGCATGACATCTTCCCCCTCAAGAGGACAAAAAATACCGATGTATCGGTAAGTTCGATTGCCGTCGAAACAGACGGTTCTTTGTGGACCGGATTTGACGAACCGGGTCCCGGTTTAGGACTGCAAAGATTTGTCGACGGCATTTGGAAGCCTTTTCTCACTTCTGAATTGGATGGAACTAAAGTGGCCGTTGAAGGCGTGCTTTTGGACCGCGAAAAAGCGCTTTGGGTTGGGACTACTAAGAACGGAGTTTACCGAATTTATCGGGACAAGGTGGACCACTTCGGGAGTGCGGATGGACTGTCGAGCGATTTCGTATTCAAATTATTTGAGGATCGTGAAGGAAACGTTTGGGCCGCCACAAGCAAAGGCATAGACAATTTCCGCGATTTACGAATTGTCAGCTTTTCGACTGCGGAAGGCCTCAGCGCAGAAGAGGTTGATTCGGTCTTCGCTGCCCGGAACGGAGATGTGTGGGTGGGAGGTCCCAGTTCGATGGACCTTCTCCGGAACGGCCACATCTCTTTCGTCCTGGCGAAGCGAAAGATGTCGGGCGGGGCGACGGCTTTCTTCGAAGATCATGCCAACCGCCTTTGGGTTGGAATCGATGAAACTCTGAGGGTTTATGAGAATGGGAAATTTCGCGAGATTACCAGGAAGAATGGCAGTCCGACCGGGATGATTTACTCGATAACAGAAGATACAGATAACAACATCTGGGTCAAGGGTGCCGGACCGCTCATTCGCATCCGAGACTTCAAAGTAGAAGAAGAATTTTCATCAGCCCAGGTTCCATCCGCTTTGAGGGTTGTTGCCGATCCCAAAAGGGGTGTCTGGCTTGGTCTGACAAACGGAGATCTTGCTCGATATCAAGATGTCCGAACCGAAACCTTTCATTTTCAACATTCCTCACAAACCAGAGTTCAGCAACTCACGGTAAATCCGGACGGCTCAGTGCTTGGTGCAACCGGCGACGGGTTGGTTGGGTGGCGAAACGGAAAGCAAGCCACCCTCACCGAACAGAATGGGCTACCTTGCGACATCGCGTACGCTTCCGTTTTGGATGATCGAGGCAATCTCTGGATTTACATGCAGTGTGGGTTGGCCGAGATTAACAAGGAGGAACTGCAAACCTGGTGGGAACATCCGGGTGCCAAGGTCCAGTCGAGGTTGTTCGATATGTTTGACGGGGCGCAGCCAGGCTTGGGGCCGTTTGGGCCAGTGTCGCGGTCTCCTGACGGAAAGTTGTGGTTCGCCAGCGGCATAGTGTTGCAGACCATCGATCCGGATCATCTGGCATCAAATTCCGTGTTGCCTCCGGTGCATGTTGAGGGAATTGTAGCCGACCATCGAAATTACGCAGTGCAAGACGGTCTTCGCCTACCCGCGCTTACACGAGATGTCGAAGTTGATTACACGGCGTTAAGTTTTATGGCGCCTCAAAAGGTACGTTTTCGCTACAAACTGGAAGGGCGCGATACGGACTGGCAAGATCCAGGAATCCGCCGCCAGGCCTTTTACACCGATCTTCGTCCAGGCAAATACAGGTTCCGGGTGATTGCCTGCAACAACGACGGTCTCTGGAATGAAGAAGGAGCAAGACTAGACTTCACCGTTGCAGCAGCCTGGTATCAGACGAATTGGTTTCGCGCCACCTGCGCAGCTTCTTTTCTTCTGTTTCTGTGGGCGCTCTTTCGCTTCCGGACCCATCAACTCGCAAGACAGTTCAATACGACGACGGAGACACGCGTCGCCGAGAGGACGCGCATTGCGCGCGACCTCCACGACACGCTACTGCAAAGTCTGCATGGGCTCATGTTTCGATTTCAGGCGGCACGGAATATGCTGCCTCGGCGACCAGAAGAAGCCATGCATGCCCTCGATGGCGCGATTACGCGGACTGAACAAGCAATCGCAGAAAGCCGGGATGCGATCAAGGATTTGCGTTCTGAGTCCTCTGTGCAGGCCGATCTGGCCGAGCTATTATCGGCAATCGGCCACGAATTAGCGGCCTCGTCCGATACGAATAGCGATCCGCCGAACTTCACCGTAACGGTAGAGGGTGAGCGGCATAGCACATCCCCGATTGTCCAGGAAGAGGTATGCCAGATTGCTCGTGAGGTGCTACGCAATGCTTTTCGGCACGCAAGAGCACATCAAATCGAAGCGGAGATTCGCTATGATCGTAGCGGGTTACGCTTGCGTTTCCGCGATGATGGTACCGGAATTGATCCGAAGATTCTGAAAGAAGGTGGACGTCCCGGACACTGGGGGCTGCCTGGCATTCGTGAACGGGCGAAACGCATCCGCGCACGCTTGGACTTCTGGAGCGAAACCGGAGCGGGCACCGAAATTCAGTTGATTGTTCCAGCCGTGGTAGCTTACGAAATACCACGTACTGGCCCTCTAACCGGACTGTTACGCAGGGTGAGAAAACTGTGAGTAGCAACCATGAGTTAATTCGAGTGCTTACGGTTGACGACCATGCGCTTCTCCGTGAGGGGATCGCAGCTCTGGTTAACGCGGAAGCTGACATGAAGCTGGTCGCAGAAGCATCCGACGGCGAGCAAGCTATCGAAAAGTTCCGCCTGCACCAACCGGATGTGACATTAATGGATCTCCAGATGCCCGGCATGGATGGCATCGAAGCGATCGGTCGCATTCAGGACGAATTCGCTGGCGCACGAATTATCGTCCTAACTACGTATACTGGCGACGTTCAAGTGTTGCGCGCCCTCAAAGCAGGTGCGCAAGGTTACATCTTGAAGGGCCACGTGCATCGGGAGCTCCTCAGCGCCATCCGTGCCGTGCACGCCGGCCACAAACAAATTCCTCCCGAGATCGCCGCCGAATTGGCGGAACATGCGACCGATGACGACTTGAGTCCACGCGAAGTGGACGTATTGCGGCTGATTGCGGCCGGAAATGCCAACAAACTGATCGCCGATCAACTTTCGATTGGGGAAGCGACCGTCAAGCGCCACGTCACAAATATTCTTTCCAAGCTGGGCGCGAATGACCGCACGCACGCCGTGACAATTGGTTTAAAACGCGGAATTATCGACTTACGAAGCAAATGAAAAGCCTTGCCCACTCCTACTTTTGGCGCATTGGCGGTTCCTACCATTAGGCGATTTGGCCTTGTCGCAAATCGCTTACCCTTGACGTGGATTATTTGTGCAACGCCTATTTTCCACGTTCGCGAACGGTTGGCCCGGAGCCGGCCTCCTGCTCCTGCGCGTACTGACCGACTTGGTCCTACTCTACTCTCTGATCCCGCGAATTATCGATAGACCAGCGTTTGGAGTCATCGTTCCGCAAATGATTGCTGTTCTCGCGGGGACATTTCTTCTCGTAGGCTTGTGGACTCCCGTTGTTGGAACACTCATTGCCATCGTCGAGGTATGGATCATATTCGTGGTCGCAGGTGACCCTACTGTTCCCCTCATGTTAGCAACGATTGGGGCAGCATTGGCGATGATCGGGCCTGGAGCCTGGTCTATCGACGCCCGACTCTTCGGCAGGAAGCACATCGAGGGCAGGCAATACTAGACGTTATGCTCCGCGCCAAAAGTTGTAGCGTCCTGTTTCACTAAATGCTGAGCGCACATGTCGACGATCTGGCGTTGCGCGGCGGGCGAACTAAGATCCATACTGGCCGCATTGAGGGGGATGACTCATGGTCGGACAGGCGATTTCTTTCCCGAACTATCCGAGAGTGGCGCGGTCGCACCGTGGCGGTCGCGATCGACTTTGGGATCAATCGCGAAAGAAAACATTAGAGGCAAAGCCCGCACAGTTAAGGAGCGAGATTCCTGGCGAACGACATTCTGAGTTTGAAGGGATCGTCGGAACCAGCGTGAGACTGCGGGAGGTCTTGGATCTGGTCCAGACCGTCGCTCCCATCGACTCAACCGTCCTTATCCAAGGGGAGACAGGGACCGGAAAGGAACTGATTGCGCGCGCAATTCACAATCTCAGTCCACGGCGTGACCGCCCTTTCGTAAAGTTCAACTGCGCCGCAATTCCACTCGGCCTTCTGGAGAGCGAACTCTTCGGTCACGAGAGAGGAGCGTTCACCGGCGCCGTTGCCCGAAAAGTGGGTCGCTTCGAACTAGCAGACAAAGGCACACTTTTTCTGGATGAAATCGGCGATATCCCGCTCGAACTCCAGGCTAAGCTTCTCCGAGTGTTGCAAGAACGGGAGTTTGAACGACTGGGCAGCAATCAGACCCAACAGGTTAATGTCCGCGTGGTCGCGGCAACTCATTGCGACCTGAAACAGATGGTGCAGGAAAAACACTTTCGCAGCGATCTCTACTTTCGGCTGAACGTCTTTCCCATCGCAGTTCCCCCACTGCGCGAACGCCGCCAGGATATACCGTCCTTGGTCACCGTGTTCGCCGAGAACTGCGTGCATCGCATGAATCGTCAAGTCGAGACAATTCCTCCTGAGACAATGAGAGTTCTCACGGAGTATGACTGGCCCGGCAATGTCCGCGAACTGCAGAATTTCATCGAGCGGGCAGTCATCTTGTCGCCAGGTTCCGAACTTCGTGCGCCTCTGGAGGATCTCGATTGGTCGAAACAAGTCGCTCTGCCCCAGGCCGGGACGCTGGCGGAGGCCGAGTGTGGGCACATTCTGAAAGCTCTTAAGGAAACCGGCTGGGTAGTGGGAGGCCCCAGAGGGGCAGCGAGAAAGCTGGGACTTAAGCGAACGACTCTCATCGGGAAGATGCGGAAAATGGGAATCTTGCGTTCCACAGAAGCAGTTCTTTCGCCCGTAACCCAGAATCTCGTGCAACAAGGTAGCACCACTCGCATGGGGAAGAGTTATGAACTGCCCGCAAACAATTCCGACATTCGATGAGGACGATGTCCCTCCCAACCTCCGGCCATTCATCGATGCTTTGCTGAATGAAAACTGCGTTGGCAATCCAGATAGCGTGCCGCCTATTTGCCGACAAGATGTGGATGAGCAGAGTAGAAAGGTCAAGGATGGCGGGAGCGACGGGACTCCAACCCGCGGCCTCCTGCGTGACAGGCAGGCGTTCTAACCAACTGAACTACGCCCCCGCATGCAATGTCATCTGGTTCCCTCTGCCTCCTTTTGCTTCCCTCGTGTTCCATCTGGCCGTGCCGTGACAGGGCAACAACGACGTGTAACTTATTGGATTTCAACGGTACTGACAGACCGTTCTTGATCCTCTAAGGAATTCTTTGACCCAGCTAATCGGACCCAGATCGGACCCAGATTGGAGAGCATCCCGTATTCCGGCTATCGCTGAGGTTGTTCATATGCGCCGCAGTCAACTCAAATCCTTTCATGATCTCCTTTGCCCGGTTCGCTCGCCGATGTCGCCAAAAGACTAAGAAAATCGTGCTACATGAGAAAGCCGCGGGTCGTTGCAATGTTCACGGCATGCGTTCGGTCAGACGCTCCCAGTTTCAGCAGAATATTCTTCATATGCGCCTTCACAGTTGCCTCCGAAATGGAAAGGTGCGAAGCGATTATCTTGTTGGACGTGCCGCGCGCTACTTCTCGAAGTACTTCGATTTCGCGCTCGCTGAGATCATCTTCTGCATAATGGTCAACCAGTTCAGCGGCGATTTTCTGCGGTATATATTTCCGTCCGAGATGGACCGCGCGGATCGCTTCCAGCAATTCCGTCCGGATCATGTCTTTCAGGATGTATCCAGTCGCGCCGGCCTTCAGCGCGCGTCGTGCCAGGACATCTCCTTCGTAAGTGGTCAGCACGATAATCCGGGCCTGCGGATGTTCCTGCCGGATGGCGGCGATGGCTGCGATACCGTTTACGTCCGGCATTTGCAAATCCATCAGAGTGACATCCGGTCGTTTGCTGCGGAACACTTCGATGGCCTCACGCCCGTTCGAAGCCTCCCCGACAACGACCATGTCCTTCTCACCTTGAATGATTGAGGCGATGCCTTCGCGCAGGATGGGATGATCGTCGACGGTAAGTATTTTGATTTGTCGTGCGGTCGCCATTGCTCGATCCTTAGAATTTCGAAGGGGCCATGTTAACTGCCTTTTGTTTCCTCTCGCGGATAGGCAATCGCAGCTGGGATCACCAGTTCCACTTCCGTACCCGCGGCTTCGCGGCTCCAGATGTTTAGTTCTGCCCGGATTGCACGGGCACGTTCGCGCATGCCGGTCAAACCCCAATGATCAGGGTGACCGTTGGCCACTACCGCTTTATCGATTCCCACTCCATCATCCCGGACTCTTATACGAAGTGCGGACGATTCGTATGTGATTTCAGTTTCTATCTTAGAAGCTGACGCATGCCGAAAAGCATTTGTTAGCGCCTCTCCTGCAATTCTGTACGCTTCATCCTGCACTGTGGACTCAAGAATCTTCGGTTCTCCAACGATTACGAGGGTGAAAGCGGCGGTGTGATCCTTCGAAAGTTCTTCCCCATGTTTGGTCAAACGATCAGCAAGATCATTTTCATCCGTTGTCCGTCGGCGAAGGTTGCGAACGCGTTGACGTGCTTCGCGTAGAACTCCATCGGCACGGTCGAGGACATCATCCATCATTTTTCGGAGCGGATCCTGAGCAGGCATGTTCTTGACTACACCCTGCACTCGCAACGTGATTCCCTGGAACCCTTGCAAAAGAGTATCGTGCAATTCGCGCGCAATTCGCTCCCGTTCTTCCATTTGCGCCATCAGCCGGCTCTGAACAGTCGCTGTCGCCTGCTTCAGCCGCAACAGATAGAAAAGCGAGAGGAGCGTCCCGGTCGTAATTAGCATCAGGATCTTAAACCAAAGCGTTTGATAGAACGCAGGCGGAATGAAGAAGCTGAGAGTGTCTCCGCTTGTGTTCCACACGCCATCGTTATTGCACGCCATCACCCGAAATTCGTAATTACCTGGGGGAAGGTTTGTGTACGTGGCTTCCCGAAAGGAAACAGGCGAGCTCCAGTCTGGATCGTATGGTTGTAGCTTGTAGCGAAAACGAACCTTCCGTGGTGAAGCAAAGCTCAACGCCGTGAAGGCGATGTGAATGCTGCGTACTTTCACGGGCAAAGAAACGTGACCAGCACTTCCGATTTCCCGGCCATCTGCGGTGATTCCTTCGATGTGAACCGGTGGTGGTAAGGAGTTTTGATTCAGACTACTGGGATCCAGAATACTGAGCTGCCCCGCCGCCACGAACAAAATGCGGCCCTCGGTCGTCATTGCCGCCCGAGGTGTATACCATCCAGAGGTCGAAGCGAGGCCAACGCCATCTGTATTGTCTAAATAATGTGCGATCGCAATAGTGTGGGACGGCTGTGCGATCCAAGACGAAAGCTCGCTATCAGCGAAGGCCACCAGGCCGCATTCGGTATATAGCCAGACATTGTGATTCCCATCGTGTCGCATCCAATGGACCGCGTCGCACGGCAGGCCGTTCTTGTGGCTCAAAACCGATATTTTCCCGTTCCTTAGATGAGCCAATCCGACTCGCGTACTGACCCAGACTCCACCATCCTTATCCACTTGAGGATCCCGAAGGTTACCTTCACCCAGCCCGTCGGCGGTACCATATTGTTCTAAAAACTTTCCGCTCTTGAAAAACGCCAAATCCCCCGTACGGGATGTTAGCCAGAGACCATTGCGTCCGGGATCGTAGGCGAGTGCTATTCCGAATTTTCCCAGGACCTTGCGGTCGAAGGTCTCGATCAATGTTCCTTTTGAGTCCAAATGCAGCAACCCGAACTCGCGGCTCGCAATCCACAGATCGCCGCGATTGTCTTGCGCAACACCGAATACGTCTTCGCCAATTGCGACTCGAAGACGGGAGACCCTATCTCCGTCCAGCCATACCAAGCCTCTCGGATCGCCAGTCGCCACAAGCATGCGTCCCGTGGCGCTCTCAAAAAGGCTTCCCATGTTGTTGTCGGGAAACTTGAGGTTCGACTTGGTCGCCAGGTCATGGTCAAGCCTATATAGCCCACTGCTTGTTCCCACCCATCGCACGCCCTGAGGGGTAGTAACAACGGAACTGACAAGATCCTCCGGAAGTCCCTGCTTGCTTGTTATGGTCGACACAGCGGGCTTGGTAAATTTATCCAGGCCGCTGTCTGTTCCTACCCACACGTTTTTTTCCCGGTCTTGGAAAATACAGCGGACTTGATTAGAGGACAGCCCATCGAGAGTGGTGAAATGATCGACACGCCCTTCGTGGAGATGAATAATCCCTTTCGTCGTCGCAAACCACAGATCGCCCTCTCTATCCCTTAACACCTCATCAGCTTGGATAATCGAAATCGGATATCGGCTGACTTTTCCGTCCGCTGTGATCGTCTTCAAGTCGTTGCCGGCAGAAAAAACCAGTTTGCCGCTGGCATCTTCCTCGATCGCATTGTCCAAAGTTAAGTTGGGCGGCATCGATGCAAGTCTCTCAGGCGGGCCGGGACGGATTTTCCATATACCTGTGGAAGTAAGGGCCAACAGTCGATCTTTTCTGTCCTCATGTAAACCCATTACCTCCTGGCCAAGGAAACTGTCTGTTGGATAGCATTCGCTTTGACCACGATAGAAACGACACAGTTTAGGACTCTGCAGTTGACCTGCACCACTGGCCCAGACCCCCCCATCCTTATCCTCGATGAGGCCGCCGACTACCCATGTACCATCGAGTTGATGGTATCTACGAAACTCGCCGTTGGCCGTGAGTTCCGCTAATCCGATGCCTCCGATCCAGAGGCTGCCGTCCCTTGTTGCCAGTAATCGAAAAAACGGTTTGGATGGAAGGTCATCACTACTTGAGGATTTCGACTCTGAGAAGCGCACGCCGTCGAACTGAAGAAGACCGCCACCCTCGGACGCCAACCAGAGATACCCATCGGGGGTCTGTGCTATTGCCTGAATGCCGCCCTTAAAGAAACCCTCTTGCGACGTCCACGAAGCATGCAGGTACTGCGAAACTTCGAGAGTGTGCTGTTGACCAAACAAGGCCGACGGCCCAAGCAGGAATAAGAATATTGATCCTACCCACAGGCGAAGCATCTGCCATGAGTAAAACGGGAAAGCGGCGCGAGTCGGCACACCTACCTTAGGAAAAACATCGACCGCGAGGATTTTGATTTGTTGAGTAACCGCCATTCTTTAATCCTCTGGACTTCGAATGCGCAATGCCGTTAACTGGCTTTTGTTTCTTCCCGCGGGTAGGCGATCGAAGCTGAGATTACCAGTTCCACTTCCGTTCCTGCTTCCTCGCGGCTCCATATGTTCAATTCGGCCCGAACCGCACCGGCCCGTTCGCGCATGCCGGTCAGACCGACCCAATGGCCAGGGTGACCGTCGGAGAGCGCGGTTTGATCGATTCCCACTCCATTGTCTCGAACTTTTATGCGAAGTGACGAAGGACTGTAGGCGGTTCTCATGTGTAGAGATTGAAAGTGTACGTCGTAGGGCGCGGTTTGCTGTTAGCCAAAAGTATAGTCACAGAATTGCTCTTTCGGATTAGCGAGCGCAAGCTGCAACTGTTACCTTCTCGATGTGCAGAGACTGTTTTCGATGTTTCCCACGGGTAGTGCTGGTATTGCGCTGGTCGTTTTGCGGTCCGTCGTGGCGGTCACAGTTCTCGCTAATGCGACGATATGTGGGCCCACGGGCTTCAGTCTCATCGTTGGCGCAATTGCAGCATTGGCGGGACTGTTCTTGCTTCTGGGTTTATTGACGCCCTACTGCGCAGCCGCGGCTTGCTTGGTGGAGTTGGCGCTTCTAGTCACCGGGCAGTCCTCAAACAGATTTCAACTTGCTATTTCGGCGTTAACAGCCGTCGCCACCGTCGTATTGGGGCCCGGAGCCTATTCGGTAGACTCTCGATTGTTTGGACGACGATTGATCAAGATACCGCCAGGGCGAAATTCACAGAAGGGCAGTTGAAGTCAGAGGCGGCAACTCCTTCAGTCCTTCCAAAGGTTGCATTTGAAACCTCGACAAAAGAGGTACAGGAAAGGCCGTCTTTCGAAGGTTTGCGAATTTGTTCGACCCAAATATCTTCGTAGTGTTCGCGATTGGTCTCAACAAAGACCGAGCCCTAACGGTCTTTGAATGCGATTCACAGGAAAGGTTGTGCATCTTGCCCGCAACGATTCCGATGAAACAAAGGTCTCGTCAAACGAATCGTCGACGGGCTTTAGAAAAGAGGCAAAAGGAAGTGAAGAGCTAAGGAAGTTCGTCACACGAAATAGAAAGTCTAAATCAGAAAAAAGGAGCATTTTCATGACTAATCAGCGCAAACCAACCATCGTGTTCTGCCACGGCATTTGGGCCGATGGCTCGTGCTTCAGCAAGGTCATCCCCGCATTACAGGCGGATGGCCATGAGGTGATCGCAGTTCAATATAGTCTGGAATCGTTTGAAGAGGACGTGGCTATGGTTAAGCGGACGCTCAACCGCGTTGGCAGCCCCGTTCTCCTCGTCGGGCACTCCTACGGCGGCGCTACCATCACGGCCGCGGGCGTCGATGAGCGCGTGGCCGGCCTGGTCTACATTGCAGCAGTCGCCCCGGATGTCGGCGAGACGGTACAGGACCAACTCAACAAGTATCCGTCGGATATCTTTTCTCGCGTGGAGGTCGTGGACGGGTACGCTTGGATGCTTCCGAACGGGACTGAGTTTTTCTGCGGAGACCTTTCCGAGCAAGAGCAGAAGCTCGTCTGGGCCACCCATTTTCCGCCTGTCGCCGACCTGTTCCAGGAACAAAAAATCCAGAGCACCCCATGGAAGTCGAAGCCAAGTTGGTACATTTTGTGCCTGCAAGACCATACCGTTCATCCCGATCTCCAACGGTGGGTCTCGAAACGCATGGGAGCAACCGTGGTTGAGGTGGAAAGCAGCCACGTTCCCATGCTCTCTAAGCCTGATCTGGTCATCGATGTGATTCGGAAGGCGGCAACGGCAGTCATGGAGAAGACCGAAGGCCGAAAGCGATCAGTCGCCTGAGAAGACTACCAACAGCGCTGCCCGAGGCCGGCTCGGGCAGCTTACATCCTCAGAGAAACGTGGTCATTAACTCTGCTGGAAGTCCAGCCGCCCGCGGACAACAGGAGGAAACAATAATGAAAATCGCAGAAACTTTACTCGCAGGAGCCGTCGGAATCGTTATGGTGCTTTCTGGTCCCAGCCACGCACAATCGCAGCCACCTGTGAAGAACATCGTGCTCGTTCACGGGGCATTTGCAGATGGTACCTGCTGGAGCAAAGTTATTCCCATCCTTGAAGCGCGCGGCTTTCACGTTGTCGCCGTTCAAAACCCGCTGACTTCCCTCGCGGACGACGTAAACGCAACCCGTCGGATTATCGCCATGCAGGATGGCCCGGTCATCCTCGTTGGTCATTCCTGGGCAGGTGTTGTGATCAGCGAGGCTGGAGATGATCCCAAGGTAGCTGGACTCGTTTATGTGGCTGCTTTCGTTCCTGATGTTGGGATGTCGGCCAACGATACAAGCCGTCCTTTCGGTCCCACCCCCGCACAGAAGGCTATTCAGGTTGATTCTCAGCATTTCGCATGGATGTCCGAAGAAGGAATACTCAACAGCTTCGCCGATGGTCTGCCGATGGCAGAGCGTCGGCTCGTCCTCGCGGTTCAAGGACAAATCTACGGTCCGATGCTCGATGAAAAACTCACTCGTGCTGCCTGGAAATCAAGACCGAGCCAACTGGTTTTCGGGTTACCTGCCTAGTCGATGTAAGAGTTTCGCCGTCAGTCACGATTCAATCGGTGAAAGAAAAATGGTTGCGATAGCGCAACGAATCCTGCCTCGTGAGACGACAAACACCACGACGACTCGGGCGTGGTCGTGCGCACCCAATGCAAGCCGATAGTCAATGAAGTTGCGATCGGTAATTAGAAAATGTCGTCTTCTGCACGGGCAGTGAGAATGAAATTGGTAGAAAACGATACTGGGACACGCGCGAATGGCGTGTGGATTCCGAACTATCTCTGGTCTGGAATGGAATCGAACTCTTCTGGCCCAACGCTATACAGTCTTTCCACCATTGCTGCGTGAGTCTTCGCTTCGCCCCCAAACACAATGCGCCCTCGAACGCCGAAGCAAAGGCCACCGAATGCGAGGAAATTAGTTCCGGTGTAGTGTTCACGCCAACAGGACAACCGACGTGTTCTCGTCTGCAAATGAACTCGCGGAAAAGCTACGCGCGGCACGATACATCATCGATCCCGTAACGCTGTCGGTCGTGTATCTCGCCACCCGCATGCAGAAGCCACTCCTGATTGAGGGCCCCCCGGGATGCGGCAAAACCGAACTTGCGTACGCCGTCGCCGAGGCCGCGAGTACTGCGGTGGAGCGGCTCCAGTGCTACGTGGGAATAACTGAAGACAAGGCGATTGGCAAATTCGACGAGGCGCTGCAGAAGCTGTTCCTTGAAACTCAGGGTGAACAACTCGAGAAGAACTGGGGCGAGGTACGGCGGCGATTACATACGCTCGATTTCTTTGCCGAAGGACCACTGCTCCGGGCCCTGCGTTACGAAAATCGTCCGTGCGTCCTCCTCATCGATGAACTCGACAAAGTTGATCAGGGCTTTGAGGCATTGCTGCTAGAAATTCTCAGTGCATGGCAGGTCACAGTTCCGAAACTCGGAACGATAGCAGCAACCACGGTACCGTTCGTCGTGCTTAGCTCCAATGAGGAACGTCGACTTGGCGATCCTCTGCGACGACGATGTTTCTACCTGCGCTTCGAATACCCCACGGTCGAGCGGGAAACCGAGATCCTGAGTGTCCGCAGCGGAAGCGACAGTCCGCGACTGCGGGGCCAACTCGCCGGATTGGCGCATGCGCTGCGCGGCTGGAACATGGAAAAACCTCCGTCGATCGCGGAAATGCTGGACTTGGCGCGAGCTCTCGAAATCCTGGGCACGGAAGAGATTTCCCACGAGCAGCGGGACTTGCTGCTTCCGCTGTTGGCCAAGACTGAGGCGGATCGTAAACGGTTACTGTTGCGTTCTGGCTTTGAGGGACTGGTCGCGGATTCGAAGCGATATCGCGATGAGCTAATGTCTCGGGTCGGGCTAGTCAAAGTTGGGCCGGGCAGAGTGAACGTTCCAGATGCGGAGGCTGTGGCTTGAGACGCGCGGGACTGAGTTGCGTTCTCCTGGCCTTGTTGCAGGTTGCAGCCGCACAGCCGGCGACTGGAACGCGCAACGTGCGCGGCCTTTCGACACGCTGGACCGACTATTACGCAAGGGTATATCGAGTTCCCGTAGATCTGGTCGATGCAATTATCGACGAAGAGTCAGGCTGGAATCCGGATGCAGTCTCCAAGAGTGGTGCCGTGGGCCTGATGCAGCTTATGCCACAGACCGCCGTGCGTTTTGGCGTTCGAAATCGTTTTCGGCTAGACGAAAACATCCGTGGCGGCGTGGCTTATCTGGCTTGGCTAAACCAGGAGTTCCAGGGGGATCTCAGGCTGGTTACAGCCGCTTACTACGTCGGCGAAAATCCAATCCTTCGGCGAAGGCTTGAATATTCTTCCGCCGACGTGCAGGGATATGTGAACCGGGTGGCTAGGAGGTACCGGACCCGGCGAAGACGGAAGGGCAAAGTTCGAGTTGGTGGAGCGAAGTGTGGAAGAGGTGAAAGATGAGCATCCCTAAAACGGCATTGGTGTTGTGCTGGTTGTTGTCGGCGACCGTGGTTTCTAATGCGCAGATGCCAAACGTGAGTCCGCAGGTGCGCACAAGAGCCACAGCAGATGGGAAGGTCACAGTCGTAGAAATCGCGGCGCATTTTGTAACGGCAATCCGACTGCCGGAAACCGTGAATTCAGTCGCTGTCGGTGATCCTGCACTATTTCAAGTCGAGCATTCAGAGCGCGAACCGGAACTCGTGCTGGTGAAGGCTCTCACCGAACGAAGCGCCGAAACCAACTTGCTTATCTCAGGCGTCCACGGACGGCAATTCAGTTTGCTTCTGGTCAGCCGTGGGACGGGGACGGTTCCCGCCAAGGTGGATTTCCTTGTACAGTACAAGTCAGGCGGCAGTTTTCTGGTCGAGCCAGAAGTCGTTCCCTTCCCGTTGGTTGGGCAGACCACTCCCCTAGTGAAAGAGCAACCCATCGCGAGTGGCTCGGCGGCGAACGGCGCAGACCGACTGCTGACATTCATCCCAACCGAGTTCGCAACGAACGCCTCGAGTGGACCGAACTCGCCGTCAGAGCCGATAACAAACCAATCAGCACCGAAATCGCTCGATAGTTTGTTACGGCGTCAGCAAGAAGCCCAACTCCCCGTTCTCTATGGAGAACGAATGGAAGGAGAGAACGTCAAAGGGGATCGCCTGCGGGCAGGCATCAGCGAAGTAATCGACGGCGGCCAGGAGGTGATTGTGCTGTTCTCAGTCGTAAACACGAGCAAGCACGCGATATTACTCATGCCGCCACAGGTTCAGTTAGGCGGCAAGAACAAGACGGGAAAGATCGTTAAGCATGATCGCTGGTCTGCGGCAGAACAGTTAGCTGTGGCCGATTTCCGGCTGAGTCGTCGCCGTGTGGGAACCGGGGAGCGGGCGGACGGCGTAGTGGTGTTCGAGCGCCCGCCATACAAACAATCAAACGAGACACTGTTCCTGCAGATGGCAGAGTCAGGCGCGGTCGATCGCCCGGCTCTTGCCCCAATCGGCTTTGGAGTCAGTTCACTTCGGCAGGAGGGAGATCATGGAACGCCAAGAGCAGCAAACTAAGCAGATCCAAGAGCCCACGGCCAGCGAAGATCAGACGCAAGCCACAACTGCAGAAGCAGACCACGAGGAACCCGTAACGCCGACTCCCCTGCAGCGATTCCGTGCTCTCCTGGACAGCGCCCAGAGGAGTCAGAACCCCGTCGCCAGTCGCCGCGAGCTAGGCCGCGACAAGAGCAAGTCACTGTTCGTGCTTGTGGGAGCAAGTGTTGCATTGCTCCTGCTCTTTTTCGGGGTGTTCTCGAGTCCGAAAAACCGTGGCCCACTGCCGGGCGAGTCCGCGCGTGGTCCTAGCCTCGGACGCAAGGTCGTTCCTGGTCAGGAACAGAATGATCCTACGAAGACCGTAACGCCCCTGCTCAACGCGGACGTGAATCGGGGAGATATCGGCTCCGGCTCGCAAGTCACACCAGAAGAAGTGGGCGGAACCTCGCCGCGGTATAACGGAACACGAAAATTGCCAGGTGGAAACGGCGCTGCGCTGGAAAAGCCTTCAGCGGGCAGAGCACGAGGTTCAGGAGAATATGCCCTCAAGGACGTGGATTTCTCAGATCCCGAAGTTGCACAGGCAGCCGCGGTTCCCAATCCACCTGCACAGCACTTCGGCGCGCCAGATTCCGACCTGAAGAAGCCCTCGATTGTGTTTGTGCGCTCTGCGCAGAGCGCAACGCCGGCCCTTCAAAGTCCCCGCAATGAAGACAACACGTTGGCAGAACTTCTGCCAGCCGGCACGAGATTGGTGGCGCGTCTCGAAGCCCCGGTTAGCTCGGCAGTCCCAGCCCCCGTGATCGCCGTGGTCGAGTACAACTATGAGCACAATGGTGAGATCGTGTTGCCTGCGGGTGCACGGGTGTTTGGCAAACTCTCCCACGTCACCCCGTCTGGAATTGTGGGTTTTCAGTTTGATCGAGTCGAAACGCCTGATGGGATGGTGGAGAAGATCGATGCTACGGCGATGGATCTCAAGTTCGGGCCGCTGAAGGGCGACGTCTCCGGAAGAAACAGGGGAAAGAATTTCTTGGTTCGTTCGGTGACCGGCCTTGGGACTGTAGCCGCATACATTGTCGGGGGGCAGGGTGTGACCGGATTCAATGGCCCGATTTCAGAGAGTTCGTTGCTGCGAGAGCGACTCGCGGACAACATTGGGATGGCGGGGCAGGATGAGATAAATACACTGGCGGTGAACCAGAGCATTGTGGTCACGGTGCCCGGCAATACTCGCTTTTACATCGTGGTTGAAAAAGGGAGTCTAGATCAACAAGTTGGAAAGCCAGGAGTGCGGCCGGCTGACGCTAGCGGCGCAAGCCTCACCGGGGGCAAGGTCCCCAGCCTTGAGGAACTACGAGAACTGATGCAGCTCAAGAATGAGCTCAACCAGATGTACTTGCAGACCAGTGCGGAACAGACAACGGCGCAGCAATGAGCAGTGGATCGGCCATGGAACCTAATTGGAAACCGTTGGAGAATAGACTGGGCGCCCCACGGTGCGCGGGGTTCATGTTCATGGGCCGCATGAATGGCATCAATCTCTACAAACACGGAATCAGTCGCAGTTATCTGCGCCTGGATGATGATGGAAACTGCTACGCTGCGGGCAAGCCGGGATTTTACCTCCCGGCAGACTTCGAGCAGGAACTCTCGAAATTGGAGAAGCTATTGAAAAGCTTGGGAGCGACTCTCGAGACGTCTTACGACGAGAGTTTCATGGCCCAAAAGCGGGAAGCTCTGCGCCAACACGGGGTTTCCTTGCTGACGATTCAGGTCGAACCAGACGAAGTGACAATCCACTGAACCTCCCCACCCGCTTTTGCCTGACCCGTAGCTGCTAGGATCTGGCATCCGGCACAAAAATGGGCTAAAGTAAGCCATTGTAAGGATGGCTACGTTTATGCCTCCCTGGCCAGAGTGGCAGTTTGAATACATGGGGTCGCGGTTCTTGGGTAGGCTCTTAGGCCTGTGGTCAAGACTGTGGGTTTCCCTGGTCAGGAAGCTGTTTCAGTTGTTGACAAAGACAGCCAGAAATCGACGCGACTCTTCATCCTGCAACTCGAACGGCTACAGTTCCCTCGACGACACTCGACCGTCGGAGACCGAGTTTTCCTTCGCTAGAAAGCTTTCCGGGATGGCGATCTCCACCGTGTTGACACTCGGAGTGTGGCGAATAATCACCCTGAAGGCAGTCTGGGTCGCCGCTGGTGAGAGTGGCGATCGGATTCTAGCGGCCATCCTCATGTTTGTAAGCGCCTCATGGGTAATCTCGTTGGTCTGGATCTGTTTCTCGAAGTCAAGACGAACGGAGATCACTGCTACTACTACTCGCCCGCAGCGCAAACCCAGATACACGAGATCAACTCGCGCAAGAGCGAGTTGATCGCTCCATCACCTGCCACGCAGACTCCAGTTTTCCGAACGTGATCTCTACCGAAGCATCCTTGGTGTGTCAGCAGCCGGCGCTGACTCAATCACAGTTGCTTCACCCCACTTCTTCTCTTCCTGAATTCGAGTGTCTCCCGAGGATTTGTTAGCAGTCGTTTGACAGAAATTTCTTTTGGCCCTACTTTCCGGCGCATCGATCGTTCCTTAAATCGGTTTTCGAGCGATTCAGGAACGGCGAGCAGACAAGGAGGGCATAGTTCGATGAAACTCCAAGCCAGTGCGAGGGGAAGGACGCTGCTTGCGTTGGTCGCTCTTGCGCTCATCACAATTGGGCAGTTTATGTGGGCGCAGAACCTGGGTTCTGCTCCGGCCTCAAACGTAGCAGTTCAAGGGCAAACGGGTGCGCAACCAGAAGGTGCGTTCCTGAACTTTATCAATTGGGTCGGTAACGTGATCGCTCCAGTTGGAGCCGGTGGTGCGGTCTTAGGCGCCGTCGTTTCCTGGCTGACCGGACGGGGCTTCGGTCGCTGGCTATTCGCTGCCGCAGCTCTGCTGGCAATCTCCGGTGTCACGCGACTCATCGAGTTCTGGATCACGAACGGAACAGGTGGGGTGGCATAACCAAGCACGACCAACTCGCAAGTTTGACGCGCAGGCAGCCCGAAAGACCGGATCAAGGTGGGCAACGGCTGCCTGCAGAATTTCAACGAAATCGCACGTTCAAGGCTTAGGCATATGCCGACACCGCAATTGCTCAACGACGTCATCTCGCTCTTGCTCTTGCTAGCGCCGTCCGCGGCCATGGTTTCACTGGTGCTGGCTGGAGTGACCCTGCGACGCGAGGGAGGGACGGTATTCGCCATCGGTGGCGGCTTCACGAAGTGGATGTTCTGGGCGGTGGTGTTTCTCACGCTGCAGCCGCTGCTGACCTGGTTCTCTTCGTTCGGAATCAATATGCCTCTACCAGGCGGCGGAATTAGCACCCCTTGGCTAGCAAGCATTCAGTCGGACGTGGCATCCTTTGTCACTAACTTCGTCGTAGGGCGGATCGTGCCGACGATTGCCGCATTCTTCGTACTGCGCGCAACTCTTGACACGGCGTCCGGGGAACACCCGCTGCCGTCGATTATCGCCGCGATGTTTTTGCTGGGCACGCAGACAACTTTCAACCTGATCCAGAGCTACAACACCCAAACTAAGTTCGCGACAGCAGACGTACTGGACAGCCTGTGGAATCACCTGGCCGGAACGATCATGCCGATCGCAGCAGTCCTGGCTCTGGTGGGCGCGATCTTGAACTTCGCGACGCGCAAACCGTTCATGCGCTTGGTGGCGGTCGCTCTCGCCCTGCTGTGTGTCTCGGGAATCTGGAAGCTGGTCGTGGCGATGGTGTCGTAGGGGAAGAAGATGAACTTCTCTCAAATGTCGTTCGACAACGGGATCTTGCATCTCGCGAACTGGGTCGGAAACGTCATCATGCCGACGATCGCCGCTGTGTTCATCATCATAGCGATCATTCAGTTTTCAAAAGGGCAGGAGTTCTCGCACAGCATGTATGGAGCCTTGGCGTGTTTGATGGTCTCGGGCCTCACTCGCGCGTTCGAAAAGTTCGCCTCCCAGGCGGCGTGGAATAACCCGGACGTCTACTGGATGGCCCTGACGACGTTGATCAACTGGGTAGGAAACGTGATCTTGCCGGTGTACGCAGCGGCCCAAGTGGCTTTAGGAGCATTGCGGATCGGAATGTTCTCGTACATCCATCCCACTAGTAGTTGGATGCGCCATTTCCTTGCGGCTGGGCTCTGCCTGATGGTGTCAGGGTTTCTTCGTCTGGCCGAGTTCTTCGTGATCCACGGCACTGCCGGAGTGAGGTAGAGGGAGAAGTGGCCAATGGCTTTAGATGTCACGCCAGTCTATCGAAATCTCCGGACGCGGGTGACGTTTGCCGGGCTCGAGGCAGAGGACCTGTTCGCGATCCTGTCAGTAGCCGTGGTCATGAACATCTTTGGGAGATTCTTGAATCGGGAGATGTTCGGGTTACCCATGAATATGGTGCTGCAGTACATCGTTCCGATTATGAGCGTGCCAGCTCTGATGCTGTTCAAGTACGGCAAACAGCGAGGGTATCTCCTGGATTGGGTGATGTTCCACACAAAACCGCACGTCTATTCGGCGCTTGAGCGGGACCGGGAACTGACGCGCGAGTACATCAAGGACTGAGGGAAACGAAGATGCCGCTTACGGTCCAGGAGCACAACAAGTCGCTCGGTCAACCGCCGCTATGTGAGCAACTGAAAGTGCGAGACATCATCGACGACCTGTTCATCCAGCTGAACGGTTCCTTCGTGGCCGGCTACAAAGTGAGCGGCATTAATTCCTATTACGCGAGCGACGGGGAACGTAACCGCACGAAGTTGGCGCTCGAAGCGCTGGTTCGGTCGCTTCCAGAGCGCTCCATGCGGATGCAGGCCCGATTTGAGATCTCAGAGGGGACTGCGGAGTTGATTGGACGACACAACCGTGAGCAGCGGAGCCCGAGTCTGGTCTTGCAAGCTCTGGCTCGAGAGCAGTCAGACGCTTGGCTGAAAAAGGATGCCGATGGCTTCTACCTGCGCCATTTCCTGCACTTCTACTTCAATTGGGATCCAAGGATCCATCACCAGTCTCCCGAACTTGAGTGGAAGAAGAAGATGCGCGGGAGCAGTTTCAGCATGTCGGCGACTAAATGTATCGAACGAGGCCGTCGCGAGCACGAAGACCTAGTCGCTGAGTTCCGAAGCTTGATGTCTGGAGTAGAAGCGACGCTTCAATCGACCGGCATGACGCTCTCGCGAATGCCGGGTGAAGATCTCTTCCTTGAAATCAAGAGAGCGCTCCATCCCCTTGGGAATGATCGGGTCCCTTATCGAAGTCCAGGAACATCGGTCACTTACGAAAGCGCGCGAAGCCAAATAGCGAACGTAAACATCGAGGATGAACTCGATGAGTACCTGAAAATCGGCGGGTTGCTGTATTCGTTCATTAGCCTGAAAGACCTGCCTGACGCTACCTTTCCGGGTGTGCTACGGGAACTCGTCGTCGTGGACTTCCCGATTGTGATCACCGCGGAGATTGTTCTTCCGGACCAGGCAAAGTCGGTGAAGCAATACAAGAGCCGGCTGCGAAAAATGACAGCCGCTCAAAAGGATATCCACGGCGGATTCCGGCTGAACGTCGATGCGCAAGTCGCGGAACATCAACTGATCAAGCTTTTGCAGGATCTGATTGCCAGTTCGCTGAAGTCCTGTGAGATGAGCCTGACCATCGCGATCCGGACTTCACGCCCGGCCCGTAACCGCATGGAAACCGAGCAAGCGGAACGCATTCTTGCTGACCGCCGTCAGCGAGTTCTGCATGCCATCGGGCGGATGAACGGCGCTCGCGGTATTCCGGAAACGCTTGCGCAAAAGCGATTCTTCTATTCGAGTTTACCGGGGCAGGGAGAGACCAACAAACGGGAATTAGACGTCCTCACACTGCACGCCGCGGATCTTCTGCCGGTAGAGATGCCGTGGAGCGGTACACCGAACTCACCCTTGATGTTGTTCGAAACACCCTATCGT
Organism: Acidobacteriaceae bacterium; assembly: GCA_003139095.1. Classification (GTDB taxonomy): domain Bacteria; phylum Acidobacteriota; class Terriglobia; order Terriglobales; family Acidobacteriaceae; genus Acidiflorens. The sequence continues at coordinate 71,980 of PLHW01000044.1, forward strand.
CAACTCATACCATTTTCACCATTCGATTCAACTCTGGGTGACGCCAACCTGCTGATTATGGCCAAGAGCGGGGCGGGAAAGACTTTCATGACTCAAGGATTTCTGCTGATGATGGCTCGCGCCATGCCACTGATTTCCATCTTGGAAAGAGGCGATTCGTACGAACCGCTGGTCGAACTCATGGGCGGGCGTGTCATCAACGTGGACCTCGATGGAAGTGAGACGCTGAATCCGTGGGATCTGCCGACAGGAGAAACCACCCCAACTAACGAAAAGACGGCTTTTCTCAAAAACCTCACACGTCACATGATCGGCGAGAGTCCTGGGGCGGATACTGCCCTGCTCGACAACGTGCTGACCGACGCGATTCCCAAAGTTTACAAGCGATGCGCGATACGCTATTCGAACCCGATCCCAACGTTCAATGACCTACGCGAAGAATTGGCAAACTGGCGCGATGCCGAGAAGATGCAGCGCACCATGGACGAAGCGCGTCTCGCCGCGATCAAGTTGCGCTCATGGACGGGCGAGAGTGGCATCTACGCGAACCTCTTCGACAGACCCACCACGATGCAACTGGATAGCGATTGGCTCTTCTTCAACGTCGAAGGTCTCAGCTCCGATCCGAGACTTGAAACGGCGATGAGCATGCTCGTCGCCGCAGCGATGGCCTCGCGCGCCACCGGAAAGACAGGACGACCGAGCATAACAGTACTGGATGAATGCTGGTTTTTGTTGGACTCCCCTGCATTGGCGCCTGAAGTAGTGCAGTTGTTCCGGACGGCCCGCAAGCGGAACTCGAGCGTCTGGGGCATCAGTCAGACCGTGGAGGATTTTGTTGGGACCGAGTCCCAGCCCCGCCCGCACGGACCAGGCATCCTCAAGAATGCAAGTACGAAGATCATCGGTCAGCAGCCTGGCGACGTCAGCGCGCTTGTGAATCACCTCGCATTAAATCCGGTGGCAGTGGGCCAGGTAAAAGAGTTCGGCGCACCCCGTAAGGGTCGAAGCGCGGATGTATTGCTGGTCATCGGGGAGAAAGCGGAGACGACGCAGACGATACGCATTGTGCCCACGCCGCTCTCTTATTGGATCTGCACTACGTTCCCACGCGAACGGAAATACCGCGCCTGGTTTCTGAACAAATCTGTCGGCCGCTCATTGCTCGAATGCTATCAAGATCTCGGTCAGAAGTTTCCGCAAGGACTCGCGGACTTGGCTCCATTGCCGGAGGAATTGTCGGGAGCAGTAGCAGCAATGGCTAGCAAACGGAAAGAAAGACGAGTAGCCGAGGCAAAAGCGTGATGGACTTGCACGAGTGATCAGAGAGCGACAACGCGTTAGGTTAGTTCGGGCGGAGACCAGGAGGCAATGAGATGCACTACTTGCTATACGCCATTTCGTTTTCAGCATTCGCGTGGACGGTTTTGACCGTGAACGGTCGCCGCCGTGTGCTCGCCCTGACGCTCGCTGGGGTCATGGTGCTCACGTTGGTGGTGACTCCAACGCAAGCGAAGGCACAGGCGCAAGGGGGGATCATCCAAGCGATTCAGGCGGTATTGAAGGTGCTCAACTCGCTGATTCTACCGGTCGTGAACAGTATCCACGGTACTCGCAGTGCGAACAGCAATTTCTACCAAACCACCGTCTGGCCGGTGCCGTCGATCAACCAATCCAATTCGCTGGTGCTGCAGATGATAGGCCAGTATCGCAGTTTGATGTCGGGCATTCTACACATCAACCTCCGGAGTGCCACACTCCCGGCTCCTCAGTCGATGGAAGCCTTGATACGCGATCACCAGGTGAACAATTTTGACGGTCTGACGAAGTCTTTCAACAGTACCTATCGCACGATTCCTGCGCCAACCGACGCGAATCAAGCAGATCGGGACATGTCGGATTTTGACGATGCCCTGACACTCGACAGTTTGAAAACCCTCAAAGCAGCGGATAGCGTGACCGATTTGGAACTGCAAGCCGCGGACTCGATTGAGAGCGCGGCCAGCCAGGCAGTCCCCGGATCTACGCCGTTCTTAACAGCGACCGCGACATCATCAAGCATTCGAAGCCAGGCGCTGACACAAAAGATGTTGGCCGCGGAACTGCGCCAAGAAGCCGCGCGCATCGCGCACCAGAACGGGCTACGAAAGCGGGGAGCGATGTTCACTACCCAATTGCGAGGCACCATCATGAACCTCTCGCAACACAACTGATTGCACGAAAGGAAAAGTCTTATGACAAGCGTCTCGGCAGCTCTGGAACGGAGCAAATCTTGGGTGTGGAGTCGCAGGCTCCGTATCCCCGTCCTCGTCATCGTTCTGGCTCTAACTGCACCCTGGCCAGCAACGGGGCAAGCCCTCAGCCCTTGCTGTGTGATTCTCGCAGCGGGTCTATCAAGCATCGCCAATTCACTGCAAACCATTGCTCGTTCCTTGAGCGCGATTCTCGGCGTGGATAAGGGGATGCTGCAATTCGAGCAGACGGTGGTTTGGCCAACCAGTGCCATCAGCCAAGCACAAGGCTTGGTGGGAAGCCAGCAAGGCATCTTTACGCGAATTCAGGCTCTGATTCACATCCCTGTCAACAGCGCAACACAACCAAATCCTCAACAACTTGAGGCGATTCTTCTTTCCCGCAATCCAAGTCAAATCGGGCAAACATCGACAAATTACACCGCTCTATACGGGCCAGTCCCAACAACAACCGATGCGTCACCGCAAGTCAGAGACCTCGTCGACATGACGGACGCAGCGGCCCAAGATGCGATGAAAAGGGCAATTCAGATCGATGCGTTGTCAGACCTGGAGATTCAGGCGGCCAGCCAAATCAACCAAAGCATTCAGACCGCAGCCCCAGGCAGTGCGCCGATTATCGAAGCGCAGGCGGATGCGTGGCTGGTTCGGGCCAATGCCTACACTCAGGCCGCGACGGCAGACTTGATGCGGTTGCGAGCCATCGATCTGGCGAATTCGAGCGCTGACATAAAAATGGGCGCGACGAATACGACCAACCTCCGCCAGCAATTGATGAACCTGCTGCAGCACAACTGAGAACGGCGGGAGAGAGTTTATGCCAAGTTTTTACTTCGAGCAGGTGCTCCAGACGGCCCTCAATGGAATCGACCAGAACGTCACCGGGCCGGTGTTGCAACTCGCGGGCGTGATCCTCATCCTCAGCTTGTTGTACTCAGTCTACGAAGCATATAGCAATGGCGGCGACGTGCGAGCGCTTGGAGTAGCGGGGATCAAGTACCTAGTTCTCGGTTTGGTCTTCATCAACTACCAGCAGGCATTCCGGTCTGTGAACGGGATGTTCAACGGCGTCGCCGACTTCATCTACAACACCAATGGCATCGGGGACGTGATTCAGAACTGGTTGAATTCTGTCAGCGCCTACGTGGGCCAGCAGGGGCTATCCAGCTTTTGGACCCTCGTAACCGGAGCAATTTCCGGGCTTCTGGATGTGCTCTTGATTCTGGTAGGGCTGATTATTCTGCCGGTCAGCTACACCTTGTTCACGCTCGCCTACGTCATGTACGGATCAATCCTCTATCTCGTCGGGCCCTTTGTGCTGGCCTTGTGGCCAAGTCGATCGATGGGGCAGCTTTCGCGGACCTACTTCGTGAATCTGATGATCTTTCAAAGTTGGGGCCTGCTTTATGCGATTCTCCAAGTCCTCATCACCGCTTTGCAGATGAACAGCGTGAACGCCGTATTGGGTGGAAATGGCGTCCTCAACGCATTCGTTGGGTCCAGCCAAATGATCCTCTTGGGAGCGGTAAGCGTTCTGTTCTCAATCGCGATCATGCTGATTCCGTTCATAGCGAGTCGACTAGTTCGCGGAGAGGTCGGCAGTACGGTCTTCGCCTTGGTCTCAGCAGCCGGATTTTATGCGGATGCCACTGCCAAAACACTTCTTGCTTCCGGCTCCGCCTCGCAAGCGGCCTCCTCTGGCCCTCCCCAGGCCATGTCTGACCCCGGCTCACCTACCACTGGAGGGCCGGGTTCGGCTGGTGGTCCAAGGGCAGGCGGGGACGGAAGTGCGCGTGGCGGTGCCCTCGCTGAATCGAAACCTCCAATACCTCCAAGCTCGGATGTAGCAGCCGGTAGCGCGAGATCTGCTGGCGGGATCGGGGCATCTGGGGCCGTCCTCGCTGTGTGAGGAATGAAGGTCAGGGTGAGACGAACAGAGATGGACTGAATGCGATGAAAACATTGGCGGAATCGAAACCCGTTCCCGAAATCACGGTTTATACGAAGTATTACGAGCACGACGGCATGCTTCGGGCTTATGCCAATCGCGCCATGTTCCTTGCACTTCTGTTTGGCGTGATTGCCTGTGGATCGCTGGGGTTCGCGATCTACGTTCGTATCCAGCCCCCTACGATCATCCGAGTCGACAAAGACGGGGCCGCCACGGTGGTCGGCGCACGAACCGCACCCGATCCCACGTCGAAGCTCGAATTGATGCTATCGGCAGCAGCGGCAACAGGCGGCGCAGCGTCGGATTCGACCGCCCCCACCGATCTCGAAGGAAGGGCGGTGCTACGACGATTTCTTCAGCACTACTTGTCGTACACACCCGATTCTGTCACACGTAATTTTGCCGAGTCCCTCAACATGATGACCGGCAACTTGCGCAAGCTGACCATGGACAAGCTGCGGGACGACGACACGATTGGAAAGATCCAACAGGACCAGATCATTTCGGACTTCCGGATTCGATCCATCGAACGGGCCAAAGAAGCACCCTGGACTTACGCAGTGTTTGGCGTGAAGGAAGTTCACAAAATCAAGAACGGAACCGAGGTGACCGACCGGATCGTTGGCCAGTACAACCTCCGATTAATGGAAGAACGACGTACAGAGCTGAACCCGAGCGGACTGCTGGTTGCCGAGTATTCCGAACAACAAATGGTCGGCGAACGCGACAACGATCTTCTGCAACGAAGCGAGCTGGATAAGTAAGCGTCTTCTCTCACTCCGGATTGAAGGAGAGTAAGAGGAGAGCCGGCCAGGGGTAATCTGGCGCGATAACGGACGGGCAGCCCGGGCAAGGGCTGCAATGAAGGGAGAAGATCAAGATGGCAACCATGATTGCATCTTCGCCAGATGCGAAAACGAACCAAATAGGAAGCCGCCCGGTTGGAATGGGAGGCCGTCGGACACGGCCCGCGGCGGAAGAGGAAATCGTGGCAGGAGCGCGTTTCTTCTTGCCCAAGTCAGGCACCAACGGCCACGCTCCGGAATTAGGTCGCGAGTTGCCGAACGAGGGTGAGGCTCGGGTCGAGGCGCTTAAGTCGGGCGTGACCTATTACAGCGTTCAAGAGTGGCGACCTGTCGCAGACTTCGCCGGGAGGAATCCCGAACTGAAGCGCGAGGCAGTACCGAGAAAAGGAACGACGACGTTACAAGCGGGATAGTGGGCCTTCATAGCACATGGTTTCATCACAGACGTTGGTCTGTAGTGAGCGATCCACAAGCTGATTGTGGATGAGTGCTGGTCCGGTTCTTTCGCGAACTTGGCCGTAAACCTAATGCGTTTCGACCAGGACAGCGAAGAGAGTCGCGCTAGCGCCCTCCTATCTGTTCTGGTTCCAGACAGAAAAGGAGGATGAGAAATGGTGAAGCAACGGTTCCTGACACACTTCAAGCCGTGGCTCTTCGCCGTGACTAGAGTCGTCGGGCTCATTGTTGGGTATCAACTCTTCGATAAGACTCGAACGTACTTTCAATACGCGCCTCTCAACAGCGTTGATGTTGTAGCGGCGGCAACAGTTGCTCTTCTCGCGATCGGCCTGCTCTGTGGGCTGTGGGCATGGGGAGAGTGGTGCTGGTTCAAACTGCGCAGGCTTCGGCGGTTTTGCAGCAAGCTCAAACAAGCTTTCAACAATCGCCGGCGTCCGCGAACAGTCAGGACCTCACGATCCGTAGCGGGAACTATGGTCTAACAACAAACAACTCGTGCAGGCCCGGCGCTTCGCTGCTTGGCCGAAATCTTTTTCACCGTTTTCGGCAATGGGCAGCGAGGAGACTGGCAAGAGCCACCTCCTTTTCTGTCCATTGCCCGACAGATAAGGAGATCAGACATGCCAAACGTTATGGAGTGCAGCCCGATGCCGATCTTCGCGCTCGAACTTGATCGCGACGGTCATTTGTCGAAGAAAACCATGAAACTCGCCCGAGAAGAGCAACTCACGAACACTCTACTGCAGGGATTCTACCCAGGTATCCGCGTGGCTACAGTTGATGTGCCCACGGAACCCTTGGACGCCTGTGAGCAAGCGATCGTGGAGCAGGCTCTGACCCGGGTCGAATTCGATGGGATTCGTTACAGCTTGGTTGGAGCCAGCGGCAGTGCGAAGAAAGGAAAGTTCTACGCAGTCGAGACGAAGTATGAGAAACGGCTGGCGGAGAGGTTCCGCTTTTCACCGCAGGCGGCCATGACTTATTTCGGGATTCTGGTGTCCTCATGCAAGGTGATGATCGAGGTACCGGACTGCCGATTGCTGGTTGTGGAGGATCGTCAGCTTGGGACCAACGACTGCCGGGGATGGATCTCGGAGTCATTGTTCAAGAGGCTCCAAGCAAAGCACCGGGACGACCTGGTCGCTCAGGAGATGCAAAAGCTTTTGGCGAACCGGAAGCAACAGCATCCAGGTGAGCACGAAGTCTACCAGCTGAACCGAGAAGAACAAGCGACACTCGCAGGGCGCGCACATTCGAAAAGCGACCACAAGGTTCTGCGTAGCCATCGCTTCTACCAATTCCGCTTGGCGTTCGACAAAGCGCAAGCGAAAGGCTCCTTCAAGATCATGGCAGATGAACTCGCCGAGAAACTCGAGGCCGACATCATTCTGCCGAAATCGTCAGTCAAACCCAAGTACCAAGGGGGAGTGGTACGGACGATCAGGTCAATGCTCGGAGATCGGCAGGCTCACGCTTTCCGTGGACCCGTGCTGATCGGCATTCGTGATGTTTCTCGTGATCTCGAATTCCAATCGAGCTACACATTGGTCGAACACGCTCCCGACGACTCCATTGAACTGGAGATCAAGCCACACGCTCTCAGGCAGATCGAGAGGCTGCGGAAGGCCTGGGAGGAAAACAACTTCGCGGAACTATTCGAACTGCTCGGCACACAGGAACACCAAAGTGCGCTCGATGTCGACGAAGAACCAGATCCCGGATACACCAGCAGCGAATACACCGTCGCCGATGGTGCACTCGTTGCCGATGGCACGGGCTACATGCTCAAGCATCCGTTCGTGAACCATCACCTGCAGAAAGTGCTGGCTCGATGGGCGTACCGCCTCTGCACCAGCGGCGGCTTTCGTCTTCCCGGCTTCGCGCTGGCGGACGATGGCTACCTGGTGCTCGACGGCGGACAGGTGTTCTGTAGTTCGGACTGGATTCCGAAGGACCGTGGCATTGCTTCTGTTTCATCCCGCCACGGTCTGATCGTTCGCTATCCAATCCGCATGAAGGAAGACCTGTTGCCATTCGAGAACCTCTCCACTGACGAGATCCTCAACCTGCTAGCTGAGGATCTCGAAAAGCGTGGCTGCCGCATGTCAGACCAGCAAGCCGCGGCGGTGGTCGATCAGCAACTGCGACTAAAAGGCACGTTGACCTTGCATTCAGAAGCGGCTGCACGCAACGGCGGCGACTTCGACTTCGACCAGGTATGCGTGGTCGAGGAAGACAAGTTTCCCCGATTTGTCCAAGACCGGATCACGTACCAGGAACAGCACGCGGCCCAAAAGAACAAAGCTCCGAAGCCGCCGAGTCCCTGGTGGAACCTGCCACAGGTTGCGATGCAGGCGCGAGGGAATCAGATCGGCTCTATTACCGATTTGAAGACGTCATGCCTGGCAAACGGAAGAGCCGATTTGGCGCGGCAACTGGTGGACCAACTTCAGAACGCGCTAGACCAACTGAAGCATGGCACCCAGCCCGACCAGGACGTCATTCGCAACATACGAAATGAAGTAAGCAAAGCACCCTGGCTTAAGCTCAAGCAGAAGCAGCGCATCGCGGACATGGATGAGCATCTGCCCGTCACCGAACGCGACAAGATCGGGAAGCTGTACAACTTCCTGCGCAAAGAGCTTGGCCGGTATTTCTCAGGCGCCGCGGTAGCACCTCTCAGCGACTTCCGCGGGCTCATTGGAGGTGGAGAGTTCACTCCGGAAATCTTCGCGGAGTGCTCCACGGTTAACAAGTATTACGCCAACGTGGTGACTCAGATCCTGAGCCGGCGGAGGGAACTCTGGAACGAGCTGGAAAAAGCGAATGCCGCAGTCGAAGCAAAGAAAGATGATGCCGAGGCTCGGAAAGAACTGTTGTTCCGGCGCAACCAGGCGTCTGCCGCCTACTTGGCTTATGAGCAACACTCAAAAGAAGAGCTGAGGGCCTTGATTGACCAAGTACGAATCTGGGCCCAAGGCAAGAATGGAACACGGCTGGCTTATCTATCTGCCTTGCACGCAATCGTGTGTCGAGACAGACGGCCAGACCCGGAACACGAGTTTGTACCCGGAACGGGGTCAATTGTGTTCTACGCGTTCCCGCAGGAAGTCGTAGACCAAATAGCCGCACGAACCGGAGGCCGTCCCGTCAGCGTGGAGATTTCCAGTCTCCGCGACGGCGAAGTGGAAATCGACCGTGAAGGGCGAATCTTCCTGGTCAGCCATTTCACCAACGGCGATGGCCAAGTGCACGAACGCCTGATCTTTCTGGCCCAAGTGACCAGGAAAGGTGAGGTCTTCCGTGAGCGGGATGCGCAGGGCTCGCCCATTGTGACTGAGCGAGTTCGTCCGTTTCCCATCCAGCCCGGCCGGAGCGAGGCAAAGGACGGGATCGTCACATTTCCCGGAACCCAGCGGCGCCCTGAAGTCCCGAAGGGGAGAGTCGTGCTGCCGGGATCGCCCAACTAACACAACGGTCCAGGAGGTTTCGCCTCGAAACTTCCTGGACCACGACCAATTTTGACCGGGTACGAGAAGGACAAACGAGACATCGTCAGGAGGAACCCCATGAAACGGCTCTGCGGCATCCTTATTATTGTTATTGCGGTGCTGGTCACGGCAACCATACCGGTACTCGGACAGAAGATTGAGCGCGAAACGAATGACGGCGGTCAAATTGTTCACCTCAAGACCGCTCTCAATCACCTGACCGTGATCGAGCTCCGCGAGCCCGTAATTCAAGTCGCTACGGGCAGCCAATCCTTCAAAGTCGAATGGCGAGAGAACAAGGTTTTCGTGCAGCCGACCGAAGCCGATGCTTCTACGAATCTATTCATCTGGACGGCGTCGGAGCGGTTGAACTATGAGCTTGAGCCAGCCGGAGCGGTAGCCACGATGGACTTTGCGGTGGATCAGGTTCCCGTTCAGACAGTTGCGCCCAAGCCAACTAGCGTCACGCCGCCACAACCCCCGCCTATCGACGTCCTGTTGGCGGGGAAACCGGTTCGGCAAGAGTCAACCAAGCGCACCAAGAAACCGGTGGAGATTGTGATTCGCGACATATACGAGGAGAACGGTCGGTCGTTGGTCCGATATGCCGTGCGAAATCGTGGCAATCACGCCTATGACGTCACCACGCCTCGAGTGTATGTGCTAAAGGGCGCACATTACCCACAATCCCTCTACGGTCTGGTGTATTCCCAATTAGGCGATCGGGAAGCGGACCGCCTCACTATGACGCTGGAGTCTCGATTGCCTGTGCTCGAAAGCCATGTGCAATCGTCCCATCTTGCGCCGGGCCAGGAATCAGTCGGCGTAGTGGCGGTGCCGCTGCCCCCTGCGACGGAGCCCATAGTATTGCGCTTTCAGTTTGCAAACGACGGCCAGGAGCAAATCGCGGCCTTTCTGGTGCGCTAGGTCATGGCTAAGCGGGTGACAGTCAAGCAAGTTCACGAAATGCTCAATCAGTACCTCGGCGATCGTTCCGATCTCGGGCTCTGGATGGTCATAACAACCCTGGTCATGGAACCGAAGAATCCTTTCGAAACGGAATCGACACAAAAACCACAGCGGTGGTTTGTGCTCCTTTCGATCGTCTTTTTGGCCGCCATCGGTGCCTTTGTCTATTTCAACTTTTGGAACTAAAGCTCAGCCAGGAAGCGAAACGGATGCGTCATGATGCGAGAAACCTACGCTGATCGCCACCACCATCCGCCTCTGCTGGAGAGCGCTGAAATCATAGTGGCCCTGCTGCTTATGTCGGCGGGCTGGCTTGGCTGGTACGTTGCGAGCGATCGGTACCATCTCACAAGCCGCCAATTGGCCGAGTTTTTCACCTACCTTATTATTGGGGTCTCCGCTTTCACTGTAGCCCTCGTTCTTTCGGTTACGCGGCGATCGAGGCGGGAAAGAGAATGGCCCCACCCCGCATTGGCCATCTCTCATCAACGTGACGCGAAGATTATCAAAGAAGCCTGGAAGCGAAATGCGGTCGTTCTAGGCTACGACATTCATGGCCAGCCCTGGTCTTGGCCAGACCAAGTGCGCGTCATGCAAGCCATTGTTCTGGGTATGACCGGCACCGGCAAGACAACGCTTTTACGAAGCATCATCTCGCAGGATCTTGCAAGGGTTGTCGGCCCTCGTGAAGATCCTCACCGCATACCCATGGTCATCTTTGACGGTAAAGGGGACCTTGAGTTCTTCCAGGACCTGCTGCCACATGTGCACCGTGCCGGTCGACTGCATCAACTCAGGCTCCTGAATCCCGCGCGGCCGGACCTGTCGGTTCGCTACAACCCGTTTCAGTGCTCTGACGACGAGTACATGCCCGTTGTCAGCATGATCTTTGGCTCATTCAATCTCCGGAAGGAGTTCTTCGCCAAACACCAACTCAACTACTTGGCCGACATCGTTCGCGTCCTCTTCTATACGGGGTTGAAGTTCAACTTCTACGATGTCCTTGTCATGGCGATGGACGAACGAGTCATGAAAGAGCAGGTTGAGAGAGCGCGCAAACGAATTGCATCGGACTCGTCGCTTTCCACACAGCGCCGGCTGAACTTCGAAATGTCGATCAAGAACCTCTACACTTCGCTCGGAGATCGGGAACGTGTGCAGAAGATCCAGGGGTTGCTCAATGAATGCATGACCTTCCTCGACGATCAGCTCAGTGTGCTGACCGGACCCTATGAGCAGCTACTGTCGCTTGACGACGTGATTGACCAGGAACTCATTCTGGTCGTCTCCCTGAACATCAACAAGAACCCTGAGCCTATGCGTTCACTGGGAAAGATGCTCCTGCAAAACCTGCAGCTGGTCATTGGCAAGAGGTACGAAAGCGAAGAGCATAGGCTGCGCGCAAATCGGCCAATGCTCAGTGTCGTGCTGGACGAGTTCGCGCCATTCGGCTATCGCAACTTTGCGCAGATCTTGCAGACCGCCCGCGGAACGAACACCGCGTTCCTTTTTTCGATGCAGGCCTTGCCACAGCTCATGCAAGTCGACAAAGGATTCAAGGAGGATGTCTCATCCGCACCCAATACGACAATGATCCTGCGGACCCGGGACGAAGAGACCACGCGCTATTTTCTTCGCGCCTCGGCGGAGCACCGCGTCGCTCGGCGCAGCGTGGCCATGCATCGCTCCAGCCTCTTTGGTTTCGAGACATACACTCAAACCGAAGGTGCGGTCGAGCACGAGGACAAGGAGACTCGCGCGCTCGATGAGCACATCAAGAATCTTCCCAAAGCACAAATGGAGATTCTCATGACAGACGACGCCCGCGGAACTCTGCACGGGTTGCTGCATGTGCGCGCCCCGGAAGACGTCAGGATTCCCCGTTTCAAACCGCAGATCTATCCAACGTTGAGGCAGTCTCGTGAGGAATCCTGCGGAGCCAATCTTAGATTCAAGACACCGGAACTCGTGCCCGTTGGCCGGCGTCGCCGCTCTGGAGGGTGGTTGTGAACTGCAGGATGGCGGCACTTCGTATTCTCGTACTTGGGTTGGCAATTGGAAGCGCTGCCGGTATCCCTAGCGCGGCACGGTCTCAAATGCGGCCATCACAATCTCAACAAGCTGCCGCTCCGTCTCCTCGCGCTCCATATCAACATCAGGAGACTTGGTACGAGTTCGTCCTGCGGCGGTTCAATCCAAATGACGTTGACTACGGTCGCTGGATCGAACGCGAGCGACGTGCGTTTATCGATGCGCGAATCAGGAACCCCTACTTCATGTACAGCCTATGCACGAGCCTTGGCTTGCTGCTTGCGGCAGTGGTGTACATGAAACTGTGGATCGATCATCGGCGGACGATTTGGATCACGGCCGAGATCATGGCGGACATTTACAACCAGGATGCCTATTCGCGCCGGATCGCTCAGGAGGCAATCGAAAAGTACAACACCCACATTGAACGCTGCAACCGCGCGATTGAGGCCGCGGAGCATGGCGAAGCCGTCTCCACTACGGGCTCTGAGATCGAGCAGTTAAGAGGAGAGTTGGCTTGCGTAGCGAGCGAGCGGGACACCGTGACAAGAGAAAAAGACCTCGCACGAGAGGAGTTGCGGAAGAAGTCGGAGATCATGGCCGCGTTGTCCATTCGACTGGAGGCTCTGACGAACAAGTCCGGTGCGTCAGGCGCCGCGAAGCAATCTTCTGACTTGCAGGGCGCGGATCCCCAGTTGGTGACCCATATTAACAATCTGCAAGAGCAGTTGTACGCCGAGCGTCACACCAACCGAAAACTGAAGGGCGCGTAGAAGTATGCTGGTGGCGCTCACAGGTTTCGGCAGAGTGTGGCGGCACAGGTTCGGAAAGGACCCGGACGATGCTCGCCGGTTTGCCCGGGCGGTCTATTACAACACCACGGGCGTCGTTGTCAGGGGCAACGTGCGACAGAGGCCTCAGATTTGCGGCTATGCGCGATTCGATGCGGTCGGCGGGTTCAATCCAAATTTTCCCAGTCGCATGATCAATCGTGTATTCGAATGCGCGGAGCCGTCCGTGTGGATGGGATGCAACAAACTGCTTTTCAAGCGCATGGTGACGGTCGGTGAACGTCCCGACTGCTTTCTTGTGGTCGTACGGCCTGAACTGACAGGTACTCTGGCCGTGGGAACGACGGGGTGGAGATCGCCCGACACGTGGCTTCTCTCATTCAGCCAGTGTGTTCAACAGCAGGAGGCCATGTTGCTGATGCCCGCGCACAGCTGGATTAGAAGTCAGTTCGGTCGATTCGTGCTCGAACCTTCAGAGCGGCAACCATGGATGGCGCGACTTGTGCTTAGTTGTACTGAGTGATGGGGTCAGACCATGCGGTATTGGAAGGGGTCAATCGCGTTAAGCACCACGCACGACTATCCACTTCTGCGCCAGGTGCTGCATTCGGGTTTCATCACACACAGCCAGATGTTCCAGTTCATGAGACTGGATCACTACGCATCGTCGCGCAACGCTTTCAACAACCGTGTGCGCCGGTTGGTCAAGCATGGCCTGCTCATCCGGCACGAACTGCCGTTCATCAACCGGGAAGCTGTCTACTCAGTTTCGAAGGCGTCAGCATCAGAAATGGCCGGCAAAGGGGAATGCGGCGCACGGCCAATCGACCATCTCAAGTCCAGCGACGGACAAGGCCACCTTCACCACTCTCTCGACTTGAACGAAATTCATTTGGCATTGAAGCACACCGGTGCGCTGGTTTACTGGACACCCGAAACGGAGATCCGCTCCCGAAACGACCTGACGACTGCCGGGTATTGGAAGTATTACGACGCGGTCGTGGTGGTCCGTCTTGCCGGACAAGATTGCAAGTTCGCGCTGGAGTACGAGCGCACACCCAAAGCAGCACGCCAATACTTGAGCGTCAGGCAGCGGATTGAGCAGGAGACTTCGATCGCGCACTTTCTGTACCTGATGCCGAACTACGATCTCCTGTGGTTCGTTGCTGACAAGCTGTCGGAGTGTAGGCGTGCGGTTCACTTTGGTCTGCTCAAGGATTTTCTTCAGCTAACGTTGGCGCTGCCAGTGAGAAGGAACGGGTCCCCCGTCTCAGTGACGCTTACTTCTGTCTTGACCCACGGGCAGGCAGTACAAAAGACAGGTTCTCTCTGGGAGGACATTGCCGTGTGATTGCGGTGTCATTGGGGTGTGTTTGGGATGTGCGGCTACCCCGCAACCACTCATAGAATCAGCAGCTTGCACGTTGACTATATGCCTTCGTCGAGTGGTTCGGCAGGAGCGTTGACCATCCGCCAGATTTTTCCGCATCCACGAGCCGGCCGCCCGCATCACTTTTAGGAACGAGTCCTCCTTTATGTGCTGCGACCACTGCAACTGCGCGATCGCCCCTGGAACTGAGAGAATAGTCTGGGATGGCGTGAAGCGCTGGGTGCGAGTGTGCACTCTGTGTGTTCCATTCGTCGCCTCTATCGTGTTTGGGCAGACCTCGCCGGTACAAGCGCCTCCGCCGATCATTCAAACAGCCAGGCGTGTGGTTGTGGACTCAGGTTCTTCGAGCACTCTGAGCGGGCGGTACTGGCAGCAACAGTTGAACGGCTTCTTTGTGGCCGGCCAAGATTCGGACGACAATCCGGTGGCCTCGCTCACGGTGCCGCATGACGGCTCGACTCCGACACTTCCCGCCGAGGAACAACCTAACCCAGACAACCAGCCGCACCCGCCACACCAGGGTTCGACCTTCCTCGGCATCAGCGGCTCGGGAGCGATGGCCAACACTAACTCTGCGATGACGGTGACCACGTGGGAACCGCCAGACCCCGGCTTCTCTTCGCTAGCCCGACTCTTCGAGCGTCAGTCGTCCGCCAGGGGAGAGATGCTGAAGGTTGGTTCGGTCGCGCCGCAGCACCGTCCGTTCCTACCGCGTGCGCGCCGGAACTGCCCACGGTCTTGACTTCGATAATTTGTTCGCCTCATACTGAGTACATGATCACGGCTACAGAACGCGGCCTCAACTGTGAGGCTGTCATGTGGACTCACGAAGGTTCGCGCCTCTCACACGACGAACAACACGCATTCCGGTACGAAGTGCGGGAATACGGAAACGTGATTGGCTTCATCACCGCCGATCGCGCTCGTCAACACCCTAGTGGTGCGAGGTGGAAGCGCTCCGTCCAGCGTGACGGCAGGATCGAGGAGCTAGACGGCGACTTCCAGACGGTCGAGGAAGCGCTCGCCGCGTTCTAGTCTCGGAACCTACCAAAACAGTCCTGGCTACTTGCTCCCCTTGGGCTTTGAGGACCTCGTCCCTGGCCTCAGCTCTTTTCTCTTTTCGGCAGCGGCCGCCAACGCCTCAACTGCCTTTTGAAACTCGTCCTTGCTGTGCCTCTGTATGAAGTTCTCAGTCGTGATACTGAGTGTGAACATCATCGTGGCTGCGAGCCAACCTGCGACTTCTCCCTTCGTGATCTCCTGCAAACCGTCACCGGTCTTGGCCTTGTCAGCGCGGTGAACGATGTGGTGGCGCCTCTTCATCATCGCTTCCAGGAGTGCGAGGACCTCTCCATCTATCGCGAGACGCGGAATCGGGCTGGATGAGCTATCGACCTCTTCACGGCTTGGCAGCTTCACGTCGACACTTGCTAGGAATGACTTGATCGCGGGGACGTTGTTGAAGGTATAGCGCTCCATGTAGGCGGCCACCGACTCCCTGATTACGTCGTCGATCCTCTTACCGCGGTGTCTGGCGAGCTTCCCGAGTTGAAATTTCTCAGCCCGTCCGGAGGTGCCCACCAGGGGCACGTCGTTCAGCGTCTCCTCGTTGGCGATTGGTAGTAGCCACAATGCTACGCTGCGGAGGAAGTCCTCAAGGTAGGCGTGGTTCAGAACGACGACAGCTCGGAGAATCTCTTCCGAGGTTTCTTTGTCGGTCTCCCCGGCAGCCCCAACGAGTTTCAAACCTCGCTGCAAGCCCTCGCTGATCTGCTTCACGTAGGGCTGGAAGTGTACTTTGGAAGCCCACGTGAGATAGCTCTCCATGAGTTTCTTAACCCACTCGGCGCCCTGCTCCGGCGTCATCTCATTCGTCATGTAGCAATTGTAAGTCCGGGGTTGTATCGCAGTAGCTTCATTGGAGTGACGCGACCGTTGGGGACACGTAGGACGCACCCCTCTTCACTTCCAGAAAAGTGATTACTCACAGTCGAACCATACGCGGCTCTCGGCCGCGCCTTGGTCTAAGCAATGGGGCGGAAAGCGCCCCAGAAAGGAAGCACAGTTATGTTCGGTCACATGAAAGCGGAACCAATTCTCAGAGTGAGGCCTGCCTGCGCGGTCGAAGAGGCGGTTGTTGCTCTGACCAAAGCAACCGACGAGACCCAAGCTGTTCGGTGGATAGAGTTTCCAGCAGCAGTTCTGGTTCTTGTCATCGTTACCGGAGACCCACAGTCCGGTGCATTTTACGTCTTGGATCGCAAGAGCGGGACTTGGCTCTGGGTTGACTTCGAGGACCAGCAGTACGGCGGTTACAGCATCAGGGACTTTGAGATCCTCGTGCGCGATTACGACTTCCTCAGACTGGTCGAACGCCCCGGTTTGCTGAAGGGCGGCTTCGCATGGCTGTTGCGGCCTGGAGAGCCAGCCGAAACGGTCGGCGCGACCAAGTGCAGTAGTAAGGGCACTTGTTGAGGCTGTTTGACAGAAATCGAGTCCTGGCATATCTAGCACACAGCACGCGGGGGGCTGGAGACGCCGAAAAGGAGGAAATGGCCGTGGAGCGACGAGTGAGAGCAACTCCAGCGCTGATAAAGGAATACGTCTCGCTGTTTGTAAATCGCCGGGCCTACACAGTCCAGTCCACCCGGCCCGATCCGGAGAGCGGCCGTCATTATTACTACCGCCCGAAGCAACGCGGTTCCGGTGCGCCACTTCATCTGACCGAAAAGACAGTCTGGGACCACTTGGAAGGCAAGATCACGATTGGTCTGTACGCTATCAACCCGTCTAGCCAACGGTGCAAGTGGGTCGCCATCGATGCCGACTACAAGACCGCGATGGAGGACCTCGTGAAACTGCAGTACTACCTCACGCAGGACAAGGTGGACTCTGCCCTAGAAATGAGCAGACGAGGTGGGCATCTTTGGATCTTCCTGTCTACACCGCTGCTGGCTCGGAAGTGCCGGATCTACATTTACAACCTGGCCCGGAGGCTGGGGGTACCCGTGAAAGGGTCGGGTTTGGCTGACGGAATCGAGGTGTTCCCGAAACACGACGTGCTTGCAAAGGGGGCATTCGGCAACGCTATCCGAGGCCCGTTGGGAATCCACCGCGGCGCGAACCGACGCTTCTGGTTCTATGGCGCCGACTACACGTTGGAATCCCAGATGAAGTTCCTGAAGCGACTACGCGGAGTCACGGAAGAGGAGTTGGACCGGTTCACCGCTGGCAAGGAGTTCCCTGCAGACGTCGCGAAGTCGCACGGTGAAGTAAAGCCAATTGGAGAACTGCGAACCGGAGGAAGTCGGAAGGCGTTTTGCATTCTCGACCATCTAGGTAAGACAAGAATAGTGGGGAAGAACCATGTGGCTCGGTGTCCATCCTGTGCGCAGGTTGGACACGATCGCAGTGGCGACAACCTGGCGATCCTAGTCTCAGATCCGCGTTTCTATCAGTGCTGGGCGGGCTGCACGAAAGAAATGATTCGTGTGGCCCTTGGGCACCCGATTCGTGTCCAGCAACGAGCATAACCAAAGATAAGGATAAAGGGGGTGACCTTCATGAGCAGGCAAAAGTTCACGGGCATTGCAGGGTTGCCGCTGTCGCGGCGCGCAGTGAGGGTGCTGAAGGACCGAGGGATCTTTGCGCACTCTCTGGTGAGCATCGAGCATCAGCAGTTGGGACAGCGGTACGTTGTGCGTGGCTTGGAGTCAGGCGGCTCCGCAGGCGATGTGGGCCGGTATGTAAGTTTTGCTGGCGACGACGGCCAACCGTTGGAGTATCTGCACCCAGTGGAGGCGATCGGGGTCAATGGCCTGCACGCAGTCGTCATCTCTACGGCAGTCATGCGCGCGGACATGCTTCGGAAGGGACGGACGTACGAACTGTTGATCACACGGCACTGGCTAACTTCAGTGACGGATGGCCAGAGGCCGCAGCTCGGAACCGAGATTCTTTTCCGAGGCGTTCATGGGCGTTTGGAGGTGGACCTAAGCGGGAAAGATAAGGCCCAGGCCGGCAAAATGGTGCCCACATTCTATTCGCTGGCCGGCGAGGCGATCGCGATTCCCGGGAAGTTCTTGCCGCTGGTTCGTGCCACGACAAAAGGTGCGAATTGCATTGGCTGTACCCACGCACACTATTTGCGCAAGCCCCGTCCCGTTGGTGAGCCTCGGCTCAACGATTCGGCCAACCAAAATGCTGTTTACAGTGAGACGACCGGGACGTTAGCTGGCTAGGAGAGCAAGGGGAAGCGGCTGAAGTAATCCCAAGTCCCGGCCGCATCGGAGGATCATCGTGCTCACGAAGATCAAACGAGGCTCGTTGGTCGTTTGCCTGTTTCTGTTCCTTTTCGTTGTGATTGGGGGTGGTCTTCACCTCAACCCTGGCGGAGCGCTCCTTGCGGCTGCGACCGGCACGCCGTTGGTAATCCACGTCTTCAATCGACGGTGGGGAGGAAGTGGAGTCGAACACGATCCGCCCCTTCATCAAGGAGTCCTGGTTCTGTGCGCAGCGTTGCCGAGGCGCATGCCGGCCATCCTCGTGCCTCCGAGACTGAAACCTTCGTCCGACAGTGAACCATTCAGATGGATGTCCAGCGGGAAGAGGCAAAGACGGCTGAAGGTCTCCGGTTGCGAGTCGGAGCGTGGATCTCTCTGATGCCATCACTCTCCGATCTGGCTTTCTTGACACCAATTCTTGTGCTGTTCTGGTGCATCCCGGGTGTGGGATGGCTGCTCACCGATTCCGACACTGGATGGCACATCCGAACTGGAGAGTGGATCCTGAAGAACGGCCGCGTCCCAGCGACTGACATCTTCTCATTCACAAAGGCCGGCCAGCCTTGGTTTGCTTGGGAGTGGCTATCCGACGTTCTGATGGCCGTAGTTCATGGACATTCCGGCTTGGCCGGAATTGTTCTTGTGAGCCTGCTGCTCTTGGGGGCTACGTCGGTCTGTGTTTACCGGGGCACATTAGAGGAATCTGGGCACCGCGTGATCGCTATCGCGCTGGCCGGCCTCGTAATGGCGGCAAGCACCATACACTGGCTCGCGCGACCACACCTCGTAACTCCGCTCTTCGCCGTGGTGTTCTGCCGGGTGCTCAACCGAGTAGAGAAGAGAGCCAACAACGAGAACTTCCTCTTGGTGCTACCCCCACTCACAACACTTTGGGTGAATCTACATGGAGGGTTTTTCGTCGGGATCGTCTTGCTGATTACGTATGCGATTGGAGCGGCAGCCGGAGAACTGGTCCATGGGACAAGACGGGATGCATGGCATCAAGCGCGAAAGTATTTGTTGACCGCTGGGGCGTGTGCGATTGCAAGCCTCGTCAACCCATATGGATATCGCTTGCATGTCCACGTTGCCCAATATCTCGGGTCATCGTTCTATTTGCGGCGCATCAGTGAATTTCAATCTATCGACTTTCATTCGTTTACGGCGGCGTATTTTGAGACGCTGCTGGTGCTGGCGATCGCGGCGGCAGTTTGGCACTTGGGCACTGGGAGATTGGTTCATGTGCTGCTGCTGCTGAGTTGGTCGCACTTAGCATTGTTCTCCGCCCGGAACATTCCGATCTTTGCAGTTGTCTCAGCGCCCGGCATTGGTCTGGCTATGCGTGAGTGGTTGGAGTACGTGCGTTCGCGTCACGCTCGGCATTGGCCGGGGAAGTTGATTGCGAGCCTTTCAGAACTCGACGCTGGACTGCGAATGATCGCGAACGGTCCGAAGAGACGGCGCTGGCATTTCGTACCCTGTCTTGGTGTGCTGGTGCTGGCATTGCTTCTCGACCATCCTGGTCGAGTAAAAGCTCTCCGCCCTGAATTCGACCGGAATCGCTTCCCGGTCGATGCAGCCACTTTTCTCTCTCAGGAGTCTGGTCCGCGTATCAGGTTGTACTCGAGCTGGCAGTGGGGTGGATATCTGATCTACCGCCTTTGGCCATCGTTCAGCGTATTTGACGACGGACGAACGGACTTCTACGGCCCTGCCTTCGTAGAACAAGGATTGCGCGCGTGGGACGCGTGCCCGGAGTGGGCCAACATCTTTGAGCAGTATCGCGTAAACGCCGCGCTCCTTCCTGTTGATTCGGTCTTGGCGGCCGTGTTGCGCGAAAGACGGGACTGGAAGCCCATTTATCAGGATCGGGTTGCCGTGCTGTTCGAGAAAACTGAAACCG
Organism: Acidobacteriaceae bacterium; assembly: GCA_003139095.1. Classification (GTDB taxonomy): domain Bacteria; phylum Acidobacteriota; class Terriglobia; order Terriglobales; family Acidobacteriaceae; genus Acidiflorens. The sequence goes on from PLHW01000044.1 coordinate 92,306, forward strand.
CTAGGTGAGGTCCCATGGCGATTAACGAGGTTCCCATGCCAGAAGCAAAAGAAATTGCGAGTATCGAGAAGAGCGAAGAAAGTTTCGTGAGCCCGAGCACGGAAAGCGGCGACGGGTCTGAGGATCCGCGCGGGATGCGAGCAGTGAGGCGCCGCCTTCCGGACGAACGCCACAGTCTGACCCATCACTTCTCAGTGGGCGGGCAGGAAGGCTATGTCACCGTCGGCCTGTACGAAGATGGCCTTCCAGGCGAAATGTTCATCAGGATGGCGAAGGAAGGATCGACAGTTTCCGGGCTCATGGATTCCTTCGCCACCGCAGTATCTCTGGTTTTGCAGTATGGCGTCCCGTTGCAAGTGCTCTGCGACAAATTCAGCCACACGCGATTTGAGCCGAGCGGATGGTCGGGAAATCCAACGATTGGATACGCAAAATCGATGATGGACTACTTGTTCCGGTGGCTCGAACTACGTTTCCTGAAGGGTGAACAAGGAATTCTGTTTGAGCTCCCAAGGCCGGTTCCGCCGAAGCCTGAGGCGGGCGGCATGGTCAAGGCACTAGGGCAAGTGATCGCGCTAGGCGACGCGCCCGCATGTCAGTTCTGCGGTTCGCTGATGGTAAGAAACGGTTCCTGTTATCGCTGCATGGAATGCGGCAGCACGAGTGGGTGCTCGTAAAGGAAGCAACTGGAGTATGGTATGGCGAAGAGCGTGAACAAGGTAATTTTGGTGGGAAACGTAGGTCAGGATCCCGAGGTGAAGTACACCGCTGCTGGAGCACCTGTCGCTAAGGTCAGTCTCGCCACGAACGAGAGATTCAAAGACAGAAACGATCAATGGCAAGACAGAACTGAGTGGCACAGCGTTGTGGCTTGGCAGCGGTTAGCGGAAATCGTGGGAGAGTACGTCCGCAAGGGACAGAAACTCTACGTCGAAGGCAAGCTGCAGACGTCGACCTGGGAAGACAAACAGAGTGGCGAAAAGAAATATCGCACCGAGATTGTCGCCCGGGACATTGTCCTGCTCGGTTCGCGGGACAACGGGCAGAAAGCGGGGCGCGAAATGCCCGACGAACAAGCTAGCCCGGAGCCCGCTCCCGCAGTAGCTGACGACGACATTCCCTTCTAAGAAGAAGAGATCTGTGGAAACCTCTGACTTTGGCAGAGCCACAGACAGGGACGGGCACACGCCGCCTCCTACTCACCCCCATCCCCGCGGTTGAGTGCCCGTCCCGGCGCTCTCTTGAAGTCAATCCTCAAATTTCGAAGTTGCAAACCGACAGAAAAACCAAGGAGGGAAGAAACCGTGTTTGTCGAACTCATGCCATTGCTCAAAGGCCGTACTCTGCTCATCACGATTGCCAGAGTTGACGAAAAACTGAAGGTCAACGTGATTCCGGCGAAAGTGACGGAAGGCGAGGACCACGCCCTCACGACTCCCTTGAGTTTTACTGGGTCCGCCGAGGAGTTGGATTCAGAATTAGGCAGGCACCTTGCCAGCTATGTCGACTCACACCTCGCGCTCGGCAATACGTTGGCCGAAGCCAAGGCGGAAATGGAGGCGGCCGCCAAGGCGGCACGCCAGAAGGTGAAGACAACGCAACAGGCCTCGAAACCTGACCCGGCGGTTACGAAGAAGGAAGAGCCACCAAGACCGACAGCGCCTGCAGCCGACGAGACACCGAGTCTGTTCGCTGCGCAGCAAAGCGCCGAACCAACGACGCAAGCACCCGGAGAAGAAGGAAGGGAAGCCACATCATGATCGAGGCAAAAGCGCTATCTCGCAGCTTTACGTACAACGGCGTGAAACTTCCGGACCCGGATCCGAGGATGACGCCGGAAGAAGTGAAGACTATCTACAGCCATCAATATCCCGAACTGGCTACGGCCGCAATCACGGGACCAGAAGCCTCTGGGGAACAACTGCAGTACAGCTTCGTGAGAGCTATTGGGACGAAGGGGTAGCGCCAATCCTGGCGGGGCTCAGATCTGCAAACACAAATTGATCGCGCACGACGCTCTCGCCGACCGAAACAGGAATGTCGACGCTCAACATTGGGCCTGCGTAAACAAATGAGTGAAACTCACCTTTCTCCCCGCATGGATCGACTCCATCAGGTAGCGCGGCCAGCAGGCTCTCATCAAACTCGCGTCCGGCAAACGAAGCGTCAAGTTTCTCCGTGTCAACACAGGTGAGCTTCGCCCGCATGCCCGAGGCGATCATCCGCTTTGCCAAGTCCTGAGTGGGATGCCCCCACAACGGAAATATCGGCTGCAGGCCGGTGTCTCTCATTTGTCTTTCCCGGTACGAGCGCACGTCTTCGAGAAAAAGGTCGCCAAACGCGATCCCTTCGATTCCGGCGGCGATTGCTTTGGCACACGTTTCGGCCATAAGCAACTCGTACTGCTCGTTTGAACAGGGCCAAGGTAAGGGGACACTCCAAAGTGGCAACCCGGTTGCCGAGGCTTGCTGTTCGACCAGTTCGCGCCGGACGGCGTGCATAGCAACACGGCCGGCGGCCTCGTTGAACGTGGTCAGCAGGCCGACAATCTCATGCTCACAACGCTGGCGGAGAACATGCAGACTCCAGGCACTATCTTTGCCGCTGCTCCAGGAAAGAAGAATTCGCCCCATCGCAATACGCAGTTTGAAAGCACCCTTTGTGGAATGAACGCATCGTTGCCAGACGGACGTAGCTCGACAGGCCACCGCCCCAGCGGAAACATTCGCGCCGAGGACGGCGGCCTGGCCCCCTCGAACCAGGGCGAGCCTACGACGCCCTGGCGGATCGCAAATCGACGCGCGTCCTTCCAATTCGGTCGATTCGCTGATACAGCTCAGTGATCTTTTCGGAACGTGTGTGATAGTCGGCGAGATCAGATGCCGTCAGGCATCCGGTTCGTCGCAGTGTGTCGATCTGCACATCAACCAACTGAAGCGCTTCTCGTTTGATAGCGGAGGCTGGATCCGTCACCATAGAAATTCTCCGCGGAAATTGTAGCCGACAGATTGGAGACTGCCCAGCCCTCAAAGGGGCCCCGATTCCGCCACCTGTGGAAATAGTAGCCGATATGTCTAGAGTGAGGTTTACCCGCCCCAGATCGCAACATTCCGCCGCAGCTTCTCTCGCACTCCGGGGAGGACCATCAACAACCATTGAGCCGCAAAACTTCGTGGGCGAGAACGGAAAGAAAACTGTTCTGCGGGAACTGCATTTGTTGACGCAGGAGCGGCAATCGCGGCACGAAACTCTGCTCGGGAGGTTCTTGGAATGTCAGGAACTGCAAATGTCCTCAGCACTCTTGGCGAGGGCGGTCGAGCAATGTTCCCGCTGGCACGCCGGGAAGCGCCTCGCGCCACCTGGAGGCTCCCTGCCGCCAGCCAGTTGATGGCCCCACTATGCGAACTTGTATTGCCCTTCTTGGAGAAGGTTCCGACTGAACAGCGTTTCGCGGCAGATGACCGCGAGGTCATCGCGTTAGCCGAGGCCCTGGCCACATTGGATATCGCGGCCGTGGAGGACTGGAAGAAAAGCGGAAGAGATGCGGCCAAGTATTTATTCCTGACTCTTCAGCGATGGGTTCGCGACCATGGCGGAGCGTCAATCCAACGCCGTTTCGATCTGGATCTCACACTTAGCGACAGACTGGTCGACTACTCGAATGAACGAGGACCAGAGGGTACGCTCTACCTGATCCTCGATCCAGATAGCGCGGCATTCGTGCTCCTGAACCCAACCATTGAACTACTTGGCAGCGTACATCCGCGTCTGGCCGCGACATTCTTCAAGCATTTCGCGGGCTCGCTCAACCGATGGGTACGCGTGTACGACTACCACGACGCAGAAGAGCGCGTGGACATGCTGCGCGAGTGGTACGAGGGCGAAGAGAATCCCGAACAGTACGAAGTACCGGACATTGCAGGATGTACTCCACAATGTTTCAAGGAGCAATCTCTGAGTCTCCGAGGCTTGAAGGATCTGAACCAGGGGATGCGGAACAAGGAAGTGCGGGTGCTCGTTAGCAGTTTGCTGGAACTGTGTTCCATCTCGCGTCAAGGCAAACGGCCGGAATTCACCGACGACATGGGGGAGCAACTCATGGACTCGAATCCGCCACTGCCGTGTCTGCTCGCGGCATTCTCGTCGGGCGATGCCGTGGTCGGGTGCTTTGACGACGAGGCCCAGACCGCAATGGAGACAACTCCCCATCCCAACCTGATCATTCCCCTCCAGCTTTCCGATCCGAGCAGCGTACGCCAGGGCTTTCGGACGCTTGCCGTCGCATGTGAGACGCTCGCGGCGGCCAGCCGGTTGATTGACCTAATGCCCGGCAATGACGATGGCGTGATCACCCGCGAGGAACAGTCATGAACATCCACCTGCGGATCGGTGACAACCGAACCTTCAGCCTGAAGCAGGCCGTACTTCTTTATCAGGAGGGCAACAGGGCCTTTGCTACGTTGCACGAGGTAAAGTGTCGGCCGAATCAGGCGCCTTACTTATGTGCTGGGCAGTCGGTCACGACAGGGTTTCTTGAGACGCTCGCCAAAGGTTTGGGGGCAAGCATGGGAGCGGAGGTCTTGCCGGAACATGTGCTGGCTAGAACGCCGGAGCTGATCGCTTGGCGGAGCCGTGCGCAACGTCGGCTGATGTTTTTCGGCGACGGAAATTCCGAGGCGAAAAAGCTGAACGGCAAGATGTATTCCCACCCTGCCCTGGTGTTCATGATCCACGGGCGGGAACTGTTCGTGCGAGCGCTGGCAGAAGAGTGGCGGCCGGTGGCCGATACCCGCCTGAGAAACGCTCCCTACTGGAATACCGACTCGCACGGCCGAGTCTGTCTCGGCAGTATGCGAGTTCCGGAGGAGATAAGCGTTGGTTCCCTCTCGGGTTGGGAGAAAGCGTATTTCGCCAGCGAGTTCACCCATCCCAGTGGCGCGGTCCGGCTGACAACCCATCCAGGCGGTTTTCTTGGTCTGTGGTCGGGCCTGGCGGGAAGAAAGCACAAGTTTCCCGTGAGGTTTCTGGCCGAGAGCAAGCAAACGCTTCAGGAATTCGTCGAGAGAAGAGGTGAAGGATGAAACCATGGAAACTCACCAGATTCATCCCGAGTTGCTGAAACACAAAGTGCGGGCGCTGGTCGTCGGTTGCGGCGGCAACGGGAGCGCAATCGCAGCTGGGCTTCCTTACCTCCATCAGGCATTGTTGGCATACGGCCACCCGGAAGGACTCCACGTAACCTTGCTTGATCCGGATGTAATCTCGCCGACCAACTGCGTACGCCAGCCGTTCAGTCAATCTGAGATCGGTCTCTATAAATCTGTGGTTCTCGCCAACCGGCTGAACCTGTTCTGGGGCCTGGACTGGCAAGGCATTCCCGAGCGGCTGGATCCTAAACGCAGGGTAGATGGCGTGGACATCCTGATCGGCTGTGTCGACACGCGGAAAGGGCGCGCGGCAATCGCAAAGTGCGCGGAGGATTGGAGCGAAGTGGATTATTGGCTGGACCTCGGCAACAACTCCGATAGCGGCCAGTTTGTGCTCGGAGAGCCGCTGAATCGAAGGAACCGACGGCACAGGCTCCGGTTACGTACCGTTTCCGAACTCTTCCCTGAAGTCATCCAGGCTGACCTTGACGGAGATGGCCTACCGAGTTGTAGCGCCGCAGAAGCTCTCGACCGGCAAGAGCCGTTCGTCAACCCGACATTGGCCAATCACGCGCTTGCTCTGCTGGCACGAATGTTTCGCTACGGGACAATTTCCTATCACGGAGCATTCGTGGGTCTTTCGGCGCTGGCCGGCATGCAAGCGTTGCGCATCGACCCCAAGCATTGGCAGCGCCTCCGAAAGAGAGCATGGCGCGGCGGCACTCCGCAGCACGGCGCGCTGGCACCAACCGTACGGTCTCATCGCACAGATCAGGCCTGAGTACACCCTCAATATTTCGAATCGGAAGGATCATGCAATGGAACAGCCTCAGCAGAACAACGAGCAATCGCTTGAGCCCGGACAAGCCGCGGCAAAGACCGCGATCCTGGCGCAATGCGACCAACTGGCCGCCGCAGGTGTGACCTTCGTAGCGGTTCATTTCGATGGTTACGGAGACGATGGCACCACCGAAGAAGTGAAGTGCTATGACGGCGAATGGTATGCGTCTGGCGAGCACGAGCCCGTCAAATACGACGCTTCCCATCTTCAGGAACACTTCGAAACTCTTGTGCCCTTTGGGTATGAGAACGATTGCGGCGGCTTTGGAGACGTCATCCTGGACGTCAGTGCCCGCAAGCTAACGGTCGAGCGAAATGATCGATTTGAGGATTACACCACCACGACGTACGAGGTGTAGTTATGGCCCACCCACTGAAGCACGCCGAGAGCAGCGCGAAGAAGTTCGGCGGAAGAGCGGAAGACTATCTGCCAATTCACAACTGGTTTGATGAATCGAAAGCATTCCTCGCAGACTTCCGCCACCGGGCCTTACGTCATCATGCTGAGGGCATTTTCCTGGCAGAGGAACTGTTTGGCGTTGCCATTGTGAACAGCGACGGAAAGCAAATTCCCGTCCGCTATGTGGGAGAGCAGCATGTCCGGGAAGATCTTGGACGAATTCCCACAGCGCAAGACTGGCTGTTGCAGATCAAGCCCCAACGATGGATGTACGGCCAGCGGTTGGACGAAGAAACGCCAAGCAAGGAAGAGTTCCTATGAGCGGCCCAAACGGTCATGCACAGAAAGACCATGTCCCCGTATCCGGCCCGCCGCCTGCGATGCTGGCAGCCGGTGTTATTCAAGTCTCGGCGGAGCGGGTGAAGGAACTGGTGGCGGCCTTGGAAGTACCGTTTGACCAATCGCAAATTGACTGGCGGGTGATGAACACCACGAAGGGTCAGCAGCCGGCACGTGGGCAGGTAGTTCCGTACGCCGACCAGCGAGCTTATACGGATCGCTTAAACGCGCTGTTCACTCCGGCAGGCTGGACACGAAAATACACCATTCATACCAGCGCGAATTTCGAACGAAGCAAAGATCAGAAGATTGCTGCGAAGGTATTGGTCACGTGCGAACTGACGATCTTCGGCTTGGGCTCGCATTCGGCCACAGGAGAAGAATGGGCCGATGATGACAATTCTTGCACGGCGGCGGAAGCGCAATCCTTTAAACGAGCCTGCAGCTGTTTTGGGCTAGGACGTTATCTGTATTACTTCAGTCGGACGTGGGTTGACTTGGATGATCGCAAACGGCCGAAGTCGGTGCCGCAATTGGCCGGCTGGGCGACACCCGCAGGCTGGTTAGAGGGCCTTCGACCCAGTTGTGCGGGTAAGCAAAAACCGGTCGAACGAACAGATGCTGGGAACGGCGGCAATGGTCATAGTGCGCGTGCTAACCGCGATGTCCTCCGCGAGATCGAACGAATGGAGAGAGTCGTCGGCAAACGCATGTATCGCGGTTTATTAAAATGCGTAGCCAAGGTGTGGAACCCGAAAGACATTCAAGATCCAGCGGTCCAAGAGAGGGTGCTGGCGCGCATGCAAGCGGCCGAGCGGGGCTTGCGTCGGGCAGAGGCGGCACGAGACAAGGCGGGGCTGGCCGCCTTTGCCGCGATCCTAGGATCTTTGAGATTAAGCTCACTGGACCAAGTGGACAGTCTCAAAACGCTGCAAGAGATCGTTGCAGGGCTCGAAACGAAGGACATCGACCCACGTTGAAGAATTCCTTGTAACAGACTCTCCATTGCCAGACGTCGAGATGTTCCGGCCCTACGTCACCGCATTCGTTGAGTCCCGGCTCTGACTCCCCTGTGCTCTATCCGACTCTCCGGTCTTTTGCACCCAGCGAGATGTGGCCTGTTTGCTGTAGCATCGTCCAAACCTGTTGCCGAACCTCGGACATTTTCGTGCTATTTATTTCGATCTTGGTTTCAAGATCTGCCTTGTCTGCTTTGGTTGTAGCCTCTGAAAGATTGCTACGCAGATTTCTGCCGTAAGCGGACATGCCACGCAGTTGGTCGTTTAGTCCCCGCAGTTCATTCACAACTTCGTCAGGCACAACGATGTTCGCTTTTTGAATAGACTGCTGAATTAACTCAACCGGAGACTCACTAGGGACAGAGATGTCTCCGATGTTCAGTTGAATCAAGTCATCCTTTCCCAAGAGGCCGTCTGCCCCAGTTGTTTTGAGAAACTCCCAACCATCCTTTAAGAGCAATTTAACGCTCTCCCCCACCACAAGCGCTGTCATCCCGTCCATAGATCGAGTGGCCTCCTTTTTTGACAATTGCACCAAGGCGAGATCGCTTTCAGTGGTCGCCGCAAGATGCGCTCCCAACGGGGGCACAGTTACGGCCAAGTCGAGTGTCTCTGAAAGCTTCCATTTCGGTTTGTCTAGCTTCACCGCGAAGGAAACGTCGATTGAGGCGGCAACGGGATCTTCTGATCGGTTGAAAGAGATCCCGTACGACCAACGCCAGTCGGGAGTCGGTTCCTGAGAGGAGGATGGGTGCAGGACAAACTCTTCGACAATCTGGCTGTCCTCCTCGCCCGCTCTTCCTCTTATCCGCACAGAGTCCCGAGGCGTACCATCTATCGTCATCTTGCTTTTCAGAGTGCGGGTACTACTCGAAAAACGCCAGGCCAACAAGAACAATGTTTCCGATGTTCGCTTGTTGCACCTGTAACAGCTCGTAGTCTTGTCATAACAGCGAGCGTCCAGCACTGCATATGCCGTGCCATCTCTCGGCAACAGTTGTGCTCTTGCTACATGCATACAGGACCCATCATGGATCACTCTATCGGCCCATGCAGCGATTGTCCGCGCGGGAGCCTTTGCGTCAAACTCACATATTGGCGAAGGTGCTACGACAGTTAACTCGTTCATTGGGCTATCGGGTCGACGCGATTTGGGAAAAGCGGGAAATGCGCCGTGACCTCCTTTTGGAGTAAGGTGTCGAGCTTTACCGGAAGAACCGTGAACAGGCACGTAGACTCACATAAGTGAACGATCTGGCGCCCAATATTGTAGTGGGAAATGACAAAGACTTCGCGCCCGCCGAACTCGTTGCTGTCGAGATCGAGTTGAAAATCTCCGAACTGCGTGCAGACACGGACCGCCTGAAGGACAACCTCTTCGTGGTTCTCCCCAAAAACGCTCGCAATTCCAACTCGCAGTAACTCCAAAGAAATGTCTTTCAGTGCAAGGTTCTCCGGCAGCTTGCCGAAAGGAGATCCATATACACCGACGTTCGTAAAGATTAGCAAGCCCCCTTCGCGAACATCGTCGAAGGACATCATGCACTGCAGTTGGATTGCTTTCCGGGACGGTCGCCGCTGATCGGTCAGTCTAACGATGCTGTCAATTGCGGCAAAGAACTGTCTCTCGGTGCAGCTAGTCGGCCAACGAAACGAATATCCCTGATAAGCGGCCTCGGCAGAATCAGACCTTCGACGATACACTTCCCCTTCTAAGAGAAGCTCAGTGGGACGATCCGACAAAACCGTGATCGCCTCAAAGGTGCAACTATCGTCCAACTCGCGCTTTGCAGAATATGTGGTCACAGCCTTCTCCTCCAACAACGCGTAAGAGCGGCGGAGAATCCTGAAAAACGATTCTGCCGCTAGTTCTAGAGTTGCGGCCGTTTCTACAGCCGTCACACTGCCAGGCTTCAGTTTCTCTCTGAGGTATTGAATGGACATCTCCGTAGCGCGTGACTGCTCCAAGCGTCGATAGAAAGGATCTTGAGCGTAGATTATTTTCAGATGTTCCAATTTGCGGCGAATGGCGCCAGAAATAGCTTGTGCCTCTTTCTTGGTTCCGACGGCGTGAGCGGCGTCGCGTAACGCGCCTCCCAGATCCTCGTAGTCACGCTTTAGACCCTTCAGTTCCCTCAGTGCATGGTTCTCGAAGCTGTGTTCCCGGCGAAACTCTTCAACTATGAAAGCACGACGCGGAGAGAGCACTGGATACATGCCGTCGACCACTTGGGGGCCGGGAAGGTTTAATAATGAAGACAATTTCTGGACGGAGTCGTCGCCTCGCTCATTCGCACGCCTAACAAGGTCCAGCAAGAGATGAGTCTGCGTAACAAGAACGTGGGTGGGCGCAATGTTCTTGGCAGCGCCTGTCCCTCGATTTTCACGTATACGGCAACTCTTGAATGCAATTGCCAAGTTAACGGCGTCGCGGTGATCTTTCTTTGTACGAAGTGCCTTCTCTTGAGTCTGCCTCTGGGGCGATCGGCGTTCGGTCCTAGCAGACCCGCGTGGAAGCTCTTCGATGATCAAATTAAGAGCAGCCACGTCCCCCTCGTCGAAGTCGCCGACAACGCCGAAACAGTTTGGCTTCGTCAACAGCTCAATGAGCCTCTCAATGTCCAATCCCTCGTGTTCAAGAGTGGCAATTACTTTTTCCATCAAATCCAGCGAAGTGCTCCCTTCGATGGATATTCCGAACGCCTTGGCGAGGCTCTTAACGGCGCCGGTACCAGTGAGATTTCCGGATATCGACCCTGGAATATCCGTATCCCAGAGACTCAGGCCGTCTGGTACGTACCCTCGCAACCACTCAACGAGTTCTTGGAAAGCGCCCAGGGGCAAGGCGTAGTGGAAGTTTGGATTTTCAAACAGTTTTTGCGTCTCGCGTCGCAACAAGTCGTCTTTGTAACTGACTTCGACAATGTTTCGGAGCACATCAGCATCTATCAAATAGACAACCTTGCCAAAATACTTGAGTAAATTGGCATCTCTCTCCATTTCGGACATCAATGAGGAGTAGTGATCGGATAGAGCCGCGAAGTAGCGGCTTAGACGTGGATCAGTCAGAATTGAATCAGGCGTGACTGTGGGAGGCTTTGGTTCTTGAAGGTCGATTGGCGCTGGATAAGCTACGGCACTGCTGGACATAACTGCCTTTACTGTCAGTGACCAGATCTTATGTCCCTAGGGTTGCGCAGGAGTGTAGCATGACCACATCGATTTGTGCCAGTGGCACTCGCGGTTGCTGGTAACAGTGTTTCTCGACACAGTACTGGGAAAGGAGAATCAGCTCAATGCTCGAGCATAATCCTCCACCTCCTGCCGAAAGCGCGCGTCTTTAGCTGATTCCCTACCAACTGGGCTCTACCTTTCCAATGGTCTCATTCTTGAGCTTTATGCCTGAGGAGAGCCCTGCCGCAGTTCGATCCCTTGGGAACGGCTGATTTCAACGAATGAAGCCCCGCCACCCGGACTAATGCCGCCGCGAGTCAGTAACCAACCTAACTTGGACTTCAAACTGATCGCCAGCGAATGAGAAATGAGGATTGTCTTGAGAATTCGTGTGACCACCAGGGCCGACCTGTATGAGAAACGGAAGCAAGAACACATCGAGCGCGGCTACAGAATCGAAGACGAGCGACCGATAGCCGTCAACGGCCTCCGCTCCTTCATTGCCGTGAGGGAGTTGACGGCTTCCGATCCAGTTGACGAACTGGTAGAGCGGGCGCTCAACAGGATGGCGCAATGAGACCACATGGAAAAACCAAGTTGGGGTTCTTCCCTTTACCCGTGCGGGAAGCCGAACGGTTGAAGAATTGTCTAGCCTTCCCAAAGGAGTCTTCTGCGCTTGATCCGTGCGTAGGAGATGGAGTCGCGTTCGTGCATTTACTTACGGGAACGGACGCCAGTCGCTACGGAATTGAAATTGACGCAAATCGAGCCGAGCAGGCAAGAAGCCTGGGAATCGAAACGCTGCAGGCAAGCACCTTCGATGTGCGCAGCCCGGCGGAAGCGTTCTCTCTGCTGTACCTCAACCCACCGTACGACTTTGAGACGGGCGAGACAAGCAACCAGAGGCTGGAATTGGTCTTTCTGGAGCATACCTATCGCTGGCTCACGCCCGGAGGTCTTTTGGTGTTTGTCATTCCCCAGCCACAGTTGCGGGTCTGCGCGAGGATTTTGAGCGAGCACTTTGCCGATCTGGTCGTCTACAGGCTCTCGGAACCTGCCAGCGTCCGATACAAACAAGTTGCAGTCTTGGGCGTGCGGCGTAAGCGACACCAACACCTCCGAGACTCCGCGCTGCTCGATTCGGTGCACTGGCTGGAGATGCTGGCCACGAAACCAGACCTCGAAGCTCTGGGCGATACGCCTGCAGTTCGCTACCAGATTCCAAACTCTGGGCCAGTAGTGCTCACGAATGCCGGAATTCCACTCGATGAAGTCGAGGACTTGCTGGTAGATTCGGCAGCGTATCGCCAGGCCAGCCGCGTTCTCCTGCCCAAGCAGCGAGACGTTCGTGGCTGGCCGCTCACGCCACTGCATGGCGGACATGTTGGCTTGCTCTGTACGGCGGGAATGCTCAATGGGGTATTCGGCGAAGGAGAAGATCGCCACATCGCGCACTGGCGCTCGGTGAAGTTCACCGACCATTGGGAAGAAGAGGAAGAAGACGGCACCAAAATCCTGCATGACCGAGAACGGTTCTCCCACGAACTGACGCTGGTCTTTGCCAATGGAAAGACCCAGATTCTCACGCACGAAAAGAAGGAACCTGAATGAAGAATGCACACCTTCGGTTCGGCTGGCTCACCTATGTGAAGAGCACGGAGAAAACCACGACCAGCATCAAATTGCGGCTCGACCGCTTCATCGGAGAAGTCTTGCCGGACCCTCCACGGCAAGCAAAAGCCCATTTGATTTCTGTGGTCGGCGGAGATACGCAGATCTCCGCGGCAAGTGCGGCAATTTCCATGGGAGACCGGTTCATGGTGGAGGGGCCGGGTGTACAGCCCATCCGAGTATGCCTGGAGCGGAAGGCGCAGTGCTTCAAGGGCTCCATACAGCTGGCCGGACGGAAGAAGCCTTTGCGTCACCTCATCGGGATGTCGGAAGAATTCGCCTCGGGAAACATATCGGCCAGCTCAGGACGGACCCTGTTGGCAAGCTCGGACAAGCGATTTGTTTGGCCGTCCATTGCCCACATCTACGGGATACCAGGAATGCCGGATTGGGCCGACTGGTTTGCAGACGAACTCGATACGCATCATGCCTTGATTCATGCGCTCGGCATTGGATGTGATCCGGTAATTGTCAAAGGCGAAAAAGAACAATTTCTCGACTGGCTTAGCTGGGGCGTCGAGAGTGGCGCGGTCCGATTTCCGGCCGAAACAGGTTCGATCCACTGGCCGAGCGTAAAGCTCGAAGATATCCTCCGGCAAGCTGAATAGTCTCTTCTCGCATCACATCACGCTTCCTCTTCCCTCTTTTCATCTCCTCTTCGGTGAATTCCTCCTGCTTACAAGAGAGCTTCCATGCCTGAACTATCGACTATCTACGACTACATGCGTGCCAACGCCACTCCTCTGGGAGCGCGCATTCTTCAGGAATATCCAGCGCTCCACCAGTTTGATGATCCGGTTTCACCCCGGATCGAGGAATTGCTGCGAAAGCCCTTTCCTGCACAGACCATCGCGATCATGGGGATTGCGAAACGCTGGGACCACGCGCGGACCGGCATGGTGATCGCGGAATGCGGCACCGGCAAGACCCTAATTTCACTCGGTGCCATCCACGTCCACAGCGAAGGAAAGCCATCCACCTCTCTCGCGATGGTTCCACCGCACTTGGTCGAGAAGTGGGCACGAGAGACGTTTCTCACTGTTCCTGGAATCCGTGTTTTCCTCATCGACGATTTGCGAAATGGAGGTGACGAGAACAAGTCGCACGGCGTGAACGAGGTACGGTTGAGGCAGGGCCGCATTGTGCGGGAAGGTTTGCGCACCAGTCTCAGCGAACTGCGATTACGGAGAGAATCGTCGAGTTCCCGGAAACGCTGGCTGTCGCTATGCGCGAGGCCTTCGCTTTTCATCGTCGGTCGGGAACGGGCCAAACTCGGCTACTTCTGGCGTCATGCTTACCGAGTTCCACGCTCAGGCCCATACATGGGCTGCGTGGTGAATTCTGACACCGGCAGACCAGTCTTCGTGGATGACAGCCGATTGACCGCAGCCGAGTTTGAGAAAGTCAAGATCGCAGAGACTATCGAAACAAGAGACAACAAATCCTGCCGTCAACTTCACAGCCCCCTTTGGCAGGCCGATTCCGACAAGATACGCCGCATGGCGCCGATTGAATTCATCGGGCGCTACATGCCGGGCTGGTTTGACTACACGATTTGTGACGAGATTCACCAGTTGGCCGGCGATACCGCGCAAGGCAATGCCCTCGGCACTTTGGCATCGTGTACAGACCGGATTGTGGGGCTGACGGGAACGCTTCTTGGGGGATACGCAGACGATCTGTTCAACACCTTGTTCCGGCTCGAAGCCGCAAGGATGAAGGAACACGGCTACGAATGGGGCACCACGGGTCGAAGTTCCTTCACCCAAGACTACGGCGTTCTCGAAACGATCACGAAGGTCGAGCCTGCCGAGAACCGGTGTTCCAAAGCCAAAAGTACGAGCACGGTTCGCCGCAAGCCCGGAGCCTCTCCCCTGCTCTTCGGCGAATTCCTGATGCAGCTCTGCGCCTTCGTCTTTCTGGAGGACATCTCGGGGGAACTTCCTCCCTACGAAGAGAGCTATCTGAGCGTTCCGATGGATCCATTAATGATGGCGGCATACCGGGAACTGGAAGATGCGATTCGGAAAGCGCTGAAGGAGCACAGAGGCAATCGGTCGGTGTTGAGCACGATGCTGAACACTCTACTGCTCTATCCAGACCATCCCTACGGATTAGGGACTCTGTACGGCACGGAGTTCGATCCAGAAGTTAAGCACAACGTTCGGTTCGTTATCGCGGAAACGCGGGACCTTCCAGAAGACCAGCTGTATTCCAAAGAACGGAGACTGATCGAGGAAATCAAAAAGGAGCTAGCCGAAGGCCGGCGCTGCCAAGTGTTTGCGGTGTACACGCAGAAGCACGACGTCACTGCTCGACTGCAACGAATCCTGATCAACGAAGGCATTCGCACGGCAGTTCTGCGGGCGAGCGTCGATACATCGAAACGGGAAGCCTGGTATCAGCGGCAAATCAAGGAAGGAGTGCAGGTCGTAGTTTCCCACCCCAAGTTGGTCGAGACCGGACTGGATCTTCTCGACTTCCCGACCATCCTTTTCTACGAGTCGGGCTACTCGCTGCACACCCTGCGTCAAGCAAGTCGGAGATCCTGGCGCATCGGGCAGACACGGCCGGTACGAGTGAAGTTTCTTTGCTACGAAGGGACAATGCAGACCGCCTGTTTGAGGCTAATGGGCAAAAAGCTACTAGTGGCCTTGACCATGGAAGGTAAGTTTGCCGGAGAGGGGCTGCAGAACATCGACGAAGACGATGACATGCTCTCGGCGATGGCACGCGAACTGGTCGAGAGGAACGGAATTGGCGAGACGGCCGATTCCGTTTGGAAAGCTCTTAGCGCAGAGCATCAGAAGCTGTTTCCCGCGACGTGTTGTTCGGTCGGCGATATTCCATTGGTCGAAGCGCCGGCGCTCTTGCCGGGCGCTCAGCCTGACGCTGCGGCCCTTGTCGAAGAAGCCATCGCTGGTGACTCGGTCCTGATTTTCGGGCAACGACCCGGTTCCCTGTCGGGTAGAAGGCCGCGCGGCAAATCGGCAGTCCCGGAACAAGCATCGTTGTTCGGATGATGTTGATCTGAAGTAGCCAGTCTCACCCCCGCCTTTTTTTCACCCTTAGAAAGCGCAGTTCAAATCAACAAGGAGGAAAGCAGTATGTCAGAAACTAGTACGCTCATTGGCTATAGTGGCCGAACCATTGGCCGCGAAGAACTAACCCTGGTGCCGACACCAGCGGCAACAGAAACGCACCGTCCGGTCCCGCATCACGAAATTGTGCAGGCTTTGATCGAGACGCTCGGCTTTCGCCATATTGGAGTCGTTCACGACGAGTATGCTGTCTCACCAGACGGCATGAAAGCCTTTGGCGTTCTCGACCTCGCAACCGAGATGGAGGGGTGCCGCTTCTCCATAGGGCTTCGGAATTCCCACGATAAGAGTATGCGTTTGGCGATGACCTGCGGCTATCGCGTCTTCGTGTGCTCGAATATGGCGTTTGCAGGAGATTTCACCCCCGTGCTCGCTAAACACTCGAAGTCGTTCTCGCTCATCGACTGTATCTCGGTTGGCGTTGACCGCATGCAGCGAAACTTCGAACCGATGCGAAAGCAAGTGGAGACATGGCAGAGGAGCGAACTCACCGATGTCACGGCAAAAGTCGTCATCTACGAAGCGTTCGTGGAGGGCAAGCTTGAAGCTCCAAAGCATCTGGCGCGGACCGTGCATGACCTGTACTTCGAGCCGAAGTATGAGGAGTTCAAACCGCGAACAATCTGGAGTCTCTCCAACGCGTTCACTTCTGCATTCAAGGAACTCGAGCCCATCCCGCAGTTCAAGGCGACGGCGAAACTGGGCGAATACCTTGAAGCCCGGTTTTCACAGTCGTTCTAGTTTCGGGGCGCTCGCCGCCCCAAGCCTTCCGCAACAAGTAATTCCACGTTTTCAGACGACCCATGCGGGCGAGGCTCGCCCGCATGGGCTGAAGAGAGGAGTCACCGTCATGTTTCCATTGTTCCCACTTGGGCAAATTGTGGCCACGCCCGGGGCGCTTGCTGCATTGGAGAGAGCAAAGCAGCCGCCTACATGTTTCTTGGACCGTCATGCAATCGGGGACTGGGGCGAACTGGAGCCAACCGATGTCGCAGAGAATGAGTACCGCGTGGCGCACGGGTTTCGACTGCTGAGCAGCTACCAGACAGACGCCGGAGAGAGGCTGTGGATAATCACCGAAGCAGATCGATCCGCAACCACGCTGCTTCTGCCAGAAGAGTACTGACGAGCTGCATGAATCGGATCATTGGTCGTCGGGGTTTTTTGGGGGGGTACAAAACGGCTATGCGAGCGGCCTTGACCTGGCTTGGTTGACCAAGAGACGCACTGTGCATGACCTTTAGTTCGAGCCAAAGTACGATGAATTCCCGGCCGCGTACGATCTGGAGTCTCTCCAATGCGCTCACTTCCGCATTCAAGGAACTGGATCCCATTCCAAAGTTCAAGGCCATAGGCAAGCTGGGCGAGGTTCTGGAGACCCGATTATCGCAATCGTTCTAGCGCATCGGATGTTGCCGGCCGCATTCCTTCATCAAGTGGGCTCGATTGAACCCTATCGCAGATCAAAACGCGGTCTATTTCGCCGGCACAGAGGTTTTGAGCATCCAGGCGGGGTCCAGGGGTTGTCGTCTGACGAAGAACGAGGGCCGCCACAAATTGTGGACTACGACGCACAGCTGACAGGAGCGAAATCAGGAGACGGCGTCATCCTCTCCCGACTCAAGTTCGGACTCGTTTCTTTTTAGTTGCTGGACTATTTCCGCCGAAGGATAGAAAAGATTGAGTTGTCCCTTTCCAGGGACGGGCGTTGGGAAACGCCGAGGAGCGCCGACCATCCAGGCTACCAGACCGCCTCGATATTTCCCCGAGTCAAGATGTTTGTCTAGCCATTGGCTCCATCGCTCTTGAGTAACAGGCACAATCGCAATTAATTGAATGGATCCGACAAACCCGCCTCGGTACAAATCTTGGAGACCGAATCTACGTTCCAGCTCAAGATCGCTCTTGAGGCCTGCGTGCAACCATAGTCTACCCCGGTACTCCGGCGCCCATGATCGAATCTCGATCGATTTTCGTCCACTGATTAGCAATTCAGCCCAAGGTTGCCGGACACTGATCGCAGGCCAGTCTTGGGCGATTTCTGAATCCATCTAAACCTCAAAAGAAAGTGTCAAAAAACTCTTTCGCAAATTGTCTAAAGAGACGCTCAAGTGAGTTGAGGTCAACCCAACCGTCGTCAATCAAGTCAAGTGCTTCCGCCGGGAGGACAGTGCGAAATTCCGCGGTAGTTCGAGCGGCACGAACGGCAGAGAGAAGCTCAACGTATTCAAGAAAGTGTGCGCCGAGCTTCGCATGGTTCCGAACTCCGTTTCGTCGCAAGTCGAAAGCGAAGTGCTCCCGCGGAAGCGCTGTACGTCGAATGATACAAGGAATGCAGACTCCACACTGCTCATTGGCATGCTTGGTGTCCGGTCCCAGGGTTCGAACACCAAATACATGGGGTGCTGACAAGTTCCAGCAGCTTTGAGTGGCAGATGTAATCTGTGCAGCCCGCTTGTTCCCAATCTCTTTCTCCAGCGCGTGAACGGCCTCGCGCTTCGTCATCTGCCACAACGGGTTGACAACGCACCACCTGCCAGTCAATACACAGTCCACCAGTTTGACGAAAAGCTGGTGGAGTTTAGGGTGCGCGTGTCTCGTCATGGCAAGAGAAGGCACTGGTGGAATCGCGCTCGCAAGTATGCCGTTTTCAAACTGCACAACCTCGCGCGCACCCCATGTTTCTGCCGTTGCCGCAGCCAGAGCCAGGAATAAGAACGATCGATAGTAGAAGGATCTTCCTGGACCAGTACTCCCCTGCTGACGCCATTGAGTTGGACGTGGAAAGTCAAGATCCGCCGCGATATCTGCTTGAAGGGCCTTTTGTCGCGTATAAAACGAGCAAAGCTGAGTGTCGTGCACAGAAACCAGCCCGGCGCCTGCGCCACAGGCGCTATCGAGTCCGCCCGAGAGCAAGGCTACGCGCCGAACGGGCTGGTCAGAAGGCTTGATCTTTGAGAATCCGGTAGCCTGCCGGGGCCGACTAACCACGTTGACTTCCCAGACCGTATTGCCAAGGAAGCCAAGCAGTTCCTCTAATAACCGGCTGGGGCGCTCCCTCCATGACTGCGGATCGCGCAATGGGATGGTCAGCTCATACTTCACATTGGGATTGCTTGCACTACGCTTCTGCAGTTGCCGCTCAATCCGGTATACGACCGTCGCGAGGTCGAGCAAGTCGGCGGCGGGAACAGAGATCGGGCGTGGACCAATCGGGCCGTCCGTTACTAGCCAGCCGGGTCCTCCCAATTCAACGGAGGTCAACTGGTCGCCGAACGCGGCTATCCGGCCATGCGCCTTGCAGACTGCTTGGTTCGGTCCTCTTTTCATCGACGAAGCTGGTCCCGAAACCAGTCCTCCTTTTGCGCGATCACGTCGAACAGGTGTCGATAGGAAACTTGCTTGATGTCCTCGCCAAGCGGCTTGCCCCCGAAACGCGTCATGAAATCCGCGACGACGCGGTCGGCCCTTTCCTGTACCACGCTGCGAAGCCCCTCCTTCACCTCCTCTGGCAAAGCACGCTCTTCGCCTCGAGTCACCTCGTAGAGCAGATCGCCCAAGAACAGTCCCGATAAGTGATCGAAGACCCCGGCATCAAGCTTCCTGATCACACCTTCTGCTGCGGCTGAACCGAAGGTTTGGGAGTCATCGCTTACGGCGCGAAGCAAAAAGTTCTCAAGTGCCATGCGAACGAATGCCCGTGATTTCCTGTTACCATCAGCAGCCTCGAACCGGCGCATGAGTGCAGCCGCAAGGCGGGGCAGGCAGCCAGGACCACCGTCCACTTTGAGCCTGGCGGCGATTCCACTCCAATCTCGGTTTATTGCAAGATCCACGCGGAGTAGACTCAGTTCGCGATAGACGTTACGGGCCGAGCTGTCTACAAATTGTTCGTGCAGATACTCAGGCCGCAATTTCTTGAGAACTTTGGTAAGAGCTTCCGCTTTCTTGGTCGCATCAACATCCTGCACTAATATGCGACCGCCGCTGATCCGATATCCGCCATAGCCCTTGCCGCCGCCGGCGGTAGCACCGCCGCTGCCGCCGCCACCACCGCCTCCTGATCCGCTTCCCATTACGAGACCCTCCCCCAGACGTCCTCTGGAGTATGAAATTCCTTGCTTTGAAGCCAGATCTCGGCCCAGGGGCGCTCGATGAATTGCTCCCATTTTTGATTCCCGTCGTGGCCCGACGAAAACAAGGCGTATCCCGCCGCCGAAGCCGCAATGCGAAACCGGTCACTTCCCGCGTCAAACGAAGGATTTCGTTCCAGGTCTTCCAAGTTTGCCACCATAGACTGGCGAGCAACATTAAGATCACCAGTCGTCATTCGTTTTGCTGCACGCAACCTACCGTCGACCAAAGTCCGTACGGCCCAGCCATGCCGCGGAAACGCGGACAGGCCAGTTTCAAGCTCATTCCATCTCGCGAGATCGAAGGGTTCAAACTCCCAGAAGCGCCGCGCGGCACATATGGCCATCAACATGAGGTGTCCACTTGCGGCCGCAGCGGAACGAGCTGCATTCAGCAAGTCGGCCGCCTCGTGTCGCTTTTCCGCGATCGCGACCCGTGCTTTTTCGTACTCGATCTCAGCAAAAACAGGATGGTCGTGTCTGTTTTTGAGTAGCGCCTCTGCCTGGATCAACATATCCTTGCCGCGTTGCCATTCAGGCTCGCCAAAAACGTGCCCCGTGCGAACGCATTCCGCATAGTTCCGGAGAACCACTGCGACATCAATCGCCGCATCGTCATCACTCTGCCATTCTTGCAACAGACGTTCGTATTCCTCGGCGGCCTGCCGAGGCTGATAGAACAGGTATTGGAGAATGCGCGCACGATCCTGTCCGTACGCTCGCAGCCGCCTCGCAACAAGCGGCGTCACATCCGAATCAGGAACGGCGCGCAGAACCGTGATCGCGGCGTCAATTTCATCGAGTGCAGCTTGCTTAGCGCCTTCGGCTTTGTGGATCTCAGCTCGAAGGCCATGTTGCCATGCGCTTTCCAGTGGAGTGGCGGCCGAACTTCGTTCAAGCCAAAACGTTGCCTGTCCCATGTCCGCAAGCATGGCATGAGCCCACGCACATATGATCAGAATGTTTTCGGGAAGCTCGCGCCAGAGTCGGCCCAGGAGGCGCATCACGGAAAGAACAGCCAGTGGGCGGTCAAGATCGCGATATCTCACCAGGAGAGCACACGCCTCTTCCACTCCGGCCTTGTTCTCGCCAGCTCCCAAGCAATGCGTCAAACGCTGCTCTCGTACCGCTGGCGTCAATCTACCGACAAAAGTTGTGTGGCTGAAGATCTGCATGCACGCTCTGTGCGCTGCCGTTACAGCTTCCTGGTCCATCCGCGTGCGAAAGAACCTTGCAGCCGAAGCTGCCAAGACAACTTCCTCCACGGCTGTGTTGACGAGTAGCGCGTTCAGGTTAACCAACCGCTCCAGCGACATTCCAGTCGCTTCGATTGAGGAGCGGGGCACAGGTGTACCCAGAAGTGCCAAAGCATTGCTCAGGAGTGGGGCTTCCGAATAGGCGGCGTTCAGCGTGTTCTCATTCACCTGCATATCGAACTCCTCGACAGCCCAGCCATCGGAGACCATTCGTCCATCAACGACCTCTCCCATGATATTCACAGTGGTCACAGTGGCAATCAACGGATCCCAGAACCATTCCTCGGAGCGGTAGACGGGCGGCTGCCAAATGGCCACGATGAGGTTCGGCAGCGAACATAGGCGCCTCCATCCAGCTTGTGGCTTGTGTCGGATCAGTTCCAGCGCATTCCGAAAATCGTCCCCGGGCGCATCAGCAACTTCGAGGGTCTGCTGGAGTTCCTCAGCCCAAGCCATCAAACCCTCAGCAGTGTCGAGACCCGCGTTGAACTCAACTGCCACGACATAGCAGGGCAGTACGACTTGAATGGCTAGAAGGAAGCGAATCCACCGTTCTCTGTGCTCTGCGAGATTAGATCCTTTGATCCAGCAGAGCCGGACTGCGCCGCAACGACTTGCGAAGTCGATCTCTTCAACGGTCGGCGGAAAAAAGACCCTGCCATCCCGTTTCAGCCGAGCGCGGCGGCTCGCAGTCTGAAGCTGAGCCAGGTTTGAACTGGGGCCGTTCCACGCGAGGCGTGCCGCCGACAAGCCAGACGACCACACAACGGGGCAAGCCCAATCGAGACTGTCGCCGGCCCCAGTCTTCCACGCGTCCAGTAGCACAGAGCGCCCGCGGGCAGCAGAGACATCGAGCGCGTCTCCCGCGGCCAATGACTGAAAGACTTCTTGCGCCAGCAGGATTGCTCCAGAATCGGTCACGGGCGCCTGCATGGCAAGGACGCTCGCAACACCGCTCTTCGCGAGTGCCATATAGAACGGGGGCCCTGGTGATTCGCGGCTGTCCGCCGATCCTCGGGCCGTATCGCAAGCCCAGAATGCTGCAAACAAAGGCGGCGTCGGGGCTGCCGCGATCAGCTGCCCGATCCGCGCAGGCGTCAGCCGCGAACCATCCGTAAGGATGAATCCCGGCGGACTGCTGGAGCCGTGTCCGCTGAAGAAAATAACATCCGGGGCGTCTTTGAAGACGTTCTCCAGATCCGCCGCTGTGGGCTGGCACGACCGTGGCTTGACAATTGACTGCCGGTGGGCCGCGGGAAGTGAGTCGTAGACTTTCAACAGCAACTCCGCTTCACGCGTCAAGTCCAGGCGAACCCTCCCCGTCCTTGACCCATCATCGCCTTGCATGAGAAGTACAGACATTGGTCGATCAAAGCGAGATGGGAGAGTGGAAGGGCCATCGGAAAGGCCGCGCACGATCGAGATGTTCGATCTCCGCTCCCGGTCCAACTCGCCAACTAGAAGCTCCCACGGGACGTCCCAAGCGCCCGGAGGGAACTGCAGAAGGAAGCGCTTAATGAGCCGGTCATCTCCACCAGACTCGAGTAGCCACCCGTCCCGGAACCGTTTCGAAGTGGCAATTCGGTTGAACCGGGGAAGCGCTCTCCATTTTCGAATGTGCGACGGCGCCTGAAGATATACAGGCCAAGGTATGGGCATATCTCGGACCGCAGATCCCTTCTTAATCCTCCACGCGACCGACCACCAGCCACGGACCCATTCGACAAGCACATCAGACATGGCACCCCTCGAGCGATCCGGCGACAGTTAGTGAAACCACGACCTGAAGAACGGACGACCGTCGCCGCGGAAGTTGCCACCGGCAGCATCCGACACACCAGCTGCCGAGAGATAGACGAGGAAGGCATTGAAGAACCCGACGATGTCGGCTTTTGGGTCGGCTAGTTTTTCTGTCAGAAACAGGCCGGCAGTTATTACTGCGAATGACACAATCAGGCCCGTCTTGGCCGGGGACCATCCGGCGAATTTGTGCAGAGCGCCCGTGACGATCGTGGTAAGAGTCACAGAGCCCAGCAGAGTTCCAAAGGTCGCGATGGTGAAAAAATCGTCAGGCAATGTTGCCATGTCAACCCTCCATAGATTCGAGGTGTGATTCTAGCTGGGGTTAGTAGCCGACTGGCAACATACCCCGAACTGCCTGCGATTGCAACGCCTGTGTCGTTCTATTGTGTGTCGGACCTTTACCTAGTTAGTCGGACTGCCGTTGGGGATAACCGGAGAAGGGCAGATTGGTCAACGCTTGGTCAACTTACAATTAGAGTCTTACAGTTAGATTAAGAGACATATTACGGGTTGCCAGAGGCAGTCGATCTTGCGGAAGCGCGTTCTGTCTGTGATTGTCTCGAAACTGAGGTGCTCGAAGCTGAGGTGCTTGACAAGCTGACGATAAAGACCTATCTTGTTTGCCAATTCGGCGATCGGAAGTCGGAGGCCTTTCAGGCTTCTGATCCGAGGGGGCTTCTACTCGCCGACTTTCCCAGGGAAAATAGGTTAAGGCCGCCACTGTCAGATGCTCCCAAAGAGCGGAGTCCGAGCGGAAAGTTTTAGGAATGAAAAGAAATCTAAAGATCAAGCTCCTGATGGACATGCCCGCGGAAGCGCATGACTTGAGCTGGTTGCAGGCTTCTTTACAGGCCGCTCTCGAACTGGAACTTTCTACTCTGCCACCCTACCTCTGCGGACTCTACGCTCTCCAGGACCCGATATCCGATGCCGCGCAGTTGATCCAGACCATTGTTCTTGACGAGATGGGGCATTTTGGCATTGCCAGCAATTTGCTGTGGGCCACTGGAATGCAGCCGAAGATTTTCGAGGGCTATGATTCAATCGTTTACCCCGGTCCTTTACCCGGCGGAGTCCGCCCGAAATGTGATCTTAACCTTCACTTTCCTTGCGATCCGAATTTTGAAGTTGCGCTGGGCTTCAAAGATTACAAATCCTTTGTGCAAATGTGTATGCAGATCGAATATCCCGAGGACCCGGTCCCACGTCCTTTAGTGTCCGCGCTTGACGCTGAGCAAGAGATCTTTCCTACCATCGGTGAATTCTATGGCGCTATTCTCAGCGCCTTCGAAGCTCTAGATACTCAGATCCCCTACGGCACAAACCTCGACAAACAGATCAAGAAGAACTTTCCAGCAGTTGCGAAAATCGACGGGTTGACGGCCGCAACCACGGCAATCAACTTAATTAAAAGCCAGGGGGAGGGAGCGTCTTCGAAGTTTCCGTTCACTGACACAACAAGAAAGACTTTGGCTCACTTCTACACATTCGGCGAAATCTACTTCGGTAGAAAGTATGTTTTTGACCCAGCCAGTCAGACTGGCGATTGGAGTGGTGACACGGTAGGGGTCCCGAGCGCGGCCCTAATGACCCCGGTTCCGCTGGGCGGCTATGGTCCTGGCGCGCCGCCAGAAGTCACAGATTGCGACCGGGTCTTCACTCAAATGCTTCGCCAACTCGACCAGGCTTGGTCGGGGAGCGGAGGTGGCGCGCTGAATGCTGCCATTGATTCCATGGATTCCCTCAAATCCACAATTCTAAGTTTGTTTGCGAAGAATATTTCAAGGCCCGAAGGCGGGATCTTCGGGCCACAGTTCAGAAAGATCGTGCAATAGAAGCGAATAACGCTGGTCTTTGGAGTCAAATATGGGATTTGCCCGCGTCAAAGAAATCCTCGATCAGGGTATTGCTAATTGGCAGAGTTCGCCCCCAAACGATAATCCAGCCGATCTGTCTGGCCATGGCCCCACGTTTTCCTGGTCAATGAAGCCTGACCTTCTGGCCGCCGTCGGCCACGGTGCCCGTCTTATACAACCCGAGGTGATCGGGAATGGAAAAGGAAGCCAGGCAAATCTGATCATCGACCTACGCACTGGTCTCCGGGGACCCGGGAGCCGCATGCCGAAGGGCGGTCCATACATTCCCGAATCCCAGGTTAAGGAGATCGAAGATTGGATCAACGCTGGTTGTCCGGATTGATTCTTGCGGGCTCTCGCATCAAAAAAGGTGCCCGCGAGAACTGACTAGCGCCGATGGACAAAAATAGGGATTTCGTAAGGGTAGGAGTCTTGAGCTCGGGTTATCGTTTGGCTCGAAAACTGGCAGTAAGAGATCATATCTTAGCCGCCTAGTGGCAGGGGGCAACACGATGCACGCCGGCCCATGAGCAAAGGCTCGAACCACAGGGATCGAATTCAGAATAGCGCTGAGGTCATTTAGATAGTCGCGAGGGGAAAAATTCAATGCCAGCCAACAAATTGAACGACAACTTGCGGCACGCCGATCGAATGAAAACACATCAACCGCCGCGAGTTCCGACCCAGTCGCAGCCTCCTTTTCTGCAAGTTCCTGCCAACTTTGGCAGCGCGAGAACGCGAGCACAACTCGATCAGTCACAAGCCGGTCAGATTATCCCAATTCCGGCGCCTAAACGTTCACCCTCCGTGCTTGGTCTTGCTGAGGTGGTAGGCACGCAATATGTCGAGGAAATCAATCAGAGTGGCCAAGTTGTCTTTCACTGCGCAGGCGATACCGGATTCGGCGCGCCGTGGGACGTAGAGTTGGTCGCCCAAGTGATGGCCATGGACCTGCACAGACCGAATCCGGCGGACAGGCCAGCCTTTTTCTTCCATCTCGGGGATGTCATCTATAACCACCAATACAACATGCCCGAGTCGAAGAGGAATATGTACCAACCTCAGTTTTATGTTCCATATGAGCACTATTCAGCCAAGATCGTTGCCATTCCTGGCAACCACGACAGCAATCCGCAGGAAGATCCAAAATCGATCGACGCATTTGAAGCGAACTTCTGCGCCGATCCACCCAACTCGGATGCTGAACTGGCGAAGCTGCTCAATTCAGCCAATCGCCCGCCGATATACCAGCCGGGCGTTTATTACAGATTAGATACACCTTTCGCGCAAATTATCGCCCTATTCTCAAATGGCGGCGAACACGAGGGCGTTATTCGCGGTGGAGTGGCGGGCGACACGCAGTGGAACTTTCTAATCGAACAGCTGACAGAAATCAAAGCCACTCGGGATACTGGAAAGAGATTGGGTTTGATTGTTGCCATGCATCATCCACCCTATAGCGGTGGCGGCGGGCACTCGGGAAGTTCGACCATGTTGGCGGATCTCGATGCCGCGTTCAATGAAGCCAAGATCGGCCCGGACGCGGTGCTTTCCGGACATGCACACGTATATCAGCGATTTACTCGTACCACACAAGTGGCGGGAAATCCGATGGAAGTGCCGTATGTTGTAGCGGGAATTGGAGGGCATGGTCCAATCCAGCCAGTCAAACCGAGTTTCGATCGCCAGCCCGTACGCACGCCTCTCAAGGGACGGTCACCGAATGGAGTGGAAGATCAGAGCCTCCGTCAGTACTTCAACGGATTTGGGCATCTAATTGTCACGGTTACCAACCGGGTGCTAACCATTGACCTCATTGGCACCAAGACCCAGACGCATCTAGCGGTTGACAGCGTGACAGTCGACCTCGGGACGAACAGAATCACTCATGAAACACCACCCTTTACACATCCAGCGAACGGTGAGGAACAGCATGCGGTGCATGCGCCCAAAGGCAGATAATCGGCGATTCCAGGCGAAATTCTTATTGCTTGCTCCGGCCGGAGTCGCCCGCTGAACCAGAAAGTAGGAGGACAAATGGATCGTTATCTACCACCCGCCGGCATCGACGATTTCTCCCGCTCGCAGCGCTCTGAAGATTTGCGCAGTGGATGGAACCAAAACATCTCGGACATCCTGGGCCAGGTGAGAGATCCTGCGATGTACACACTCGCGAGTCCCTTGTTTTACGATCAGTTGGCCGACACGTCCGGTGTTCCAGACGGAGCGCCAGTGCCAGTCCCTTGGAACGGATTCCCCTTGAGATTGACGAAGTGGTACGGAGCCGCAAACGACGCGCAAGCAAACGCGGCTGCCGAGCAAATGCTCACTCTTCCTGCTTTCGGATTCTTTCAGCAAGACGGCACTGCGATAGCGCTGCCATTTCGAATCCAAGACGAGTATTGCGAGTGGTTCGTCGATCGCGTGGGCGACAAGGTGCAGCGCATTTCGTTTACATGCGAGCCTCCCGAATACTGGGAGTTCCTCGCGAAGATCGACTTCGACCTGGCTCACACACTTTATGAAGAACTTCTTCACAAATCTGTCCCTGCGGATGACCTCCGGTGGACAATCGATGTGTTCCAGAAGGATGACAACGGGAAACTGGTGAAGCGCTACAGCCAGGGGGATTACAACCCCTGGAACGTCTGGAATACGACGAAAGGAGCAGTGCATCTTACCCATCCAGCCAATTCGCTCTTTGCAGAGATCGCGCTCGGTTCAGACAGCACGCTCGGGTGGCCGGTCAGTCCTAACCCCCAGGGACAGATTAGTGAGATCGACTTAATGTGTTGCGCGGGCCGTGGCGGCATCAACCGCTCGAGCGATCCACTGATCATGAAGGGGGTCTTTGGATTGGCACGGCAGGGACTCTCTGTGGCCCTGGCGAACCCGATCGGGCTATATATTTCGCCATTCACACTGGGAGGGCTGCTCGATCCGAGCAGCAAACCCATCGGCGCCCAGGCTCTTCAGTTAGTGCGCCGGAGCACCGATGGAACTCGAATTCTTCGCGTCGAAGTCGCTCTTCCGACAGGAGCAAGTTATTCATTGGATCAATGCTCGCTCGACGGGAACCCTCTTCGCTACGGAGGGCAAATCGCGAGGAACATCACGATGCGTCTGTTTGGCGTCGGGAAGAAAATCCCCGGTAAGGCACCACGCAAGGTCAAAACCTGTCCGGACTTCTGTTGCTTTCATCCGCAACATGCCGAGTTCCGCGGAACATTCCGGCATTCAGACTTCAACGGATGTGCGGATATCACGACAGATGACTGGAACCAAGAAGCCTTCGACATCCCGACTGCAAAAGCGGGTGCGTTCTCGTTTGCGCGCGCCGAAGGTGCGATAGCAGGATCCGAAGCTGTCTTGGTACCGAGAGGCCGTCGCGTCGAGCCAGTCAGCCGTCAGCAAAAGATCGATCTAGGGAAATACGAATGACGGTCAGACTTGAAGACGAACCGGTTCTCGCCGCGGCCGACATACAAGGGAACTCACTTCGGGGATTCGATACCAAGTACCTTGATCTCGTTGGCTTCAAGATAGATGACGCGGCCAAATCACGGGCGTGGCTGCGCGCTCTGGCCGATTCGATTTCTTCGACGCAACTGGTTCATGAGCACAGGATACGTCGGTCTGCCCAAAGACCAAAGATCTCGAGTAGAGTTCTGGTGAATGCCGCGTTCTCCAAGTTTGGTCTCGACAGTCTGAGCTTCGACACATCGGAAATTGAGGACGGTTTTCTCAAAGAGCCCATGGGTTCTCTGGCGGGGGCGCTTGGAGACCGGGTTGCAGATGGGCAGCCAACTGATTATGTCCTTGGAAAAGCGGTCGCGGACACTCCCGACGTCTTGCTTCTGATCGGAAGTGACGATGATGCGGCATTGACGGCGCAAACGGCCTCGATCGTGTCTTCCGCTGCTGCTGCCGGACTGCGCAAGTCCTATGCGGATCGCGGAAATGTCCTCCCCAATCAAATCGAGCATTTCGGCTTCCGCGACGGAATCTCGGCTCCGGGTCCTCGAGGTCTGCTCGCAAAGAACCCTCCTACGCCGCTCACTCTGCGTTGGATCGATCCGGCAGAACCCGTGGCGGATCTGCTCGGTAAGCCGGGGCAGCCCCTGATCTGGCCGGGGCAATTCGTCTTCGGCTATCCAACACAATCAGCAACGGATCCTCGTATGCCGCAAGCGCCCCGACAAGCTCCTAAATGGATGGAGAACGGATCTTTGCTGGTGTTTCGTCGATTGCGTCAGGACGTCGGTTTATTCCGCAAATTCCTTTCTGATACATCGACCACACTCAGCCAAAGCCTAGGACGTACGATTAACGGAGATCAACTCGGAGCGCTTGTTGTCGGACGCTGGAAGGATGGGACACCGGCGATCTTGAGCCCCGCACCGGACGCAAGCATCTCGAGTGATGAGATGCGGGTAAACTACTTTGCATATGGCGGGATTCCGGAGATCCGGGTGGTTCGCGATCGAAAGGTTCAGACGATTCCCGGTCACCCGGCCGACGTCGAGGGATTGCGATGCCCTCACTTTGCGCATATCCGCAAAGTGAATCCACGGGATCAGCCCACGAACAAAGGACAAGGCGAGTTCACTCAATTGTTTCAGATGCTTCGACGAGGGATCCCGTTTGGTCCCCTATACGACGAAAAGCCAGAGGCCGAGCGAGGGCTTCTGTTCCTCGCTTATCAGACTTCCTTCAACAGTCAATTTCGTGAATTGAACACGGATTGGATGAACAATCCCGATGCCCCTGAGCTTGGAAACGACGGCTATGACCTGCTCGTGGGACAGAACGGTGACGGGGCCGCCAGGAGTGCGCCGCTCCACGATTCGACCGCTAATGTAGATGTGCAAATCACGGCCCCGGCTCAATTTGTGGTCCCCACCGGGGGCGCATTCCTGTTCTGCCCCTCTATCAGTTTCTTGCGGGCACTTTGACGCCTCGATTATTTCTACTCCATCTAAGGCGAGGCTTTACCATCCTCACAACCTTTGACCCTTTGACCCAGCTCCAGAAAAAATCCATCAGCTAGAATTGGGGACCTCGAGAGCAATCTAGTCGGTTTGATGTGTTCGCCACGAATGCACGAAGGCATCGGTCAAGAATTCTGTTTTCTCTCAGGCTTGCGCTCCTGTTCTTCGGGGGCGTCTTTCCCTTGAATCTGGAACTGCAAGACCTTTTCCCACGAGGTGAATAGGTCATCGTAGGTGATCAGTCGCGAGTCCTGTCGGGTATCGAGAACGTACTCTCCGGAGCGTTGACTCTGCATCCAGTTGTCGCCTCGACTTGCTCCATCTTCGGCAGGCACGACATTCACGTAGTCGGGTCGGCTAGCAGCCCAATAGTAACAGGCGCACTCGCGGTAATCGTTTTGCCATGGTGAGCAAAGACCTTGGGATAACTCGCCCGGTTCGAGCAGTTCCTGATTGATGACGACGGTTTCGTGCCCGGGGACAGATGGTGCCTGAAAAATACGTCGAACTTGCAGATCTTTGGTAAGAAACTCCTTCTGGTCTTGAGGAAGAACCTCGACGTCCGACTTGTCCTTAGTGAAGTCGCATGGAACAAGATGGCCTTGTTTCTGAAGAATCAGAGCGATTGTGTTCGACCATTCCATGAAGGCAACCGGATTGTTGCCCGCTGTGGCCAGAGGCACAGCGCCGCGGCCCGGAATTAGCGGTCCCATTGCTTTCGTGCCAACGTAATGTCCATCAATGCGAAGCAAACGATGTCCCACAAGCTCGTTGCGCAATTCCGGAGTGTCGGCGTCAATGACGTAGTTATTGTTCTCGACAAGAACAATGCCAACCAGAATTCGGCGCCAGATCGCTCGAAAATCGAACTCCAGTCCAGGGAAGCAGTTGGAGATGGCGGAGGACGGAACGGTGTTCGGAGGATTTCCCCGGGCACGATAATTCAACTGGGCCGACAAGTTCAGAGGTTTCGGATTGCTCATTTCGTGCCTCCTGACGGGAAAGGGCCCATGACCGCTATCTTGCGAATGATGTCTATTTGCCGCCGAGTCAATGTCAAATAGCGCCCATCGGCACCGCGCATCATGGCGGGCATTTTACGTCGGCCTTTGTCCGTGAGATCTCCCACTTCTTCAGGCTGTCGCAGAACATCAAGAAACCAAGCGCTTGTCCCACTGCGAAGAGCGGCAAAGATGCCCTTATGCAGGGCAACGACGGCCAAGTTATCAACCAGGGTGGGCGCCATTATTGGGGCATAGAGGCGCGAAGTATCGTTGGAATCCTGTGATGGCATGGCGCTCGCAACGGCGGTGCGTCCATGAATGGTGTTGCCGTTCATGACCGCGGTGTTCATCAACCGAACTGTCTCAAATGCGCGCCGGACTATCTCTTCTGCGTCGACCAATGTCACTGTTTCATCCGCCATAGGCCCGAACAGGGCTTGTTCTAATTCGTCGGCCACGGTACGAATCGGGAGCCCATCGGGCGCGAACATTGGAGGCCCGGCTCCAAAGCGGGCAAATGCCGAGACGCTTCGGTCGCCGATTTTCAAGTTGACGATTACGACACCATCGCATTCGTCATCGAGATAGCCCCAACTCTGCTGGTTTCCATCGGCGTTTTGAAAACCTGCGTAGATCTGACCTGGATTTGTGTCAGGAGGAAGGCCCCGGTCGACCCAGTCCCGCCATTGTCCCCGGCCTGGACTGCTATCGTATATGACTCGATCAGACGTAATGACGGGGTCGGTCTCCTCTATAATCTTTTTGGTCGGGTCAAGCTTTTTCCGCTCCGTCGAAGAGCCATATACCTTCCCCTCAGCAGGCGTGTATCGAAGCCGGATCTCGGGATAGACTCCATTCGGCTTGATGTAGCGCACCGAACCCAGCGGAAGGGATGTCTCTTTGCTGACGAAGTGGTCGCATTTCCCTTCCAGTGCGTGCGAGACGTGGTCGCTGATCGAATTGAGTTCGGCTTTGACGCGATCTTTCTCGTTACCGGTGCGGCGGAAGACCTTCAAGTTCCCAGCTTCCACGGACCACTTGACGTCCGCCGGGGTCAACCCATATTCGCTAAGCAATCTGACGGTCAGTGGCTGCAACTCGCCATCGCCGATTCGCACAAACACTTCGAAGAAGGGAGCTACGGGACGAATGCGATCACTGTCGCGGAACACGATCTTATCTGGAATTTTGCTGCCGGATACTTCGCCGCTGGAATTATCAACGATCAGGGTTTCAGCAGGACGAATAGTGCGAAAACCGAGGGGGTCCTCCGGCAATTCAAGATCGTAGTTCTCCAACGGGGTTGGCGACGATCCCAGACGAGCAATCGCCAAGGGCGGCAAGATGCGGAGTTCGGTGATCATACCGCAATGCTCCTTCGGTGCGGTTCCAGACTAGGCTGCGCACCCGCTGAGGTGAGCAACGTTTCGAACTGGCGTCGCCTCTCTTGGTTGGCGCTTCGCAAGACAATCGCGTAGTCGGAGTGCTTGAACGCGCTATTGGTTAACCCCTTCAGAAGACCATCCGAAGCATCCAGCAAATCGATATGAACGCGCCAGCAATCCGCTTGCTCTGAAGGCAAGTTGACGGCGTATGGAATTTGAAAAGGAGGACCGGCGCGCTCGCTTTGGTCTCTCCCTTGGACATCGGTTTCGCGGTCGTCTTTTAGGGGCAAACTTACAAGAATTCCGGCGATGCTGCGGAGTTGGTACATCTCGACAAAAGTCGAGTTGATGATAAGACTCCTCGGGTTGGAGGCGCCCATCTCCATCGGCTCAGACGAGATGCGGAAAGAATGAGCAAGGTAAGCGAGCAGCATACGATAACGAACGTTGAATAGCGTACTCCACAGCGAGGATTCCGGATGCTCGATGACCGGACCCGCATCAGAGTTTGCGACTCCAGGTGCCTGCGGATTGGTGGGCACCTTCCACGTTGGAACCCATTTGGCATCCCCCCGCGGAAATTCCCTGAATATACTGAGGAAGCGACGGAAATGCGAAAGCGCCTGGGCAGTTGGATCGTTTTCGGGGGCTTCTCCCTGACGTGCGATCTGAGTTAGAGCAGAGACCGCATCAGTTCGCCCTGACAAGCGCTGGACAATCACGTTCGGGCTCGGATTGCGCGGATTCGACCCAAGTTGAACGCCGTTATAGCCCCTGCCCCATTCATCCCAAGAAGCCTGGAATGGGAATGTCTCCTCCCGAAAAACAGAATCCGGCAGCGCATCAGCGTCTGACAGCAAGTCAATCATTAATTCATAAAGCTCGGCGACGCGATGAGGCATTTGTTGGGGAGTCATATGCACCGCCGCCTCAATCTCCTTGCGTTCGTCGGCGGTGAGGTCCGGCGGCCAATCATCCGGCGCCTCGGCGAAAATGTATTTTGCGAGCGATGTACGAGTCAGGGGTTCGAGTGCAAAGTCGTACGGATAGAAAGGGATGTCCCAGGGAAAATCCTGACGATCAAGGTTGAGCGCACCACCGATCAGGCGAAGAATGTTCTGCACCGTCAGAAAGTGCCCCATTTCCTCTTTCGCAATACCGAGAATGCTCTGCTGCCAACCGAGAACCTGCTCTTGCTTATCAGCTGGAACCTCAGGTCCTCCAATCGAGTAAGCAGCGTAAAGATATTGCACCATCAGGCTGTGCTCGATCTCCGCCGCAATGTGGAGAAGATAGACCGCATAATCGTGCCAGGAAAATTCGCGAGGGAGCATTGGTTGCTTGGACTCGGCGCCGGCGTCCGCAAGAAGACGAAGCTTAGTCTTGAATGGCTCGGGGCCTGCAGTGGCGAACAAGCTCGCGAGGTGTCTGGCAATTTGAGAACGCATTCATGCCCCCTGCGGCATCGGGAAATTGCTCTAACTGGTAAACAGTCCGCCTTGCTTCGAGTTCGGCATGCTTGGAAAGGGATTTCCATCAGCCGGAAGGTTCAATGTGCCGTCGGACAGTTGTGTGTTCTGCTTGAGAAGCGACACCATTGCCCGGAATGCCGCCTTTCCGTCTGCGCCAGCGATTTGCGCCAGGTTCGGGCTGTCGATCAGGAGAGCGGCGTAGGTGTTCCCGAGCGGAGCGCCGCCGGTTGTGGGCATGTGCGCCAGTATGGCGCTCATCGCGAGACCCAGGAAGTCATTCAAAAACAGGAGAAACATCACCCCGGCAGCATTGCCATCTTCTGATTGATCGTCCTGCGAGTTATCGTTCACCCAATCAGGCTGACCATCGCTCCACCATTTTTGGGTTACTTGGCCGTCGAATCCCGGGACGAGGGCAATTTCCGGTGCCAACTTGAAACTGACTACCCGGCTAACTGCTTCCCCGTCGGTCTTTCCGGCATCGCCCTTTCCGGTCAGGAGTTCGAAACTCTCGATAATTTCTGCTGCAAACAGGGCGGTTGAAAGATATTGCCGATTGCCGCTCATCGCGGCGGCAACAGCAGCGAGCGATGATACGTGGTCGTTTGTGCTGGCCAGAAGCGTGGCCAGGTTGCCGGCCTCAACCTTGGTCTTGCCCAGTGCGCCCTCGCTCAGCTTCGTTGGAAGCGCCGACCGACTGTGCGATTCGATGTATTTCGCCAGAGCAGACCGACTTTGAGAGGCGATGGCCAGCGCCTTCTTAAGGGTTTTGGAGTCCGCCGCCTTCATTTCCGGCGCGTCCGCCTCAACCACCGAGAGAAGCCCCTGCGGCCCCCGGTAAAGCGGGAAAAGATGCGGCTTGGTTAACTTCGCTGTGGCTGGTGAAATCGCAGCCAGCCCCGACCCTGTCGAATAGTTGCCCGAGGCGTTCAAGCTGTCGACGACGATCTTGTCGAAGTCGGTTTGTGAGGAGGAGAGGTGAAATGCGCCGTATCCGCCTCGGTTTTTCTTGCTTCCGGAGACGAAGATGACCGATTTCACACTTTTTCCGGATGGACTCTGAAGAGCAGGCAGTTGTGGGCCACCATAAAGAGCCGAGACCTGGTTGTAGATATACTCGGCGTTGGCCAGCCCGCCAGTGTCCGACGAGGGAACAAGTAATTCTTTGGCTGCCGGTTGGGCGTCGATGTCTCCGGCAAGGGTTCCGTTGTAAACATCGATCAATCCCTGGGGCGACGTGCCCTGAAACTGGCTGCCAGTTGGGGGAATCTTCGCGGCTGAATTGATGCTCGCCGGATCGATGGTTCGCGACTGTTTCGCCATGTCGAACTCTCCAGTGCAAGATTTGACTTTATGACCGACCTCAGTATCCCAAGTAAGCCGACGGAGGTTGCCACGGCTCCGGCTGCAAGTGGAAGTAATCCCTCAGCACATGTTCGGCAGTGGTCAGCGCTCCTTCGACCCAACCTTGGCTTCCAGAGTAGGCCTCCCCCACGATGAACAAGTTTTCTTGGGGAAATGGGCGACGAATACCTTGCATCACTTTCTGTACGTTGACTCCCGGAGCCCAGAAATTCCATCCGCCCCCGTATGGATCGTGACTCCAATCTTTGTAGGCGGCAAGAAATTCACCCGGTTGTCCGTGGGGATTCTGCATTGGATCGGGGAGCGGTTGATTGAAATGTAGATAACGCAATTGTTGCTGCGCGTGGCGAACCATTTCAGCGGGAGCTGGCAGAAAACCGGGTTCATCCGCTAGCGCCCGGCTCATTTCCATCACGTGGTGCTGGTACGGGTCAAGGCGGGTTTCAGCCTCTGGGTAAAGCGCTTTGACTGCCAGTTCCAGACGGGATCGGATTTGCGGACGAAGGTCTCTTGGATCTTCCAGGGATTTCCAGAATGATACTGCGCCTAGGTCATCATAAGACGCCATGACCAGGCCAGGGCCCTTGAGCAGCGGGCTTGCCAGATCCTCGATCGGAGGGAACGAATCCTTTACGGGTGGGAAATAATAGGTTTGTCGGATTGGCAGATCGGAAACGCTTCGGCCGGCAGCGATGCTGACTGGTGGCTTTCGCCACCACGGGACGTCGTAAGCGAGAAACAACTTGAAGGCCGGGTAAGGAATCACAGACTGAAGGTAGTCGACCAGACGTCCAGGGGCAGCCGTGCCCGATACTGCTTTTTCCCAATTCCAGAATGGTGTCTCATCGAGCAACTCCAGAGAACGACGCGGCATGGCGAGTACGACGCTCTTGCTGCGCATCGGCTCCGTGTTGCGAATCTGAAGTGTATAGGTACCATCGCTTTCGCGATCAATTTTCATGACCGCATGCTCCAGACGTACTTCGCCACCAGCCTTTTGTACTTCTTGTTTCAGCAGCCCGGGAAGATAGTCGTAACCTTCCACGAGAGTCTGATAGTCAGGACTTTGTGTGAAGTCCAGATAAACCGACTGCATGGCTTCGGCAGCATTCCAGTTGTTAGTGAGGCTGTAATAGCCGAAGCCGTCGGTAACGAAATCGTATCCCTCGGGTGACAGCAGATCCGAAAGCAGATTCCAGAAACCAATGTCCCACAATTTTCTGCTTCCATACTCAAGGTGAGGCTTTACTTCATCCCACTCCTTCCATGTCGTGGGCTGGGTTTTCCCGCCAAGGATTTTGGCGATGGTCGCACGGTTGACAATCAGGACTGTCTGAATGATGCCTGCGGCGATGTCACCGGGGCCAGCGTAACGGGAGGAGGCATCAAGCAGATATGGGACCTTCTCGGGATTCGAGAGATCAGCCGATTTCAGGATTCGCTGACGCAAATAGGTCAGGTTGTTATGATTCGGATCACCTACAAAAAACTTGATGGGAGGCTGGAGTTGGTTGCGACCGACAAAATACTGAATGAGCGACCAAACCAATTCCTGCTGCTCGAAAAACCGCATGCCACCCAACTCAGCGTGAAGCGAACTGTTATTTGTGAAAGGGCGCCACGTAAGCAGTCGCCCGCCGGTCCGTTTGCTCAACTCCAGGACTGTTACTTTTGTGATTGGTCCGGAGTTGTCGGTCTGCGCCTTACCGGTGAGAAGTCGCCAAGCCGTGTAGAGTCCAGAAACGCCTCCACCGACGATGACGACATCACGCAGCGAATTCGAATTAACGTCCACCACTCTCCCAGGAGCCACAGCGCCAAATTTGCCCTAAAAGTTCTTAATCGTTGTCGACGTGCCGTCAAGTTTGGTCAGCTTTACCGCGATGTTCTCTTGGTAAGTGAAAGCCTGATCCTGTAAGAAGCTGAGAGCCACAGCTTCGCCCAGTAGAATCGAGTAATCCGTGTCGCTTCGCCAATGGATGCCACCGTGAATGCCGTGTCCGAAGGAAATGTTGTGGGCGAGCTTGTGTAACTCGCCGTTGACCGTCATTTTGCCGGCATCCGTGCCATTGTAGGGTTCGAGCATCAGGCCGTCGGCCGATGGTTCGAGCGGGTTCACGATGGCGGCGTCACCATCGAAGAAGAATTTCAGGACGGTAATGCAAGCACCCCCGACTGTGCCATGACCGGTTGGGTAGGCGGGGTGAGCAGGGGAACCCTCGGGGAAAGCCTGCGAGAGCAGGTAGCTGCCGTTCCGCAGATGACTCAAGTGTAGCGCCGCGGAATTCAGTACGATCGGATCCACCTGCGCATCGGTGACTCCTGCGCCGGTCTTCTTCAAATGGACTAGGCCGCCACCAGACTCGGGGCGATGGCGCAAATGCACTAGCCACTTCTGGTACCACACGGCATTGATCGCTACCCGCGCCACCGCTGCCAGTGTGGCGGCGATGTCGGGTCCTCCAAAGGTACCGAACGGTTGCTGCTGCTTGAACCCGATATATGGGCTGGTTGGATTGGGACCGACACCCAGCGTGTTCAGCGCCAGATAAGCCACAAAATATGCCTGGTAAAGTTCGTCCTGATGCGTGAACGTGCCGAGTCCACGGCCGTTATGCATGTAGCGACGCTGCGGGTCCAATGGGATCGGAGCGGTTGTCGTAGGAGTGGAGACGCCGCTCTGGACATTTTGCCATTCCGCCAGATCCGTCATGTAGTCCATGCCGGCGGCGAAAGTCTGCATTCGCTGATCAATCGGCTGGACGCCGAGGTTGGTTGGGCGAATGCAGAATTGCGAGATGTAAGGGCCGAACTCTTCCCCAGCAAAATACTTGGCCTTGGCGCCGTTAAAGCCGCCACGAAAAAGCAGATGAGGCGTGACCTCTCCACCTTCAAGCGGCCCAGCATAATGTGCCTTGAGTTGGGTCAACTCTTTGGCCGCAGCAATGGCAGTCGAGTTCGTCTCATATTCCGTGAACGGAACATCCCGCAATAGTGAAGCCCAATAGAGTTCCACCAATTCGGTTGCATACTCTTTGCTGCTTACCGAAGGCGGCTTTGGAACAATGGGGTCGCCAAAACCCTGAGAATCGGTGCCGCTGAGTGTGAGGGCAAAAGACCCTAAGGGACCGTTCAGTTTGCGAGTGCCGCCAAGCAGACCGGGCTTTTCAAAATCGGTGGGGTTGCCGCTGGCAAGTGCCGCCTTGAACAAGGCAAACGCGCCAGGATCCACGACTCCAAAGCTCTTCTGCATCAGGCACTTCGTAAAAGTTCCAGACTTGTCAGCGAGCCCCTCGTCCCCATTCGTTGGGTGCGTAACGCTGCCGGTCTTGACCGCTTCCACTGTCGCGGTTCCAAAGCGAACCTCAAATGCATTCTTGCCATGTTGATCGGTCACACCGTTTGGTAAGCAGCCTGCAGCCGGTTGCGGAAGCTTTGTAAGGTCAGCCATCCAACCACCTCCTAGAGTGTTTGTCCTTTGCGTCTGGATCTTGACGAAGTTTTAATATCAAATGATCCGTACAACTCGAAGAACTGTCGACAAAGACCGATCTTAGTGATCGGCATAGATTGCGCAGCAGCGCACTGCACAGCTCATGGCTCACTTACCCTCAGTCTGCCCTCTGAGAGAAGAGACACCACTCCGTCCCGAACGGTAGCGCGCTGGAAAAGGTCTGACGTTAGGAGCGACCCCGGAATTTGGAGGAAACGGTTCGGCAAGAAGCGCAGCGCGCGAGGTGTTATGTTGAGCGAGGGGTGCATAGTTTTCACTTACCGCAACCTATTGGAGTCTCGCCGAAGGACACGAATGCTATGTCCTACGAGAGACAAACAAAAAGTTTTCCAAGGGAAGCAGCCGGGAGAACCCCCTCGCTGCGAAGCTTTGCATCGCAGACATCCGCCCAACTGTAGGCCTGACTTATACATTAGGCCCCGGAGGGTGTCAACCGCTCTTTAGTAAATTCATGGAATGTTCATCCGGCTTGGATTTCTTAGAGACGCTGTTGATGGAGGCTGGTCACAAATGACGGTGAGTATGCTGCTCGATCACCGACAATCAAGACTCGAACCATAAGCTGTGGGCGTGCTTTCGTGGTGCTTGTTGTCCAGAGTCTGTCAAGCTTGGGACCCAGCTAGATAGCCTGGCTGGCGTTCTAGAATCCGCGCGTAGGCTTGAAGACAGTAGTGTAGCCATCCTCTGATGTAACCACATGCTGGTCTGCCGCGATGGATCACCTCATGATGACATCCCCCGCCGCATAGGTATCTCGCCCAGCAAGACCGGCAGGGTTCCTGGCGATGGACATGTCGGTCCGCCAGCCAGGCGTTCCTGCGCATGTCATCGACGCCGGCTGCCAGGGTCCCCATAAAGCCCGCCTCGTCGTTCACAAAGCGGTGACACGCAGATAACTCGCCGTCAGCCGATACTCCAAGATAGCCTGCTCCCGCACCGCACGGGTACGGCCGGTGCGTCCCGCGATGGATCTCTTTTAGCGCGGCTACCATGTTGGAGAACGCATATCGTTCGCCCCTGATCACCTTGTTTTCGAATGCTCGGCCACAATCGACCATCTGCTCGAGCATTATTGCCAACCCTTCGCTCGTGATCTCGCTGTGACCATTCGGCGAACTGAGCATCGGCGAAAATCCTACAGAATGGAAACCTAATTCCAGCAACTCGTCCAATGTTCGGCGAAGCTCCAAATTCTCGGACGTTACCGTAACTCGAGCTGATACCTGCATGCGATGCTGCCGCCTGAGAAGCGGTCTTACTCGCTCCACTATTTTCGAAAAGGTTCCCGCGCCGCTTTTAAACGGCCGCTGTCGATCGTGGGTTGCCCCAATGCCGTCCAGGCTGATCGTGACTGCGAAACCATATCGGTCAAAAAAGTCGCCGTCTTCGGCGTTTATTAACGTGCCGTTGGTGGTAATCGAGAAACCAGTTTGAATGTTATGTGCCGCGCCGAGACGCGCCGCTTTTTCCGTGGCAGCGCGGATTACCTCGCGGGCAAATAAAGGTTCGCCGCCCAAGAACGACAGGTTAGTACTCTGCCCAGACTCAGCATCAGCAAAGAGCCGGTCCACTGCCGACAGTGCTGTGGCGATCGACATCTGCTTCGAAGGCCCTCCGAAGCTGCCTTCCTGTGCATAGCAATAAGAACAGCCAAGATTACATTTCTGCGCGACAGCTAAGGAAAGAGCCCTTATTGGCGGATCGGCAATCGGTACATCGTTTATGGCGGTCGGTGAGTCCAGCCCAAGAGCCGCGAGAACTTCTCCGACACTCTTAGTGGAGTGCGGTTCGGTAGCCTCCTGGAATCGCGCATAATCTTCCTTATCCAGACGGTAGACCTGCGATGCATTTACGACGAAAAGATGTTGGTCTTGCCCACTTTTAAACAGGTGGATATCGGGGTGGATCGGGGCGGAGGGGCGGCCGGCGTCCGCAGCCGCAGCCGATCCGGGGAAAGACAGGGGCGTGGTTGCTCGCAGATCGGATAGCTTGATCAGACTCACGGCTCGATTGTCTGGCTGGCGATCCATAAACACTAGTTAGAGCTACACGGTAGAGAACAAACCCAAGGGGCTTCGCCACAAGCACGTCGTCTGCGTTTTCAGAACACGCATTCGAGGATGTGATGCTTCACAAGCCAACCCGCGACCCTCGCCGCGCGTTGAGGAGAGACCCGCGCGGACCAAAGCGTGACTAGTGTTCCAATGTCCACGTTCGCCGGGACGAGCGACAACAAGCATCCCAGTTCGATCCCATCGACAAAGGCCACAGGTCGGCCGAGAGCGGGATGTAACAGCGCAGTACGCTCGCATACTTCGTTGTCGATGATACATGGCTCCTTCGATAGTTGGGCTGCGCCCGAGAGACGTACTCGAGTCGTTGCACTGATGTTTTGATCTGGCAAGGAAGCCCTCAAAGGCAATCGCGCATTCTGAATTCCCGTAAGCGGCCGAGAACGTTCTCGCCAAAACGGGGATACCCCAAAACGCACCACCTTACGATAAGAATCGACAGACCACGCATGGTGCCTCTCTATAGTTTCTCTTTGCCGTGCGCGGTAAAAGGCCATGGACAACTCTTTACGTTCCGGCCTGGTAATCATGGTGTGCACGGTGGCAGCGGCGACGTAGCCGGTCTGCATCGCCTTTTCTACCCCAGTTGATGAGAGCGGATCCAAGGTAAAACTCGATTCTCCAACCCTCACGAAGTTCGGCCCAATCGAGTCGACGGTAAACCCTGTCGTCGCATTCAGGGCAAAAACCGGTTGAGCAACGGGCAGCTTAGAAACATCCTCGAAGAGGGTGGCCTCCGCAAGTTGCGAACGCCAGAACTCTTCTAACCCCTCTGGTCGTCTTTGACGGAATGTGCAGGAATCAATAAAGACCATGGCACTAAACAGCTTGCCCGGAACCGAAGCTCCCCAGCACCAACCGTCGGGGATGGCTTCTATGCGCGTCGCTTGCGGTGGTCTCGAATCTTGCAAATAACCACATAGCGCGAGAGTGGGAGGCAAGGTCGACACGCGTGCCCCGGGGAGAAATGACTGTCGACCCGCCGCATCAATCAAGTAGCTTGCCCGAATATTTCTTATCTGCCTGTCGCTCCGGATATCGAGCTGCCACCCTGATTCGCACGATGTGGCCCGACAGGCTTGGGTCGGCTGGATCACTTCGACTCCGGCAACATCTGCCGACTTAAGCAATAGACTGTCAAACTCCCCGCGGTTGACCGTCAGCGCCGCAGAGTTATCGGCCTCCGGTAATCTTTCTGCTTCAGTTTTGTCCCATCGAACAAGAGTCTCCGGAGCATGAACCAGGTCGAGCTTCGACCATAACTCACGCAACCCTAACATCTCAAACAGTATCGGAGTACCTTTGGTGAGCGATTCGCCCACATGGGGCCGGGGGAACCGAGCGCGTTCGATGAGGATCACGCGGTGACCGAGTTGTGCCAAACGCAGAGCGGTCGTTGATCCCGCAGGACCAGCTCCGACAACACAAGCATCGACCTGATCGTCCTTCAACAACCCAAAGCCCCCTGGTACGACGCCGCACTCACTTGTTGTGGGAAGTATGATCCTCGAACGCTTGCAGAGTTTAACGCAATTTGCGTTCAGCGCGCACTGTTCTGTATTCGACACAGAATGGTCGAAATGAGTCGTGACTCTTGCGCTGGGGTGTAGGTTGTGTTTTTTCGCACGTTCCCGCGAGGACATTGTAGCGAGATCCCTGCAATCTTTGCGGAAAGCCACCTCTCCGCAGAGATAACACACGCGATCTCAGGCGCTACATCGGATTGATATTGGTGGTCCCGCGATGTGGGCGCAATGCCTTACATGTCGGAAATAGACGTTGCCCGCTATCTTTCGTCCGCATTTGCAGGCCCTGACGACAAGCGCGTGTTTCTGGGCGCGAGGTAGCAATTTGCTTTCGAATTGATCCGGAACACCATACTCGCAGATCAACCATTTGCGAGTAGAGGGATCGATGAGCGACATATTGATGGTGCTTCCGTTCTTTCGACAGAACTCCTCAAATGCTCTGTCCGTGACAAAAGTATCAACCAATTTAAGTTCACCCGTGGATATGAGTTTTTGCACCTCGGCCACTTCAATGTTCAGAACCTTCGCCGCCCGTTTCCATGAATAGGGGCCTCCAGGGAGATCACTAACAGGCGTCGTCTCAAACGCAGATATCGGATCCTGCGCTTGGCAGTTTTTCGTACAGTGAGCGGCTAATGAGGCAGCGGTGATACGCGGATCGCGAACTCGCAGCGTGCCACTTGCAACAAGCTGCCGCAGTCGCGTGCGGCTCATGCGTAATAATTTCCGCAGCGCGCGCTGGGACCAGCCGTCGGTGACTCGTGCGCTCATCCCAAGCGCCCCGAGTCGGAAGCGAACGGCGCGCTCCGACCGGCCAAGGCGCTCGGCGATCTTGTCGACCGGTTCGTAACCTGCCAGGTCCAACAGCGTCGCGTCATCCTCGGGAAGCCAAGGATGTGAAACGGCGCGATGCGATGGGCCATTGTCCGCAGCCTTCTTCACTTCCTGCGGAGCACAGGTAGCGAGCGCCGATGTTCTGCGCAACTGCCGAATGCGGCGCCAGCAGTCGCCTCGCTTCCATTCGGGAACTAGCTTGAGGATTTTGTTAATGGCCTCGTGTTTCTTGTTGGGGCCAAGCTTGATACCGGCGATCAGCAACTGATCAATCGCGGGTAGCAGGCGAGGGTTGATCGCCGACTGATTCCGAACGCGCTCGACAACGCCCAACATA
Organism: Acidobacteriaceae bacterium; assembly: GCA_003139095.1. Lineage (GTDB taxonomy): Bacteria > Acidobacteriota > Terriglobia > Terriglobales > Acidobacteriaceae > Acidiflorens. The sequence continues at coordinate 135,548 of PLHW01000044.1, forward strand.
CTTAACACCCACAGCGATCGGGCCAGAGATTGTTCACGAAGGGCGCTGGATCCTGTGCTTCGCGGCATCACCCAGGGACTGACGCAGGCCGGCAAGGCGGCTTCTGCAGCTGCTCCGCAGACTCGCGGTGGCGCGTCGGCCACGACTGCGTTGAATGTCCCCACGGCATCCTCAGGGATGCGCAGATGGAAAACATCCTGGCGCGATTCTCTGTTGATCGGTTATTTTTCTCTTGCGTGGTCGGGATTTCGGGCAGAGATTCAAAACAGAGAACTTAAGGTGCGCGAGAGAGATCCGGATCCGAGTTGCGTTGCCCGGAAACCCGTGCAGATAGCGTGTTTGTGGTTCTTCCTGACCCTAAAGTCAAAGTTCGTGGCGAGTTAGTCTCGACGACTCGGACTTAGTTGCTCGTGTGCGGATCGACCTGAGGCAGGTCCTCGGAAACTGCGAGAATGCATGATTGGCCCTCGAACTGGATTCGATCCGCAGAGTAAGCCGTAACCTTAACCTCTCCAGATTTTGTGCGGAGCCGAGTCATGACGTTTCGAATTGGGCCACCTTTGTCGAGCTGGGCGAGCATCAGGTCTCGATCAGCCGGAGCCTCCCAAATCTTCAATTCATGGACGGTGCGACCAAGCACTTCGGCGCGGGAATATCCGTATCTGCATTCGAAGGCGGCATTCACATCGAGGAACCGTCCTTCCTTCAGCGTCGTGATTGAGAACGGAATCGGACTCGAACGAAACACCTTCTGAAACTTCTCCTCCGAACTCTTACGGCCGCCCTCCGATTGCGCTAAAGCAGCTTCGGCTCGTTTGAGATCCCCAATGCGTTTTTCAAGTTCCTCTCCGTAGATGCGTGCGGTTTCGTAGAGCCTGGCGTTCTGGATCGCCGCTGCGGCGGGAATCGCCAGCAATTCGGCGCGTCGGAGATGGTCCCGGGTATAGAGACCTCGCTGAACGTGGCCCACTGAGAGGCATCCGAGATACTGGCCGGACGCTACCAGCGGAACCGATAGCCAGGAGCGCAACTGCTTGTGCCCCTTAAAGGTTTGCCATTGCTCTTCCGTCTTCGTGTCCTCAATCAAGACGCTCTTTTGTTCCACTAAGACGCGATGCAAGAACGAAGACTCATCGGCGATGAGAGTCAGTGGGGGTCTAGGAGAACTCTTCTCTGGCTCGGGGCATAGTCTTTCACCGAGCGCCAGCACATGGGGACCACCTTCTGGAACCAAAACCCGGGCACAGGTGTACGGAACCAGTTCTTCAAGAGACCTCAGTAGAGCGTCCATGACAAAATCCATCCGCAGGTCTTGGGTCAGCGAGAGGGTCGCTTTTCGCAGGGCCTCAGCTTCCACCCATGCTGATTTCGCCATAGCAAGGTTGGCGGCGACTTGCTCTTCTGCTTCTTTCTGCGCGGTGATCTCCAGGGCAGTCCCGACCAGCCGGCGAATCTTGCCTCCGGCATCTCGCACGGGAAACCCGCGAACCCATACCCAGCGTACCTCGCCGCGAGATCTGACAATTCTGAACCTTTCATTGAACTGTCCGCTTCGAGTGGCTTCGTCGAGTTTCGTGAGCACATGGGCGCGATCTTCGGGGTGGATCAGTTCTTCATAAGAAGAGGGGCTGTCCCGCAGCGACTCGCAGGAGCGGCCCGTGATCGTCTCATAGGACTGGTTCACGAACAGGGCTTGCTTGGTATCGGCGTCGATCATCCAGAAGATCTCCTGGATGTTCCGCGCCATCTGCTGAAACCGTTCTTCACTTTCAAGGAGCGACAACTGGGTGCGACGACGCTCGGTGACGTCGCGCAGAATCATTACGTGCTGGCCGGGTAGACAATCAGCCTTGGCTGTGAACTCGACGAAAACCGACGTCTGGTCGGTTCTTACGAGTTCCGCATCGCTCTGCTGGAACTTCTCGGCGAGAAGCCGGTGCCAGCCTTCCTGGAATTGGTCGGTATTCTTATAGAAACGGTCGATGATTTGGCCGATCAGTTGCGGACGCCGAATTCCGAAGAGGTGCTCGGCCGCGGGGTTAGCCTCGCGACAGATCGCCTGGTCATCAAGGATCAGAATGGCATCGAGCGCGTTCTCGAATACGGCTTGAAATTCACGCTCGGTCGTATTGAAGGCGCCCGTGATCTGGCCTTCTTCTTTCTGTGCCCAAAACAGGAACTTCGAGAGGAGCAGCACAACGGTTGCGAAGGTCGCCAGCAGGCCGAGCAGCAGTACGGCCGGCAGTTCCGCTCCGCGAAGCCGGTACCCAAGAGTCAGCGCGATGAGGGCGACCGAGACGAGGCTTACGGTGACGGAAGCCACGCGCCAGCCGAACTGCTTGCCCTTGGCGGGAAAGAGTGCACGGCGGAGTCGTTTGGCCGGCTCCATGGAAATGCCACGCATGGGAGCTCTCACTGCACAAATGACAGGCGTCTGACCCGCGCTTTAGACGGCTCAGCGCATTGTTCCTGTCTCTGGCAGATAGTAGGCGGGTGGTACGGTGTGGTCAAGTTTCCCTGCCGCCCCCTGTTATTCGGGGGCTACGGAAGCGACACCAGAGGGTTCATGGACCGCATTTGGGCTGTTCCACCGATGGCGGTACGCCGAGGCTCTGATCGATGAGGAAGGACGGACGAACAAAAGCTCTGTCTTGCAACGGCGAAAGAAACACAACCTTCACAGATTGCCAGTCGATGGAATCCGGTTTCTTCAGCGGCCAATCCATCTTGCTCGTAATGGTTCCCCCGAACACGAGCGGTGTCAGGCTTTTCTTCTGCGGCAACACAACCTTTGCTTCGTACGAATATCCTTGAACCAGCTTGTTGTCGACCATTGCTGCGAGTGTTGCTTTGGTGCGGTCTGCCACCAGAAGCAATTGGACGCCTACGATCAGGTCAAATCCTTCTGACGTGAAGACGTGATCAGGCGCTTCTAAGACAACGTGGAAGCCATTGCGCCCGCCTTTTTCTCGAACTGTGCGAAGGCTCTGGTAATCATCGGGACAAAATGTAACAGTCCGGTCCGCGGATCCCACGGTGTAGATCTTGCTGCGCCCATGATTGAGGATGTTTTCCAGGTAAACTCGAAGCCGCTGTGACTCCCCTTCGCTCTTCCAATTCACGGTGAGAGGGTCGAGATCCACCAAGGTGTGCTCTTCATTCGGTCCGACAACGGTGATGTCGGTGACCTTGGTTGCGTTTTGTTGTTTCACATATTGCAGCACCCCAAGTACGCATAGTCCGCCACAGAGCAGATAGACAACGAGCACGGTTATAAATTGCTGATTCAGGACTTTCTTTAATAAGGCGAAGTCCTGCTCGGAAATGACGCGTCTCAGGCTGTCGTCCCTGCGGAGGAGTCGGTCTACGCCGCTCGCGGTGAGCCGTTGGTCGGGCACCCTCTCGGGCGCTGCCAGGCGGAGTTTCTCTACGATTGCGCTGACGATAGCGTTGGGCTTTCCGAAGTGTTGGAGAATCTGGTAAGCGATAAATCCCACGATTCCAAGCAGTGCGGGAAGGCCAGAAAGAAATCCATTTACGTTCATGCGGCGCCTCAACGAAACGACGTACTTCTCGGATCAGCGTAATCCAGAAGAATACACGCCCCGGTCGGGATGCGCGTTCCACTCCGCTGTTGCGCACAAGGTAGATCAGGTGCTAGGCTGGTTGGCGAACAAAAGGCGAAGCCACTTCAGGAGTGCTGCATGCCCCCGTCCCAATCCCTCGCTCCACGATCCGCGACAACCCTCGATACCGTTCACGACATTCTTGGGACTTTGGTCGCGCGCTATCGCCAGGACGAAGTGCTGACATCGGTGCGGCAAATTTCAGCTCGAGAGGCTAAGTTTCGTCCGGTGCCCAGCTGGGTGACAAGTACCTTATGTGAGGCGTATCGGGCAAAGGGAATCCAAGAACTGTACTCGCATCAGGCCGCCACGGCCGAGCTGGTACACGACGGCAGAAACGTTGTCGTAGTGACGCCGACGGCATCGGGCAAGACCCTCTGCTACAACCTGCCAGTGTTAAATGCGGTGCTGGAAAATCCCGATACCCGCGCCCTTTACCTGTTTCCCACCAAAGCGTTGGCCCAGGACCAACTCGCCGAATTGCATGACCTATCGAAGCGGCTCGATGACTGCTTTGGGGTGTTCACCTACGACGGCGATACGCCGAGCGACGCGCGCAAAGCGATTCGAGAGCGCGGACATATTGTCCTGACCAATCCAGACATGCTGCACACGGGAATCCTGCCGCACCACACCAAATGGATGCGATTGTTTGAAAACCTGCGCTACATCGTGATCGATGAATTGCACTCCTATCGCGGGGTGTTCGGAAGCCATCTGGCGAATGTGCTGCGGCGGTTGAGACGGGTCGCGCAGTTCTATGGTTCCGATCCACAGTTCATCTGCTGTTCCGCCACGATCGCTAATCCCGGCGAACTGGCCGCACAACTCACCGAGAAGAAAGTCGAAGTTGTCGAGGAGAATGGCGCCCCGGCCGGGGAGAAGGTTTTCGTTTTCTACAACCCGCCCATGGTGAACCGCAATCTCGGCATCCGGCGCAACTATATCAATGAAGCGACCCGTGTCGCTAAAGAGGTGCTCGCCCGAAAGCTGCAGACGATCGTCTTCGCCAACAGCCGACTGCATACCGAGATTCTGCTCACCTACCTGCAGCAGGCGAATCCGCCGAAGCCGGGCCAACCAGAACCGATCCGCGGCTATCGGGGTGGGTATCTACCAGGGGAACGGCGCGAGGTTGAACGCGGATTGCGCGACGGCCGGATTTTGGGAGTCGTGACCACAAATGCACTTGAGTTGGGAATCGACATAGGCTCGCTCGATGCTTGCGTGATGGTAGGCTATGCGGGCTCGATCGCATCGACCTGGCAAAGGGCTGGGCGTGCCGGGCGCCGCAGTGGAAGCTCATGCGCAGTATTTGTCGCGTCGTCTGCTCCCCTCGACCAGTTCATCGTGCAGCATCCCGATTACTTTTTCGGAAGCTCACCCGAGCACGCACATATTCAACCAGACAACCTCGAAATTCTTGTGAACCACCTGAAGTGCGCTGCGTTCGAGCTGCCACTTTCGCCCGAGGAACAATTCGGCAATGTCGATCTGCCTGACCTGTGCGAACGGCTTGGCGAAGCTGGGTTTCTGCATAAGAGCGGCGGGAACTGGCATTGGGTGCAGCAGGCCTATCCGGCAGACACCGTCAGTCTGCGGTCGGTGACGTCCGACAATTTCATCATCATTAAGACAACCGGAGACAGCGATGGAGAGCCGGAAGTGATCGGTGAGGTCGACTTCTCCTCGGCGCTCACAACCGTTCACCCGAAAGCGATCTATCTCCATCAAGGTCAGCAATACCACGTGGAACGGCTGGATTTCGAAAAGCGAAAAGCCTACGTGAAACCGGTAAATGTGGACTACTACACGGATGCCATCCGCTACACGCAAGTACGGGTACTCGAAATCGCGGAGGAGCAAAGTATTCCTGGTCCTGCAGCCCGGGCCCACGGGGACGTCCTGGTGCGCTCGCAAGTCGTCGGCTTCAAGAAAATCAAGTTCTTCACGAACGAGAACGTCGGCTCGGGAAAGCTCGAATTGCCGGAGAACGAAATGCACACGACCGCATTCTGGCTCACGCTCGGGCACAGCTTGCTGACGGAATTGCCCTTCACGTTATCCGAGCGGCAGAACGGAATCTTTGGATTGCTTTATGCCCTGGGATCGATGGCGACACTCTTGCTGATGTGCGACCGTCGGGATCTTGGCGCAGCTGTGGGGGAGCGGCCACCAAGCGCGGCTTCCGAAATTAACTGGGAGGATTTTGCGGCACCACGCGCATCGGAGATAACGGAATTCTTTGAACCCAACCTCTATCTCTACGACGCGTACCCAGGGGGAATTGGATTCAGCGAGCCGCTCTACAGAATCTCGAACGTGCTGCTGGAACGCACGCGTGAGCTCATTTGCGCTTGTCCGTGCGAGAACGGCTGCCCCTCGTGTGTCGGGCCGGCCGGTGACCGGAGCGAAAGTACGAAGGACGTGGCGCTCGCAATCCTTGGACGCCTGTGTGCATGAACTCGTACAAGGGATTCGAGGACAGGGAGTCGAAACAAAAGTGAGCCAGGTGATGCAGGACCGATTCCGACGGCTGAAAGCGCTGCAACTCCCTTCTCCCTCGGTACGCTCGGGGCTTGAATGGGAAGCGGCAGTGCCACACATCCCGGTCCAACTGCGCGACGGGGAGCATACAGGTCCGGGTGGATCGGGCAGGCTGGAGCAGCTACTGGGGGCGACGGCCAAGGCCAATGAATACGGCGAACATCTTTCCCTGCATTGCTGGTTCGGCGAACCGGCTCGATTTACGCCGTCTATCGAAGCTCTACGGTTGCTGATGCCCGACGCACCGGAGGAGGTTGCGGATCCCGAGCAGTGGATTTTTCTGGACACGGAAACGACCGGCCTTGCGGGCGGGAGTGGGACCTATGCGTTTCTTGTTGGCCTCGCGTGGTGGGAGGGTGGCGGACTTGAAGTCGAACAATTGTTCATGCGCGACCACAGCGAAGAGCGGTCGTTGCTGTTCGCACTGGCGGAGCGGCTCGCCAAGCGCCGGGTGCTGGTCACGTTCAATGGCAAATCGTTCGACTGGCCATTGCTCGAAACCCGCTACCGCATGAGCCGGAAGATTCCTCTTCCCTGCCCCCGCGCACATCTCGATTTCCTTCATCCGGCGCGAAACCTGTGGCGGCTGCGTCTTGGATCGGTGCGACTATCAGAGCTCGAACGGCACGTGCTGGGATGGGATCGAGGGCAAGATCTAATGTCGGGTCTGATCCCGCAGATTTACTTGGATTTCATCCGGGGCGGATCGCCCGAGAGGCTTGTTCCCGTCTTGCACCACAACCAGATGGACCTGCGCGGCCTGGCCGGGCTCTCCAGCCGGATTCTTTCCCTGCTCAGCGATGCTGAAACCCTGGGACAAGATGGACTAGAACTGTTTGGAGTGTCCCGAATTTGCGAACGGCAGGGAGATTGCATTCGTGCCCGGAAGCTCTACGAACAATCCATCGCGTCCGTGCTGCCGGTCGAGACCGACCGGACCGCGCGGCGTTCGCTGGCGCGCCTGGCGAAACGCGATGGCGATTTCGCCTTAGCCTGTGACCTTTGGAGAAGCGCGGTTGGAAACTCGCGGCCGGGGTATGAGGCCTACGAGCAGCTGGCGATCTACCACGAGCATCGGGCACGCAACCCGCAGGAGGCGCGCGAGGTGGTTCGCCGGGCACTCGATGAACTCCACCGGGCAAACCACGCCGGCACGCTCGCTCCACGCGCCTATCACGAGATCCGGGCGCGATTCGAGCATCGAATGGCTCGACTGGAAAGAAAAAGCAGGCGGCCTCTGCTCGAAGGTTTGGGCACGAAATTCTGCCCGGAAGAGTGAGTCAGATGGAGGAAGGAAGAAAACGAGTGTTAGGGATTATCGCCGGCATCCTCGTCGCGCGTCATCTAAAGACGACAGAGGACCTGCACGACAGCCGGCCGAGTCCGCGGACTGAGGCGCTGGTTGGGTCGGCCGTGCAGTGGGCCGAGCGAATCATGAGAAGGATCGACGGGACCTTCGCAAATTCCGCCGATGACAAACGATGGCCGTGAGCTTAGAAGAGACTCTGATTTCGGTGTGGCGCCAGTCCTTCGTGGAAGAGGCCAAAGCCGTCAGTGTCGACGGCCGTAGTTTTCCCGTGCGAAGGACCAGCCGATCCAGATTGCGAGAAGTGAATTTTAAATTCCAAGGCCAGGAGCTACGTGGGCTCGAGCAGAATCCCAAAACCGCGTCTCGCTGGGCGAAACTTGCACGCGAGGGAAAGAAAGTCATGCAGTTCCTGGACGCGGGGCGCTACATGGCGGTCGTCGTGGATGGAAAGGTGCAGCTCTATGGCAAAGCCGCGCACGATGATCGAAAGTCAAACGAGACCTAACAAGAAGATGAATGGAGTGGCTGATGGGAAGCGCTGACGTGTGAACGGATTCTTTAGACATTAAATAACGAGTCGGTAGAATTGAACTACGAGTTGGGTGAGGTTCTGTGATGAGAAACTTAGGTGTTGAAAGCATCCCCGAAAGGGGGCGAGTTCTCAATGCGGTCGCGCTGCAAAACGCCGTCTTGTGCGCCGAATGTGATGTTGTCAGCGACAGCCCGAACGACCGGTGTCTGGTGTGCGGAAGCCGCTCCCTGTTCAACATCGCTCGCATGTTCGGCGGGAATCTTCCCAGGGATCGGGCGGCTCTGGTTCCGTCAGAAACGGTGGAATTGCAACGCGAGATTGTGCTGACCTTCCCAAGGCACCACAGGCAGCGCGCCAAACGAACCGGTTAGTTCGCGTGGTTGAACTATTGGTCGAACCATCGTGCGAAAAATCATCCATGTCGACATGGACGCGTTCTACGCTTCGGTCGAGCAGCGCGATGATCCGCAACTACGCGGCAAGCCCGTTATCGTCGCATGGCAGGCTAAGCGTTCCGTCGTTTGTGCCGCTTCCTACGAGGCCAGAGCCTTCGGAGTTCATTCGGCAATGCCAGCCGTGCGGGCCGAACGTTTGTGTCCCGGTGCGGTCTTCATCCCTCCCGATTTCACGCGCTACCGTGCAGTTTCGAAGAGTGTCCGAGAAATCTTCCAGCGTCATACAGACTTGATCGAGCCACTGTCTCTCGATGAAGCCTATCTCGACGTCACCGAGAACAAGACGGGCCTGCCGACAGCCACGCTAGTGGCGCGCAAGATCCGCGAGCAGATCCGCCAGGAACTGAATCTGACGGCCTCAGCGGGCGCAGCGCCCAACAAGTTTTTGGCGAAACTTGCCTCCGACTGGCGCAAGCCCGATGGACTCTTTGTTATCCAACCCGATGATGTCGATGGGTTTCTCCTGCCACTGCCTGTCGGACGCCTGCCAGGGGTCGGCAAAGTTACGGGAGAGAAACTGGAGAACCTAGGAGTGAAGACGGTGGCGGATCTACGAAAGCTGGAAGTGCCGGTGCTCGAACAACATTTTGGCCGCTATGGTATGCGCCTGCACGAACTCGCCCGTGGCATCGACGAAAACGAAGTCGTGCCGGACCGGCCTACACAGTCGATCTCCGTCGAGGACACTTTTGAGCAAGATGTTCTGCTAACAGAGACCGAGCCCATGATCCGTCGCCTGACAGGCAAGCTTTGGTCGGCCTCGCGCAAAGAACCGCGTCTGGCACGCACGGTAGTTCTGAAACTCAAGACCAGCGAGTTCAAACTACTTACCCGCAGCCACACGCCGGTCTCTGCTCCCTCCTCTTGCGAAGAATTGACGGACATCGCCCTGAAATTACGAGAACGAGTGGAACTTAGTCCGAAGCAACGTTATCGGCTGGTTGGTGTCGGGTTGAGCAACTTTCGGGACCGCGAAGATGATGCAGCGCAGGCGGATCTCTTCCAACTGCAGGGCTAAAGACGTGATCAGCGCGCGTCGCTCACGCTCCATGCTCTATGCCAGATTGCTGATCCCCGTCGGGACGTGTGGCCTTTAGAAGAGCGTCGCAGTGGTTTCCTTGAGGGGAACTTCCCGGATGCATTCCTCATCGTTATTCTCCGATCGATTCACGCGAGGACTGACTGGATACTTCTTCATCAGACCAGAATCAAACGGTTGTAGACAGTCGAGAACGGCCTTTGCGTCGGTGATGCCAGGATCGAGCCACCTCTCGTAGTCTTCCACTCGCAGGATTGCAGGCATGCGATCATGAACATCGGCAACGAGCGAGTTCGGCCGGGTCGTCAGAATGCTGCAGGTTTCAAGGATGTTGTTATTCAGATCTCGCCACCGGTCCCACAATCCCGCAAACGCAAACAGCGATCCGGTCGTCAGACCGAAGTTGTACGGTTGTTTTTCTTTGGGTCCGATTTTCTTCCATTCGAAAAAGCCGTCCGCCGGAATGAGGCAGCGGTGCCGTTTGATGGCGTCGCGGAAGGCTGGCTTCTCTGCCGCGGTTTCTGACATTGCGTTGATGGTTCTCAAGCCAAAAGACTGGTCTTTGGCCCAGTACGGAATCAGACCCCATCGCATGAGGCCAAAGATGCGTACTGGCTCGGCAGGATGCTGGCGGATCGTTGGGACCTGCTGGGTGGGAGCGATGTTCCAGCTCGGCTCCCAGGGTGGGTCTTCTTCAAGACCGAAGTGGTCCTTCAGGTAGCGTTCTTTGGCCGTGAGCCGATAGCGCCCGCACATGGAGAATCAGTCTAGCAAACGGCAGCGAAAATTCTCACACCCTTCGACGGTCGCCGATTCAGTCCCTCGGACTTTGGCATCGCATGGTTGTCACGTTGAGAACGGTTGCCTTCTCTCACTTGTTTCGCCTGGCTACTTTCCATTTTGCCCAACGTGCACGCTGGGCCGCTGCAATCCGCTTGCGTGCCGCCGCTGACATTGTTCTTCGTTTCTTGCCGCCCTTCTGCCCACTCCCAACCCTTCCTCGCACTCCGCCGAGACTGCCCAGAGCCTTCAGAGCCTCGTCGAGTTGTTCAACCGTCCTCCGCGCTTGTTCCCTTTCCTTCTGCAACTGCTGGACAACGCTAGCCAGGTTCGACATTGATTTCCCTCGGCAGAATTCTAGCAGCCCCACTCGCACTTAGACCTTTCCAGCCCTAGTTCCCGCGAACCCTGAAGTTTCCCTAGACCCGTCAGGAGGAATGCCATGAGGCTTCGTCGCAATGAATTCTGCCCTATTCACAAATCGCTTTCCTGCTGCGGCCGGGAGACCCTTCCCAAGCCCCGGCTCGTAAGACTGGGAGTTCAGCGCGTCGAAGATCCGCACCACCCGCGAGGATATCGGGAACTGCGATCACCGGCAGAGATGCGAAAACTCCTGAACCGTAAGGTGCGGCAACAGGCCGGAATATGCGCGATCTGCCACGAAGAGTTTACCGACTACAACGACATCGTTCCGGATCACAAGAGTCCGAAAGGTATGGGAGGAGCGTGGAGAGATGATCATCCTGACAATATTCAAGCAACACATTGGTGGTGCAATGGAGAGAAAGGATCAACCAGGATTTGAATCTGAGGGCCAATCACTAAACTGTTCTTGATGTTCGACCAAGCAAGTGCAAATTGTGAGGCGTGTGTCCGCTGAGGCTGAATCCCAGTTGTGTCCTGAAGTGTTACGTAATCATGTAGAGAACGAATTCGATCCAGCGTTGTTCCAAAGCAGCAATTCTGTGCTCGCGATGGCCTGAACAAGTGGGAGCCCACCTTGTTCAGGTACCGCGACAAGAGCATCGGTGAATCGAATCCTGTCTCCGGCCTGGAATTGTTCCGCAAAGGACGCTGCTATGGTAGGCATGCGGACAAGAGTTCTCGAACCCGGCTGAAGAATGGTCGAAGCCCAGCATTCGGCTTCCCACGTGATGTCCGTCCGTCGTTGTTGCAGGATTACCTCAATGTCGTCGAAGAGCGCCTGTTTGCTCGCTGTGTTCGAGACTGTCTTAGCTAGCCATTGATCTCGCCGTTCGGAGAAGAGTTGCGCAGTTCGAACTGGTGCCCCTCTTTCTGGACGGTCGACGGGTTTAGGCCCAATTGCGCCCCAATACTCGTTGCAGAGATGGCGCACCTCGCAGGTCCGGCAGTTCTCCTCCGAGACGTTTGCCTTTGGTTCTGGAGACTGCAGCGCCTGGCGCACAGCGGCGGTCCGAGTTCTCAGGTCGGCTGCTAGAGCGTTTTCCTCCCGGACATCGTCAAGGCACGCAATATCGTGCTCGCCCTGAGAATATGAAAGGACAAGCCTGGTCGCGCGCCTGCCTGATGGATTCAATTCGTTGTCCCGTGCCCAGAGCAGAGCATAAATACGCACTTGGAACTCATGACGTTCGGATCTTTCGCCCGTCTTGAAGTCCGTAATAGCACAATCGTCCTCTGAGATGGATAACAAATCGGCGATGCCTTTCCACCCGAGTTGCTCGTCCCTGAGTTCGACCTCGAAGTGTGTTCCAAAACCAAGCGGCTTGCGCGTGTTGCCGGGCACGTTGCTGGATGCCATTACGGGCGTGTCGAGAAGAGGAACAGCTATGGTCTTTTTCTGCCATCTGAGACGCGCGACGAACACCTGCACCTGCTCGCGTATTTGCGCGACGCGTGCTCTCAGGCGAGAGCTTATGTGCTCCCGAACGGACTCCATTCGAGGGTTACCAACGAGATTGTTCAGAACTGCATCGGTGCTTTGAACAATAAGCTTTGTATACCCCCCAAGGTTCTTCAGAATTTGAACTGCCTTTGCTTCCTGCAAAGATGCACACCCTCCGCTCGCGAGTTCGAGTGCTATCTTGCGCACGACGAGATGGACAATCTGCCCGGAGAGAGCAGCAAGGTGGGGTTTGCGAGGATAACCGTTCTTGTTCCAAAGATCGGGGTAATTGCCGTGCCTAAGGGCCGTAGACCGGGGGCACTGCTCGGCTCCGGTCAGGAAATGAAAACTCATCGACTCAGGTACTTGAGCCAATGTGCGTGGACGGCGTACTGTCCAGATTGCGGGAACTTCTTTCATCTCTTATCCATCTACAGAACCTTCTCCAGGAGATCGCTGGTGGCACGAGGCAGGTTTCTTCGCACGACCAGTTCCTCGATGAGGTGTATTGGAACAGGTGAAAACTCTTGAAGTTCCTGTATGTCGCGGTGTGCCGGCTTATCGGGCGTGAGAGCCCCGGAAACATCAAGGATCCGACGCGAACCGTCCTTGCCGGACAACAGAATCGGTGCCTGGACCAAGCCAATGCCAGGAACATCAAGTTGAACGCGACGCCCGACAGTCAGTCCCTCCGCGCCTTGCCTCTCCAAATCCGTATAGAGGATGTCGAGCGAGGCTTCAATTCGCTGGGAATCCCATTCCGGTTCGAAACCGGTCAGCAAATAGCTTAGGAGGAATGCGCCGACTTTCCGATCCAGCATGTCGTGTTCGAATTTATTCTTGTAGCCCCGCAGGCAGCGATAACACGATCTATCACACTTCTCGGGACAGTCCTCCAGAATTGCGAGGGCCCGCTCAAAAACGCTGATCCCGAGGCCCCCAATCTGACGCGCGAATCCAGCTCCGCCAGGCAAGGTGTCATATAAGTAGATTTCTACCTGTTTTCCTGTCTTTCCAAGAGCAGTCAACGCGGGTCGATATTCCGCTTGGAGTTCGCTTGCTTCTAGTTCCAGGATGGAGCAGGCGGCCTTGGAGATCGCTTCGCTGAGCGTTCTGAGCGCGATGTCAGTGGCGAGCAATGAGGGCAAAAGGACTAAAGGGTCTTCCACAGTGAGCGAGATAAGAAGGACATCGGTAATGAAATCCGCACCCAGGACTACCCCACGTGCCGTAGCACCTCCATTGCATTTTGGCGAACGCTCATCAGGATAGGGTTTCTGATGTGCTGCTCCGAGCAACGACTCCGACGAGGCCGCTGGCTCAATCAGACCGCACTTCGTGCAGTAGTCGTAGCCCTCCTCTGCCGGTCCACGGTTAGTCACTAGCAAGGGCTTCTTCAGGTGGTAAACCCGGAGACGGTGATTGATCCGTGTCCATTGAGCGTCATCTGCGGGGGTCGGCGCTACGAGTTTGGCCCTGGTAGCGTAACTCCGGACGGGAGCATCGTCGGGAGATGTGCCCTCCTCAATGAACACCGGGTGCGCAAAGCCCGGAGGCCGGAGCCAATGTCGCGCAGGTCCGAGAGTTGCCGCTTCGCCGCATGCCGGGCATTCCCGTCGGTCGCCGCGTTCCACCTGGCTCCGCTCCAGAGTTTGCGCGTACTTACAAACAGAGCACTCCAGATAGAGTTTGCGCGCCTCCCAAGCTTGATATCGTTCATTCTTGAGCGGTGAATAGATTGCACCGGAAGTGTAACGCTTACCAGCAATCCACACCTCTTTCCCCGGAGCATATTGAGACAGGGCAACCGGCAAGCCCTGCGAAGGAGTAAAGCGATATTCCGCCCTATATCCCGTTGACTGATCGATGTCGAATACATAAAACGTCGCCACATCAGTCGGAAATGCATATCGGGGCAGAACACCCTTGTAAAGGAGTCTGTCGAGGAGATAGGTGCGAGTTGGATCCGGCTGTGGCGATTCCTCGTCGGGTTCGGCCGTGATTTCTGGAAGGTCTTCCTCATTGTTTTCATTTGGGATTGTGAGGGCCCCTTCAGACTCGTATTGAATAGCGCTGTCAATATCCTTGATTGTTTCGACCTCCAGCGACTTGATCAACCGTTCTCTGTCGGTGCCCGTGATCTCCGCCGGGATCCAGCCAGCCACTTCCGCTTGGAGGTTCGAAAGGTCGTTGATTAGCCAGGCTTTGAAGTCTTCACGATTCAGGACGCTCTCTTGGTCTTTGAAGTCAGCCACTGTTCCGAGCACCGCGAAGAGGTGCGCCGTCTGAGCGGAGGGCTCCATATCCGGAAGACGAGTCTGATGATACCGCTGCAGCAGATAGGCAGTTACGTGACGGCGGGTGATCTCGTAGTTGTCGAGCGTCAGCCTGGGATCATCAACCGGCCCACAGATCATTTGGTCAGGGTTCGAAAAATAGTGTTCATCGTGGCTGTCGGCGCTGCCGAACGCAGTCACGGTCGCAACTGCGTTTCCGCGCCTGCCAGCGCGGCCTGCCCGTTGCTGATAGTTTGCCCTTGCGGGCGGCATATTGCGGAGCGAAACACCCGACAGTGTGCCAATATCAATCCCGACCTCCATCGTCGTCGTGCAGGACAAAACGTCAATGGCAGGCCGCTCGTGCTTACTATCGTCTGGTCCAAGATCCACATCCTGAAAAAGCAGTTCATATTCCTCTGCTCTTGAGAAGACATCTTTCGCCTGGGCCGCATTCAGTTGTGCAGTGTGTTCAGCCGCGATTAAGCACAAGGGCGGATCTGGAGGGCTACCGAGCGCAGCGATCGTGCTCGAGCGATAGTACCCTTTTCGAGCCACAAATACCGGGTCGCTGTTCGGATCAATCACCGACACGGTATCTTTCCCGCAGTTGAGGCACCTTGAAAGGTTAGGAAAAGGTCGTTGCGCGGTTTTGCAAGTTCGGCAGTAGGCCCAGTGGCCTCCAACCAACAACGTCAACTCGCCACCTTTGAGGCGATACTTCCCACCCGGAATGGGACTACAGAACCAATCGCGAAGATTCGGTAACCAGGTCTTGTCGAATATCGTTCGCGAGGCCTTGTCCTGCAAGAGCTTTCCCATGCCTTTAAAGTTCCCGGTGTGGGGTCGAACTTGCGGTTTGCCCTTATTCTGCCACCAATTTGGCGGCATCCGATCCAACCAAAATCCCTGCCTCTGCCACAATCGCAACCAACAGCGCACGAGAGCAATTTTTTGTTCAGGCGACTCAGCGATGCCAGGAATCGAGGCAAATCCCTTGATGCTCCCGACATGTTTGTCGCGTTCAACCAATGAGGCGAGGGCAAGGGCCTCAAGGCCGTAGTACCGATCAAGTAGTGCATCAATGATCCCGGCAAGCAGAGACTCGGGCGGCGTGGCCGACCGAACATCAAAAGCAAGGCCGAGCATATCCTGCGGTGACTTGAGGACTTCCTTTAGAACAGCATTCTCTACGGCAACCTCTTCATCAAAGTTCTCCCCAGCTTTCAGTTCTGGCCTTAGCCGAACTCGGAGACTCTTAGCGCTCAGGAGCACTGCCAGATAGACGTCTTCCAGCGAGAGATGCTTATTGAGATTGTCGAATCCCTGGAGAACCGAGAATCCTCCGCAGATGAGTGGACGCAATGCATCTTGCGTCGAATATCGTTGCAGGTTCGGCGCTAATCGCGCAGCAGTTTGTCGCGAATCTGAAAAGAGCAGCACCTTGCGCCCACGCAGTGGCGCCAATCGTGTTTCGGGCAACGGCCCAGGGGGCTGAATCTGGAGTTGCCGGGTAATTAGCGCCTGGAATGGTTGATCGCCCTTGGTCATATGGTCCTGGACGGAGCTTCGACCCCAGCCCGCAGTTTCGCCGCAGACGGCACATGGACGAAACTCTCCCGGCCGGACGTTAGCGGGCTTTTCGTCGTCCTCTGAGTCTTCCTCTTGATACGGCTGTTCTCTGTCCTTTCGAAGAAACACGGTCCTCGTTCGAGGACCCAGATGGGAGGGGTTTAAGCGACCGGTCAGCAAATCGTAGTCTGCCGGCTCCACGCCGCCAAATACCGGCTTCTCCAGGAGTATGTCAATCGGCTCC
Source organism: Acidobacteriaceae bacterium (assembly GCA_003139095.1). GTDB lineage: Bacteria > Acidobacteriota > Terriglobia > Terriglobales > Acidobacteriaceae > Acidiflorens. The sequence continues at coordinate 151,795 of PLHW01000044.1, forward strand.
AGTTCTTGTTTGTCTCCTGTGGAGGCACGAACGATGGATCCTGGCTCGCTCCATAGGAAGCCAGGTTGTTCGACATTGTCTGTATAGGCGCGAGCGTACGCGGTCCCACAGTTTCGGCACGTGAAGAATTCCAATACGCGACTGCCACATGAACACAGTTCTCTAGGCTGGGGAAAGAGTCTGCCGCCGGCAGAGTTCTCGGTTGTTGCCACGGCATTACAGTGTGGATCCATGCATATCCACAGGCCCGGCAAACCGCGATAGAAGGAATGGACCCTGCACGGCAACAGGCCCGGTTCATCGGGCATTCGACGGGCAGTGCTCCCCAGAGCCGTCAAGGCGGTAAGAGCGCGGGCAGCAAGCATGGAATCGACATCAGGAAAAATGTCCTGCCCGAGACTGTTGAGCGGGCGCGCCTTCTTCATCGTAATGTTGACTAGTAGATTCAGAGGAGGATAGGACTCAAGGGCCTTGAACAACGCTGCCTGCCAATTCATCGAGTTGTATGGAATACCTCGGAACTTAAAAAACGGCGTTAGTTCTTGATCGCGTAGATCGCGGTCGGCAGAATAGAAGGCGGCCAGGTTAATGTCTGCAAGGTGCTTCGCATCGTCGGCCTTGCCGGCAACTGCGGGGCTGCGGAGCGCGAGAGTTCCGACTATGGGAATGAAATCGCTCTCTGATTTGCCGGTCAATTGTGCCGCAAACGATGGCGCATGTTTGTGTTCACTAAAACTTGCTGTCGTGCAAATGACTTGCAGTCGGTCTGGAGAGATACCCAGCCTCTGTCGCAGTCTGCGCACCAAAAGGGCGACTTCAGCTCCCGCAGCACCGCGATACAAATGAGCTTCGTCTAGTACCAGCAGGAAAGTCTCATCTGGATTGCTTTTTAACCAATTGCGGGTGTGGTCGAAGATTGGGCCTTCCAGCGGGCGCATCATCATGTACTCCAACATCGAGTAGTTGGTCACCAAGACATCTGGCGGTGCGGTCTGCACTTCGTGACGCGTTAACAACTCCTGGTCGTTGGGAAGTGTTATGCAACGTTTGAAACTGCGCGTTTTGGAGTCGAGCCACCGGGTACTCGGCTTCCCATACCAAGCGAAGAGGTCAGGCTTGGAGGGCCACTTCCCCCGTTTCTTCAGCTCATCAATGAGCCTCTTGGAGGCCTCCTGCTCCGGCGAGGGAGCCTCCAAAGACTTCAAAATGTGTTTAATGTAGTACTTTCCGATCGGAGCAAGCCTGTCGCCGTCTTTCTTCGGATCACGGACTCCAGGATAGAGGGTTCTGCTTGTGTAGCGAGCGAAACGCGCAGGCCGGTCTGCCCATTTCGTGAACTTCTCGCTGAGGCGACTGTCACCGAAGAGCAACCGTAAACGGCCAAGCTGATCATTGACCAGCGCGTTCATCGGATAAAGGATCATGGCCCGGACCGCTGAGTGCTGGGCAAAGGACTTCGGCCGATGCACAGCTTCCTTGACGAGCTTTCCGACGATCGGCAGTAAGAAGCTCTCCGTCTTGCCGGAGCCGGTGCCTGTCATCACGATAAGACTCTTGCCATGGACGAGGATCTGTTCTATCGAATCAGCCTGATGCTGATACGGAGGGTCGTGCAGGAGTTGCTTGTTTGTCGAAGTTGCGTTTGCCAATTCAGTCAGAAGAGCCGAGATTGCGGGATCCAGACCGGTGATCTCATTGAACTTCTTGCCCCCAACGTACCGAGGGGTACTCTCAAGGTAAGGGCGTTGATGAATGACGCCCAAATCATCAAGCAGGGCGCGCCTCTGTGCTATGAGGCCAGGGTCGCCTATGTGATAGGCAGCCTCAATGTATTCGCGCAGTGATCGCTGTAACTCAGCGACTGTTTCATTTATTGTGCCGAAATTGCTGTGGGTCGCTTCTGCAGATCGGGTCGTCATTGTTGCTGAAGCCACATCCTTTCCTGCATAAATCTCAGTTCGCCTTCGAGTTGGTCGTCACCGAACACATATGAAAACAAGCAGCCAGTTGTAACAACGCGTGTTCCAGTGTAGTCCCAACGCCTGCTCGCCCACTGTGGTACCGGAGAGAAGAAATCGATCGCCGTTGTTCCAGCGGTATGCCCTTTCCTGCGGCGGTAGGTCTGCGGGTGACCCTCGGCGGCGTCGATTGCTTGCTGCAAGTGCCACGCCTCGTCACAAGCGCGCCAGCGGATCTCCAGCAACGGCAAGTTCAGCAGCCGGGTAGCGACCCCCTCTCTCAACTCGACGTAGCACCATAGATCTGCTCCGTACGCTTGAGGGCGCCTCCCTAGATATCGGCCGCTCTGTTTGCTTAGTGCTGCCCATCGTCCGAGGTAGTAGGTGACTGACCGCTGAGTTTCTAGGATCCTCAATTCATCCATAGCACCTGGAACTCCTGACTGCTGAAGCAAGTCGTCGTAGACTTGTCGATACGAATAGGGCATCGATTGAGAAGGTGCTTTCAGCCAAGTGTCGGCGCTGACCGCCAAGAAACCGGCTTGCGACAGGGCATCCCTGACTGCCTTAGCGTCCGTAACTCTAAGTCGACGGTAGTGGGCAACGGGTTCCGCTTGCGCCCGCAGTTCATTGGGGAGTGGGTAGCGGCCATCCGGTCCTGCGCCGATCAGCAAGTAGAGTGTCGAACTGACCTCGACAAAGCTGGGAGGAGCCAAGTAGATAATCCGGCCTGAGGATTCTCCTGAAATGTCGTTACTTTCTACCAAATCACCATATGCAGTGAGTGCGTCGAGAGTGTCAGAAATGGTTTCTCGAGGGGATTCTAAGCAATTGAGGGGCTCAACCAAGGAAACCCCGGCCAATACGAGCTTTGAAGGAGAGCACGGACAGACGAATGCCGCGATTCGTCTTATGAGTTCGGCGAGGGCTTCCGGGCTTGCAAAATCCAGCGCGGTCGGATCAAGTCCGAGCTGTTCGATCGACGCGGCTTCCGCTTCTTTTGGCGTCACAACTCGCACGGAATTAATTGCCCCTCATTCTGGAAAACGGCATCCTGTCCTGATGCACTGGCATGGAGTAGCGACGCAAGTCGCCCGATCCGCAACAATACGGAATTACGCAGCAAGTATCTGAGGCCGTCTTGAAGATCGTCTCGAGCCCACTCTTGAATCTGTTCCGGTTCATTCGCCAATCGAAATGCCAACTCAACCACCCAGTCCTGGCGGGCGACATGGTGGTCCCGGGAAACGGAAAATGTCGGGAGATCAAGGTAACAATTAGTAAGCTCGCTCAATCTCCGACAAATTTCTAGCGTCCCGCCCTGGCCCAATTCTGCTCGTTGCTCTACCAGACTTCTGCCGATGGCGGAATGATGAATGTTTGAGGAGATTGCGTTCCGCAGATCGGCGACAGCGATCACGCCCGAACGACCTCTTTCCAGCTTTGCCCAAAGATCGCCGCAGAGCAGTGACACCAGTTGTGCCTTCAACGACCGTACAATCTGGTCCTTCGTTCTGCGCGTAATGGGATTTCCCGAAATCCGGGCCGTCGACCACAATTCAAGAATGTCTAGGAGGTCTCCCAGTTCCTGTTCTGTGGCTTTTCGTTGCGAGAGCTGTACATGCGGCTGAAGTTGTGCGAACGACTGAATGTGGTGGGACGGAACAACGATTGCCGAACGGAAGTTTTCCGTTGATGCGGAATAGAGTCCGCCTTCCTGGAGGACCCTGAAGGATGCTGGTCCGGAGGGAACGGGACATCTGATGTCAGGACGCTCGAATGCATACAGGCTCACGGCAACCGGTAGTTGATCATTCAATTGAAGCAATCTGAGGGAGAAGCCGTGATTCTCTTCCTTAAGTATCCATCTCAATGGTGTTGCCTGACGCTCGCATGACAACCTGAATTCTCCGAGTTCATCGCATTGAATCGCGACAACGCACGCGGAACTCTCATCAAATGCGTTCTGGGTCCGCTTGTCGGATCTGGCGGCGTCAAGCGCTTCCTGCCACACTTCATTTGTGGCAGGGAGATCAAAGGGTGCGAGTTGTTTTGTGTGTAATAGGCTTTGCGCAGCAGCGTCTTTGTAGAACCATAGCTCGGACTCTGCTTTTCTCCCTCGTGGACCAAGCACCTCAATGGTTGCGCGGCCATCCCATAGCTCCTCCAAATCAGGCTTCGGGGGTGAAACCTGGACGGAAAACGGAGTCGACTTCGGAATCTCCTGCTGCCATGTTCGCGGTTCTCGGACAGTGAAACTAAGTGTGCCATCGATTTGGGGCGACGGCGATGAGTGCTTGGCCGTGATGACATGCAGCTTATATCTACCCGCTTCCAGTCGGCCGAGATCGATCAATGTCGGTGTCCGTAGTTCATTCCCGCTGAGTTCTAACATCGCTGGAGAAGGTCCGCGAAGGTTCAATACCAAACCACTCAATTCAAAATCGGAACTGATCGCGAGAACTGGTGAGTCTGTGCTCAACCATTCCGCGGATCCCTGATCGTTCCACTTGGCCGCTGGAATTCCGACCGGACGCACACGGAGGCCGCTCGCTGGGTGAAGGCCGATGAAGGCTAGTTGCTCCGAATACTCATGCGGCAACGAAGCAGGCGCATCCAGTCTGACTGCTGACACGCCCGAACACGTTGTCTCTTGCAACGTACACTGCAGTGCTAGTGCCCCTATCCCGGATGACGCGCGCGTCAGAATAATGTAGGAGTTTCCGGGTTGAATCGTGTGGCTCTTGATTTCAACGGCTGTGCCTCCAGCAAGAACCTTAAAAAGCCACCGCGGTCCGGGTCGCAGCAAGCATTCGGAGGTCAGCAGGAAATCTAACTTCAGAGGTGAGTTCTCAAACTTGAGGAGAACTTCCGCAGGTTCCGGCCATTGAGTGAGTGTGACATTTTGGCCGCCATGTAACAGGAATTCTCGCGCAAGGGTCCGCCCTTTGGCTCCGGCCACCTTGCACCGTTCGCCGGACAGAACGGCCTTGAACTCAGGGAACCGAGTCAGCAAAGGAGAAAGATCGGGCAACTGAAGGCGGACGTCCCATGTCCTGGCATCGACCGGACGAAGAACCAAATCTGGTTCGATTCCGAGTTCGACGACCGATCGCCGGTTTTGATTCTCGCTCGCTGTGAATTCGGAATCTTCTTCGTTATCGGTGGCGTAGGTATCTCCTCTACGTAGCCCCCTCAGACGTATGGTCCTCGCCTGATTCCTGGCGTCCTCCAACCACTCCTGTGAACGCCGGTTGCGGTCAAGATCCGATGCTATCCGCTCCAGGGTCGAGCGAAGAATGAGTGCGGTTTCTCTTTCCTTCTCATCCAGCAGCAGAGCGGTTGCAATTTGTCCGACCAGTAAGTGCTCCCCGGCCAGGTCGCGGAATCGAGAATTCGCGTTCCAGCTGTGGGCTTCGATCTGTGTGCCGAGCAATTCGGGGGAGCCAAGGAGTTCCGAGTCAAACAGATACCGGATGTCGTAAAGAGATTGCGCAAGTTGTCGCTGTAGGTCACGCGGAAGAATCGCGTGGGTGATCGGCCAAGCGATTATGGAGAAGTGATTGGCCCAGCGGCCTTCAGGCTTTGCTCCGCTGTACTCGCGGTGAAACCGCCAAAATACGGATCTAAGCCAGGATCGATCAACACCAGACTCCACCCAGCCAGGTGTTCTTTCTTCGAACGTTGTCCAGTACTCGTCGCCGGAGAATTCATACCCGATCTCAGCTGAATAGACGACCCAGACAAGCCAGTGGCGATCGAGTGGCGATGACTCTTGGATGAACCCCTCTACTTCGCTGTTGAGGTCAGACAACTCGTCGGTTGTGAGCCCATGTTCGAGTGCATAGAGGACGGGTGGATCCTGCCCGTGAGCTCGATGATCACGCAGAGCAGCGAAGCGTTCCTGGAGGTGCCGTTGCCACTGGTCAACAGTCATGAAAAAGCCAGTTCGTCGAACCCTGCCGCGAGTGACTTGGCAAGAAGTTGCGTCAGGCTCCGTCGAAACAGTTGCACCAAGGGGAGTAGCTGATTCTTCCTTGAAACAAATCAGATGTCAAGATGTAAGTATTTGCAAATTAGGCACTTATGTGAGCCTGCGAGGCTGGAGGAGCGGCAAGGAGTGACATCTGGGGTTTCGATAGCTCCTATGCCGCCGCGACGTTGGTGCACTGGAATGTGGGCCGGGAACCATCCCCTTTCGACAACGCCGCCAAGGCCACCACCTTGGGTCGCCGGAATCTTCCACGCCGCACACATCTCCCTAAAACCGTCGCCCGGACAACAGGCAGATCTCCACCAAAGGAGTTTTTCTACATGAACGAAATCGAAGAAGCGATCAAGCTACTTGATGCCTATCGCAAACGTCTCGACCGCAGCACTAAGCGATGCTTGCTTTGCACAACAGTACACAAGACAAATTGGAAGGAATATCAGCGTTTTGAACAAGTGACCGGCATAATCCAGAAGCTGTCCCGCTGGCTTGTCGAAGCAAGAGAAGAAAAACGACGATGCACTGAACATTGAAGCGGCGCTCAATCGTATATCATCAACTAATTGGCAGCTTTAGCCCAAAAACGCAGGTTCGCATCATTTTCGAGGGGCAGCAATTTCACCTGAGCGCCGTGTTGAATCGGATAGGCACAGGAATGACGTTGTACTTCCTCCAATACTCCGAACTTCTGCAGACGCTTCAAAAGCCAGCGTTGCCGCCAATAGTCGGCCAGTAACTCCGTCCTGCATCTAAGTTTGGTCATCGGCAAGAGGTATTCCGGCTGAGTTGACAAACCGATGAGAACCTCGCGGAAATTCCTGGCAAGCGCAACCCCGTATACGACTCTCTTGTTGCCATGCCTAAGTAGCTGATCCGCAGGCAAGCCGAGGACCGATAGACCTTCCCGAATCTTTCGCATCAGCGGGTTGACCCCCTCCCCGAAAATGCTGTTCACCTTCCGGGCGTAGTTCGATCGGCTGAGCAAGATCTCTATGAGTCGCAATGTTTCGGCGCTAAAGTGAAATGATCCGAATCCTTCGCTTACGCCGAGTTCACGATACTCGAGAACTTCATTTTGCTGCCCCCCGATGTGCTGCGCGGGGACCTTGACTCGGCTGTACTGGCTAAGACTAGAACCGTAGAGGCTGGTGGTGCAAAGCAAAGTGAGTTTTGCCTCACGTCTTACGCTCCTCCCACGCATACTTGAAGCGATCAGGCTTTCTTGCCCGCCATAGCGCCGACGGTACTCGCGAACGACTTCGGGACTGCAAAGCAGCATGCAGACAAGTTTTCCTCCCAGCAAAGTGTTGTAGGGCGCAATTGCTCCGCACACAGTAATGTCCATCATATTGATGCCCACTCGCTCCGCCTTGAGGAGACGGCACAACTGCACTATCGCATTGCGAAAGCGGCCGACAGCCAGTGCGTCTAGGAACGCCCGGGCTGAGCCGTCACACAGCTTGAATTGGAGAAATACCTGACGAATGGTGAGAGCAGTGGAAAGAATTCGCGCTCTCTTGCTGCGAAACAGGTTCGTCTCAGCTAGCTCTTGCCAATCCACTTCATTGGCGGTAGTTGCATTTTTGTGCTTTGCAGCGTGCGGATAGAGCCGATGGCGCTTGATCGCCTTCTGCGATTCCCGCCAGAGCTTCTTGATGATCTCATCGGATGGATGGTTAAGATTTGCGCGAGTGAGAAATCCTTCACGAAGAAAATCTCTTTTGTAGACACCCTTGATAATCGAGTCGAGTTGTCTATCCAGCCAACGGATGAGTCTCCGTGACGGCTTCTCCCGGAATCTGTTCAATATGATTCCTGCGTCCCATCCGATCCACTTGTCTCGTGCCTTCTGCTGAACAACGGAACTACCCAATGCGGCGATGCCAACGACGGGGTGAAACGGTGCAGCCGCGTCCCGGACGAGAATCATCATGCTGCGACCGGGAATGCTTTTGTAGGTGTTCGACCATGTATGCCTGAAATACCGCCACACATCGCCCAGGCGCAAGCCGGTGTGCTCGCAGATGTCGTTTGGACGAACGAACTGCAGGTAAGGGCGAATGATCCGTCCAATTCCCTCGGTCTGCAAATCAGAGTCGCTGAGGGCAACGACCCCTTCTAGTTTCTCGGCAAGCTCTCGGCCATCGCGCATGACCGAATAAATTGAATGCCAACCTTTCTTAGTGAGGCGTCTCTTTTCCATACCCTGAATAAAAGCTCGTACGGAAGCTTCATGCAGTTGAAAATCTCGCTCAATCTGATGTGCGCGCTTCAGTCTTTCCTTTTCCACCTCGGGGGACGTCGTCGGCCGAAACTCGAGTACCACTTCGGGCAACGCGGCAGCGAACGTCCAGCCCTGGGCGATCAGGTCAATCACGACGCTCAAGGCAGTCAGCAGCGATAGCTCGTCCCTCAATTGGGCCCGAGTCGGAGATGGCAGCGGACAAAGGAAACGGCGCCGCAGATCAGAGAGCAGCTGTGTCGTAATTGGCTCACACCCGAATTCGCCAATGGCCTGATGAATCCCGGCACAGCGTCCCAGGAATGCCTCTTGCAGCACTCCCAACTTCGGTGTAAGCGTGACCTTCGTTAGCCCCATAGCGTTTAGTCAAGAAATGCTGTGAGCGCGTTGCTCCACTCCTCGCGGAGCCGCTTCACAGCATCTCGGTCCTGCCTCGACCTTATGTTGCACTCAGCCCTGGCAACGGATAAGAGGAGAAGTTGGAGATACCCTAGCAATGAGTTTGGAATACCCTGGTTGTCAGCAAAGAGTGGCTCATAGATTTTCGTGAAAAAACTATGCTCCTGGTTCAACGTGAGCAATAGCTTATCTCTCCTGAGAGCTGGAACATAAAAGCTTACCTCGTCCAACGGTTTATGATCGATCGCATATTCCACTTTCCGCCACAACGCGCGTCCTTGGGCATGAGAGGCGTGTGCCGATCGACGCAAGGGAAGTGGCTCCATCCGTACATCACGTTGCTCAGCAGCGGCAATTGCTCTTCCAGAGAACTCAGCGGTTCGGACCTCCGTGTAGCGTTTGCGAACGATGCCGTTCAGTTCCCGCGCCACCCGTTCCAGGTCAGGAACGAGTATCTCATTCAGTTCCACTGTGGGGTTGATCTTTTGCTTTGTGTGTGTGACCCCAAACAGTTCGTCAAGCACAGGCTCAAAGCTAACTTCACATCGCCACCAGTCGTCGTAATTTTCGCGGCGCTTATTGCCCATGAAATACCAGCCATAGTCAATTTCCCGCCCAGCCCTGACGATAGAGACTCCCGCACCGCTCGAAATGCCGGCCTGATTTTTTTGTTCGTTGGAAAGGGAGTGCCATTTTTCAACGGGCAGCAGGACGAAGCGGACTTGGATCTTTGAAACTGGGTGCCCGGCGACAGGCACTGGCGTCCGCACTTGATATTCAAGCGGAGGGCCGTAAGGCTCAGCTGCGCAGAGGCTACCGCTAGGATGAAGGAATATCGGGTCGAGCGGCGCTACCGCATCGCCATTCACGAGGATCTGTTTGTCCTGATACAAGCGTTGTCGGAAAATGCGGCCCAAGTCGAGGTTCAGGCGCTTGGCTTGTGCTTTGACAGTTCGATAGTCGAGTTTGTCGCACTTTGACAGCGCTATTACCGTGCCGCTTGGTGTTTCTGGATAGTCTTTCGCGCTTCCTGGTTTGAACCGGACCGGCCTTGGAACCCCGTCGAGCACGCCAGAAGCAATTTCGTCAACGTCCAGATAGGTGGACCAGATTTTATGCGGATTCGACCAACTGTAGAGATCCACCCTGCGAGCCTGGCTCAGGGACCCGTTTGGCAGGCCCATCCCGTAGCGGCCGGCTCCCTGGCGGAAGTTGAAGCGTGTGCTCCCACCGAACTGGAGAGCCAACTGCATGATGGTGGGAGCCATGCCATGGCCGTTGTCGCTGACGCTCAACCGCTTCTCGCCCCTGGGATCCTCATTGACCTCCACACGTACACAGGTGGCTTCCGCTTCAAAAGCGTTGTCGACGAGCTCGGATACGGCCGCTGAGGTGCTCTTGTAACCAGAATCGCGAGTTGCTTGTATAAATGAGCGAATCGCGACCAGGGGGAAACCTGTGACCACGACGACTCCTTTCATGTCCCGACATGTATTTCTCTATATGATTTTGCAAACGCCACCAGTTGCCGTTGCAAAACAAAGCGGTCGATTTTGAGTTCCGCCGCAACGCGAACACGGGGTTGGTCGTCGAAATAGATTCTCTCAAGGGCGACCCGCATCGTAGGAGGGGCTTTCGCCATCACCTCCTCAACCGCAATTCGTCGCTGATACTCCTCTGTAGGATCTTTGGCCGGAATGGTCTCGCTGACTTCATCAAGCGAGACCTGCTGAGGAGTGGGCGTCACCGCGACTGCGGTGTCTTGCTCCCGTTTCCGTCGCCGTCCATACATCGATCGAATATTCTTTGCCGCATTCAACGCAAAGCCGTAGATGTAATTCCACGCAGACCCACGTGAAGCGTCAAATCGCGCCAAATCAGGCTGCAACAGAAGGAGCAGAGTCTCCCCAATCAGTTCCTCCTGGATGTCATCGGGAAGATCCGGAAGATAGCGGCGTGCGGTGGTTCTCAGCCGGTGGGATACAGCTTTGACAAATGCTTCAGAAAGTTCGGTTTGTCTCGACTGAAAGCCCAAAAGCAACGAGTCGAGTGCAGATTCGGCGTCCGCAACCTGGGATGCAGGCATCCATGCTCCTTTCGTGGGCCGCAACGGCCATTCAAAACGTGTCGTCTTGAAGGCTGTCGCAGCACCCGGGGGCATGGCGGCACTTGGCCGCACCTGCACTGCCTTCTACTTCGTTAATGTACAACAGAATGGCCGATTCGAGCGAGTTCGAATCGGCCATCACTGTTTCTTCACGCGGTCGCTTGAACCGCCACGGTCGTCATCTCGTTACCTTCTTCGGGTTCATCGGGGCTCTGGATCTTGCCATCCAGACTTTGCAGCGCTATCGCCAGGAAAGAAGTCCAGATCTGCTCGCGCTGATACCGGAACTGCTGTGCGGCGGTTTCCTCGTCAATCTCGAGTTCAGCTTTGGCCAAGGCAATCAAGAGCACATCCAGCGCTTGCTTGGCTTTATACCCGCCCAACAGGCTCACGAGTTCGCCGTAACAAAGAGAATAGAACGGATGCAGACGGTTCACCCAAACAACGATCTGCAGGCCCATCCATTCTGGCCGATAGAATGGGCCGTGCGAGTCATCGAAAAAATCGATGCGAAACGGCCTCCGCTTGGCTTCTTGGTCTAGATTTTTCTTTACCTCTTCAATTGATTGCTGCGTAATTGCTGCCCGTTTCTTGGCCTCTTGTTCTACATGCTCTCGGGCCTCGGGTTTCAGTCGGTCGGGTACGGTGATTTTCTTACCCACGATGACCGGCACGGCGGCGGCGGCCTCCTCTGCTGGGGTTGGAGAGCTAGAGGTCTGTGCCTTTTCCGTCTTCCGCTTCTCATTCTCTAGGTGCCGGGTCTGTTCTTGCCAGGCGTTCTCTCTCTGTAGAAGCGAATCGATACCCTCTTGTGTCAGCAGTCGCCAGAAGTCTTCCACCGGACGAACGCGTTGTTTGTCATTCGTAATTCCAAATGCCTCGTCGAACTCTGGGCCAAACTTGACTTCGATGCCCCAGTGGTACGCGTAGCTTTGTAACAGCGGCCAGTTACCCAGCCCACTCGACACATCACGGGAGGATCGCGGAAATGCGTCCAACGTCTCAATCTCGCGGCCAGCCCGCACGAATGACATGCCACGTCGTGATTGCCGGATTTCGAACCGGCGACGCGCCTCGTCAGGGGCATCCTTTGCATTCTTGCCTCCGACCACGAAACCGTACGGCAGCCGCGCGACTCGGAGGTGGAATGATCCCACTGCAAGCAGGTTGGGATCACTGCGGTCAATTTGAACCTCATCCGTAATCTTCTCCAAGTGAAGGCCACCTGTTAGGCCGTCACGGTAGTATTTTGCGGAGATTGTCTTCTCCTCCATTTTTGTCGCGCCGCCCTGCTCGGGAGCCATGTAGTAACGCCCACGGGGATCAAGGAAAAGCGGATCGACCGGTTCCACCTTCGTGCCATCAACCCGTAGTTTCTTGTTGTCGAGGAGGTACCGGTAGGTCACCCCAAAATCATCGACTAGGTGCTCGGCGAGCGTGCGCACGGTCTTGTACGTTAGGCGGTCTGGATTCCTCCAGACAACAACCGTTCCATGATCAAATGCGCTTCCCTCCTTCTTTAAATGTTTTTTCACAAACGCCGGAAGTTCTCCCGTTGTGGGCTCTGGGATTGTTTGGTGGGTGTAGTCGTCATATTCGTCCAGATTGAGCCACGCTTTTGTAATCGAGTCGTTTTTCCCGATGCGGGTGTAGACCTCAACCACCTTGGTCTGGTTGATCGATGCATTCGGGAGGCCAAACCCGAACTTTCCAATAAAGTTAGGGTCGTCGAAATGAGTTCCGCCACCCCAACTGAGGGCGAATCGAGCCATCGTAGGCAGCATGCCCGAGCCGTTATCAATGAAGGCCACGGCGGAGACAATCTGACGTGTACCGTTGGCATTCGTCTCAAAGACGATATCGACCGTTGAGGCGCCGGCTTCGAACGCGTTATCCACGATTTCACGAGCCGCGACCGCCGTGTTCCGATAGCCGTTTTGCCGCTGAGAGGCAAGGGCCCGCTTTGTATTAAAAAGCGGGAATGTGAACTTCTTGGGAAGTTGGGCGAGGTATTTCTTCTGGCGCTCAATTTCATTGAGCAATTGATCGGTGGACATTCTGATTCTCCTTGGCGGCTCTTGGCCGCAGCGATCAAGGCGGCTGTGTTTACCGCCCCTAATAGCATATGTACTCCAAGTTGAGCGTTCGAGCGGCGCCGAGAACGCGGTGAGCGGGGACACTAAGAATCGTCTATCGGCTAAGCCTAACCGGAACAATGGGGTCCGGTGCCGACTTGCGACCGGCTTCAGATCGGCGCTTACGCTTAAAACTGCGTTTCAGGGTTGATTTGTAAAAAAGATGACGAACGCTGTATACGCGAGAGGACAATAGCAGTTTGAGCCACCTGTCTCGAGTGCGTCGGTTTCATAGGAACAAACAGACCGTTTGGGCTCGAAAACAATTATGCTTCCATGGAAAGCGCAAGCCCCATTCGCTGGCATAGCACCTTTTGAAAAACGAACTCATTGTTGCTTCAGGAGTGTTATGCCCCGTAGACGCGGTCAACAACGATTGATGGCGATGTCTCTCCATAGCGCCAATGACCCGGTCGTCAGCGCCTCACAAACGACTTCGCCGCTCACAAAGGTTGTCGCCCTATGGGCACCCCGTCAATTCCTTACTTCAACAGGAATTGATGTGAAGGGATTGCTTTCGGACGTGAACCGCAAAGTGGAGCAGAGGGGATTCATCCTGTGGGATGGACAGATTTTGGTCCATCCGATATCGGCAACAGAATGGCTTGACGAAATCTTTGAAGGTGACCATCCTTTCGAGCCCATAGCCAAGCGGCAGTGGGAATCCGAGCAGAAGGCATACTTCGGACTAGAGAACCCCTACCAGATGTGCGAAGACCGGGCCATCTATACCCAGTCGCACATTGTGGCACGGGTTCCCGATTCATACCTGGCACCAACTGAGCGAATAGCTGCAATACTCCATGGAGAAAAGGACGAATACTATTTCTATTGCACTTGCCACCAGGCGGACGTGGTGTATACCACCCATCGACGATTGCTGTGCATGGGTTGTGGTGCACTGCACGTTGTGCTTCGCGAGCCAGTTCTAATTCCGCCCAAGCAGCTTCTGTCGACGCAGGATTGGATCGACCTGTTTGATGATGGTGGAACCCGCAGAGATGAGCCCGTCGATCTTTCGATTCTGGATTTCCAGGACGTGGAAAACAGCGAGACGATTTGGACAACAGAACAGTGGGCGGATGCGAAACACAGGTTTATATTCTTCGCGCGGTCATCGCCGGAGGTAATTGAGGAAGCTATACGCGGCACCGAAGCCGATGCGTCGATATTTCTTGAAGCCGGCTTTCGTCTAGCTGCTACGTCGCCGCCACCGGCGCATCAGATAGCCCCGGACTCCGTTGACATCAGTCTGATAGAGAATGCATCCCACTGCTTAGAAGACGGCGTTTCATCCTACTTGGAATCTCGAAAGCGTTCTTCAGAACTGGTGAGTGCTGTACCTTTGATTTATCGCGCCATTGAATTGCTTCTGAAGGCGCGGCTGGAGGAACTAGACCCTGCAGGCCTCTCAGATCACCCAAATAACCCGACAGTAATTCTGCGTCTTGCTGCGGCAGGTGTTTGCTTGCCAGAGGACGAACGCGGGCACATCAACCAGCTACGCCGAATGCGCAACAGTCTGCAGCACGGAACCGCGTCATTAAATCATCGACAAGGATTAACGATGTGCAGAAATGCCCTGCTGTTCGTTGATAGATTTGTTAGCGATGAACTGGGTCTCTGGTTGGGAGACGCTCTCGCACCCGATGATTGGTATCAATTGCTTGCGATTCCACAAATAAACCAAAGAGCTGAACGGAATATCGGACCGCGGTTGGACGCCATAGGAAAAGATCCTAATGCGTCCATTGCTCGTTGCGAGCGCTGTAAGCGAGACACAGTCGTTCGCCCGCACCCCAAGACTGGGTCGTCATGTATCTTCTGTGGGCATATTCCTGTCTCATCTGGGAAAGGAGAGTGAAGGCTTGGGCCATCGCCGTGGTCCCTCGGGTAGTCAAACGAGATCGACGCTAAAGTTGCACGTTCCAGTGTTTGTCCGGATTCTTGAGTTCCCGACGGGATCGTTTGTGCGGCCGCGGCCGCGCGGACCCTTCTGGAGGGGGCGTTCATGAACTTCGGGTTCGCCAAGAGACGTGAACGGCAACTACGATCCTTGCGGCGCATTTACGCGGAGATCGGCGAGTGGAATCGCGATCGCGAGGCAGTACCCCGAATCCTGACTGCACTAAATCCTTGTGCTGATCTGGCTATAGTCGCCGAAGCAATTGGCCCGAAGACGGTTCGGCTCTCAGGTGTTAACTATTTCCGCGCTGATGGACGACTGGGAGGCACGGGCAGATACCTCGACAAAATGCTGCTTCCGCTCGGGTTCACCGTCTACCCCTCTTCGGACGTCAAACTCGCCAGTGGGGCGGTCATTCAAGCAGCCTTAGGCTCACAAAGACAAACAGCCTACTGCACCGACCTTTGCCCGGAGTTCCCCGGATACGTTTCCTTACAACGAAGCGACAAGACCAAGGCGTCGATCAAGCGACCTAGCCTGCGCAGGGTCAAGGAAGCCCTTAAGTGCGCCTTTCTGGAAAGAGAGCTTGAGGTCGTCAAGCCGAAGGTGATTTTGCTGCTGGGGGCAGCAGCATACACCACTTTTTACACGCACTTCTTGAAGAGATCGAGTTTGCTGACCCTACAAGTGGTTGTTGACGATTTGGGATCACATCTAGCGAACTATAAAACATCGGTCGTCGTGCCGTTCCTGCACCCGAGTCCTGCGAGTCCTTTGTTTCTGAGATGGTTTACGAACTTCAAAAACGCGCCGATGAAAAGCACGCTTGTTCGCTGCATTCGACCGCAACTAAAATCTTAGAAGGCGCGTTTACCCATTCCCGCATGTCGACAGCTTTCCGCACTCCTTAGCATGTCCAACCGCACAGTCCAATTGCTCGAGATGGTGAGGGCAGGCACACTTAGTGTTCAGAGTTCTACCGCCGGGAAGTAGCTGGAATTGTCGTTCTAGAAGAACCGTGTGTAATGACCTGCCAGCTACGCACGATCCGTTGATTACTCTTCTCGAGAGACGAGCATCAGGCGGTAATACCTTCGCAGCTGTTTGACATCGTTGGTCTCGGCGAGTCGGTGGACCTTAGCGCGTAGCTGTTCAAGGCTGTCGTCCACGCCTTCGAAGAAGAAAAGGTCACTCATGGACACGTTTAATGCTTTAGCTAACTTCTTCATTCTTTCCCAGGATGGGGTCTTAATGCGCCCGGTTTCGACGTGTCCGACATACTGGGGACCGGCACCGATCATCTCCGAGAGCTTGGGTTGGGTGAGTCCCTCTGCCTCACGGAGTCTCGCGAGCTGCCTGCGGAACGATACTCCCAAATCTCGGCTCATCGCAACCCAACCTACTAGCCCAGAGCACTCAATCAAAGGTCATCAGAGATATGCTTGACAGTCACAAATATGCGTATTAGATATATAAAGGGTTGGATTTCATGCGCCAGATGGCATCCCGAGCCTTATCTAGCGGCGAGAGTAGAAACGAGAATTTTCCATTCGGCGCATCATTTCGGTTGGACTGACTCGGAACGCCCGTGAAAACCGAACGATTGTTTTGAGAGTCGGACTTTGCACACCCCGCTCAATAGCGCTCAGTTGAGTTCTATCAATGCCGAACTTGACGTAGACGTCCAATTGGGAGAGTCCCGCCTCCTTACGAATCTCGCGCAGAACAATTCCGAAGGCTTTTTCAGGGCCTGACCGAGGTTGAATTTGCCGATTGTGCGGCATTGAGGATTCAAGTGTGGTGGGATGATGGATAAAAGCCAACGGGGAAAACCCATCACTTTGAGGAGTTCATAAGATCGGCAAGGCTTGCTGCTGCGGCTCATTAAGCGATTGGAGGAGGAACGTGGATAATTCTGTCGCAGCCCGTTTCCCTTTGCCGCTATCCAACCAGAAAGCGAGGGGCGGCTCTATCGAGGCGGATCAAAAACCGCCTTCAACGGAGGCCTCCGACGAAGCCCTGATGGCTTTGATCTGCCGGGGCGACAGAGATGCCCTTGCATCCTTGTTCCGCCGCTACGCCCGTATCGTCCGCGGAGTAGCCTACCGAGTTTTGCGAGACGTATCCGAGGCAGACGACCTTCTCCAGGACATCTTTCTATTAGTTCACCGTCTCTGCGGAACCTTTGACAGTTCGAAAGGCTCAGCCCGGTTCTGGATTCTCCAAATGACCTACCGCCGGGCCATCTCGCGACGGCGTTATCTGACTTCCCGTCACTTCTACACCCGCTTGGACCTGGACCAGGCAGAGAATGAACTGGGCGACCTGCCCTCAAAGTCTGGACGCTACGAGAATTCGAGGGAAGGTGCCCTTGACCGAGAAGAGGCCTTGCAAAGTTGGTGCAATGAACTCTCCGAGAGCCAGCAACAAACTCTGCATCTCTTTTTCTTCGAGGGCTACACATTTGAGGAGATCGCTGCCAAACTGGGTCAGACCGTTGGGAATGCGAGAAATCACTATTACCGCGGGCTGGACAAGCTGCGGAAGCAGATTTCTGCTGGCAAATTGCCGGGCAAAGAAGCAGTATGATAAAAAGTTCTAGCCATCGTAGGAGCGGGTGCGTTGTTGCCAAGCGGACCCCATGACGAGTTTTTGGAGCTTTGTGCTGTTTCAACCTCAGGCCAGCTGAGCGAGGAAGAACAGACCCGACTCCAGGAACACCTTGCTACTTGCCCCGAGTGCCGTGAGGCTCTCCGGCAGTACGAATCCGTTGTCCACGACGCGATTCCAGCCATCGGAGCCGAGCAATCATCGCGGATAGACCCTGGTCCTTCCTGGTCCCAGTCGCGCGCGGAGACGGCACTCTTCGAGCGTTTGGCACGGGAAGAAGGCCAACAGCCAGGCGCCGCCGAACAGAAGAACGGAGTGCCGGCCGCTTTCCGTCGAGTTCTACCGATTGCTCCTGAATCAACATGGCGTCACGTTTGGATGCTGTACGCCGCCGGAATCCTGCTTTTCATCACGCTTGGACTCTCCGCATACTGGGTCGGCGTGCGGCATGGCACGGATGTTGCAAAAGCTACGCCGCCCGCGACAACGACTCAAGATAAGCCTGCACTTGCGATTACTCCCTCCCTGGAAGAGCAACTCAGCGACGCAGCTCATGAACGGCAAATTGCCCGTGTCCAGATTACGCAGCGTGATAAAGCACTCGCAGCTCTCCGCCGGCAACTGGAGCGGCAGTCGGCCGAGATCGACCGCATGAAGGAATCGCAGGACAAGCTGGAGAGTGATTTGCGCACTGGCGAAGCGGGCAAGCAAGATCTGGTCCAGCAGCGCTCCGAGTTGGGACACAAGCTGGAAGCGGCGCAAGTGGAATCTCACGCACTTCAGCAGCAGGTGGCCTCACTAACACAGCAGTCGACCGACGAAACTACCCACGCCAAAGCATTGGGGGCCAAAGTCGACGATCTCACTCGTGTGCTTCAGGATCGTGAAGCATCCCTCGGTCAGCAGGAAGAACTACTGTCCCATGACCGCGACATTCGGGAACTCATGGGTGCCCGTGACCTCTACATCGCAGAGGTCTATGACGTCGGCGACAACGGAGCCACGAGAAAACCTTACGGTCGCGTGTTTTGCACGAAGGGAAAGTCCTTGATCTTCTATGCCTACGACCTGGATCAGCAGGAAACGAAGCGTGCGCAGACTTTTCAGGCATGGGGCCGTCGCGGCCCGGACTTCAAGCAGGCGCTCAATCTCGGCATCTTCTACGAGGACAATGCTGCGAAAAAACGCTGGGTTTTGAAAATGGACGACCCGAAGACGCTGGCGCAAATCGATGCCGTCTTCGTGACCATTGAACCGCACGGAGGAAGCAATAAGCCGAGCGGGAAACCTCTTCTGTTCGCCTATCTCCGAGTTAATCCCAACCACCCTTAAGTCTCAAGTCTTTCTTCGTTGATTCGTTCTAGAATCGATCCAGCTGATAAAAACGGCGGGGCTTCCTGCGAATAACTGAAGAGCGGCTGAATTTCATTTTTCGCGGAGAACTGATATGCGCTTCCCCCGGATTGCCTTCCCCCTTCTCGTTTGGTCCGTGCTGCTGTTGGTTCTCCGCGCCGAGGGGCAGTCGCCCAATGGAAACATCAACGGGCTCGTTCTCGATCCCACCAGCCGAGTAATCGCCGGCGCCGAAATCATTGCGGTGAACGACTTAACCAGCGTGCAGCTCACCAGCAAAACGAACGACGAGGGAATCTACGTCCTACCCAATCTGCCTCCCGGCCCCTACCGGATCCAGGTCTCCAAGGTGGGATTCAAGACGATCGTCAAGCCTGACATCGTTCTCAATGTTCAGGACGCGCTTTCCATCAATTTCACTCTGCCAGTCGGCGCGCTGCTTGAGACCGTGACAGTCACGGGTGGGGCGTCGCTGGTAAACACGGAATCGGCAGCGGTGAGTACAGTTGTGGACCGACAATTTGCCGAAAACCTGCCGATGAATGGTCGCAGTTTTCAGACCTTGATTGAACTCACACCAGGGGTAGTCACGGTTCCCACCAATACCCAGGACGGCGGCCAATTCAGCGTGAATGGAGAGCGAGCTAGCTCAAACTATTGGATGGTGGATGGAGTGAGCGCGAACATCGGCATGAGCGCGACCCCGAATCCGGGCAATGGACTTGGTGGCGGGCTTGGTTCTTTTAGCGCATCGGGCGGCACGAACAGCCTGGTATCGGTCGATGCCATGCAGGAATTTCGCATTCAGACCTCAACCTACGCGCCGGAATTCGGGCGCACACCGGGTGCTCAGATCTCGATTGTGACTCGCTCGGGCACGAATCAATTCCATGGCACAGCGTTCGACTTCCTTCGTAATGACCTCATGAACGCAAACGATTGGTTCGCGGACTACTCGCATTTAGCGAAGCCCGTGGAGCGCCAGAATGACTTCGGTGGCACTTTCGGCGGCCCGCTCATGAAGGGCCGAACATTCTTCTTCTTTTCGTACGAAGGCCTTCGCCTTCGGCTGCCGCAGGTCGCGCTTGACACTGTCCCTGATGCGACGGCCAGACAAAATGCGGTGCCGAGTATGCAACCGTATTTCGACGCATTTCCTCTTGACCCGAACCAGCCGGACCTCGGGAACGGCGTAGCCCAATACAACGCGAGTTACTCCAACGCGTCCAGCCTCGATGCGTACAGCATCCGGCTTGACGAAAAGATCGGCGGCAACTGGAATGTCTTTGGGCGCTACAACTACTCTCCCTCCGACATTATTGATCGTGGCGCAAGCGGCACGCCTCTCAGCGTTGTCACGCCGATTCGGATCACCACACAAACCATCACGGTCGGAACCACCGGCATGCTGTCCTCCGCGATAACCGACGATGTGCGATTCAATTACAGCAGGACAAGCAGCGCGAGCAGCAATTACGTGGACGCTTTCGGGGGCGCTACGCCTTTAACGTCTCTTCCGTTTCCCGACTCCTTCACCGCTGGCAATTCGTTTCTTTCGCTTGCGTTATTCAGCTTGAAGGGAGATCCCCTCTTGGACGTCGGCAGAATTCAGCGGAACCTGCAGAGGCAGTACAACCTTGTGAATGGGCTATCCGTGCAGAGAGGTCCACACAGTCTGAAGTTTGGCGTGGACTTTCGCCGCCTTTCCCCCGTTTATGATCCTGCGGTATACGAGCAACTGCCGGCTTTCTTTGACATGCCTACCGCGGAAACCGGCATTGCTCCCTTCAACACGATCGTGGCAAACGTCGGCTCGACATTTTCATTCCGCAATCTTGGTTCGTACGCTCAGGATACCTGGCGACTCTCCAAGCGCTTAACCCTGACCTACGGGCTGCGGTGGGACATCGATTTTGCACCGTCGTCGATGAGTGGTCCAAACCTCCCAGCAATCACCGGATACAACCTGAACGATCTGTCCCAGGTGGCACTAGCGCCAGCCGGGACGGCGCCTTTCGGCACGCGGTACAACGGATTCGCGCCGCGGGCGGGCGTTGCCTACGAACTCTCGGATTCTGCCAAATGGCAAACCGTCCTTCGAGGAGGCGTGGGCGTTTTCTATGATCTCGTGACCTCGGTCGCGGGGACCCTCCTTTCTCTTCCTGGATACCCCTACAGCGCCTCAACAACCAGTACTGGAAGTCCGTTCCCGTTGGACCCATCCGCGGCTGCGCCGCCGGTGATTGATCCCGCGAGCCTGGCAAACTGCTGTAGTGCGCTGGCCGCATTCAACCCTCATCTTCAACTTCCTTACAGCCTCCAGTGGAACGTTGCGCTGGAGCAGGGGTTGGGAGTCCAGCAATCCGTTTCGGCTTCGTATATCGGTTCTCTCGGTCGGAGGCTGCTCCAGTCTGAATATGTGTTCTCTCCGAATCCAAGCTTTTACGCAGTGCAGGTGCTTGGCAACACGGCAAATTCAAACTACAACGCACTTCAACTTCGGCTTCAACGCCGGTTGTCAAGCGGTCTGCAAGCGCTCGCTTCCTACACGTGGTCGCACTCGATCGACAACGGCTCGGCAGCCTCGAACTTTGTGGGCTCGAATGAGTTCGTTGCCACGCTCGGGTCCCGGGCCAACAGAGGTCCATCCGACTTCGATATTCGGAATTCGTTTTCGGCCGGGATAACCTACGAAATCCCCACACCCAAAGGCAACGCGCTGAGGAAAGCCCTCTTGGGTGGGTGGTCCTCTCAGAATTTTGTCATTGCCTCGTCCGCCCCACCAGTCGACATTTTCTATAGTGCATTTGGAAACGGCGCTCTTCTCAGATCGCAGACTAATGTCAGGCCGGATTTGGTGACTGGGGAACCGCTCTATCTCTCTGGATCACAGTGCATTCAGTTGCTGGGCCCGCCATGTGCCGGGGGCAAAGGCTTCAACCCGGCAGCTTTTGCCTCCCCGCCGCTCGACTCTAAGAGTGGAAACCCAATACGTCAGGGGAACCTCAGCCGAAACGCAGTGAGAGGTTTTGGTGTGATCCAGTGGGACTTTGCGATGCATCGCGACTTCCCGATCGGCGACCGCTTGAAACTGCAGTTCCGCGCAGAATTGTTCAATGTCCTGAACCATCCGAATTTTGGACCGCCGGTAGGAGATCTCGGCAGTCCACAGACTCTAAATCCTCAATTCGGCCAATCCCAGCTCACGCTGGGCCAGAGCCTCAGCGGTGCCCAATACGCGGGGAACGTGGGAAGCGGAGCTTTGAGCCCGCTCTACCAGATCGGTGGTCCGCGTACTGTTCAACTGGCGCTCAAGCTGAGCTTTTAAGCCTTGCCGCAACGCAAGAATCAGGTCGCCATCCAGAAGTGAATCGTCATTTGGGGGAGGACAATCCTTGTGACAAAACTGCTCCGCGCTTGTTTGCTTGTCGTATTGGTGGCCTGCAGCGCTGCCACGCTCGGGCAGCCGCTGCAAGAATCCTGGGTGCCAGGACCCACGACTGTGGTAAGTGACGTGTGGCATCCATGGTATGAAATAAAGTCAGATCCCGAAAACCCGAACTCACTACTGATTTGTGGCACCAAATGGGATACGAAGATCAATACTCTTCTTGGATTTGTCTATTCCTCTTCTGATGGGGGAAAAACCTGGCAAACCGCTCTTGAGGATCGACGAAGCCCTTGGGTCTCGGAACATTCCTGCGCCTTCGGGCCGAAGCACAGGGCATATTTTGTGTCTGAAGCGTCTCACGTGATCGACGGCGAAGCTCATCACGAGTTGGGCACAACGCGGCTCTACGTCTCAACGGACAGCGGCCAGCATTGGACTCAGGGCCTCGACACTGGATGGGCCGACTTCTCAACCTCCGCTGTCAGCCGCACCTCCGGCAGGCTCTTCACGTTCTTCCATGATGCTTCTACCCTCGACCCTGTTCGGGAATCAGGAAGTAACGTCGGCCTCCTGATTTTTCCGGCCGATGGAAAGGCCGTGAATGGACCAATCCTCAGCAGAGCGATTCAGGATCTCAACTACCGCGGCGCGTATCCGTCGGACGCGGTTGCACTGAAGAGCGGGGCGGTCGTGGCTCTCTATCAGGCCATGAATGTTTCGCAAACCGAGGGTTATCTTGCGCTGATTCATGCAGATGATTCACCCACGCCAACGCTTGAAACACGCGTAATATCCCGTACGATTCTCGGCAAAAGCTGCGATTCTATCGACAGAGGTTCTATGGCCTATGATCCGGACCGAGACAGGTTGTTTGTTGTCTACGGTGATGGCTGTGAGAAGGGCCCGATCATGTTGGCGTCATCTGAAGACGAGGGCCGGACATGGACGAAGGGTGTCCCTATCGCGAACATCGAAAAGCCAGAGCGCGAGATAGAGTGTCCCTCTCTGGTTGTCGGTCAAAGCGGCACATTGGGCCTTCTCTGGGAGGAGGGTTGGTTTTCTGGCAAGTGGCTGTTTTCGACAATCCGGGATGGGAAGCTGACGGAGCCGCCGACAGAGCTATCTCACGGCCAGTCCAAGCTTGAGATAGGCCACGACTCGATATGGCTCCAAATCGCGCAATCGAATACCACCATGAGCGGATACTCCAGGATACGCTCTTCAATCACACTAAATGTGGTCGGAATCCTCAACGATGTCTGGCGAGAAGAAGGTTTAGTCGCGATTGGTGACAAGCTCCTGGCGATCTGGTCATCCGGGGATAGAAACGGAATGAGATTGTACTCCGCTACACTAGCTCACTCGGGTAGCGGAAAGCCGAATGACGACAAGAGTCAGGGCGCCAAAGAAGCTGATGTTACCGACCGGACTGCAATCCTGTTCGGCGGATTTCAGCGATTCGACAACCGGACCGGCACTCTGGATGTTTGCATGACCCTTCGCAACAATAGCGGCGAGCCACTCAGAGCGCCTGTCAAGCTCGAAGCCACCGGCATCCGGTCGTCGGTCGGGGCGATCTCGATACTCAACGCCAGCAATCGCGTTCAGGGTGAAGGTGCGACGTGGGATATAAGCACGTCGCTTACAGGGGATAGGATTCCTCCACATGCAACGAGCAACCCCTTTTGTTTCTCCTTTCATGTTGAGGTGTCTCCTGAAATGTCCGCCTCGCCGGCGTTACCCAACCTCCTAACTCTCGGCTTAGCGGTCCTGGCGAACCGATGACCGCTTATACTATGGCCGGAGCGCCCGGATAGGACCAGGCGCTCCGGCGTTCCGCCTACTCGTCAGCTTCGTACGCATTGGGCGTCATGGTTGGGTTATGGCGTGGAATGTCACCCAAGCCAGATTTCGGCTTGTTTACGGCTTGAACAAAGCCGAGAGCCGAGCCAAGGACGTTAACTTCCGGTTTCTGGTATTTCATTGGTCTTCACCTCCTCTCTTTTGGCGTTTATTGGCGTGGCCGGCGCAGCCAATCTCTTCACGACTGTGAGGCGCATTCCATCTCCCGCTGGAGCCCCGAACTTTCGCTTCGGGCTTCAATTAGGTGGAATACGTTTCGTTCTCGGAGCGTTCGCAGCCACAACTCGACACCCAGAGTGCGCATCAGAGTGATGATTGGAACATCGGTCTCCGTGCGGACGTTCCGCAGCGTGTCCCAAAGTCTTGCTTCGTCAGCGATTCCGAACGCCTCAAGCTCAAGGTGCGCAGCAGTCTCATGCAAGTGCGTCCAGTTCTCGCTCAGACCTAGCATCATTCCGTGTTCAACGTATGCCTTGCGCGGACGGTTCAAAAGTTCGGCGGGAACGATGCCGCGAAGAGCGCGACGCATGAGAGAGCGGCGCTGACTTGGTCGCACCAACTGCTCTCTTGGTATGGCGTAGAGAAACTCCATTAGTTGACGATCGAGAAATGGGTAGCGAACCTCGCAGCACGGCTCGGTGGCAACCGGTTCGCTGGATAACTGTCTCCGCAGCACGTCCAGTGTCTCGATGTTTTCCTGGAAGCTCGGTATTGGACCAAAGAGTTCCAATCTGCGCGGATATCCCAGCAGGGCCTTGACGTTTCTTACTACGAATCCAGGGTCCAGCCACGGAGCAGAGCGGCGTATCGACGCGCTATCCGAAGCAGTTGGAGAGAATCTTCGCGCGGTCTCCCAGAGAAGCTTCAACCAAGGTTTCCTTTTGTTCAGTGCCCAAACCTTCAGTTGATGGCAAAGGGCCCTGAAGCGAGCCTGTCTAAGGAGGTCGCCGAGTTCGGGTATCGGGCTCGGGACACCACCCGCGACTTCATCGCCCCCTGTTCCGGAGAGAACCACGCGGTTGCCTTGCGATCTGACACAATCTGCAAATCGTTCCCGAACGGAACTGCGGAAGCGAAGCGAGCCGGGCGTCGCCGAGAAATAGCCACTTTTAAGCTCCAGACGGAAGGGGTCTGATCCGAGGTCGAGATGGCAGCCGGTTCTTCCTCGTTTCTCCTCCACCTTCGTAAAGTAAGGACGCTCGTTCCAATTGGGTTCTGCGTCGTTGTAGTACGACAATGTGTCCAGTCGCGGACACTCAGTGTTCCCCTCTGCGACGATCAAATCGGCCATGCAAACGATGGATGGGGAGTCCATGCCACCGCTCAATTCTGCAAGAACAGGGCTGTCTGAACGAAGGCGCCGGCGTACAGACTCGCCGAAAACGTGCCGAAAGTGCTCCTCGTATTCGGCATCCGTGCGGTAGCGGATCCTAATTGCAGAATCGAAATCCCAATATTTGCTGGTTCTGTGTTCTCCTCGCGCCAGCCGGACGAAGGAAGATGGTGAGACTGAGTGAAGCCCAATGTAAGGCGTCAGGTGGGTCGCCGGGAAGAAAGCCAGCCATCCCGCAACGTATTCTTCTTCGAGTTTGAAGGAGTGATCGGCGAACAGAACCAGGGGATCCAGTATGCTGCACCAGGTGACCTGATCTCTTTCGACCGAGTAGTACAGATGGCGAGTGCCTATGAAATCCTTCGCCAAAATAAGTGACTGGTCTTTGGAATTCCAAACAGAGCACGCCCAATCACCGATCAACTCTCGAAACGCATCGGTTCCCCAGCGTTCGTAGCCGACGGCAACTATCTCCAAGTCGGTGGAATCGGCCGAAAGTCCGCCAGCTAGCCTTTCAATGAGATCTTGGCGATTGTCGAGTCGTCCTTCCCAAGTGATGATTGCGCCGGATCTTGAAACATGAGGTTGGGTTTCGCAGCGAGATTCCTTAGTGGTATGGAAGGCCCGATAGAGAATCCCAAGGTTATCTTTGCAGATGTACCCTTCCCCATCCGGCCCATAAGGCGCCAGTACAGGGCGAACATGGTCGAAATCCTCGGGGTTCACGGGCTTCCCATCAAAATTGCACCTGCCGAATTGAACGCTCATGGTCCTGTTCCTCCCGAAGTGAACGACCATCTAACATCTTTCGAGCACAGCGTACATTTCCCGGATATAAGGCTTGTCATTAACTACCCGACCGTCGACTTCGACCCATGCATGGGCTTTGAAGGGCATCTGTTGGGCTCCGATCATCATCTCCGCTGGCACGCCGCGGCGTTTCAGCAAACACGCAGTTGCCGCTGACCGTTGAAGGCAGCGCACTTCTTTCCAGTACCAGATGCATGCAATATCAACCGCTGCACAGACTCGTTCGGTCGAGTCGGCCACGGCCGGCGATTTCCGATTCGGGCAGGCACGCACTTTGTTGTACAGCGCCTGAAAGTTTCCGCGGCCCAGATAGAGATCAAACTGAATCAGTCTCAGGTACGCTTGCAGCACGAGAAGCGACATTGGGGGAACCTCCGCGTCAGACAGTCAACTGCAACTGGTCGCAAAGAAATGCCATTCGGTCCGTGAGGGCTTCAATCCGCTCACTCAAAGGCAACACGGGGGAATGCCCCCGATGTCGGCTGTAGTCGAGAAATATCGGATAACCTGACGCATTTGCGGCTTGCAGACGGGCCGTCATTTTCCGAGCGTGGAGCGGATTGCAGTTCTGGTCAGAATCCCCGGAGACGATCATTGTGGCCGGGTATGCTGTTTCTTCGTGCACGTTGTGGTATGGGGAATAATTGAGGAGCGCTGCGAAGTCTTTAGCGTCATCGGCCGTCCCAAACTCATCCTGCCAGACATACGCGTTGTCGAACAGGTGATACCGCAGCATGTCGAGCATGGGGACCATGCAGACAACTGCACGAAACAGATCGGGCCGTTGTGTCATGGCGGCGCCAACCAGCAGTCCAGAATTTGAACCGCCGAAGATGGCGAGGGTACGAGATTCGGCGTGTCCGGTCTCAATCAGCCACTCCGCGGCGGCAATGAAGTCGTCAAATGCTAGTTGCCGATTCCGTCGCTTGGCTGCGTTATGCCATTCCGTCCCGAACTCGGAGCCACCACGAATGTTCGGCAGTGCAAAGAGACAGCCTCGCTCGATGAGAAACGCCACAAACACGCTGAACTGTGGAGTCATCGGGACTCCATAACCTCCGTACGAAGTCATGATGGTGGGACTTGCACCTCCCTCAAGAACTTCTGGACGGCCAACCAGGAATATGGGAATTTGTTTCCCGTCTTTCGCCGGGAACCAAGCCTGTGCGTGACGGAAACCCTGGGAGTCAAAGGGGATCTTCCGTTCTGCCCAGAGCGTTATCTTGCATCTTGTATGCAGGTAGCTACAGGTCTGAACAGGTTTCGTAAAAGACTCTTGTTCGAAGAGGAGCTCGCCCCCATCCTCGGAGCTTCCCAGCACGTGCGCCGTGTCCCACTGGTTGATCGGGACTTGGCCGAGTGGTTTGCCAGATAGGTCGAAGATTTGGATCTCTGTTTGAAGCTTTCTCAGATAAGAAACAAAAATCGTGTCCCCACTCACCGTCCAGTTTTGGATCGGGACGTCGCCACTCGGAACGACTGTGAAGAATTCCGGGTCCGCCGGCTCACGCCGGCGTAGTTCAACAATTCTCAAGTTCGGCGCTTCCCGATCGGTCACGGCCAGGATGCGGCCGTTCTTCAGTAGCAGTGGCTCGAATTTGTACTGGGCATTCTGAATTACCCGCTCTGCATCATTACTGTTCTCGAACGCCCAGAGATAAAAGTCAGTGACCGTACCTTCTTCAAACCGAACTACCAGAAAGCCAAGGTGATCGAGGCCAGGAACGATGTGGAGTCGCATCTTATCGTCGTCGCCGGCGAAGAAGACTTCCTTATCGTCGGCAAAGCGGGTACCCAAGACGTGCCTGCAAGCGGCGCGACGGTGTGGTCCTCGGCCCCCGAGGGCCTCGTGAACGTAGTAGAACGCGCGAGAGTCTGGCGCAAATGCGAAGCCACGCAAGTAACCTCGCGGAAGTACATCCGGCAGTGGCTTGCGCGTCTCAATATCCAACAGCTCAAACGTTCCTGTACGCTCTCCGCCTTGCTTAACCTCATACAGGAGCAAGCGACCATCGGGTGAAATGCTAAGCGGTCTTACTGCTGTGTGTGGCCCAGTGCCCCGAAGCGCAGGGTCGACGAGCAGTTGATCGGGCCCATCCCAGCCTTCGCGGAAGCATACGCAGGGTTGTTCCTGCCCCGGCAGCCGCTTTCGAAAGAAGTACCGGTCACCGGCTTTCTGAAGTGAGTCATGTGTTTCAACATCAAGAAGTCTGCGCACGCGGTCTCGAATGCCCTCGCGACCGGGGATCGAGTCGAGATAGGAACGTGCATATCGTGTTTGTGCCGCAAGCCATTCCCGAGTGCGAGGTGAGTCTTGGTCTTCGAGCCAGCGGTAAGGATCAGTGACCGGCACGCCATGCAAGAATTCAGTGACGGCTTCGAGCGGGGAGTGTGGCGGGGGTTCCATCAGTGCAGGCACATTGACCTCCGATCAGACAGTTGATTCGCCTCCCGATTCATTCGGCGTGTCAGGCTGCGCAAGTATCCAGCAGTGGCTGGCTCACGCGATCTTTCTGGGTTCTCCCAAGCATTGCTTCCGGCTGCGTAGGCAAAGATCGCCAGGAGCGGAGCGAGTTCCAGAGCTTCGGAAACAGTGACTGGCGGGACTACCTCCTCCCATGGCGCACAGTAGGATTCGATCAGCCTTGTCTCGACAGCCGAATCTGCCTTCCCGGTGCGACGTAGGTGTTCGAGCAGATATTGAAAGCTGAAGAAGGGATTTCCGACGTACGCTTCGACCCAATCGAGGAATGAACATCGACTTGGCGAAACAATGATGTTCCCCGGGTTGAGATCGAGATGGCCGAGCGTCTCAGGAATTCCCAGAGCTTCCAAAGCATCAAGCGCACTCTGTATGCGGTCTCCCAGGAGGAGCAATTCCTCGCGACCGAGAGCCGCTGGCGGCACTTTCGTCTGCTGGTCCATCAGTTGTGCCATGGTCTCCGTGAAAGGATGAATCAGTTTGGAAAGTGTGGCGGCACCCAGATCGCGCGCACCAGCCCCGAGGATCAGGGCACTATGGTCGAGAGACTCGATCTGCAATCTGGCCAGAGCAGTTGCTGCTCTGTGCCAGACCGCGTCCTCCTGTACTTCACAGAGAAGCTCTCCTGGGGCCTCCCGCGTAAGCCATCCATTCCACTCTGGACGGGTCGCCAATACCCCAGGAAGGTAGTTTGGGAAGAGTTGCGCAAGCATACAGGCAATGGAAAATTCCTTCTGGTTGGGCTCGCCCACAGCTTTGAACCATAGCGCTGGGCCATTCGTTTCGAATCGAACCAGGCTGAATGTTGGGCTGGCGTTCAACTGGCGGACATTCCCGTCGAGATGGAAGCCCAGCGGTTCGATGACCGTCTGGACCCACTCGCGCAATTCCTTGAAGCAGCCCAGTCGTGCGAATGGGCCAGCCGGTGACTCCTTCCCCTCGGCACTACACCGCGCGATCGATTGCTGGATCGCCAGATAGTCAGAAGAGCCAATTAGCGAATCGTGGGATAAAGATGAAAGTGGAGCCCATTGAGTGGGCATCTTAGGATTGCCGCTGACGCGCCAGTGCTCTGTTGCTTGATATCGGATCCCGGTAGCATCCGTCGACGCCGACGCATCCGGCTCGAAAAGACAGACGACTTCTTCTCCCCAGTCAGTCCTGACCGCTGCGGTGAGATTCTCTGCCACTCGTTGCCAGCGCGGAATGTTCACGGAAGGTAGCGCGAATCGGTCGCCATCAGGGACTACAAGAACCTCGGTCCCGCTTTGACCCAGCACGACGACGCGGTAGGTCTCGCACTCGGTTTGTTCTGGAGTTGTCAATTTCCCGCTCACATTCTTAGCGATCGTTCTGCTAGTAGCCTGCAACTAGCTTGTGCCTTTGCAGCGATTCGATGAATTCACGCACATCACTTTCGACAGCTTCGCGGCTGGCATTGAACTCGCGGCTGATCACATTCACGACATCGGGCTCCGCCGACCCTTTTTCAAGAAGCTCGAGAATCCTCGATCCAACGAGATTCAGGTTGAACATTTGGCCCTGCTGGACATCGAGGACGATCGCGCCATCTTGTCCGTGCGTGCTGCGAACTCCATCAGAGACTCTGTACATCGGCTCGCCCCACTCGACGCGGCAGACTTTTAGCGCGTGTGGCACACCTTGCCATTTAGAGCAGTGGAAACGCCAGTGATTCCCGAATTCGTTCGCGAAACAATCAGGCGCTTTGCAGTTTGGTTGTCACTTCAACGATATGCGGGGTTTGCCGCAGGCTCGGCGGAAATGGAATTCGTTCGCTTTTCCGGTCCAATTTCCGGCCACGAGGGGGGTATTGCCTGATGTGTGTACGTGGGAATACTGATTTCGACTAGTGCGCGGGCAGTCGCGGGGTCCCAATTTGGCGAAGAATTGTCGCGTCGGTGATCTTGCTATCCGCGGCCAGCAACTGCGCTTTGCTCAGAATGATGGCCAGTGTCTGGTCGCCATCGAAAGGAAGGTAGAGTGGCCCCTTTTGCCAGGTTGCATGCCCGCGATCAGGGACAATGCACAAGTAATGGCTGCCCGGCTCCATCAAGACATTGGCGCTACCGAGGTGAATCTTGTAAGTGTGCAGATCGCCACGCACCACCAGAAATTTGCCGTCTAACGTGCATCTGGAAGCAATCTTGAGTTGAGGCAAGAGTTTCTCTAAGATCGTGCGCCGCGTTTCGCCACTCTGGCTAAGGTCGGCAAAAGCAAAGCTTCGCCAGTACTGCTGGCCAAATGCGTCTTCGCCGCGGTCGACCCACGTCGGATCATTCCCGATGCTGGTGACACCGACAAAAAGGTCGACATCCCGCATGATCTCTGAAAATACCACCGGTGGAATCTCGGCTAGGCGGACTGGCGCGCTGTCCCGGTAGAAGCGGACCTGGTCGGTAAAGAGATATAGATTGATACCGCTGCCGGACATCTGATCCGTTGCCTCTCGGGGGTCGGTGCCGGTGTTCACATCGGGTACATCTACCCAGAATTCCGCTTTCATCGAGCGCCGGGCCACCTCGAGAGTGGGGACGTTATGGCCGTCGAACCCCGATCCCATCAACCGATATTGCCAGCCGCGTTCGCGACAGAGGCTGGCGAATTGATGCTGCCGTATGACATGAGCGGCGAACCGGTTCGAGTACGTCTCCGTTTGCTCTTCAGCTGGCGTCAGAATATAGACTTCGCGGTGAGCCTGCTTGAAGGGCTGCACGACGTGGTGGTCCTCCAGCCAGCATCGCCAGCTAAGAATCGTTTGCGGATCGGATTGCAGCGGATGCCATAGCTGAACCCTCGTGCCCTGTCCCAAATCCGCGACTGGCTCATTGTTCCAGCCCACAATCTCGCCGTTGAACCATATTCCCAAGGTTTTGTTTGCGCCGCTTTCGAACCTCCAGATCAGGCGCCTGGCGAGGGCACTGAGCAGAGGATGGTCGAGAAAATGCTTGCGCCAGTGCTCGTAATTGATCTGGCGTTCGTTGATGAGGAACTGCTCGACGCGCAGTCGTTGCGCGGCTGACATTTTCTGTGCATCGGCTGCGGTGCGTTTGATCTCTTTCAGCCGGGATGCGTGGTTTTGCTTGACATCGGCGGGAGGAGATTTTAGTGGCTTGCCTGCTGCATTTTGCCAGCGAAGTTCGATCTCTCCCGTTCCGGGCACCAACACCAGATCCACGCGACAGTCCCCGAGGTGCTCGGAACGCTGACCGTCTGCGGCCAATCCATACGTTGGAACAGCCATGTCCTCCAAGTCATCGCGGCTCAATGCGGCTCGCTCGGCCGCGCCGTTCAGCGCCTTCTCGATCAGTTTGAGGGCGACGGCGTACCTCACTTTGGCTCGCATCCGGGTGAGTTGTGCTACCGACTCCATTCCTGGCATTTCAGCCAGAGTATTGACACAGGCGAATCCAACGCGCGCGGAAACGGGTCCGATGTTAGGAATCTTGCGCAGACATGTCAGTCCCATATCCGCAATCGCCCCGCACAGTCCTCCATCGGAGGTGCCCGCTAGCAGCCAGACAAAACCTTTGAGATAGTCAGCGTCTTTGTCAGAGATCTGCGCAGCTGGCTTAACAGTTAAAGGCGCGATCTCTCCGTTCAGCCAACGAATGGCAGAGTCTCGGACCTTGGTGGCGCCAACAGCGACAATCAGTTCTTCCGATCGTTTGCGCCACGCCTTCGAAGGAGTGGATGACTGTGCTCCAAGACAATGAACAAACATCTCCGCCCAGCTACTTCGATCCGGCTCGGAATGTTTCTCGATTTCGGCAAAGACAAACGAACTCCAGGGACCACCGGCCAAGAGTTGATTTTCTTTCCCGGGCTGGAGGTAAAGGTCAATCCTTTCCAGGAGTTTCCGATTTTCCCTGGAATTGGACCGGCGCGACAACTGGACGAGGGAATCCTTCAACCCGCGCATCGCCCCTTCAATCTCGCCTGTCCTTGGGCCTGACTCAACCGCACTGATCAGAGACGCTAAAGGGAAGCAGTAATGGATAACCTGGAGATATCGGGTGAAGGAACGAACCATATCAGACAAGTCCGCAGGCTGAAGCGGGAGCTTACGGCGCAGAATATTTGAAACCACGCTGCCCAACGCTCTGAATTCCAGCCAGTTGAAACGCTGGCCCACTGGAGTAGAACCGAACAAGCTGGAAAACAGTTTGCCTACAATAGTCGTTTCGACGTTGGCAGGTGCGGGCGCAAGAGCACCCGCGCTAGCAAGAACCGTTCGGAGAAAAGCTATTTGGATTTCGGGAGGTTCCGCCTGAAGATCGTTAACAATCGCCAGCTTGCGGGTCTGTAGGATCGCCCACTGTTTTTCGCGGCACTCCTGCTGGAGCCTTTCTAGATAACCGGAGATGACCGCTTGGACTTGCGGCGTCATTATCCACCAACGAGCGGCACGAGTTTCAGAAAATGGACTTCGCTGGTTTCTCGTAGCGGAATGACCTCATCCAGTTCCTCTACCTGCTGGCCGTCCACAATGACAAAAAAGCCGTTCGCCTCGAAGGCTTCGAGAGCCTTGGCGTACTGGTTCTCCCAGTTGAGTTGGCGGCGCGTCTTGAGGCGATATCCGTTTAGCACTCTCTCAGCGTCCGTCGGCTGGATGAGGCCGCAAAACACATCCGATTGCTCGCGATTGAAGTCCTCGACTTCCTCGCGAATACGCTGGCGAATTAACTCCCGCAGAGAGACCTTATCAGCGCGAATCTCAAGCTTGAGCGTCCGGGATTTTTCTCCCGACGCAGCCTTGTCGAAGATCGTCACAAGTCCCATGCGGCACCTTCCAATGGAGATCATTATTCTAGCTGTCAGCAAATGCACGCCGGAAGTTACTTTTGTGTCTTCAGGATGATGACGATTGCCCAACAAACGGTGACGTGCGAGACGATAAGTTGCCTCGACTCACGTTACACCACGTAAAAAGCGTGCTATACTGAGCTTCGAAAATGACGATACAGACCAAATCCATTATGAGACGGCGCGTCAATCGCGCTCGGCCCTCGGGATTGGTCTGATCATTCGCTAGATTTCCAAGTTCAGATTCGATTTCCGAAGGCCCCGACAAAATCGGGGCCTTCGTGTTTTTGGCCGGTAGCCAAGCTGGAAAGGCACGTGACTGTTACTCACGCCATGCGCAGGTTCGAATCCTGCCCGGCCAGCCAGATTCCGAGGGTAGTAACGGCTCGCTAGTTCAGTAGGAAGAACGCGGCTCTCATAAAGCCGTCGTGGATGGTTCGAATCCATCGCGAGCCACCAGTGGAGGGGCCTCCGGCGAGGGGCAGTGGCTTATACCCACTTCGGCGCCAGATTAGCGCGGCCAGACAGGTTCGACACCTGTACCCTCTACCAATTTGTCGCGCCGGTAGTTCAACGGACCAGAACAGTTGGCCTACACCCAACAGATGCGGGTTCAACTCCCGAACGGCGCACCAGGCAGGATTAGCTCGAAGGTCGAGCCCGCGGTCGATAACCGCGAGGCGTTGGTTCGATTCCAACATCCTGCACCAAAGCTTGTGGTGAGTAACGGGTGACTGGCAGAGATGGCTGATGCACTCGCCTCTTAAGCGAGACCAGGCTGGTTCGATTCCAGCGTCACCCACCAGATTTTGCGGGATTGGCAGATAGGGATATGCACTCGCCTTTTAAGCGAGACGAAGTGGGTTCGATTCCCACATCCCGCACCAGAGTTATTTAGCAAAGAGGCGGCATAGCATAACGGAACAATGCTCCGAGCTTCTACCTCGGACGATGAGAGTTCAAATCTCTCTGCCGCCTCCAATGTGGGGATGTGGTCCAACGGATGAGGGCGCAAGGCTACGAACCTTGAGATCAGAGTTCAATTCTCTGCATCCCCTCCACATTAGTTAGGCTCGCGTGGTCTAAGGCATGATGACGCTTCGGTCCTAACGAAGAGATCCGGGTTGGATTCCCGGCGCGAGTTCCAGAGGGTGGGTAGTGTAATCGAACAACACGGCAGCGTCCGAAGCTGCAAATCCGGGTTTGACTCCCGGCCCGCCCTCCAGTCACTTTTAGTATGGATGTTTGCACTCAGACAAACTGGATACTGCAATGATGCGAGCAACAAGACGACTCAGCAAAACGAAACGGTTTCTTCTGGACCATCCTTACTGTTGTTTCTGCGGTGGCGCCGAGCTAGCTACAACGATTGACCACGTTCCACCAAAGGCATGTTTTCCTGAAGGGCACTCTCCAGAAGAATTCGAGTTTCCGGCCTGCGAACAATGCAACGGTGAGTCGAGGAGAGATGACCAGCTTTTCGGTTTCTACGCGCAACTGCTGGATTTCAACGAATCGAATCGAACACCTGCGGATGTTGCGAAGATTACGAAGTTGCGAGATTCGATCTCACACAATTTTCCAGATGCATTGCCTGATGCCTCAACAGCACGACCGGTCTATAACGTCGGCTCAGTCATCACGCCAAGTCCACTTGCAATCGAGGTGCGTACCCCTAGCTTATTTCGCGAGCCGATTGAAACTTTGGAAAGAAAACTCACGCACGCCTTGTACTACCGAGAAACAGGGAGGGCTTTAAGCAAGACCCACTCGTTCCTCAGTGAGTTCTACCAACCTCAAGGCAGCTCCGACGTTCTCACAAAATATCTGGTAGGCCTGCTTCCAGACAAGACGATTGGCGGTCGATCAAATGTGAAGAATTATGGCGAGAGGTTTGGTTATAGATCCGGCTGGAAGGAGGTAGAGGATTTCTTTATGTATATAGCTCAATTCGGCAAAGGGTTGATCGTTTGGGGAATCGTTCTAGGGCCCAACACGAAGATCAGTGAATCGGCCAATTATCTGCGGGCGAGACCTTGGCGAAAGGCAGGGTGTCGCGAAAAGGTACCGGAGACATGGGGCGAGGACTTCGTTGATTCGCCAAACACTACAGACTAAGACGCTCCTATGGAGCCGCAGTAACAGTCACTTTTGGGTATTGACGAATTTCTGAAATCATGTGAGAGTAAAAACTGAGATACACGCAATGATGCGCAAACCCCATACCGATTGCTTCCCGACACCGGCCACGTTTACGTGGCAAGGAGCGGGGGAAGGTACGTTCATGTAACGGGGGCGATCCATAGCGCGTAGTTTTTCTGAGCCTCCGATACAAATCGGGGGCTTTTGGTTTTTATGGCGCATTTCATCGATGCGCAGAGAGGAGGCAGCGTCGTCTAACGGCCAGGATGCGGCTCTTTCAAGGCTGAGATGGGAGTTCGACTCTCCTCGGTGCTACCAAAGTTATGAGTACCCAAACAGTTGAACTCGAAGGCTTTGAGATCGAGCTTGCATCGGAGCTTTACTGCGATCGCGGCGGGGATCATCGCGAATTGGTGGATCGTGCGCGTACGGATCGCAGGAGGCTCGGCCACAACGTAGATGAGTCAGCGGTTTTGTGTGTCCGGTGCATGAAAGCAATTCCGCTGAAGGTGTGATGCCGGGTCGTCTAGCGGCAGGACTCTGGACTTTGAATCCGGATACGGGCGTTCGAATCGCTCCCCGGCAGCCAGTTTGAAAAGTCAGCGAAAGGAGGAAGTTCACTGCAGGGAATATCGAGGAGTTGCGAGGTCATCCAATTGGCTAGGATAACCGGCTCTGACCCGGTTCATGCACGTTCGACTCGTGCCCTCGCAGCCAGGTTTAGAACGCGGTCGCAGAGTCTAGCGGCAGGATACCTGACTGTCTATCAGGAGGGACGGGTTCAACTCCCGTTGCGACCGCCACAGGGGTGATGACCCGACGGGAAGGGCGCTCGTCTCCAAAACGAGTTCAAGCAGGTTCGAATCCTGTCACCCCTGCCAGTTTGAAGAGCGAGCATGGTATAGCGGCTGGTGCCTCGGGCCTCCAACCCGATGACGCGAGTTCAACTCTCGCTGCTCGCTCCATGATTTTGTGAGGGCGGAAGTCGTCTAGTGGCCAAGACGCGACGTTGCCAACGTCGAGAGCGCGGGTTCGAGTCCCGCCTTCCGCTCCAAGTTATGAGGCGGTGTAGCCAAGACAGCAAGGCGTCTCCCTGCAAAGGAGATCATCGGGAGTGCAATTCTCCCCACCGCCTCCAGAGTTTTGTTTGCTGGTGTAGCTCAGTGGGAAGAGCTCGGGCCTCGTAAGTCCGTGATCGGCGTTCGAATCGCCGCGCCAGCTCCGCTGGTATAGCTCAACGGGAAGAGCAGGTGCACGGTAAGCGCCCGACCGCAGTTCGAGGCTGCGTGCCAGCTCCAAAGTTTTGCTGGTCTAGCACAGTGGGAGTGCAGAGAGCTTGTACCTCTCCGACGAGTGTTCGATTCACTCGACCAGCTCCAAGTTTCGATGGCGGGATTGGCCGAATGGCTTAGGCGCTGGATTGTGGCTCCAGTCACGAGAGTTCGATTCTCTCATCTCGCCCCAATTGGGCGGTTCGTATAACGGGATTACTCACGGCCTGCAACCGTGAAATGCGAGTTCAATTCTCGCACCGTCCACCAAAGTTTGGCTCGGGAACTCGACGGCAGAGTGCTGGTCTGAAAAGCCAGTGGATACGGTTCAATTCCGTGCCGAGCCACCAAGTATGGGAGTGCTCCAGCTGGTCGAGGCGCGTGTCTTGGCAGCTTTCCCGGCCAAGGTAATTTACGAGGAGATGATCATGACGAACGAACTGATCTCGATGAGCCATGTTGAAGACCGACTCACCGCGCAAGATGATCCCGGAGCCTGGAAGGAAATTCTCGCCGTGCTGGGTGAAGAATTCTTACAGCGATATCGCGCCGAGCAAGGCGAGAAGGAATCATGGTTCCTGCGGATTGGGGCATGTTCGCATTGGGTGCGGCCGCACCAAAGCCGCTGGCTTGCGGCAGGCGAGTTTGCCTTGCCCATCGGATACAAGGGTGCAGCTGGCTGGTCGAACGGACTGCCCGAATTTGATTGGTCGGTAATTCTCTCGTTCGACGGTGAACGTTGGAAGCGAGTCGATAGATTCTCCGGCAAGAAACAAATCGTGTTGCGCGTTGCTGTCCCGACGCGCACTGCGCGACATAAGCAGGCGGCGATCCACACAATGTGGTCCACGTCTCACCAAATGACGCTCTATGGCTTTCGGTGCATCGATCAGAAGTGGCTCTGTGTCGCGGCATCTGATGAGCGCAAGCATGGACGAATTCTTTACGCAGAAGCGACTGCAGGATAGCTCGATTGGGGGAAAGACGATGACAGAGACAACTTACAACGTGATGATGCCGGACAAGGGCGTGCCTATCAAGGCCTGGACCAAGGGTGTGCAGCTCGAGGATGCCGCACGCCAGCAACTCTTGAATGTCGCGCAATTGCCGTTCATCTACAAGTGGGTGGCGGCCATGCCGGACGTGCATTGGGGCATCGGTGCGACCGTGGGCAGCGTGATTCCGACGCGTGGCGCAATCATCCCGGCGGCGGTTGGTGTGGACATCGGTTGCGGCATGATGGCGGTGCAGACTTCACTGCATGCAAATCATCTGCCGGACAATCTGCACAGTATCCGTACTGCGATTGAGAAGGCAGTGCCGCACGGGCGTACCGACAACGGACGCGCGAACGATCGTGGCGCCTGGTCGGAAGCCCCGTCGCACCACGCGGAGGTGTGGGCGAAGATGGAGCCGACGTACAAGGTGATCGTTGAGAAGTATCCCAAGCTGGATCACAAGCAGCGCGTGAATCACCTGGGGACGCTGGGCACTGGGAACCATTTCATCGAGGTGTGTCTCGATGAGAACGAGAACGTATGGTTCCTTTTGCACTCGGGATCCCGTGGCGTGGGCAATCGCTTCGGCACGTTTTTCATCGAGCTGGCGAAGAACGACATGCGCCAGTGGACGATCAACCTGCCGGATCAGGACCTCGCGTACCTGCCGCAGGGCACGGAGCACTTCGAGGACTACATCCGCGCAGTGCACTGGGCGCAGGACTACGCCCTGGCCAACCGCGAGCTGATGATGCGCAACATGATCGCGGCGGTGCAGGGCTCGGGAGAAGTCCCGGCGTTCGAAGCCAATGTGGAGGTCGTAAGCTGCCATCACAACTATGTGACCTGGGAGCACCACTACGGCGAGAACGTGCTCATCACGCGTAAGGGCGCGGTGCGTGCGCGTGAAGGCGACATGGGAATCATTCCCGGCAGCATGGGAGCGCGTTCGTACATCGTGCGTGGCAAGGGCAATCCTGAAAGCTTCATGAGCTGTAGCCATGGAGCCGGTCGCGCCATGTCGCGTACGGAGGCCAAGCGCCGTTTCACCTTGGACGACCATGCCAAGGCAACGGCCGGCGTCGAGTGCCGTAAGGATGCAGACGTCATCGACGAAACACCGATGGCGTACAAGTCCATCGACGCCGTGATCGAAGCGCAGCGTGATCTGGTAGACGTGGTCCACGCCTTGCGCCAGGTTGTCTGCGTGAAGGGCTAAACAGGGGAGGGCTGAAAGGCCCTCTCTTCACATCCGGGTGTAGGGTAGCGGCCACCCACATGTCTTGGGCACATGTCCACGCAGGTTCAACTCCTGCCACCCGGACCATTTGTTCTGAGTGCGAGTTTGAGGCGCGGTAGTAGCGTAGGACAATACGAGAGGCTCATAACCTCTAAACGCAGGTGCAAATCCTGCCCGCGCAACCAATGAGATGATGAAACGA
Source organism: Acidobacteriaceae bacterium (assembly GCA_003139095.1). GTDB lineage: Bacteria > Acidobacteriota > Terriglobia > Terriglobales > Acidobacteriaceae > Acidiflorens. The sequence continues at coordinate 191,052 of PLHW01000044.1, forward strand.
AGATGAGCACTTGTATTTATTGCCGACAAATTGGTTCGCGCCGCTTTCCAAGGGAACATGTCGTGCCGAAAGCATTTGGACGCTTTCATGACAACCTGACGTTGCGTTGCGTTTGCGAAGGCTGCAATAGTTTTTTTGCCGAAGAACTTGAACTGTTTCTTACACGAGACAGCGTTGAGGCATTGCTACGCGTGCGTTACGGACTGAAGACTGCAAGCGGTCGACACAAGCTTTGCGAATCGCGGCTGATCGTTAAGGTGATTACGCCAGGAGATTGGCACGGCGCCCGCATCACTGTCGAGCGGAACGCAGCGGGCACTGCACTCCGTGCTGATCCTCTGCCTCAAGTTGCATTTCGTAAGCATGGTGAGACGGATTGGAAATGGTTTCTTGAAGAGGATATCGATCAACCAAGGAATTGGGAACGATATCGGACGGACACGGACACGAAGATAGTTGGCAAGCCGGATGGGAGCGTTCAACGACTATCCGACAAACTAATCAAGATGGGGATTGTCTTCAAGGAACGGGGACCCTTGGAACGAGTCGGCAACGAGGTCGAGGCTTTCGCCGAAGGAGTCCTGGACGACATCATATTCCGGGGAGTGGCGAAGATCGCCTTCAACTTTCTTGCTCACTTGAAGGGCGCGGACTTCGTGCTGCGTCCTGACTTCGACCCGATTCGTGAGTACATCAGATTAGGTAACGCTCCTCGACGTGCGCCCGTAATCGTTTCGAAGTTTCCAATCTTGCATCGCGACGACGCGATCTATCGGCAAACAAATGGGCACATCATCGTGCTTGATTGGGACAAGGCGCAAGAAGGAATCGTTTGTCTGGTGTCCCTGTTCAATCATTTGACCTATCACGTCGTCTTGTGTGAGCGCTATTCGGGCGTTTGGCATCCGTTGAACGCCGGGCGGCACTTCGACGTGGAAAACCTAAGGATTTCAGAGGTAAGAGGTCTATAACAGACTCTTTAATCCAACCATGCTACTGACACTCACAACTACGCATAACCCAGCAACGGACTTGGGCTACCTGCTTCATAAGAACCCGGCGAAGTTGCATTCGTTCGAGCTGTCGTTTGGGAAAGCCCATGTTTTCTACCCGGAAGCGACCGCGGAAAGGTGCACGGCTGCCTTGCTGCTCGATGTCGATCCGGTTGGATTGGTTCGCGGCAAGCGGGGTCAGCATGAGGGCGGAACTCTTGATCAGTATGTGAACGACCGGCCATATGTTCTCTCTTCTTTTCTTAGCGTCGCCATGGGTCGCGCTTTCGGCACCGCCATGTCTGGCCGCAGCAAGGGGAGGCAAGAACTGGCAGACCATGCGATCCCGTTGACGGCAACTCTGACGATCGTGGCTTGCCGCGCTGGTGAGGGGCTGATTCGCGAGCTATTCGAGCCTCTGGGGTACAGCGTGAGTACGGAGCATCATCCGCTTGACGAGAAATTTCCAGAGTGGGGTGAGGGACCGTACTACTCAGTGACCTTGACGGGAACGTTCCGCTTGCAGGACATGTTGAATCATCTTTATGTACTGATCCCAGTACTCGACGCGGAGAAGCACTACTGGATTGGGAACGACGAGGTTGAGAAGCTCCTGCGAAAAGGGGAAGGCTGGTTGGCATCGCACCCCCACAAGGAAGCGATCGTAAAACGATATCTGCCGCGGCAAAGGCAACTAGCGCGGGAGGCGCTCGCCAGACTGGCGGAGGAAGACAACCCCGATCCTGACGCAACAGAGGAAGCTCACTCTGAAGAAGAAACAAAAATGGAGGAGCCGATCCGGCTTTGGCAGCGGCGTATGGGAGCAGTAGTCGCTGTGCTTCGATCCGTTGAGGCGAAGCGAGTCCTAGACCTGGGCTGCGGAGAAGGAAAACTCCTGCGGGCTCTGCTGGATGAGAAGTCCCTGACGGAGATCGTGGGTATGGATGTTTCGTACCGGAGTCTTGAGATTGCAAGCCAACGTCTGCGACTTGATCGGATGCCCACGAAACAGAGGGAGCGGCTGAAATTGATGCATGGTTCGCTGATGTATCGCGACAAGCGCCTGGCCGGGTACGACGCGGCCACGGTGGTTGAAGTCATCGAGCATCTGGATGCACCGTGGCTGGCGGCATTCGAGCGTGTTCTTTTCGAAGCGGCACGTCCGAAAACGATCATCGTGACGACTCCGAACAGCGAGTACAACGTTAAGTTCGAGACTCTGCCAGCGGGCAAGTTTCGTCATAAAGATCACCGCTTCGAATGGACTCGGGAACAATTCCAGCAGTGGTCACGCCAGATCGCTGAACGGTTTGGGTACGCAGTAAGGTTTCTGCCCGTAGGAGAAGAAGATCCCGAAGTCGGTGCGCCAACGCAAATGGGGGTCTTCAGCTCGTGACGATAACGATTCCTGAACTTTCCCTGGTCGTTCTCATTGGTCCTTCCGGCTGCGGCAAGTCGAGTTTCGCTGGGGAGCACTTCAAATCAACAGAGGTTCTCTCTTCAGACTTCTGTCGCGGCCTCGTGTCCGACGACGAGAATTCCCAGGAGGCCACGAATGATGCATTCGATGTCTTGCACTATGTCGCTCGCAAGAGGCTCGCTGCTGGCCGCCAGACGGTAGTTGACGCGACTAACGTCCAGCCTGAGGCGCGCAAGCCGCTAGTGGCGCTCGCTCGCGAGTTTCATGTTTTGCCGGTGGCGATCGTTCTGAACTTGCCAGAGAAAGTCTGCCACGAACGCAATCAGAGTCGGCCCGATCGCCAGTTTGGCCCGCACGTCATCAGAAACCAGTCCCAGCAACTGCGGCGCTCGCTTCGGGGGCTTGAACGCGAAGGCTTCCGTCATGTCTTCGTTCTGTCGAGTCCAGAGGAGGTCTCCTCGGTCACGATCGTGCGACAGCCACTTTGGAACAACCTGAAGCATGAGCACGGACCGTTCGACATCATCGGGGACGTACACGGTTGCTACGAAGAATTGACCGCTTTGCTTGTTCAGCTCGGTTACAAGATCAACGAAGGACCGACAGCACCAAGTGTGACTCCGCCAGCTGGACGCAGAGCGATTTTCGTTGGTGATCTGGTTGACCGCGGACCCAGGATTCCAGAAGTGCTGCGCCTGGTCATGAAAATGGTTGAAGACGGTACGGCGTTCTGCGTTCCTGGAAATCATGACATGAAGTTGATGCGGAAACTGAAGGGACGCGATGTGCAGTTGACGCACGGATTGGCCGACTCCGTTGAACAGCTCGATAGGGAGACTCCTGAATTCAAGCAGACGGTCATCAAGTTTCTCGACGATCTGGTCAGCCACTATGTGTTCGACGAAGGGAAGCTCGTCGTGGCACACGCCGGCATGAGAGAGGAGATGCAGGGACGCGGCTCTGGCAAAGTGCGCGATTTTGCGCTCTATGGAGAGACCACCGGGGAAACGGACGAATTCGGACTCCCGGTGCGTTACAACTGGGCGGCTGAGTATCGTGGCAAGGCGATGGTGGTTTATGGGCATACGCCGGTTGCCGAGCCGGAATGGCTGAACCGCACGATCAACATAGATACCGGCTGCGTATTCGGCGGAAAATTGACTGCCCTTCGTTATCCCGAACGTGAATTGATGTCGGTTTCTGCTCTCCGAACCTATTACGAGTCGGCCAGGCCGTTCTTGTCCCAGGAGGAAACGGCACCAGCGCTGACTGCACAACAGCAACTGGATGACCTGCTCGACATCGAGGATGTCATCGGCAAGCGAATCATTAACACGCGGTTGCACCGCAACATCACGATTCGAGAAGAGAATGCGATCACAGCCCTGGAGGTGATGAGCCGATTTGCAGTAAATCCAAAGTGGCTCATCTGTCTGCCGCCCACGATGTCCCCATGTGAGACCAGTAAACGTGACGGACTGCTCGAACATCCTGAAGAAGCCCTTGCCTACTACCTGCACGAGGGCGTGCACAAGGTGGTCTGCCAACAGAAGCACATGGGATCGCGAGCGGTAGTCGTTGTCTGTCGTGACGCCGATGCTGCGCGCAAACGGTTTGGAATTATGGAAGGAGAGGCTGGAGTCTGCTACACACGGACAGGACGGCGGTTCTTCAATGACGCGCCTCTAGAGTTGGAATTTCTGGAAAAAGTCCGCAAGGCCGTAGAAATGGCAGGCATTTGGGAAGAGCTGAAAACTGACTGGGTCTGCCTGGACTGCGAATTGATGCCGTGGTCAGCCAAGGCACAAGAGTTGTTGCGCCAACAATATGCTCCAACCGGGGCGTCCGCCCGAGCGGCCTTGCCGGTGGCGATTGCTGCGCTGAGAGCGGCCGCGGAGAATCCTGAGATTGCGGCGCTGGCGGAACAATACCAACAACGCAAGGAAGCCGCTGGTCTCTATGTCGAGGCATACCGACGGTACTGCTGGACAGTGCATTCTCTCGCCGACCTGAAACTGGCCCCCTTCCACTTGCTCGCTAGCGAGGGCGCCGTTCACACCGCGAAAGACCACCTGTGGCACATGGAAACGATTGGTCGAATCTGTCAGGCCGATACTGGTCTACTACTCGCAACACCATTTCAAGTCGTGGATCTTACCGACAGAGCCGACCAGGAAAAAGGAATCAAATGGTGGGAGGAACTGACGGCAACCGGCGGCGAAGGCATGGTTGTGAAGCCGTTGGAGTTTGTGGCTAAGGGTCGGAAGGGAATGGTACAACCCGCTGTGAAAGTCCGTGGACGAGAATACCTGCGGATCATCTATGGCCCCGAATACACCCTTCCCGAGAATTTGCTGCGGCTAAAGAGTAGAGGTCTGGGTGCAAAGCGGTCGCTCGCGCTTCGGGAGTTTGCTTTGGGATTGGAGGCACTGGAGCGGTTCGTTCACCAAGAACCACTCCGCCGAGTTCATGAGTGTGTTTTCGGAGTGCTTGCGCTGGAGAGCGAACCAGTCGATCCGAGACTGTAGCTTGCGCGGGAACCACTGGTGGCCACCCGTCCCGGGGGAAAATTCGGGATAGACGGATGAGGCGATCTTGTTCCCGGCGAAAAAAAATAATTCACGTGGCAAAGAAAACTTTGAAACTCGACAAGTACGCCCTTGATCCACGCGCATGGCGGGACTTTGGCAAGCATAACTATAAGGCTTCGATGTACCTGTTCGAGAGCCACGACGTGATGCTGGTTTTCGCCGCCGCAACGCTAGGCCATCACGCACTGGAAATGTTTCTGAAGGCTGCTCTCATTCTGGAAGGAGCGACAGTCTTTGATCCGGCGAAGGTGAGCAGACTTGATCCATCGGTAAGACTCGATGCTGCGGATTGCGCATGGGGTCATAATTTAGGTGTTTTAGCACGAAAATTGGCAGCGAGACGCCCGGACTTTGATCTGAAGCAGCCTATGATTTTCCTGATGCCGTGGCACGTTCCCACCCAAACCATGTGCGTCAATCCGACCATCGAACAGGGATTCGAGTTGTTCGATCCGTTCTTCTCGGAGTTACGCTATCCGCAGGAGTTGAAGACGATGGGCGGTGTGGGTGAAGACGATAAACTAGTGCTATCAGAACTGGTGAAATCGCTCGAACCGTTCTTGGAAAAGATCAAATAAAGAGACCACCATGCTCATCCGAGAAAAGCGACCGCAAGGGAGCCTCTATCCCCAGATTACGCAGGCTCCAACCAACTACTTTGACTTCCTGAACTACTTCCGTGGTGGTCACACTATTGATAACAACCTGACGGCTGGCGTTATCGCCATCAGCACGCAAGCCAACTTGCTAAAGTCGGCAATCGCCAGCGGACATCTCACGCTAACGAAGAACATGGCCAACCCCGACGACTCCGTAGCGGACATTGTCCTGACGGACGAAGGGGCGGAACAACTCATCACGCCACAGGACAGGCAACACTGCAAGTTGGCAGTCGAACTTGCGCGGCAAAGCATTCATGAGAACGACGGCGAACCCCATCCGTATGTTGGAGCGGTTGTCGTGAAAGATGGCGTCGTTATAGCTACGGGATACCGTGGCGAGACAGGCGAAGGACGGCATGGAGAATATTGCGCTCTCAGGAAACTCAACGATGATGTGGACAACGTTGATCTAAGAGATTGCACCGTCTACACGACGTTAGAGCCGTGCTCCATTCGCAAATCGGGGAAGACACCTTGCACCACTCGCTTAATCAACGGCAAGGTCGCGCGGGTTGTGTACGGTCTCGCGGATAAGGACGAGACCGTGTTTGGGCACTCTTCTCTGGAAGAAGCAGGCATCGAGGTCGATCTTTTCCCGAAAACCCTGCGTCAGGAGCTTCTGCTCCTCAATAAGAAGTGGTCTGATACGCGCCGACAACCCGAAGTAATGCCGCCGCCTAACGACACTCCTCCCAAAGCCACTCAGTCGTACAACAAGCCGGGAACGGCCATGACGGACAACATCCATCTGTTTTTTCGACCGCCGAAGGATACTGGCGGCTTCTACACGATTGAGGACATCGGCAGAAACGTTTTGGCGTGCGGCCGAACCTTTGACGAGGCGGCCGTCAAATGGCATCAGATCGACACTCAAAAAGTGCTTATAGAAAAACTGAATCGTCAGGGTGGGCTTTGCGGGGATCAACGCCTCAGGCTCGGCTGAGACGCAACGAACTCGTTTGTATCTTTTGGACACACCCAAAAAGCACAGGGATAGAGGGGCTTGGTGAGAGTCGCCACCTTCAACATTAACAACATCAATAAGCGCCTTAACAACCTCTTGGCTTGGTTAGCGAAAGCTGAACCGGACGTGGTGAGCCTTCAAGAGCTTAAGGCGGAGCAGGGAGCCTTTCCCGTGAATGCCCTTCGAACTCTCGGTTACGAGGCAGTCTGGCAAGGCGAGCGCTCCTGGAACGGCGTGGCCATTCTCGCGCGAAACCACGTTCCCGTGCTGACCTGCACAAGTTTGCCGGCAAATTCTGAAGATCATAATTCTGAAGATCATCAAGCTCGCTACATTGAAGCGGCGGTTCAGGGAGTCCTGTTCACTTCCATCTACCTCCCCAATGGGAATCCGCAGCCTGGACCGAAATTCAATTACAAGTTGGCCTGGTTTGAGCGGCTGATTGCCCACGCCGCCGAACTCATGGCGAGCGGCGCACCCGTGGTGCTGGCCGGTGACTACAACGTCGTGCCGACACCGCAGGACATCTATCCGACTCGATCGTTGGATCACAACGCGTTAATCCAACCAGAGAGCCGACAGGCCTTTGCGCGTTTGCTGGCGCAAGGCTGGACCGACGCCATGCGGAAGCTACATCCGGACGGGCCGCTCTGGACATTCTGGGATTACAAATTTGAACGGTGGCAAAAGGACAAAGGCATGCGACTCGATCACTTTCTGCTCTCACCGAATTTGTCGGGCCGGCTCGTGGACGGCGGTGTTGATCGATGGGCGCGTGGGCGGGAAAACGCGAGCGACCATGCCCCCACATGGATCATGCTTGATCTCTAGACCACAGTAGAGGGTCCAGCCAGGACTACTTGCTCCGCTCGAATTTCAACGTGACGGCGCCCTCCACGCCCGCTTTGGAAACGAGCATGAAACCGAACTCAGCAGTCAGCTTTGCTTCCAGAGAGATTTCCTTTAACTCGAACTCGCCGGCGAGACGTTTGCATTTGTCAAGGGCACGAGAAATCGCATCTCCGAACTTCTGGAGTTGCTCCCCTAGTTTGTCGGCGTCAATCTCTTTGGGACCGGCGAACCTCTCCACATCGCCGGGTTCGTCCATCAACACGAAGAGCGTTCTGCTTTCCGTTGATTTCGCTAATTTCTTCGGAGTCTTTTTCATGAGTTACCTCTGTCTCGAATCTTTCACCGTGACCGGCTTGGATCGGTGGATCATAGCACGAAGTTGATCGCAATCAGCGTACCCAAGCCTCGACCCCCAACTCATTAAGGACCTGCAACATTGGTATGAAATAGGCTTGCGGTCGCACACTCGGATCCGCCCCGGGCGGCGATCCTGCCTTGAGCACTCCGAGCATCGCGCAAGTCAAGCTATCGAGATACTCGGACGACATGTGTTTTCTCTGCCACATGGGAACGGCAGGCTCTGTTCCGTTCCCCGTCACCAGGAGCGCTCCAGAGTCCCCGTGGGCACACTGAATCGTAACAGCGAACATCGGGAAGATGCCCGCGGCGCTCGCGTTGGCGGGTATTTGGACCGCCTGATTCAGATACCCGAGTTGATGACCGGACTTTGCTCCGTACATTTGAACAGGCATGTCGCCCGTTGCGATCACCGGGGCTGCCGGAACCATATCAGGTCCCTTGAAGCGATAGTCACAGAGATAGGGTGAGGATAATTCGGCGAGCGCCACGTCAGTCGCGGGCCAGACCTTCTTGACCTTTCCAATCCGCTTGGGAATGGTCTGGCCGTTGAGGACATCGTAGCCCACTTGCCGGAAAACATGCTCCGATCCAAGCAACAGGGGCACGGTTGAACCGGCGGCACTTACTAAACACGTGAGTGTTCCGTACTCGCGAATACCGATAGGGCTCTCCGACCCAATCCTGTCACCACTCTGCAAGACGGGCGCATTGTGTGGTGTCGGATCAGGTTCACCGAACAAGAACCCGCCGCTCGGCACTTTCCCCAACAATGTTGGTATTGGCCGCACTTCAACGACGCATGGAACAGGCTTCGCATCCTTGAATTCCGGAGCATAAGATTCGACGGCCGCTCGCTTTGACCATCGCTCACGGATCTCGCTGCATTCCCGATCACTCAATTCCCGTTCCACGCTGAACACGGCCGTCAACTCTGGTTCGCGACGACCGCGGATTCCTACTCCCACCGAAGAGAGTCCAGCAACCGTCTCGCGCCACTCGGGCAAGGCTCGAACCAAAGCAGCGGCAATCTCACGTTCTCTCAGCACTTGAGACCGCATGGCGCCGGGAAGCCGACTCCATGCGTGGTGAAAAGACACGGCATCTGCTTCGACATTAGGCGTTAGTATCTCGCTTCGCCGAAATGCCCCGAGTAGCGGATCAATTTCAAGCCATTCGTGCGGATCACGTGGTTCCCATTTCTGTCGGTCTTTGTCGTTGAGTCTTTCAGAATACTCTCCGTTCACCAAGCCTCCAATCGATCTCAAACGTAGGTTGACAAGCGTTCGTACAGGGAGCGGATCGTTCCGGGATCTCCACGTAACACCATTCCGCCGCTCGCGCCAGCCAACCGCGACAGTGCGCTGTCGTCGGCATCGGCGCCGTATGCGACACCGTAGAAACGCAACGCGCTATTTTGCCGCAATCGTTGTTCCAGCGCGGCGACACTCGTACTTGAGGCGTTCTCCCTGCCGTCCGTGAAAGCTATGATTGCCCAGATGTGCGCTGGGTCTCCGGTTGTCTCAAGCGTGTCGACTCCCAAACTAACTGCATCGTACAGGGCAGTATCGCCGGCCGGATTCAATGATCCCGGCTGATAGAAGGGGCTGGTCGGCGGCCGTAAAGGAGTAAGGACGATTGCTTGTGTTTGAAAACGAATGAGGCAAGCCCTGGACCCCGGCCCTTGCAGGAGTTGAACGAACTCGTCAACAGCAGCCTTGGCTTCCGGAAATTTGCCGGATTCCTGCATGCTGCTCGAGGAATCAAACAGCAAACAGACATCAACGGCCCGCTTCGCGGTGCTAACAAGAGATCTTATCCCTCGGATTGCTTGACGCCCGGGCAGAACCAAGGAAGAGACTCCGGAATGAGCCGCCCACTGGAGAGTTTCGCCCACCTTCGGCCCGAGTGCGGAAGTAAATTCTTGAAGTGCTTCAGACGATCCGAGCGCACCGGCGTCTTTATGTAGTAAGGCGTTTCGTGCGAGTGTCGCAGGCTTCAAGCCCAACAACGGCTTCGTAAACCGTTCGAACGCTTCCTCAAGTTGAGGGCTTTGCCAACCAGACATCGAAGCGACGCTATTTCCGATCACCAGGGTTCCGTCATGGGGATATACGATGACACCTTTGTTTCCCGGTGCACTCCGGGCGCCGGCTATGATGGATTTCTCTTGGGCGATGACGATGTCCGTGGTCCAATCACCCTCGACGACTGCCCTTTGTAGTACACCTTCATCATCCGGTCCATATTCGTCGACAGCCCGTTCTAGCAGCTTGATCTCTTCAAGAGGTGTCTCCCGACTTTCTGTGTGCGATTGCAACGACAGGTGCTGCGCGACGGCAACTGCGACACCGTCACTCGCGCGCAAAGCGGCATGGCGAATTCGAATTGCCTGATCCCGGGCGAGCCGGGCCAAAGAATTCCAGCCTAAGGGCTCCTCGAATACTTTGAGCCTCTTAGCGGTTCTCGGGGACATGAAAAATACGACTGGCGTTACGCCGAAGGATGTCTGCCGAGCGAATATCGAGCCTTTGATCGCTCCCCGGTGCTGCTCCCATTGATCCTCTAGTGTCCGGAGAGAAAGATCGGATGTCGGACAAAGCAGTCCGAAATCTCTACCCACAACGTAACGGATTAGGTCCTCGTCTGAATAGTAGTGAGGCTCAAACTGCCACGGTCCACTGTCATTGAGATGTTTGATGAGTGGATCGACAAGGTCCCGCTTGTCGGAACTGCAGGCAATGTGTTGTACATCCATTTGCTTCTCGGTGTCTCTAGAGTATCGATCACCTTGGGAAATTTGAGTCTATCCTTAATGACGACGTACGGCCAGCGGCCAGGTTGACAAACAAGCCGTGGTAAGTAAGTAGTCCGTAGCGACCTCTACTGAGAGCGAGGCAACTAGGCACGATTTCGGAAGAAAGGCGGCAATCTATTGTTGAGCTCATACTTCTTCTTCCGCCATCACATCTTTATTCGAGCGGACCACATTGATGGCAGCGGCGTTGAGCGAGTTCTTGACGTGGACCCCGTAATATTTCTCGATCATTCCGACGCTCGTACGACAGTTCTTAGCGATTTGATAGATGTTGGCTCCCTCCATCAACCGCATGTTGATATACGTGTGCCGTAGGCTATGCGCCGTACGTGGTCGGCCGTCTCTGTCGAACCGAAGATTCTCCTCAGTGATGGTCTTGAAGAGCTCGCCCTGCCATTTGGGAAAAATGAGGTCGGTCGCTTCGGGGGTTCGTCCCCGTTGCCGGGGACAGCAGCAACGTAACTGCTGTCCTGTTCGACGCCATGAGCGGGAGCCAGAGCGAAGCTGACTATGAAGAGCGGACAAATGCTCAGGCCGCTCTAAGCGAAATCGCCACACCTTGCTCCCATTGCTGGAGCATGCGTTTGCCTATCTCCATGAATTCCGCGTGCGCTTTCATGTAAGCGTGCAGTTCCTTTGAGGTGTCCGCAATCGCAGCTTCTATGCGTTCGAGTATCTGCCGGACGCGGGCGGGGGTTTCTCCCATCCGCGTCTCGCCCAGTCGCTGCAATTCCTTCGCACTCGGCCATTTCGTCGTGCCGTTAAGGGTCAGCGCCATGCTGTCCTTCGGCAGATAGACGGAGGTGGTCACAAGATCATAGACGGGTGCGAGTCTCGCTTCTCCCTGAACATCGTCGTAAACAATCCCGAAGTTCTTGAGATGCGCGTCGCCATTGCGAAGTGCGCAATTCAAGGCAATCAAGACGAACAGCTTTTCCATGTCCTCGCCCACATGTGTGGAGTTTGCAAACTGCCCGAATCGCTTCATGACCGAGGTCTCGTAGCTACCGCGATATTTCTCGTCGGTCCTGCGGCCGTTCAGGACGCAGAAGTCCTCAACTCCGCGATAGGTCCCGTCCATGCGCAGGTCGAAACGGTCAATGACCAGCGCCACGCCGTCCTCAGCGAGGCGGTAGGGGGGCACGTCGAGTCCGTATTTTCGCGCCACGGTGAGGCAAAAATACTCATTGGCCGCCAGTTGCGGGTATTCATTGGCCTCCCACATCTTCACGATATGGGTCGCGCCTTTGTAGCTTTGCGAGAGGCGGTGTCCCGTATGCTCCATCTCGGCGAAAGCCTTTTCGTCGCGCACGAGGATTTTGGGTTGCACGCCGCTGATTCCGGAATAGGTAGCAAATTTCTCCAGGAGATAGCGAAAGAGGTCGCCGCCGCGCCTGCGTTCGAGAATCTCGTCCACTGACTGGAAGGGCACGTCCTCGTGCAGGTGCTCCTTGTCGCCCGTGTAGCGGATGCGTCCGATCTGCGAGCGGCCGACAATGGACAGCAGGTCGAATTCGTCGAAGGTGCCGGTGGCTTTCGCAAAGGCTAGGCGGAGTCGCTCTCGCAGTGCGCCTTCGGGCAGGTTCATCTCGAAAACCGGAAGCAGGCTGAAAGGCACGCTCCACGACTCAAGCCTCAACGGCATCGTCACCGAGACCGCGCGCGTGGGCGGATCGCCGGGAAGGTAGACAAACGTGCTGCCGCGCTCGCCGTGTCGATCGAGTAGTCCCGCCTCAGCGGCGTCGGTCCAGACCTTGATCATCCCGTCCCTCTTCCATGAGTTGCTCAAGCGTTGGCCGGCTCGCGCTTGCTTCCTGAAGCTTCAGCTCGACTCCCAGCGCCGTGAGAATATTGGTGATCTTGGAATATCCAAGTTCGCCCAGCCGTCCGTTTTCCAGGGCGTCGAGCGTGGAGAGTCCGACCCTGGCTTTTTTTGCAAGCGTGGTCTGCGTCAGGCCAAGTGCTTTGCGCTTGGTGGCGATCCGCTCGCCTAGTTCGGACAGTGGCAACATTAACCTAATATACAAGGTGTTAATTCGAAATGCAACATATTAACCTATTATATTGGGTTTATGCGCCGCTACTGAGAGCGCCGCAAGCAAGTACCATGTCGAAGAAGGGCCGGGCAATCTGTGGTTGCGCTCATAACTCTTCTTCCGCCATCTCGTCTTTACTCGAGCGGACCACATTGATGGCTGCGGCGTTGAGCGAGTTCTTGACGTGCACCCCGTAATATTTCTCGATCATTCCGACGCTCGTACGACAGTTCTTAGCGATTTGATAGATGTTGGCTCCCTCCATCAACCGCATGCTGATATCGGATTTGTCTTTTGTCAGGCAATGAGAGACGTCCTGTTCTTGGCGCAATCGTCTGCTTCGGACTTAAAATCGGTTACGAGAACTTGTAAAGTGTCCATTTTCGGCGGAATGCACGGCATGTTGTTTGCCTTCATAACGTAATTTCTTTTCCCGCTCGGGGCTAAACGCCTACCTCGACTGGCAGACCCGCCTCATCAAAGTCCTTGCATTCAAAACCGCCAAGGCTGCCCGGATATCCGAGTTGATTTGAAATGATTCGGGTCCGTCTGATCGTCTGATCGTCGCATTCATGCGTATGGCCATACACCCAGAGGGCCGGCTGGTGGGTTTCAATGATCTCCACCATGTCCAGGGAATTGAACGCCGGCGTGAGAGGGCCGCCCTTGTATTTGGAGTTGGGATTGATGACCGGTGCATTATGGCTGATGACCACGCGGGGACCACTTAGATTCTTGCCAAACCAGCTCAGCAATTTCCGCGCGAAGTTCTTGTGTAGCGCAATCGAATCTGCTGGCGTGAAAGGCGTTTCGTCGGCGTTATAGATGAGGCGGTAGTCATTCATTTGAGAGTCGGCAGTCTCCATGGCGCGCAAATCGCCGCCGTTGAAATCCGTCCACATCGTACCTCCGAAGAAATTGACGCCGCCGATGCTGACCTCTTCATCAAGCAGCAGTTTCACAAGCGGATGTCTGCCTTCGAGCCACGCTCTGAGTCTGTTGTCCTCTTCGTTCATTGGGCGCCGTGTGTAATATTCGTGGTTTCCCGTCACATAGAGGACCGGTTTCTTCCACTTCCGCAGAATCTGGTCGAGCGGCTCATAATCCCTGAGCGTGACGATATCGCCTGCCAGGATCATGACATCTCCGTTCACTGCCGGGGGCAACATCCAGCCCGAGCCAAATTCAAGATGCAGGTCGCTATAAGTAATGATTCTCATGCTCGTAGGAGAATGCTTGTTTGAACTCGTCTTTCTCAAGTGTAATAAGCCGAGGCGCCAAAACCAGGTGTCAAGGCTCTTCGACCGCGAACGCGGCGCGCGAAGCGCGGCCTTGAGACTGGCCGGCGCCTGAATGCTCGCTCACGATCCGTTCACCACCTGCTCGACATGCCTGATGAAGTCTGGTGCGTCATCGAATTCAGGTGTCATCATTCATTTTGTATTAGCCATACGCAACGCCGACGCTGCAATAATCTCGGCGGGTCAAGAAATCTGGTGCCAGCGGAGAGATTCGAACTCTCAAACACCTGTTTCTAAGACAGGCTGCTATTCCAATTCGCACACGCTGGCACTCTGGTGCACAGGGGAGGATTTGAACCTCCGCGTCCTTGGGGAAACCGGGTTACAGCCGGTCCGTTTCAGCCGGGCTCACGCACCTGTGCAAACTTGGCGGAAAGTAGACGAATCGAACGCCCATCGCTCATCACGATGCCCTGGTTTTCAGGACCAGTTGCCGGCCATTCAGCAGTACCTTCCGCGTGGCGGAGAGTACGGGAGTTGAACCCGTTAGCCTCTTGCGAGCGCCCTTGTTTAGCAGACAAGTGCCTTACCGTCCGGCCCACTCTCCATTGAATTTTCAAAGAACGACAGAATTCTGGTAGGCCCGGTGGGAGTTGAACCCACAAAAGGGCTGCTCTTGAGGCAGCTGCGTATGCCAGTTCCGCCACGGGCCTGAAAGCTTAGAAATTGTGCAGGAGTTAATAACTCAGTCGGGATGGACTGAGTCGTAATGACGATCGCAACTGAAGCAGGCGCTTCACAAATCTAATTTAGCATGGAACGGCAAGAAGTGTACACGATGATTGCGCTCCAGTCGCGCCCTCAAAGGCTGCCCGAACCAACCGTGGGCGCCGCGCTCGACGGCGTCGGGGATAAAGGTACAGCATGGCTAGCAACGAGTGCGTTGGGACCGAAATCATCCACGATTCGACCACCGGAAAGGACAAGTATTCTGCTGAATGCCGATAACGTCGAAGCTCGGTGGGACACGACGATGAGGGTGGAAGCGGGCAGATGATCCCTCACGTTGCGGAGGATAAGGGTTTCCGAGGTGGGGTCAAGGCATGAAGTGGCCTCGTCCAGGATCAGGATATGCGGCTTCTGCAGGAGTGCTCGTGCAATCGCTAGGCGCTGGCGTTGGCCTCCTGACAATTGGCACCCATCAGGTCCAATGCGTTGGTGGAGCCCCTCTGGTAGTGCCTCGACCAGGTCGACAAGGTCAGCCAGTTGGATGACTTCTCGCAACTCACGATCTGATGCCCCCGGCCTGACAAACCGGAGATTGGATGCAAGACTTCCGTCAAATAAGACTGGATCCCGCGGCAAATAACAGATATAGCGTCGCAAGCTCTTGAGCTGAAGGTCTCTGATATCCGTGCCTCCGACTTGAATCGATCCCAACTTCACGTCATAGAGCCGCGTAACAAGTCTCGCCAACGTACTCTTGCCGGCACCGTTCTCCCCCGCGATAGCGATCTTCTCGCCAGCGCCGATTCGAAGAGACGGAATGCGAAGCACATTCTCCTGTCGTTCATACCCAAACTCAACCGCCGTGAATTCCAAGGCCCAATGCTGCGTCGGAAACGGAGCGCATGGTGACGAATCCGTTATTCTCGGGCGCAAAGCCCGAATCGTTTGCAACTGCCGAATACTCGCAAAAGTTCTCTGTGCTCGTGCGTACAACTCTGCAGCCCCGCTCAGCGGATCAAACAGTTGGGTGACGAAGCTATAGAAGGCCACCAAACTGCCAAGAGTCAAAGTTCCGGCAACGACGCTCCAGCCCCCGTATCCGATCACCGCGGACATGGCGAGCACAACCGCGACGGAAGTCCACACGGTGAACCAGACCCCGGTCTTAAAGAGCGCGAGATGTGAACGTGTCGTCCGGGCCAGGAGCCGAAAGGCTGTTCTCTCCTGGCGCCTTTCCTGGCCGAGCAACTGGATCGGAAGTACGGAAGAGATGTGTTCCTCGATAAAACTGTTCCATGCGACGAGGTTGTGCTGTACAGCATCGGAGTCGATCGTGAGCTTCGTGCGAAAGTGCTGCCGAGCGACGAGGAATAGCGGGACCAGAGGGAGGATGGCAAGGGTCAGCACCGGACTCAGCACAAACATGGTTACGACGGTGAAGATGGTAGTCAGGCACATTCGCAAGATCGAGGGAAGAAGATCTGAGCCGAAGTACGCCACCTCTTCGATTGGCTCCTTGAGGGGATACATCACCGCTCCGGTTGGGGTGTTTTCGTAATAGTCGGCAGAAAGCTGGTCCAAGTGGCGAAGTATATCCATGCGCAACCGGAGCGCCATTTTCTGCACGGCGATCAGCGTTAAGTAGTTGCCCACGCTCGTGAGTGCCGTTCTTCCCTGGTAGCTGAGGAAGATCAGCACCGCTGCCCCGAGGAGCAATCCGGTCTCTTTTTGTCGCAGAACCTGGTCGATGAGCCACTTGAGAACGAGCGGGGTGAGAAGCGCAAGGAGACTGCCCGCAGTCATGCATAGGAAACTGGCAACGTGCCAGAGGACAAAGGGGCGAATCTGCTTTGCGAGCCAACGTAGCTCATTCGGAATGCCGGACGACAGAACCACCTCGCGCGCGTGTGAACCTAGATTCGAGACGCACTTTGGAACTGAAGCATAGGCACCCACACGCGCGCTCGTCCAGACAAAGTGCGAAGCGTTCGCGTTTTGGTCAATTCTGTCAGGTCTTGTTGGAAACAAAGAGTATTTCTTGGAGGGGACCACGGACCTTCCGTTCGCAAACTCGACCTAAGCTCGACATGAGTCCCTGAGTCGCCCAACCGACCCCTTCGTCAGAGGTCGAGCCTCAGATCAGAGCCTTCGCACTATGGTGACAATCTTCCCAATGACCTCGGCATCGCGATTTCGGAATTGCTCTCGCACATGAACTCCGCCTGGATAAGAGTGAACCACCAGACTATTGTTCTCCCGGCTGCAGCACCCGCAGACGTAGGTTCCGTCGCGTTTGAGAATGACGTACAACGGTTGCTGCCATAGCGGTTTCGAGCCACAGTCATTCGGCTTCTTCTTTTGTCGATTCACGACAGCAAGCACAGCCCCCGTTAGATATGGGTGGAAAGCGCTTCCTACCCTGCCGATCCAAAAGAAGTCTTTCAGCGACGGCCTTGCTAAACCGGTTAGCTCTTTCAACGACTCACGCAAGAAAAGGGGCACCTCCACCAGTTCACCAAGAAGTTCCCTAATGAATCCGGTCGGTTCGATCCCGGTCGGTTCGATCTCGGCCGCCTCCGCAGGCGTCTCAACCGTCGCCGGCAGCGGTCTGCCGGTCAGCAAATGTGGAATTGGTTCGTGTCCAGAGTCGCGCAGACTAAGCCGCAGAGTCTCAAATATTTTATGAAGACGTAGCGAATAAACCGCGCAGAAGGTAACGATCTTGTGAAAGTGGCGGGGTGGGATGTTGAGCGTTTCATAGTCGGACAGCGAGCCGGGGGCCACGAAATAGCGTTCATCGCCCAGCAAATTTGCGACCTCTCGACTCATTGCCGAGGCCGCTCGAAACGAAAGTCCCATTCGCAGTCTGGCACGGCGAAGGAGTGCGCCCAGTTGAGATGGCTCGGGCGACAGCACTTCCGGCTTCCAGCGTCTTGCCAAGTCCTTAGCGACAGCAGGTTGCCGCGGCCTTAGCAAACTGCGGATCTCAAGATCGACCACTCCAACCAGCGTTGCTTCTTCAGGAACTTTGAACTCGACTTGGGCGTACGACAGTTGGGTGCTGATTGTCGCAATCCGGTCGGCGCCAACAGTCCGGATGTGGCAACAGCACAATCCCTTTCCGCGCTCGATCAGGAACAGATCTTTCGTCGCCTCACCGCTGATCCGCGCAAGCATGTCTCTCGTTGTCCCGGGCCTCACACGGACGATGCTGCCGGGGAGCAGGTCCGGAAAAGCCAAAGCATCCTGGTACCCGATTTTGGCGTACAAGAAGCCCTTATCCTTAAGCTCTGCCAGCGAAGCCAGGCGTCGGGGTTTTGTCCACTCCAGGACCTGCGACAACGGCACCACCACGGCAGAAGGAGAAGTAGTACCCAAATTCCCCAGCCAGGGGATGAAAGCGCTCGGATCATCCAATGATGAATCTAAGAGTGCTGTACGATTTGAAGGAAGCTGAACCTGTAGACGAGGGATTAGCTCGAAATCGAAACCGAACACCCGCAACCAATCGGTGACTCGGTAATTGGATATCCGGCTAAACGCAAACACTTGAAACAGGCTTGGGCTGAAACTCCCATGGCGGAGATCGTAATAGAGATTATGCGGCAGGTAATGAGGCGACGATCGGCCAAAAAGCGCTGCCGATCTTTCGGAGACCTGGTAGAGCGTAAGGCTCTTGCTCGCCAGAATCGATTTGACCCGCTCCGCTAGTTCACCATTCGACCTTCGTCTTGACTGGGCAGACACTTCCATCCTCGCGTGTATCTTTGCTCGCGAGAAGTGCCCCCTCACCACCGGTCAAGAGTCCCGAGTACTATCGGCACCAGTAGGCCAGGACTACATTTTGAGCGGTCTCAACCTGCTCGCAGAGATTTGCCCGGTTTAAATAATCGGCATCAATGGCGTCACAAGTTTCTGCAACTTGTCCGATATTTCGGGCAGGCACTCGATTTCAGGCAGAAATGTGGATTTCTGTTCAAGCGGGTAACCAGTTACAGGAGAGGTTGTGGTCGGAGTTGCGACCAGTTGGTATGCAAGTTAGCAGACCGAAGGTCCGACAAGCTATCGACAATCACATGCGGAATAGGTCGAATTTCCGAACAAGATGTAATCCCTGTGGACAAAGAGTCTGAATTGCGCCTACCATATCGAAACGCCAACCTGAGCCGTTCCCAATGTTGGCCCAGCCGTCAAGTTCCGAAGCGGGTAAACGTCTCCGCGCGAAGCGCGAAGGCAGGCATTTGTCCATTCGCGATGTCGAGCGATTCAGCCAGCAAATTGTAGGGGAAAAGAAGAACCCCGCTTACTATGTATCTCACAATTGGGTAAGCGACCTCGAAAACGGGAAATCCACTCCGCGCCTCGCAAAGTTCCTCAGCCTCAGTCTCATCTACAAATGCGATGTCAACGAGATCCTGGGCCTGTTCGGCCTTAACGTCGCCGACTTGGACAAAGAAAAAGGACTGATTGCGCTCCCTCACACGTATCTGAGTAGCCTAGCGCTCTCGACACCTGAGCCGACGACGCCAACCACTCCGTCATTGCGAGACAACATTCTTTTGGAACGGACGAATCTCGTCAACCGAATGTTTCAGGGTCTGGGCGAAATGCCTTTCTTCCTGGCCCAGCACGCTGGCGCGCGACACGTGCTATACGGGTACGTCGGGACCGAAGACTACACACTGGATCCTCTGATCCGGCCGGGCGCGTTCGTGCAGATCGATCCGCGTCAAAACAAGGTCGTCAAGGGTGTTTGGCCGAGCGAACACCACCGTCCGATCTATTTCGTCGAACTGCGCGACAACCGCTACGCCTGCAGTTGGTGCGATTACGAAGGAAGCCGCTTGTTGCTTGTCCCGTCCCCCAAGTCGCCAGTGCCCATTCGTTCCCTTCGTTATCCTCAAGACGCCGAGATCGTAGGCCGCGTCACGGGGATTGCGATGATGATCGCTCAGTTGCAGCCGGACACGATCACAGAGCTTCCCAGGACATGACTCCGCGTTGATGCTCCTTCGGTCGAGAAGGAGGAAAGTTCGAAGCCGGTCGAGATCTGTGTAGACGGTATGTCTCGGGCATTTTCGCGACCGACTCCGCTTACTTCTCTCCTAGAATGGACTCCACCCAAACATGAGCCACGGCAGCAGAGCGGAATTGGCCGTCTACGAAACGTTCGAAGATCTCTTCGGAAGACGAAGCACGCTGGACGAACTGATCACCGATATTCGTTCGTTCCGCCAGCAATCCGTGCTGTGGGTCTGCGCGACAATCGTGACAGGCCTGCAACTCTGGGGCGGAGTTGACTCCGAGCCGGAAGTCTATGCGAGGTTCCTTTCCCTCTTTTTCGACGCCGACACTCGATCGCGTCTCATAGCTGGCTACTGGAGTTTCCCCCAAAGGCTGCTCTTCCATCGCAGACAGATCCTTCTCATTGCGAAACTGGCTATCTTGCACTGCTCTGGCAGTGGCCTGGATGCACGTCAGAGCGGAGGACGCTTTGGACCGATTCTGCTGAAAGCGAGCGATCAGTTCCACTATGGTTTACTGCCTCCGACAGCCAGTGCGCACGTCGCAACGCGCGACGACCTCGGCAAGATCATCACGGAAATGTTGGCTGTGGGGGAGAGCGGTTCGCAGCACATCGGAAACTTGATCACACGTAGCCATCTGATGTTGACGCGGTTCACCCATGAACTTAGGGACGATCCAGATTTTGTCGACGTAGCAGGGGAACATCAAAAATCCACGGGTTTGACTCTCGACGAGTTCGCGGCATTGATCTTGGGCGTTCACGCACGCTTTGGCGAGAACCTTGTTCAGAAACTCTACTCGGAGCCAGGCGCGCTACCGCTTAAGGAAGCAAACTTCACTTCCACTGCCGTTCCATATGACAAGGTGAAGCGGTTCTTAGACTCAGTATCCAATGGTCCCGCTACGATTGCCCGCGAGCTGCAAGAAAGAGACAACGGCCCGAATGATTTCACCGCATTTCGCAAGTCACCGCTGATACGGCAGTTGTACAACCCACAGCTGACGACCGCATGGTTCGGTTTTCTCATGATGGACAATCTGTTCTTTCTGGACAAAGTTCAGGCTGGTCCCTATTGGAATGCCAATGACTTGTATGCGCTAAAGCTGCGCAAGTTTTGGGGAGCGGTTTTTGAACGGTATGTCAACGAACTATTAAGGCAGAGTTGCGCCGGGACGGCTTCCACATTCCTTCCGGACCCAAGGCCAGCGGGCAATCCAAACATTCAACTCTGCGATGGAATCGTGGTGTCCGGCAACTGCATGGTACTGATGGAATACAAGTCAAGTATGTTTCGCGCGGACAACAAATACAGCGGAAATGACACGGCCCTTGCGAAAGAGATCGAGAATAAGCTGGTTTACGATCGTGAGGCGAACGAGCGAAAGGGCGTTGGCCAACTCGCAGAGGCCGTCAAGAAGATCTTCGGGAAAGATGCTCGCCTTTCGCTCCCTGGAGTTGATCTCGGAATGGTTAAGAGAGTTTATTTGTTCCTGATCACACTGGATTCGATTGGAGGAACAATCGGTATATCACCATTTCTGGACACATTTCTGCAGGAGCGATTGAATCAGGGAGACTTCGCTCATTTAGAGATACGCCCACTTTTCTGTTCTGATATAGCTGCCCTAGAAGGTATCAGCGGATGCTTTGCAGCGCTCAGCCTGCCTGAAATTCTGGAGCAATGGTTCACCGAAAATTCTTCGTTAACGGCGCCCCTCACGATGACTCACATTCCGGACAGCCAGTGGCGAGGGAATGAGTGGCTCCACCAGGAGTGGAACTCAATCTTCAGGCGGATCGTCACCGTCCTCTTTCCTGATAGGGACCCGGGGGCTGCGCTAACGGAGGCAATGAAGCTGGGACTGGAACGAAGACGCTAGTGCGATACAGATTGCAGCGGCTGTGCGAACAATTGATAGGAAGGCCCCGAAAGGCTCCTCTTCCTTGCTACGTTCACGCGGCACGGGTGGCTGGAGGCAGTCTATGGGGCCTTCTCGAAATCCCATTTCGACCCTCAGCACCAGTCCAGAATGTTCGAACCAAAATCCAATCAGGCACACCCTAGCGGACCAACTATTTGTCGGAAACATGTCGAAGAACTGATACAGATCGCTGGGTTCTTGCGAAACATTGTTGGGGATGTTGAGCGCACGAATGTCCCACGGAGGGTTTGGAAATGCCTGACTTTCAGCGGAATCCAATCGAATCATCTCGTCGTGTCGGCAATTCGCATAGTTCCTCTCGGTTGCCGATTCTCGATCTAGCGGATGAGAAACACTATTCGATCCTTGAGATTGCTGAGCTTTGGGCGTTGAGTCAGAGGACCGTGCGAAGAATATTTGAAAACGAACCTGGAGTGATCGCTTGGGCCCATGCGGAAACGATGCGAAAGCGCGGATACCGTACTTTTGCGAGTACCAGAGACAGTCCTTCAGCGCATTCATCGCAAATTGCGCCAACTTCCTTAGCAAACCCACAGCCAAGGTAGCACCCACCACGAATCAACATGAGAACGAGGGATGACGCAGACGAGAATTCGCCTCACAAGGGCTGAGTTGCACGAAAAGGTGTGGGCGACTCCCATGCGGACGCTAGCCAAGGAATTTGGCTTGTCCGACGTCGGCCTAGCAAAGGTCTGCCGAAAGCACAATATTCCGGTTCCGCCAGTTGGATATTGGCGGAGAAAAGAAACTGGCTACAAAGTTACCCGCCCCTCACTGCCTGCCTCCAAGGATGGACAGGAGTCTCTGGACATCTATGTCAGGGAGCGCCTACGTCCGGAATTTGCCGCGCTGGCGCAGGAGCCCGCGCCCAACGTAGTAATTCCATCTGAACTGTCGCATCCACTAGTACTGAGATCGGAAAGGCTGCTTGGACACGGAAAGGTGAACCAGAGAGGGCTTCTCATATCCAAGAACGGAGCCCTGTCCCACATCCTTGTTTCCAAGGAGCAATTGCCGCGTGCGCTCAGAATCCTGAATGCACTGCTTGGAGCGCTTGAGGAAAGGGGACAGCCTCCTTCGTGGTCAAAGGAAGAAGGCGCACTCCTGACAGTAGGTATCGACGGCGAAGCAGTCAGGTTCTCTCTGTCGGAAGTCACGGACAGCGTGCCTCACGTCGTGACCCCGCAAGAAGTGCGCTCTTGGATGGCACCCAAGCACGATTACAAGCTCACCGGCAGGCTGCAACTGCAATTGGATAACCTGCCTTCATATATGGGACCGATCCGCCGCAGTTGGTCTGACGGAAAACAGCAGCGCATCGAAAATTGCATCGGGGACTTCATCATCGGCCTCCGTGTCTCAGCGGCGGTCATCAAGAAACACAGGCAAGAGGTGGAAGAACGGGAGCGCCGCTGGTCGGAGGAACGAAAGCAAGAAGAAGAGGAGCGGCGTGAGGCAGAAGAACACAAACGGAAGGCTGAGTTTGTCACGGAACTCATCGGCAAACGCGAAGAAGCGACTCGCCTTCGAGAATTCGCTAAAGCCATCGAGGAACGAACCGCGCGGGCGGATTTTTCCGATGACGAAAAGGGTGATATTCAGCAGGTGGTGGAATGGACTAGGCAGTACGCCGATTCCCTAGATCCGTTCTCCGATCTTCCCGAAGCCGTCGAGGAATTCGTTCGGCCCGAGAGCAAGTATGGGTGGCTGAAGTGAACTCGTTAACGCAAGAACGGCCGCGACCTGGATTCATTCCGACGCGGGTGTCCAACTTTTTCTGTTGTCCATTACTCGTGGACAACGCTACATAGTGAACATCTATTTCAAAACTCAGCTTATGCCAGACACATGGTTCACCGCCGATTTCCATCTTGGACACGCCAACATCATCTGCTTTTGCAGTCGGCCCTTCACGACTGTCGGAGAGATGGATCAAGCAATTCTCGAACGCCTTAACGCCTCGGTGAAAGCGAATGACATCCTCTACTTTCTGGGCGACTTCTGTATGGGAGGCCACGCACGCGTTGTCGCATACCGTCGCCGGATCCGCTGTCAGAAGATCTTTGCCGTGCCCGGAAATCACGACAAGCAGGCGCGCAAATTAAAGGTCGATCTTCTTTGGTTCGACAATCTGGCAGAGGTTTCGATCCACGGTCAACCGATCGTGCTTTGTCACTACGCCCTGCGTGTCTGGAACCGTTCTAACCACGGATCATGGCACCTGTATGGACATTCTCATGGGCGCCTGCTAGAAGCTCCCAACGCGCTCTCCATGGACGTGGGAGTCGACACGCATGATTTCCGCCCATGGCACTATGACGAAATCGCCGACATCATGAGGAAGAAAGCAGAGGCTCCGGCGGCGGCCTCAGATCAGTAGCAATCCAGGCGCATGCGTCCAGTCAAAGGCAAGAATCTCGATCGCGACGCTATTACTTCTGAGAGCTGGGAGTTTCCGCCGCCGCTAAGAGGCGAAGTCGTCCCTTGATTCCCGCCTCGATAGATGAGGCAATCTGACCGGGAAAGTCCTTTGGCAGCTTTGACACCACAGAGTCAACCGCGGCGGTTCCTCCGGCTAGCAGTTCGTGGACAACGGATTCAACCGCCTCTCGCCCCACCCCAGCTTGATCTGCCGTGTGAAAAAAGTGACGTGGCGCAATCTGCCTGATCTGGTAGTGCGGTTTTGTACCGAATGCCATAGCCAGCCGAAACTGTTTCCACAAGATCTGCTTTGAATCGACGCTAGGCTGGGCTGAGATGACATCGTAGAGTGGCGTCATGCGAAAACGTCCACCTGGAGAGAGAAAGATGCTGAAGTTTTTCGCATGTCCGTCGGTAGCTCCCATGAGCCAGAAGGCGATGGTCGCCTTTAGAAATGAGCGCTGATCTGAGAGTGGTTCATCACTGCCTCGCAGCATCTCAAGGATGTCCGTTATGCCTGGACCGCCATCGCTCTGGTATTTCAGGGTCGGCGGCACCGAGAGTGCCTGGCAGGAATCCTCTTGCGGCAGACGCAACAGCCTGTGATCAGCAGTCCAGAGTCGGTCGAAACGCTCAACAATCAGAACACGCCTCTCTCCGAATGTTTCGATTTCCGCATTTGCAGCCGGTAGACCCAAAGCATTGAGGATCTTGAGGCAGAGATATTCGTTCTCAACACTTGAGGTGAGGTCCACTCCGTTGGGGAGTTTTCCGATCGTAGGCTTGAAGATGTGCGTCGTCGCAGTTGTGCCGCGGGGTTTGCACCATCTGCCGTTCCAACGCAGAAGAGCGGTCTTCTCTTGAGCGCCGGCGATAGATATTCGGAAGCTCTCATCTTCCGTAATTCCAAGGGGTGCGGTTGCTAGATTGTGAAGAATGGCTGCGATTTCGCGTTCACTGACGGGTACAGCATCGATCACGCCTGCAGGAGTGGGTTCGGAGCCCTCGGGAAGGAACTGTAGCGCACCCACACAGTCATGACCGATCGCCCTCAACAGGCTATAAGCGTCGGTTCCTTCGGCGTGCGCGCGCGCCGCGATCTGACGCCGCAGAGTATCGTTGTCCGGCAATAAATTCTCGAAAACGGCCAGCACGGGAGCACCTAGGTATGCCTGTTCGCGTAGAGGCAAGGAGAGTGATGCGGGCAGGGCCGACTCCCACTCCAGCCATGACCGGTCGTATTGAAAAGAGATTGCCCCCGAAGTCTCGCGTCGAAGTAGCCCGACAAGACGACTGTTGAGAAAGACTCTTAGACGGTCGTGCGAGGTTCGCCGGGGCATTAGAAGAGTCTCTCAATGTCTTGGGATGAGCCCTTGGTGCGCGGACGGATCACTAATTCCAGGTCGAGCGCGGCAAGGGTGCGTAACACGGTATCGAATCGAGCTGCGGCAGAAGTCTCAATGTCGGAAACCGTCCGTTGGCGCACCCCGACTGTGGCGGCCAGCTTCTCCTGAGTTAGGCCGAGTTCGCGTCGCCGCTGTCGAATGTAATTCCCAAGTTGAAGGGGAGTTCGGGCAATGGTCTCCATGTTTTGAGCTCTCTCTTGTCGTCTAGGCGCTTTTCCGCCTACATGCATTCTAGGCGCTTTTCCGCCTATTAGCAAGTTAGGCGGTTTTTCGCCTAAGACTACGCCGGCTACAAGCATCCGCGAACTGAACGCTGGCTGCGAACACGCCGCCCCTGTCGCATCGAACACGAGCGAGTTTGATACAAACGTGATCGACTCTTGCGAATAATTCAGGAAGGCCTCGTGGACCCCGTGCTTGTGGCTCGCGCGGCACGGGTGGCTGAGGGGGTCCCGGGGCCTTTCTGAATTGGTCACAGCCATGATCAAACTTGAGCAACTTCAACCAGGCAAGGTCTACCGTTTACAGTCGCGCAACCTAGAATGTGGCGTTTGGAATGGCAAGGACGGCTTCGTTGGTATCCGTACCAAGTTTGGCAGGCGATTTCTTGACATGGAAATTCACTGGGACTTGAGCGAGACATTCGGCACGGCTCAGGCCTTGGAACCACTGGGCGCTATTCCCGAATCATTCTCTCTGGACATAAGTCTTGGTACCGAATGCGGGAACTGCCATCAACCGGTGAACTACGTCAAACGTCCCGCGGAACAAGAAGGAGCAAGCGGCGAATGGCTCCATGATGATGACGGTAGCCCGAATTGCAGTGTGCCTGTCCAGGGCGACAAGACCCGCAAGGCCAGTCCGGTGGCGATTCCGAACAATGCGCTCTTTGCAGAATTACAAAAGTACGATTGCAGATGATACGTGGTAGGCAGAGCCTTACCCGTCTGGAATCAAAGCAACCGCAGATCGTGGCACCTCTACGGACATTCTCACGGACGCCTGCCTGAAGTTCCCCAACTCACTCTCCATGGATGTGGGAGTCGACACGCACGAATTCCGTCCGTGGCACTCTGACGAAATTGCCGGTGTCATGAGGAGAAGGAGCGAGGCTCGGAACGGGGCGAAGCATGCTTGAGGACGCTGTCAAGACATGGAGCCGCAGGTTCTTCAGTCGGGCCTGCGGTTTCAGCTAAACCGCAATTGGTGAGAGTTTCTGCGCCCGCCGATTCACGAAGCCGACGACTCCTACAACCCGCCCAGTACGGCCGTAACTCAAACAATTTCTTAGATAGCGCACCGATTCCACTCGAAACTCAGTTTCTCCGCGCCGACTGCCTGTCGAGAACATTTTTGACCAAAGCAAGAAACCGAGGTAAACAGGGCACAAGATAAGCTGCAGGCCCCAGCTGCAGCCAGTGTGGAGTATGCCATGTCAACCAGCCAACACTCACCTCTATCCATCGATCTGGCAGGAGTGGGATCAGCAGACGGCTGCCTTCTGACGGCAGACGAAGTTGCAGCAATACTGCGCGTGCCGAGAAGTTGGATCTATTCCCATCTCAGCGAACTCCCAGTGATCCGGCTCGGGCGTTACGTGCGTTTCAAGCGCTCGGAAGTGGAACGATTTCTCGAAAATCGTGGACCTTGCCAATGACCTTTGTTGGTGCTACTCCTAGATCACGGTCGAAGCATCACGGAAAGGAAATCGTGATGCGAGAACGACACCAACGGCCCCGCGTACAGGACTGCGGGGCCAGATGGAGAATCTGCTATTGGGATTACCGTTCCACGAAGCGTAGCGGTCGCACCAAATGCTGGGCGAAGAGCTTGGTTCCCACCAGAACCGAAGCCCAGCGTTTGGCCGACGGCTTCATGGAAACGGTAAACCAACGAAACAATGAACCTCAACTCTTTCCTGGTGGGGAAGAAACACTCGCAGGTCTGGTGGCAATTTGTAGGGAAAAGATGTGGCCGCTGCTCAAGAACTCGACACGCATCAGCTACGACTATCATCTCGACACCTACATCTTGCCGAAATGGGGCTCGAGGAAACTCACAAAGTTGAGGACCATCGAACTTCAGGATTTCTTTAACTCTTTTTCTCCGCGTCTGGCTTCCAAAACGATTCGCAACATGCATGGTTGTTTGCGGGCACTGCTCAATCAGGGGAAAGCGTGGGAATTGGTTCGCGCCAATCCCGCACAAGGCGTCCGGTTGCCACGCAAGAAGGCACGGAAGCCTCCCGTTGTGCTCGCAAAGCAAGACATACGCCGTGTGATCGAGGGGTTGCGAGAACCCACAAAATCTCTCGTGACCCTGATGGTCGTGGGTTCGTTGCGGGTCGGAGAGATCGCAGCTTTGCGTTGGGAGAGAATCCATCCGGATCGAATCGAAATCGTGGAGCGTTTCTACGAAGGCGAATTCGACGATACCAAAACCGATGCTGGTCGCAGGAGCGTTCCGCTCGATTCGCACGGAATCTTGCGGGGGGTTCTGGATGCGGCGTGGCAGCGGTCAAAACATCGAAATCCGGGCGACCTGGTTTTCACGAACGCAAAAGGCGGTCCGGTGAACCGGCGGAATCTGTTGCGGCGGCAACTCAAGCCGACGATTAAGAAGCTCGGATTACCCGCTTCGACCGATTTCCGGAGCTTTCGCACCATGCACTCCAGCCTGATGAGCAGCATTGGCGTCCGGCCTGAAGTGACGCGGGACAACATGGGACACGCCAACGTAGACGTGACCCAAAATGTCTACAACCGCACTTGGTGGGAAGAAAGAGTTGAAGCTGTGAGCATGGCTGCCGCTACGGTGTGGCGCGAGTTTTTGGCGCAACCTGTGCCGGCAACGCGAATGTAAGTCCTATTGGAAGTCCTCGCACTCCCGGCGATTTTGGAAGTTGTTGATTTGAATTGGTCGGGGAGAGAGGATTTGAACCTCCGACCCCCTGGTCCCGAACCAGGTGCTCTACCAGGCTGAGCCACTCCCCGACTGACGCGCGGACTACAAGCCACGAACTCACGACTCGATGCCCCGACCCTCCCAGTCCGACGTTCAAGAGCTCCGCGGGGCCGATTCGCACGAACTCGAGAGTCCGGTTCTTAGAGACTCGACGACCCAAACGCGATGACTCGAAGCGACGGCCGCTCACGGACACGATGAAATAGTATAACATCTCTCTCTTCCGAATCCCCGCGGTGTATTGACGGTTGGTAGTGGGTCAGTATGATGGATTCCCGGGGGGATTTGGATTTTGGCCAATATGTCAAGGGGCTTGGGAGATTGCCCGGAACTCCGTTGAAAGTTAGCGGCTCTCGACCGTCATAGGTTGCGCAACCTTCACTTCCTCGGCAACACCCTGCTTCGCAACCGTGTTGGCTAGCGCGGTCAACAGCGCTGGAATGTCCCGGTAGCCTTGCACTTTGCGGAACTGACGTTCGGCCACCAGCAGGCCCGAGCCGACCCAGCGCTCGATGTGGTCCCCGGCGCGCCAGCGTTTCACGTTGCGGCACACGGTCTCCACAATCGAGAAGGCCGATTCGATCACGTTGGTGCTGGCCAAAGTGCGGCGCAGTTGCGCGGGCACGCGCAAGCGCTGCACGGTGAGGGTTTCTTCCATGCCTTCCTCCAGGCTGCGAGCGGCCCTCGGATTCAGCTCCATCAGTTCGCGATGCAGCCGATCCAGCGCCCGCTTGGCGTCGGCGTATTCGCTCATGAAGTACGCGTTCTGCAATTTCTTTTTGACCGCCGGCTTGTGTTCTTCGGGCAAGTGGTCGAGGACGTTGCGCCGCTTGTGCACCTGGCAGCGCTGGATCATCGCCGCCTCGCCCGCATGACGACGCACCGCCGCTGCGAACGCCTTGCCTCCGTCGAGCACGTACAGACGGGGCACGCTGAAGTCCAGCCCCCGCGCCGCCAGGTCGCCGAGTAACTCACTCACCACGGCGGCATTCTCCGTCGCCCCTTCGCGCAGTCCCAACACGGTTTTACGCCCGTCGCGATTTGGCACGCCGTTCCGCGACCGGCAGATGATCGTAGCCTTGGGAATCATTCATCGCCAGCAGCCGGGAGAAGTTGCAGGAGTTGATGGAGCGTCCCACCGCCCCGTAGTTGCGCGTCGAGAGCCCGCGCATCAGCTTGTCCCACATCGCGTGCTCCATCGGCCCGCTGCGCTCGCATGAGATGGCCAACGCCTTCTTCGCAGCAGACCGACCACCTCGGCCATCGGGAAAATCATCTGTAGGTTGGGATTCTCTTCGCGGGCCAGTTGCCGGAATTCTTGCACCGCCCGTTGCGGGTCGATCTGATATCGTTTCTTCATAGCGACTCTCTCCTTTTTTCTTGGCAGAAAAAACCAACGCGATCATTATGACCGCGGTTGAGAGTCGCTACTTTCTACGAATTAACGGGCATCCTCAGGGCGTGGTTCTACTTATTAATGACTTGGTTCTACTTCATGACTAGGTTCTATCTCATGACTACGGCGCTGCCTGTTTGTTGCGGGTGAAGTTTCGCGGTCGCTGTTGCTGCCGGGTTCGATCATGAAGGGCGCGAGTTTGGGGGCGGCATTCTGATGATTGCTTTTCGGGCTGAGAGTTTATTAACACGCTGCGGTATCTTGATGAATCCTTTACTACTTGTAGAGGGGGGCCGGGTTGTGGAAATTTCTGCGGGGGAGGAGCGGGCGGGGCCGGTTGGGACGGAGATTCGGGTGGTGGATTTGGGGGCGGGGATGATTTGCCCTGGGTATTTGGATCTTCACATTCATGGGGGTGGGGGGTACGATGTGATGGGCGAGGACCCGGGGGCGCTCCCGGCGATTGGGCAACTGCTTGCGCGACATGGGGTTACGAGCTATCTTCCGACTACCGTTACGGCTCCGATGGATGCTACATTGCGGGCGCTGGAACGGCTGGCGGATGCGGTTGAAAAATGCAAACTACTGAGAGAAAAGGGATTCGAGGAAGGAGGTTCGAGGCAGGCGGGGCGGGCGCAGCCGCTCGGGATTCATCTGGAGGGGCCGTTTATTAGTCACGTGCAGCGGGGGGTACATCCGGAGGAAAGCCTTTTATTGCCTACAGTTGCGGCGTTTGATCGGCTTTGGGAGGCGAGCCGGGGACAGATTCGGATGGTGACGCTTGCTCCGGAACTGGAGGGTGCGATGGAGTTGATCGAAACCCTTGCTGGGCGCAGGGTTTCGGTTGCTTTGGGGCATTCGGATGCGGATTTTTCTGTCGCTTCGCGGGCTATTGAGTGGGGGGCACGGCATTGTACCCATGTTTTCAATGCGATGCGGCCACTGGGGCATCGAGATCCGGGGATTATCGGGGCGGTTTTGGGGGACTCGCGTGTATCTATTGATTTGATTGCAGATGGGATCCATCTGGATCCAGCGATTGTGCGGCTGGTGGCGCGGGTAAAAGGGGCGGAAAAACTGGTGCTCATTACGGATTGCACGTCGGCGGCTGGAATGCCGGATGGGCGGTATATGCTTGGATCAATTGAGGTTACTCTGACGGATGGGCGGTGTTTGGCGGGCGGAAAGCTGGCGGGAAGTGTGCTAACCATGGATGCGGCGGTGCGCAATCTGGCGCGGTTCGCGGAATGGGAGATTCGGGCAGCGGTGGGAGCGGCCACCTGGAACCCGGCCGGGGTGCTGGGGGACAGTAATAAAGGAGAGCTGAAGGCTGGGGCGGACGCTGATTTTATTGTACTTAACCGTGACGGGGAGATTTTGCGTACTTTTATTGGCGGGGAGGAGGCTGGGGAGTTTGGGGCTTGAAGATCGGGGCCGATTGGTTACTTTTCGGTTAACTTTTTTTGATGCAATTTTTAACTACTTAAATAGCATGTAGACTTGTTGAAATGTGATATATAGAGCGCGCGAAATTGAGGGCGGAAATCGGCGTCTCGCCTCCCTTGGGCGAGGGGGAATTTCTGGTGGCGCAGGCGGAGTGTTGAATTTTGCAACATTTTTGGGTGGCATTCACGGGCGCCTAAGGACTAGTTGTACCGGCGTACCGGCTGGGACGGACAGGGTTCCGACTCGCCGATCTTTTTGCGCGCGCACTTGAACGATTTGGCCATCGGCTGCGTGGGCAGGTAAGACGAAGTTGCCCATTTCGTCCGTGACGGCTACTTGTGGATAGCCGGGAATCGACACATGTGCTCCGGCGGCTGATCTGTTGTGATCGTCGAGCACAACTCCCCGGACCACCGCTGAGGTATCGTGCTCCAGTTGAATCTCCACTGCGGGAAAATAATCTTTGTCCAAAACGAGCGTGGAGTTGCCGACGAGAAAGGCGTTTTTCTCCGACGCAAATAACTTCAACTTGCCGTCTGCCGGGCGCGATTGCGGAGGAATGTCAAGCCCGAGCACGAAAACTCGAACGATGTACAACGCTCCCGACTGCAGTGATCGGCGCGGCTGAAGCAGTGCCCTTCCACCAAAAACCTGAGGCGCACTATCACGGCGGTGTAACTGCTGCGCCACGCAAGGGCAACGGCCAGAGCAACAGCAAGAGCAACAGCAAAAGCAAGAGCAACAGCAACAACAACCGCAACGGCGGCGGACAGGAGTGTCCGCCCCACATCCGGGCAACCGCTTTGGGGAAAATCCCCACTCAAGCCAAAAGAAGGCTTGAATGGGGCACCGGCCACCATACAGAAGTCAGAAGTGAGAAGTCGGAAGTGAGAAGCGAGAGACTTGCAGGTGCGGGGGCAACAGCCGGCGTGGAGTGTCTGCTCTCCATTTGTGTTATAAGGGTGGGTTCTTTTGTGCCGGTCGGGTTAGGTATTGACTATGGAGCGGCGACGAGAGCGGCGGACTGCGGTTGGTATTCCGGTAAAGGTTCGGGCGCGTGGTCGGACGCCAGAGCCGGCTGAGAGTTCCGGGGTGCGGCGGTTGGAGCATAGTGGGGTTACTCGGGATTTGAGTACCTCGGGGATTTTCCTTTACTCGGATTCGGCCTTTGAGCCGGGGACCAAGCTGGAACTGGTGATGATGCTGCCGGCGGAGTTGGGG
Source organism: Acidobacteriaceae bacterium (assembly GCA_003139095.1). Classification (GTDB taxonomy): domain Bacteria; phylum Acidobacteriota; class Terriglobia; order Terriglobales; family Acidobacteriaceae; genus Acidiflorens. The sequence goes on from PLHW01000044.1 coordinate 223,540, forward strand.
CTGGGGCCGGGAGGATGGACGATGTGCGAGGCGTCGGTGGTGCGGGTGGAAGAGTCGGATGGGAAGAGCGTGGGGGTGGCGGCCAGGTTGGACCGGATTGAGGTACTGCCGGAGTTGAGTTGAGGGGAACCGGCCAGATGGGGCGACAGTAGGGCGTTTTGGAGGAAAAAAAGCTTTTCATGCCTCGTGGATAGTGCAATAATGCCGACTTCTGTATTGGTGGAGATTGCTACTTGTCGAGCATTCTCTGGCAATGGGGAGCAAGGGCAGAGGCAAGAGCAAGAACAAAAGCAAGAACAATAGCAAAGGCAAAGTCAAGAACAACCGCAAAGTCGGCGGACAGGAGTGTCCGCCCCACACGGGCAAAAGCAAGAACAAAAGCAACAGAAAAGACAGGGCGACTGATGGTATTCGAAAAACTGGCACGGGGCGTGCTGGAGTTGGAGACGGCGATTGGGCCGCGATATCTGCAACCAAGATTTTTTGAGCGGGCGCTGCTGATCTGGACGTTCCGAAATTTTGAAGTGCTTCCGCAGCAGGTGCTGCATGGGTTCGAGCGTAATCTGATCGACCGGCTGTGCAGTGAGAACCGGTTTGTGGCGCCGGTTTCGTCGCGGGCGGGAATGGCGATTATAGGGCGCATTGAGCGGCGAGGGCCGGCGACGGTGGAAGCGACTTTGGGGCGGAAGCCGTCGGAGTCGGGAGTTGGGAAGCGGGAGCGGGAAGCGGCGTCGGCGTAGGGCTTTCCGCGGGCTGCAAGGGCAAAGTCAAAAGCGAAAGCAAAAGCAGGATCAAACGCACGGGGCGTGCCCCGTCACCAGCCGGGCACAGACAAAAGCAAAACCCACCCGAGCAAAGTCAAAAGCAAAAAACAAGCACTCATCCGGCTCACTCAAATGGGCTCTCCCAAATTAGTGGGGGATTTGGGGGGAATTGCCGATTACTTGGGTGATGAGACGCGCAAGGAGTTCGCGCGGTTGGGCCGGAAGGATTCTGCTGCCGTCGCCGGATGGGCTGTTGGTGGAGTGGGAAAACGGATGGAGAAAGATCGATCGCAATGTGGGGCTGAGGGGCACGGTGTATGCGGTGATGGAAGACCGGCAGCACTCATTGTGGATCGGGCTGGCGGGGCGGGGACTGGCGCAGTGGCGGGGATACCGGGAGTGGGAAACGTACTCGGCGGCAAGCGGGCTGGCGAGCGACATCGTGTACGAGATTCGGCCGGAGACAGACGGCAAATTGTGGGTGGGGACGGAAGGTGGGCTGGTACGAGGGGAGCGGCAAGGAGCGGGGATTCGATGGAAGAAGGTTCCGGCGCTGGATGGGGTCCTGTGATGAGGGTCACTGACGGGATGGACTGGGGCGAGTAGATATAAAAAAGGGAAATTGTGAGGCGTGGGGTGGTTATGCAGTTCCTGCCCCGACCACCGCGCCTCTTGGGAAATTCCTAGCCACTAGCTCCTCCCCCTCTCCTAGGCGCTGCTACAAGGATAAACAACTCTCCCGCGACTGAAGTTAGGGGTCGCTCATCGTGAAGCGACCGAAATACAACGCACGAAATGAAAATCTTCATCTCCAAGGAAGGAGCAATATGAATCTCACACGAACAAGGTACGCGTTCTTCGCTGTGGTGGCGATTGTCGCAGTGGCGGTAGTTGGATCTACGACTCCGGCAATGGCCGGAACCTGGAAGACAAAGGCTCCGATGCCGACGCCAATGCTTAACGCACATGCAGGCGCGATCAACGGAATCCTGTATGTGGCGGGAGGGCAGAATGCAAGCGGGGCATCGTCGATGCTCCAGGCTTTTGATCCGGTGGCGAATGTGTGGAGCACGCTGGCACCGATGCCCGACATTCGATCGGGCGGAGAAGCGGGCGTGATCAACAGCCAACTTTATGTCGCGGGAGGATGGAATGCATACCTGCCTACCAACACGCTGTATATGTACGATCCGCCGAGCAACACGTGGACCACGCTAGCCTACCTATCACACCTGAGCGCGTGCGGCGGGGGCGGAGTGATCAACGGGAAGCTGTATGTGACAACGGCGTGCAACGGCTACAGCGGATACGTGAACTATCTGGATGTGTACGATCCGGTGGCGAATGCATGGACCAGCCTGCCAGGCTCATCGGCCGGGCACGGGAATGGGGCGGTGGGAGTGATTAACAGCAAGCTGTATGTAGCGGGCGGATATACAGGAAACGGCACGCTGGGAGGCACGTTCGAGGTTTACGATCCAGCGACCAATGCATGGACCACATTGAAGCCGATGCCGACGCCGGTGGCTGGAGCGGCCAGCGCCGTGATCGACGGGAAGCTGAATGTATTCGGCGGGTACAACGGCACGTCGATGATCACAACCGTGCAGGTGTACGATCCGTTCACGAAAAAATGGACGAAGCAGACCCCGACGTTCCCGACCGTGGCACAGGAGGCCGGTGCCTGCGACATGCTGTATGGAATTGCATTTCTTGTCGGAGGGTATGACATCAACGGAAACGTGCTGGGCACGAACGATCAGTATTATGTGTCGCCGACGATTCCCTAGCCGTTTTCTTCAAGGCGAAGATTCCCCGCCAAATAAAGCCCCGCCCAAGCAGAACTTGAGCGGGGCACCCTTTAGGGTAAATCAAGACGAGGAGCGAGATTATCTTTGCAGAATCGTCTGTCCCGGATGCTCCGCTCGGCTAGCTTGGCCTACTTCTCCACAACCTGTCTCACCGATCCCGAGCTTGGCTCGAAAAGGTTGTCTCCAGAGTATGCCGCCTTTATGTCGTATGTCTTTGCTTTTGAGAAGGAGGTTGTCAAGCTGGCCACGCTATTCATCGTGGTGCTCGTTCCCAACGTAGTCTTGCCCCAGGAAAACGTGACCAGTTCGCCGTCCGGGATCGCGCCATAGCGCGACGTGACAGTCGCTGTGAATGTGACCGGCTGGCCGGTTTGCGCAGGCGATTCCGACGAAACCACAGCCGTTTTCGATGGGCCGTGAACATATTCCGTCAAGGGGGCTGACAGGCTACCCTCGAAGTCGCCAAAAACGCCCCAATAGGAGGCCGTGATGGTGTGTGCGCCGACGGTCTTGTAAACAGTGCTGTAGGCCGCCTGATTGTTGTTCAAGGTTACAGTTGCGATGGCCGCATACCCGTCTCTGAAAGTTACTGTCCCGTTCAGGGTCGCGCCCGGCTGGCTCGCCACCGTTGCCGTGTAAGTAACCGTCTGGCGGAGAGCCGCTGGACTCCCGCTTGAAATCACTGTGGTCGTCGTAGCCGTGGCGCCGGAATTGTTCAGTAGTACGGCCACAGCCCCGTCGCCAGTGCAAAGACCGTGCGGTTCCGTAGTGCACCAGTTCGCCACCAGTAAGTCGGGCTTGTCATCCCCATTCACGTCCGCGGCCACGACATACTTTGAGCCGAATCCGCCCGAAAGATAAACCACGGCTCGCTGAAAGGTCGCGTCACCGTTTCCTAACAGCACGGCAACATCGCCACTTCCCATACCGTTGCTTTGTGCCGCGTTGACCACGATTAGGTCAGCATTGCCGTCGCCATTTACATCCGCAACTGCCACAGAAGTAGGAACCGAGCCACCCGAATCATACGTGTTCGCTGCTTGGAAAGTACCATCCCCGTTGCCAAGCAACACGCTCATGACGCCATCGCCGCTGCAGCATTCCGAATAGTAGTTCGCCACGAGCACATCCAGCTTGCCGTCGTGATTCATATCGGCCACCGCGACGGCTGACGGAGAGCTCGCTCCTGACCCATAGCTCACGGCCGGCTGAAAGGTCCCATCTCCATTTCCCAAAAGCACACCCACTGAGCTGGTGCCGTTATTTCCCACTACCAGATCCAGCTTGCCATCGCCATTCACGTCCGCAACCGCCATTGCCGTAGCGTAGGTCCCGCCGGTCGCGAAATTCACCACCGGCTGCAATGTTCCGTCGCCGCTGCCGACCAACACGCCAACCATTCCGGTATAAATCCCGCCGTTGCAACCCGGAGCGCACAGGTTCGCCACCACTACGTCGGGTTTGCCATCTCCATTCACATCGCGCACCGCCACTGCGTTGGTCCCGTCTCCCCCGGAGTTATAGACCGTGGGCAGTTGGAAAGTCCCGTCGCCATTACCCAGCAGCACGCTTACCGCGCCAACGCTGCAGTAGCTACTGCTCATGCACACGCTGGCTACAACCAGATCCGGAATCCCATCGCCGTTTAAATCCCCTATTGCCACCGCAGAGGGCGCGTCGCCTCCAATCCAGTAACTTGCCGCGGCTCCAAAAGTGCCGTCGCCATTGCCCAGCAGCACGCCCACCGAATTCGAGCCGTAGTTCACTACAACCAGATCCGGAATTCCGTCGCCGTTCACATCGCCAACCGCTACCCAATTCCCGCGAAAACCGCCCGAGTCGTAGTCAACCGGCACGGGAAAAATCAGGGCCAGAGAGCCGGCTGGCGCTCCGGGATCATTCATCCACCTTAGGCCCGCGGTGCTGGTGAAATCGGCGGGTGCCTGCCTCAAGAAGACGGGCCCACCCCCGATCGGCGTCCCCCAAGCCCCGAGGGCCGGCAGCTCAAACCGTCCCGCCGGAGACTCTTGGGAATATCCAAACTCACCGGGCTGACGGGCGCGGACGGGAGGAGTGGAGTGCGCGAGCAGCAGCGCCTGAACAACAAAGAGTACCAAGGTCAACCTGAACGAGAGAATACGAGGGCAGCGCATGGGGTTCCCTCCAGGATATGCAGATTAGTTTAATCCAGAGAACTCGCCCTATTGGATCGAACTCGCCACATTGGAGAAGACCGTGTTCGCATTTGTTCCAATCAGGCGAACGGTGCCGATCACGATCACTAGAATGACCGCCAACATCACGGCATACTCCGCGATGTCTTGCCCTTCCTCCTGCGACCAAAGCCTGCGTAATTGTGCCATTATGTTCTAGTCCTCAGGTGCTTTCTGATCGTTTTACGACGTAGTTTCCGAAATCAGGCGTCTCAAAATCCTTCAATGAAGTTATGCTACTCTAAGCATCCATCTCCAGAAGAAGCCCACGGTGATGGCGACGACTCCCAAGCTCACAGGCAGAAAAACGGCGCTGAGCCCGGAGCTATGACCTAGCGCAACATTCACTGTTGTGAGCGTCATCCAAGCGAAGACCCACAGAACCTCCGCTTTCAACCAGCCTACCAAAGCTACACCGAGCGGCTCCAAACGCGCTTGGTTTTCCTTTGTTATTTTGACCGGATAGTTGAACGCTCGTGGAAAGCGGTTGACGAATGTCAGCCCAATATATGAGACGATTGCGACCACGGGCAAAATCCAGATGCTGGATTTTGGCCCAAAGCTGTTAGGCGGTCCCGAGAGGCCGAAATGTGTTGGAACGCGAGCGGGAAGGTGCGTCCATGAAAGAGATACGGAACCAATCACGACGGCCAGCGCGATAATAGCAAGTGATTCTCGTAGAACTCGCATGGAGAATAGCAACCTCCAACGCTTGCCATGTAGCAATATAGAGCCCCAAGGCATCGAGAATCTGTGACTACTGTCAAACAGGCCTTTTCTCTCAGAACCACTCAATGAGCGATATCGAGATGTTACGCCAATCAGCCTTTGGAACGTCTGACAAAAACCCGATCCGCAATGTTTCTGCCCACTTGTGAATTGCCAACTTGTCCCCGTCATTTTTCTTCGCCGCCGCAGTCGAAAAGTAGGATAATTACCCCGAATACAAGCCTCCCTCCCCGAGGAGCACACCTCCCCCGCACGGATCTGCACACCCCCCTGAGACGAGAGCGTTGAACCTCGGCGCCTTTAGCAATTGGCGTGTTGGCTACGATTCCCAGGTTTGGGCAGCGCCGTTCGAGATCGGAACGCTGGTAGCTGAATGACCGATCGCGACCACGGCCCCGCTTCCATCCGTGAAGGAGGTCCTTGTATGACGCGCAAGTTCAGTCGTAATTATTCTCTCAGTGCCGTTGTTCCTTTCATCGCAATTCTGACTCTCCTGATCGCGGTCGCCGTGCTGGCGCAAACGTCCGGCTCAGGTCAGACGTCTGGGAAGGCAAACGCCGTGTTGGCCCCAGCAGGGACCCCCGCGTCCGCACAAGCGCAGCGCCCGTTAACACCATGGACAGATGGCGCGGAGCGTTCTCCTGGGGGCGGTTCGCAGACGAAACGGCGCGGCGCGCGCCCGCTGGATGTCCCTCTTTTCCTGCCGGTGGTAACCTACGACTCCGCGGGAACCTATCCCCTATCGGTGGCGGTCGCGGATGTGAACGGGGACGGCAAGCCGGATCTGCTGGTGGCCAACTCGGGCTCCGCCACGGTGGGCGTGCTGCTGGGCAATGGCGATGGAACCTTCCAGCCAGCAGTGACCTATGGCACAGGTGGGAGTGGAGCAGGTGGAGTAGCGGTGGCTGACGTGAACGGAGACGGCAAGCCGGATATTGTGGTGACCAGCGGCCCTTCATCAGTGAGCGTGCTACTGGGCAACGGCGATGGAACCTTCGAGCCAGCGGTAGCCTACAACTCGGGTGGGAATGGAGCCGGTGCACTAGCGGTGGGCGACGTGAACGGAGATGGCAAGCCGGATCTGGTAGTGGCAAACGGCTCGAGCTACTCGGTTGGCGTTCTGCTGGGTAACGGCGACGGCACATTCCAGCCGGCATCAAGCTATGACGTCACCGGCAATCCTGTTTCTGTGGCGATCGCAGACGTGAACGGTGACCACAAACCCGACGTGGTTGAGGCGGACGACTACTATCAAGACCTGGCGGGTGTGCTGTTGGGCAACGGCGACGGAACCTTCCAGCCCGTAGTGGAGTACCTCGTGGGTGAGTGGTATGAGAACTCGATCGCGGTCGCGGACCTGAACGGCGACGGCCATCCGGACCTGATCGTGTCCGCCTGGGGTCAGAGCATCAACAACCAAACGGGCCAAGTGGTCGTCCTGCTCGGCAACGGCGATGGAACCTTCCAGCCAGCGGTAGCCTACAACTCGGGTGAGCATGGGGGCACTTCGGCGGCGGTGGCGGATGTGAACGGGGACGGCAAGCCGGATCTGGTGACGAGTAACGCTGGTTCCGGTTTTGGGGTAGTGGGGGTGCTACTCGGCAATGGCGACGGAGCCTTCCAGGCGGCGGAGGACTACCCGTCGGGTGGAAACGGCTATCCCGAGTCAGTGGTACTGGCCGATGTGAACGGGGACGGCCTACCCGATGTGGTCCTGGTGAACTATTACGACAATGACGTGGCCGTGCTGCTGAACAACACGGGACCCCACGGTTCCACAACCACTACACTGGCCGCCTTGCCGAACCCATCCGTCTATGGACAAGCTGTTACGTTCACGGCTGCGGTGAGCGCAGCTTCAGGAACGCCAGCCGGAACGGTCATTTTCTACAACGGCTCAACCCAACTCGGTAGCGCGACGCTGGCAAGCGGGAGCGCATCGTTTTCCTATTCACTGCTGGCCGCAGGCTCATACCCAATCACGGCGGCATACCAGGGTTCGACAAGTTTCAGCCCGAGCACATCGGCGCCATTGAATCAGGTTGTGAATACGGCGATGACCACCACTTCTTTAGTGTCGTCGCAAAATCCAGCGCTGGTCAAAGACACCGTGTTTTATACCGCGACGGTAGCGGGTCAATACGGTGGAGCGGTCACGGGAACGATCGTGTTCCAGGACGGAGGCTCGACCGTCGCAACGGTACCAATGGTAGGCAACCAGGCGGCGTATAGCACGAGTTACAGTTCGCCGGGTACCCACTCCATGACGGCTACCTACTCCGGCGATACCAACAATGCTCGAAGCGTATCCGCAACGTTGGTGGAACAGATCATTAAAGGAGGCTTCGCCTCGGAGACGGTGCTGACCACGTCGGGGTCGCCTTCGCCAGGCGGGCAGCCGGTGACATTCACCGCGACGGTGACGTCTGCACGCGGCACGATTCCGGATGGCGAACTGGTGACATTCTACGACGGAATAACGCAGTTGGGCTCGGTGCCGCTGGCGAGCGAAACGGCGGCGTACACGACCTTATCCCTCTCGGTGGGGACGCACGTTATCAAGGCTACCTATGCCGGGGATGCGACATTCAAGTCAAGTAGCGGGACGGTTAAGCAGGTAATAGATAAGTACCCGACAACGACGTCGGTGAGCTTGTATCCGAACCCAGGTGACTTTGAATATCCAGTGTATTTCACGGCAACCGTCACATCCTCTGGACCGACGCCGGCAGGAGAAGTGAAGTTCATGGACGGAACAAGGCAAATTGGATCGGCGAAAGTGGACCCATACGGCAATGGTTATCTTACCAAGAAGCTCACCGCGGGCACCCACTTGATCACGGTTCAGTACGTGGGGGACAGTATCTTTGCTGGAAGTACCTCTCCCGTGTGGGACGAGTATGTTTACGGGAAATGAGCTGTGTTGTCCTGAAACGAAAAAATGAGCCGCCCGATGGGCGGGGTTGATGTGCCGAAGCGACGCGTCACTTCGACTTCGCTCGCGCTACCGAAGGCGCTACTGAAAGTTCTCGGCCAGGCGCTGGGCAGTTAGTTCGACTTTGATGGTGGAGCCGCGTTTGTCGAGGCCGCCGCGAATCTGCATTACACAACCGGGACAATCGATGAGCACCAGGGGCACGCCGGCCTGCTCGATGTGAACGAGCTTGCGTTCGAGGATGGGCGCGGAGAGTTCGGGCAGCTTCAAGGTGTAGGAGCCGCCCATGCCGCAGCACATGTCGGCCTGTTGCATCTCGACGAGTTCGTATCCGGCCTGCTGCATGAGCTTGCGAGGAGTCTGCTCGGCGCGGAGAGTGCGCTTGAGGTGGCAGGAATCGTGATAGGTAAATCTCTGGGGAGCGATTCCGTCTTTGAATTTGAGGCGGCCTTGCTCGACGAGGGAGTTGACGAGGGTGGAGAAGTCGACGACTTTTTCGGCGAGAGCGCGGGCCGCGGGCAGAGCGTCGGTGTGACCGGTGCTTTCGAGATTGGCGACGAAGTCGTGCTGGAGACCGACGGTGCAGGTGGGGCAGGCTGAGACGACGTAGGTGACTTCGTCGGCGCGGAGAGCTCTGATGTTGTCGAGAGCGTTTTGCGAGGCGACTTCATAGGCTCCGCTATAGCGGGCGGGAGCGCCGCAGCAGGTCTGGCCTTCGGGAAAGACAACTTCGATGCCGGCTTTGTTGAGAACTTGTACGACAGCCTCGCCCATCTCGGGGTAAGCGAAATCGAGCAAGCAACCGGCGAAGAAGGCGGCCTTCTCGGGCTTGGGCTGCGTGGCATGGGGGCGGACTTCCTGCTTGATTTTTTTGAAGACGTCGCGGAAGGGATGACTGGCGATGCTGGGCAGGGAGCGAAACTCCGTCATTTCGGTGAGGAACATGGGGAGGTGGCGGATGAAGCCATCTTTGGCGAAGGGCTTTTGCGCGATGGAAGCGGCGCGCAGCACGGTGTGAAAAGCGCGGCGGTTGTTGACGATGGAGAAAGCGGCTTTCTGAACGAGGGGCTGACCCTGCTCGACGGCGAGGCGGCGGCGGAGTTCCAGGACGAGATCGGGGATGTCGATTTTGCCGGGGCAGACGTCTTTGCAGGCGCCGCACTGGATGCAGAGACTCTGAATTTCGTCGGATTGCTTGAGCGCGTCGAACCAGGCGGTGAGGATGGTGCCGATGCCGCCGGTGTAGACCTTGCCGAAAACGTGGCCGCCGACGAGGCTGAAAACGGGACAGACGTTGAGGCAACTGGCGCAGCGAATGCATTGCAAAGCCTGCTTGAAACGCGGGTCGCGCGACATCTCGTTGCGGCGGTTGTCCATGAGGATGATGTGCAGCTCTTTGGGGGAGCCGTCGGTGTTGGGGACGGGAGCGCCGATGATGGAGACGTAGCTGGTGAGGAGTTGCGCGGTGGCGCTGCGCGGGAGCGCGGTAAGGATGGGCGCGATGTCTTTGAAACGCTCGATGAGTTTTTCAAGGCCGACGATGGCGACATGAATTTTGGGGAGGGTGGTGACGAGGCGGGCGTTGCCTTCGTTGGTGATGATGACGATGCTGCCGGTTTCGGCGACGGCGATGTTGGCGCCGGTGATGCCCATTTCAGCGGCGAGAAATTTGGGACGCAGTTTGTTGCGGGCGAACTTGACGAGCTGCGGAATATCGGGCTGCTGACCGTCTTCGACCTTATCGCTGAAGGTGTCGGCAACTTCTTCCTTGGTCATGTGGATGGCGGGCATGACCATGTGGGAAGGGCGCTGACCGGCGAGCTGAATGATCCATTCGCCGAGGTCGGTTTCGGAGACTTCGATGCCGGCGGCTTCGAGGTGAGCGTTGAGATGGATTTCCTCGGAGGCCATGGACTTGGACTTGACGATGGAGGTGACGCCGCGATCCATGGCGAGTTTGAGAATGTATTGATTGACGGCGTGAGGATCGCTGGTGCGGAAGACTTTTGTGCCGCGAGCTTCGGCGTTGCGCTGGAACATATCGGCGAGTTCTTCGAAACGGCCGGCGGCGTCGGACTTGACGGCGGCGATCTCAGTGCGGAGGGATTCGAAGTCGATGCCTTGGTAGGCTTTGGCGCGGCTGGTGCGGTAGGCCTCGGAGAAGCGGCCGAGCGCGCCGGCGAGGTTGGGGTTGTTGAGGGCATCGAGGATGGACTGCTTGAATTCGGCGTTCATTGGGACACCGCCATTTTTTCGGACGCGATTTTGTCGGACGTCGTTTTTTCGGGCGCGATTTTGTTCGAAGGCAGCTCGTCGACCATGACGATGACGAGGCGGGCAGGACCGTGGACGCCGATGGTGAGGACGCGCTCGATGTCGGCAGTGCGACTGGGGCCGGTGATGAAGGCGAGATAGCCGGTTTTGCGGGGATCGACGCGGGAGAGCAGCGCCGGGAGATTGGGGAGAATGGACGCGGTGGAAACGAGCGCGATGTGCAGCGCCGGAAGCGTGGAGACGAGGCGCTGATCGACGGTGTCGGCGATTTGAACGACAGTGCCGGTATCGGCGAGAGCCCAATCCATCTGGCTGATGCCGGCGATGGCCTGGGCGGCGTTGTCGCGCGTGACGTCGAATTGAATGCCGGGCACGCGCGCGGTTAACTGCTCGCGGTCGGCGGAGCTGATGGCGGGGCAATGCGCCCAGACGGCGCGGGCGCCGGGAGCGTCGGCGATGCCTTCGCGGAGGAGGACTCCGGCGATGAAGTCGAGGGCGGCGGATTTGTTGGGAACTTTTTCTACCTGGGCGCCGACGGCCTCGGCGCGGAGCTTGAAGTCTTCGAATGTCGCAGTGATCGCAGTCATGAAAGCCTCCGAGTGGCGGACTTCTAGGATCGATCCGCCGACTCCTGCCTCAACGACCGCGTGGCGTGGCGTTTGCAGACGCCAGCCACGCAGCGGCTAATGGACCACCAGGTTCACGAACGGCGGCACGTAGGCGATGAGAAAGACAAAGACACCCACCAGCGCAGCTAAGGCGAGACTATGGAGAAAGACATAGCGAAGGATGTCGCCTTCGTGTCCGTACCACTGGGTGGCGGTAGAAGCGACGACGATGCTCTGGGCGTCGATCATTTTGCCCATGACGCCGCCGGTGCTGTTGGCGGCCGACATGAGTATGGGAGAGACGTGCACCTGCTGCGCGGTGATTTTCTGCAAGCTGCCAAAGAGGACGTTGGACGAGGTGTCCGAACCGGTGAGAGCGACTCCGAGCCAACCGAGGAGCGTGCCGAAGAAGGGATAGAAATGGCCCGTGCGCGCGAAGGCGAGGCCCATAGTGGCGTCGAGGCCGGAGTAGCGGGTGAGCATGCCGATGGCGAGCATGGCGGCGATGGTGAGAAGCGAGAAGCGCACCTTCACGATGGTCTTGAGGAAGATGGAGAAGATGGTGGCGAGGCTCTGACCCATGATGAGGCCGGAGATGACGGCGGCGATAAGGATGCCGGTGCCTGTGGCGCTGAGCCAGTTAAGGCTGAAGACGGCGGGCTCCTTGGTGGGCTTGGGGACGACGGGCGGGACGCGCTCGACGAGGTTGTTGAGGCCGGTGACCGGGAATTGCGGGTTGGTGATTTCGCTTGGTTTGGGAGAAACAGTGGAGAGCGAGGCGAAGGCTTTCTCGGGAGTGTTCATCCAGATTTTGCCGGTTTGCGTGCCCCACAAGAAAACGATGACGCTGAGAACGACCCAGGGAATCCAGGCGCGGGCGATGACGCCGCGAGAGTGGGTACGTTCGCCGCGGGCGCTCTCTTCTTTTTCGCCGGGGAAACGCCAGATGCGCTTGGGATGCCAGACGAGCAGGAAGCCGATGAGGCACACCATGGAGACGACGGAAGCGATCACGTTGACGAGCCAGGGGCCGTGCAGGTTGGAGACGAGAATCTGCGGGATGGTGAAAGAAACGCCGGCGACGAGGATTGCGGGCCAGACTTCGGCCATGCCTTCAAAGCCGACGAAGGCCCAGATCAGCCAGAAGGGAACGAGCATGCAGAAGGGGGCGAGAATGCGGCCGGTCATGGCGGCGAGGGTGATCTCGCTGATGCCGGTGACCTTGGCGAGGGCAATGATGGGAGTGCCGAGAGCGCCGAAGGCGACGGGGGCGGTGTTGGCGATGAGCGACAAGCCGGAGGCCTGGAGCGGCTTGAAGCCAAGGCCGATGAGAAGGGCGGCGGTGACGGCGACAGGAGTTCCGAAGCCAGCGGCGCCTTCAAAGAACGCGCCGAAACAGAAGGCGATGAGGAGGAGCTGCAAGCGGCGATCCTGGGTGATGCCGGTGAGGCTGTGCTGGAGGATGTGGAACTCTCCCGACTCGAGGGTGAGCTGATACATAAAGATGACGTTGAGCACGATCCAGCCAATGGGGAAGAGGCCATAACCGGCGCCATAGACGGCGGTGGTGGCAGCGAGACGCGCGGGCATGTGGAAGCCGAGAATGGCGGTCAAGAGCGCGGTGGCGAGACCCGCGAGAGCGGCATAGTGAGCCTTGATGTGTCCGAGGGCCAGCGAGCCGAGCAAGACCACGACGGGCAGAGCAGCGACGAGCGTGGAAAGAAGCCAGTGTCCGATGGGATCGTAGGTCTGCTGCCAGGGAGAGGAGAGAGGTTGGAGCTTGAGGATGACCACGGCGACTACGACGGCGATGAGAACGAAACATGCGGAAAGGATGAGGTTGGGTTTAGGTTGAGAGGCTGCGGGTGGTTTCACAGTCTGCGAGGCGGGTAGCGTTTTGGCTGCACTCACATGGCACCTCCGTCGCTGGCCTGCGGGGAACGGATGAGGGATTATAACGGGGCCGGGTTGGGGCTGCGCAGGCCGAGCTTGACCGAGCCGTCTTGGACATTACCATATAATCCGATTATCAGACAAGTAGAAAATATGCTAATATGGAAAAATAATTGGAGAATTCGAAAGGGCCGACGACTGAAATGACAGAAAACGCCGCTTTGCTTGACACCGTCCGAAACATGAAACCGGTACCGCGTGCCACGCTTAGTGAACAGGTGGCAAAAGAGATAGCGGCGAAGATCAGCGCCGGCGAATGGAAGCCTGGGACGCGATTGCCGTCGGAAGCGGACCTGTGCCGGGCGCTGGGGGTGGGGCGATCGAGCCTGCGGGAGGCGTTGACGTCGCTGGCGTTCATCGGGCTGATCCGGGCGCGGGCGGGGGAAGGCAGCTTTGTGGCGGAGCAGCCGTCGGCGTACCTGACGAGCCCGTGGCTGAATCGCGGGCTGCTCACGACGGAAAAAGAGCTGAATGAGTTTGCGGAGGCGCGGCTGATTCTGGAGACGGAGATGGCGGCGCTATGCGCGGCACGGATTACGGAAGACGAACTGAAGGAGATGGAGCGGATCCTGAAGGAGATGAAGGCGTCGATGGACGATGTGGAGAAATTTCGGGAACTCGATCTGGCGTTTCATCTGGCGATGGGAGCGGCGGCGAAGAACGACGCGCTCAATGAATTGCTGAAGAGTGTACGCGACCGGATGTGGGATTTGATCGGGAAGAGCCTGCTGCTGCCGCAAGGGTTGAAGCAGGCGGCGAGCCAGCATACGAAGATTCTGGCGGCATTTCGCAGCGGGAGCGCGGCGAAGGCGCGGGAGGCGATGCGGTCGCATCTGAGTTCGTTCCAGCGCGGGTACAAAGTTTTGTTTCAGGAGGGCCAGGTTGAAACGGCGGGCCGGTAGTTTTGCAGGGCGTTTTACTTCATCATTCGTTTAGTCGCAAAACCAAAGGTAAGGGCGCAAAGCCCTGTAAGCGCTAACTTAAGCAGAATCCCTTCCGACCGACGATTCGCCCAGAGCCCCGGGATTCGCGTTCCAAGTCCAGAACGGCACCCACTGACTTCATGTGGTTCTCGAGGAAAGGATTCCCTACTTGGCAGTGGCCGAACAAACCGAGTCGATAGCGACCGCTTCTGGGTTGGGGAAATAATGACGTTGAAAGTAGAGGGCCACGTTGACGAGTGCGACCATGACCGGTACTTCTACCAGTGGCCCAATGACAGCCGCGAATGCAGCTCCCGAGTTGATGCCAAATACCGACACTGCAACCGCGATCGCCAGTTCAAAATTGTTGGAGGCGGCCGTAAATGCCAGTGTTGTGGTCTTCGAATAGTCCGCGCCCAGCTTCTTGCCCATATAAAACGACACCAGAAACATCAGCACGAAGTAAATCAAGAGCGGCACGGCGATGCGCAGTACGTCCAAGGGTAGACGGACGATATACCCACCCTTGAGCGAGAACATCACGACAATGGTGAACAGCAGAGCAATCAGCGTCAGTGGGCTTACGCGGGGAACGAAGCTCCGGTTGTACCACTGCTGCCCTTTGGCGCGAATCAGGGCAGTCCGAGTCAAAAATCCAGCGAGAAACGGAATTCCAAGATAAATAAAGACACTCTTTGCAATTTCTGCGATGGACACATTGACGATGGCGCTCCGAAGGCCGAGCTTAGCAGGAAGAACCGTAATGAAAACCCATGCGTAGAGGGAATAGAAAAAGACCTGGAAAAGAGAATTGAAGGCCACCAGGCCCGCCGCATATTCCGTATCACCTCGCGCCAGTTCGTTCCACACGATGACCATCGCAATGCAACGCGCGAGACCGATCATGATCAGCCCGGCCATGTATTCTGGATATCCGCGCAGGAAGACGATGGCCAGAACAAACATAAGAATCGGCCCGACAACCCAGTTCTGGACAAGCGAAAGACCGAGCACTTTCTTATTGCGAAAGACCTCGTGCAGGTTCTCATATCGCACCTTCGTGAAAGGTGGATACATCATCAAAATCAATCCCGCTGCAATGGGAATAGAAGTCGTACCGATGTTGAAGCGATTTAGAAACGGTACTACTCCGGGCACAAGCCAACCCAATACAACGCCGTCGATCATGGCGGCGAAGATCCAGGCGGTCAGATAGCGGTCGAGAAAACTGAGACGATTCGTTGCCTTCATCTGCGATCCGTGTAAAGCGGCAGGCCGCGAAGGGTGGCCTGGTTGTCGAACCCATTGCTATTCGTGGGTAACAGGGGCCATCGTCTGGCCGATGTTGTCGAGCTCCCTCTTGAGTGCAAGGCTGTCGAGAGTCTTCAGTGGAAGAGAGAGCAAGAGGCTGATTCTGCGCTCTAAAATAAAAAACGCCTCGCGAAACGCCCGTTCCACTTCTGCTTCGGTTCCATGAGCCGCCGCTGGGTCCGGAACGCCCCAATGGGCGGTCATCGGCTGTCCGGGCCAGATTGGGCAGACTTCTTTCGCCGCGTTGTCGCAAACCGTAAAAACAAAGTCCAGCTTTGGAGAGCCAGGCAGAGAGAATTCATCCCATGCCTTGCATCGCAAACCATCGATCGGCAGGTGGGCCATCTCGAGTTGCCTCAGGGCTTCCGGACGAACCGTTCCGGAAGGATGACTTCCGGCGCTGTAAGCCGTGAAATTGGGTCGCCCTTTGGAGTTGAGAATGGCCTCAGCCATGATTGACCGCGCCGAATTGCCCGTGCACAGGAATAAAGCGTTGTAATGTCCTTGCATCCTCGTACTCTCCTAGTTGCAGCAGGCCGGTCCGCAACACGGTTTCGCTGCTTCGTTTGCGGGCTTGACGGCGCGAACGAAGGCGCTCAGGAATTTGCCGTCTACCTGCGGTGCAATCGCATCGACATCGACGCCAGCCGCCGAGAGAAATTCACGTGCATCTTCTGCACGATAAATTCGCGTTGGCTCGATGTCGATTTGCTCAAAACCCGCTGCGGAGAGTTTGCTGCGATATTCGTCATCTGCGAGCGCCCCTGCCACACACCCGACCCACAGAAGCACACTTTGCCGGATTTCTGGCGCGATTGCGCCTCGGGTAACGACATCGGAAACCGCAATGCGCCCGCCCGGTTTCAGCACACGAAACGCTTCTCGTAATACGCGGTCTTTGTCCGCCGAAAGGTTGATCACACAATTCGAGATGATCACGTCGACCGAGTTGTCCGGCAGAGGGATTTGCTCGATCTCGCCTTTCAGGAACTCGACATTCTCCGCGCCCGCTTTGCGCTTGTTCTCGTTGGCGAGCACCAGCATCTCGTCCGTCATATCGAGACCGTATGCCTTGCCGGTGGGCCCAACACGCCTCGCCGAAAGCAGGACATCTACGCCGCCTCCCGACCCGAGATCGAGAACCACTTCTCCCGCATTCAATTTCGCTAATGCAGTGGGATTCCCGCAGCCCAGCGAGGCTAGCATGGCCTCCTCGGGAACTTGCCCCGCCTGCGAGGAGTCGTACAGATTGGAAGTGATCGGGTCGCAACCTAACCCACTTGCTGCGGCGGCTCCACAGCAACTACTTCCGCCACTCTTCACGCGCAACGCTGCCTGGCCATACTTTTCTTTGACTACGTCCTTAATATTGGTACTGCTCATGGTGACCCCTTTCCCTATTTACAAAGCTGAACGATATTTTGCGGTTTGACTGCTTTGTTTCGAGTGCAGCACTCGGCATAGAGGAATTGCAGAAGTTCCTGGAGCGCCTCCGTGTTGGCCGTGTACCGTAAAAAGGTACTTTCGCGGCGCACGTTCACGAGCCCCTCATTCTTCAATTTTTCCAGGTGGTGCGAAAGCGTGGAATTCGGAATGTCGAGTTCTGACTGGATCTCGCCTACAACCAAGCCGTCTGGATGCGCCGATAACAGTAATCGCATGATCCGAAGGCGTGGTTCGGTGCCCATCGCGGAGAGCATGTCGGCGTACTTTGCCACGCGCTTGGTGTTTTTCTTGGCTGATGCTACTGGCATATTTCTATAATTGCAGAAATATGGGTGCCGTGTCAAAGCAAGTTCGGGATCGCTCCCAGATGACGGGCAACTCGGAAACATAAAATCCTTAAGTTAGGCTTATGGGGCAAAGCGGCGTCATTCCACGATCTAACACCCGCTTTTTTATTCGGCTAGCTCTAGATTGAGACTTACTCTTTCGCCGTTGATGAGGACGTAGCCGTCGTCGATCAGTTGCTGGCCGGTGCAGTCGTAGGATTCGTAGCAGCGCAGGGCATCGGCGGGGAAGAAGAACTCGACGGCCTCGCTTCCCTGCTGAACGGCGCTTGCCGGCTTCGCATCACTTTCTTGCGGCGCACTACTTGCCAGGGTTGCGGGGCTTCCCGGCGCTGTGCCACTTCCCTGCTTTGTATCAGTTCCCTGCTTGGCATTGCTTGCGGGCGTCGATGCGCTTCCCTGCTTTGTGACGCCGGACTGGGCGGCGTTGAACTTTGCGTCTGGATTCGACTTTGGATCCGGAGCTGATTTTTCGCTCTGGTGGATGGTGGTGCTGAAGGCGATGCCGTCGAAGTCGGTGTCGGCTTTCAGATAGGCCATCATGGGGCGGATGAGATGCGAGATGTGATCGTCGAAGGCGAGGGCTGCCATTTTATAGCGGCTGCCGGAGACGGCGCTGGGGAGCGTGGTTTCGACGGAGAATTCGACGTAGGCACCTTTGCGAAAGGCGACGACCGCGGGTGGGGCGTAGGAAACGAAGTGAGCTTGCGGATCGAGTTCGCGGGCGACAAGGTCGATCAGTTTTTGGTTGTCGGATTGGATTTTGGCGAGGGCTTCGGGCGAAGTGTCACGGGACGGAGCGGCGGGGGCGGAGGAACGTTGCGAGCCGCGGGATGACGAGGATGAGGACGTACTCGGGTTCGCGGATTTGCCTTGCGAGGGTCTGCTGCGCGCACTATCGGCGGATGAGTTTTGGGCTGAGGGATTTTTCTCCGACTGATCGGAGTTGCCGAGCGTTTGCGCGGCATCCTGCGCGGCCTGATCACTCAAATAAAGGATGAACGGCTCACCGTTGAAAAAGAACTGACCGCCGAGAACGGCGGCCTGGCGGTCGGTTTCGGACTTGGCGTTGACGAGGCGGACGGCTGCGTCTTTGGAAAGGGTGAGCACGAGATTTTCGGGGTGCTCGACATTCTGGCCCATGGATTTTCCGCGGATGTGGTGGGAGATTTCCATGGCGAAGCCTTCGACGTCGGGATTGTCGCGGAAGGCGGGGACGAGGACGTCGAGGATGGGGAGCATGACATCCTGAAAGGTGCGAAGGGCGCGATGACTTTTGCTGACTAGTTCGGTGGAGTAGGAGCCGAAATAATTTCCGGTGAGTTCGATGACGGTCATGCCGCGAAAGGTGTCGAAGCGGAGGGAGCGCTGGTCGGCGCGCTGCTGCTGGGCGAGTTCGAGATCGAGGACGCGGCTGAAATAAAACGGGAAGGGGAAGACGTGGGCCTGGATCTCGGCGCCAGCGGCTTCGAGTTGGCGCATGTAGTGCTCCTGGAGAGACTGCATCTCGGGATTCTTGATTTCGGCGGGAGTGAGGACCTGGGCGGAGGCGGGGTTGAGAATGGCGATCGGGAAAACCACGAAGAGCGCAAGAGCCCACCATGCGCGGCCCGTTTTGCGACGACTCATTGTGTAGCGACCGCATCTGCACGGACTACTTTTGCGCGTAGACAATCCCGGGAGCTCCATAAGGCGGATCGGAAACCATCCGAATGTAGGCGATGAGCGACTGAATTTCGGATTTTGACAAAGTATATCCGTACGGAGCCATGAGTGGGGACTTGTTGAGCGCGGGTCCGCCGTGGGAAATGATCGCAGTGAGATCGGCGTCGGTCATTTTATTGAGCGTGTCGCCTTCGGTGAAGGGGTGGGGCTTGACTTCGAGGTTGTCGTAATTGGAGACGCGCTCGGGAGAGGATTCCTGGTTGTGGCAGCGGGCGCAGTATTGATCATTTAACTGGCTGCCGAGCACTTCCTGGTAGCCGAGGGCGATCTCTTCGAGCTTGAGATCGACGTTCTTGCCGGATTTAGTTTTTGTGGTGGCGACGATTTGATAGCGGCCGGGAGTTACGCCGAGCGAAATGTTGGAAGTGAACTGGCCGCTCGGATCGGTGAGGCCGGAGGCGGGATCGAGATAGATGCCATTCGGGCCGGTAAGCTGAACGAGGGCGCCGGTGACGGCAGCGCCCTGGTCGTCATTGACCTGGACGACGACGGGTTGCGGGAGGGGGGTGCCGACCTCGGTGATTTGTTTGCCGCCGCTGGACTCGACGATGGCGGCGCCGTAGGCCGCGGGCTCGGGAGATGCGGCGGTCGAGTGACCGGAGCAGGCGCTGAGGACAATCGCGGGAAGAAGAGCGATGAGGAGAATGCGGGTCATCGTTTCGCCTCCTGTTTTTCGTTTCCTCTTTGGCTCATGAGGAAGGCGGTGAGGGCGCGGGCGTCATCGTCGCTCATGTTGCGTTTGGGTTCCTGTGTGCCGGGGCGCAGTGCGGCGGGATCCTTCATCCAGTTGTAGACCCAGGCGGCGGTGAGGCGAGAGCCGACGTGAGTGAGAGTGGGACCGATGTAACCCTTGTCCTGTTTGGTGTCGATGATGTGACAGGACTGGCAGCCATACTTGGAGTAATAGAGCTGCTTGCCGAGCTCCACCTGTCCGGGGGGATAGCCGGTGAGGGGCATGGAATCGCGATCGACTTTGGGCGATTGATAGACGGTGAGAATGTAGTCGGTGAGGGTGGCGATCTCGGCGTCGGTGAGATTGAATTTTGGCATGCGGCGTATGAGCGCGGGGCGAAGCGTGTTGGGATCGCGGAAGAACTGGAGCAGCCAGTCGCGCTGAACGGAGCTGCCTTCCCAAGTGAGGTCGGGGGCCATGTCGCCGCCGCGGCCGTTGATGGCGTGACACGAAAAACAATTGAGGTCGGCGATGAGCTGGCCCGCTTTGCCGGCGGGCTCGTAGTGAGAAGGCGGCAGCGCGGGAACGGTTTTGGCGGCGGGGATGGTGAGCGCGCGCTCGTTGTGAGAGAGCAGAGCGCTGGTGAGCGCGTCGACCTGGGATGGAGTGAATGTGTATTGCGGCATCTTCAAAGAAGCGCCAAAGGCGCGGGGCTGTTTGATCTTGGCTCCGATGTAGGAGTAAAGATTGTGATCGACGCCAGGGGCGAAGGCGAGCTGGTTGACCGGCTTGGAGCCGATTTTTGTGAGTTCGGGGGCAAAGTTTTCGGGGCGCTTGACGCCATTGATTTCGTGACAAGAGGCGCAACCATAGTCGTTGACGAGGCGCTTGCCGTGGGCGATTTGCTCGGGCGTGGCCGCGTCGAGGTGAAGGTTGGCGAGGAGATCGGCGTCGGATTTGGCGAGGAGGAATCCAGTGAGTTCGCCGACCTGCTCGTCGTTGAAGCGGTAGTGAGGCATGCCGGTGGCGGGGTCGTAGTCATGGGGATTGCGAACCCACGCCTGGAGCCACTCGGGGCGAACCTTGGAACCGACTTTGGTGAGTTCGGGGCCGATGTTGCCGCCGACGAGATTTCCGGCGGCGTTTTGAACGGCGTGGCAGGAGGCACAGAAGGACTCGCCGTAGAGGCTGCTGGCCTTGGTCTGGAGAGTGGCGTCGTCCTTAATTTTTTTCGCGGTGTCGAGCGAGGACTGGACTAGCTTGAGCGACGCAGGAGTGCTGGAGGAGATGAGGAAGGCGGAGATGTCGCGGGCATCGTCATCGCTCAACTTGAAGTTGGGCATGGTGGCGGTGGTGGAATAGGCTTGGGGATCTTTGAGCCAGGCGAAGACCCACTCGCGAGAAGTTTTGTCGGCGATGTGGGTGAGGGACGGGGGATCGTCGGTGGCGGTGATGACGCTGCCGTCGGGCTGCTTGATGGTGTGGCAATGAACACAGCCGTAGGCGCGCAACATTTTGCGGCCGAGATTCAGTTGGGGCGTGCCCTGGAGGTCGCGCTGGTGACACTGGCCGCAGGAGGATTCGAGATACTTGGCGGGGAGAATGGGCTCTTCCCATGCGAGCGTGCTTTTGTGGGCATCTTCGACCGAGGTCGCGGTGCCCTGGCCGCGATGGCAGAGGACGCAGCCAAATTCTTCGAGCTTGTGCGGGATGGGAGGATGCGGGCGATAGGGCTGAAGGGAGACGTCGGCGAGAGTGGCTTCCTTCATGGCGCTATGGCAGGTGGTGCAACGATCGACGACGCCGAGTTCGGGGAGCCAGATTTGTTGAATGCCGGATTCAAAATGTCGGCGGAGAGTAACAGCGTCACTGCGCCGGGAGATGAGGCGCTCGTAGCCGCGCTGATAGCGCAGCCAGTCGGAGAAGAAATTCTTGGCGGGCGCGATGGCGAGGAGGATCAGCAGAATTAAGCTGGTCCAGCCAAAGGCGGAGACGGAGTTGCCGAAGAATTTCTGGCGGAATTTTTTGAGATTTTCCGGAAGGCTCACTCAACTCCTCCAGGGCAGAACCCAGGACCAGCCTGGGCCACGGAAAAGGGTGCCGACGGTAGTCAGCACCGCGAGTTCGAAGAGGAACCAACTCATAATCCAGAAGGAGAGCGGCTTTGCCGCGAGAGAGCGGCGGAATTTGGAGGAAGACTTGGGAGTGGCGGTCGCCGCATAGGCCATGAGCGCAACCGTGATGAGGGTTGGGACCAGGGCGACGATGACATCGAAGACGAGCAGGAAAACACAAAACGTGACCGACACGGCCCAGAAGATTCTTAAGCGCTTGTCGCGGTCTTTGGTGAAGAGGCCGTCGGCTTCGACGTTGATATTGAAATAAGGAATCACGATGAGGGCGAGGACGACGAGGGTGGGGACGAGAACTCCGGCGACGACGGGAGGAAAGTAGTGGAGGAGTTCCTGGAGGCCGAGGAAATACCACGGGGCTTTCGCGGGATTGGGCGTATGAGAGGCGTCGGCGAGGCCTTCGAGGGGCGCGTTGAAAAAGAGCGAGATGAGAACGAGGATGATGGCGAGGACTTCAATGGCGATGGCGACGCGGAACAAAACTTCCGGGAAGGATTGAAGTTTGGGCTCGTCATAGGCCTGGACCTGGGCAGAGGTGCGGCGAGTGACGAAGGCGACGCGCACGGGGGACTTGCGGGCGTCGGAGGCGACGGCGGCGACGAAACTTTTGGGGCTGGCTTTTGAGTCGGGCGTTTTTTCATTGGTCATAGAGGACGCTCCGCGGGGGCAGTGGTCATGACCGCGTCGGGCTCACTGTGGCGGGTGTAGAGGCCGCCATCTTTGCGAATGCGCCAGAAGTGAATCGCAATAAAGAAGAGAGCGGCGAGCGGCAGGATCATGCAATGGAGGACGTAAAAACGAAGGAGGGCGTTGGCGTTGACGAAATGGCCGCCGAGCATGAGGAAGCGGACTTTGTCTCCCATGATGGGAACGGCGGAGGCGATGTTGGAGCCAACGGTGATAGCCCAGAACGCGAGTTGATCCCAGGGAAGCAGATAGCCCGTGTAACTCAACAACAAGGTGACGAGTAGAAGGATGACGCCGATGACCCAGTTGAATTCACGGGGCGGGCGATAGGCGCCGCGATAAAAGACGCGGAACATGTGGGCGAAGACGAGAAAGACCATGGCATGCGCGGACCAACGATGGAGATTGCGGAGGAATTGGCCGGAGGAGACTACGAACTGAAGGTCTTTGGTATCGGCGTAGGCCTGCGGGGCGGAGGGATGGTAGTAGAGCATCAGGAGGATGCCGGTGATGACGAGGATGCCAAAGGTGCCGAGAGTCAAGGTACCGAGGTACCAAGTGGCGTTGAAGTCGATCATGCGGGTACGGACTTTGGTGGGCAGCAGATGGAGAAACACGTTCTGCTGAATTGCCATGGAGTTGCGCAGAGTGCTTTGGCCGGTGCCGCCACGGAAGACGGAGCGCCAGATACGGGTTTTGCGTAACTCGCCGAAATAGCGGTTGAACGTTGTGCTCATCCTCAAACCCTCACAAACTGCTCGGGACGAATTTCTTCGGAGCGATCGACGATCAGTTCGCCCTCGTCGCTAAGCCACATTTTGAGCCAGGGAAGCGGCTTGGGCGCGGGGCCATCGAATTTTTCACCCGGTTTTTTGCCGGGGGGCTGGAACATGGCGAACTTGCTGCCGTGACAAGGGCAGGCGATGATGCCGAGGTCGGGCTTCCAGGCGGTGAGGCAGCCGAGGTGGGTGCAGACGGCGCTGAGCGCGAAAAAACCTTCGTTATTATGAACCACGAAAATGCGGGCATCGACATCGAGGGTGACGGAATCGAGCTGATAGCTTTCCGGCTTGCCCATGTTGACGACGGGGGAAGGTTCATAAAGGACATTGGGGGAGAGGAACTGATAGGCAAAGACGGCGGTGCCGGCAGCGGCAATGCCCATCGAGCCGAGGCCGAGGCGGAGGAAGAATTCGCGGCGGTCGACGCCGGGATTGGCGGCGGTCTGCACTCGTTGTTGTTTTTCGTCAGCCATAACTATTTCGCTCCAACGGTAGCAGTGGCCTGCGAACGCAGGCGGGCATCAATCGCTTCGATCGAAATCAAGCCGGTGGGTTCGGCCGGCAACAAGTTGTAGGACTCCATAGTGATGGTGTTGGCGGGGCAGCGCGCGGCGCAGAGGCCGCAGCGGATGCAGCGCGTCTCGTCTTTGATCATGACCGAGCCGACGCCGGCGGTCAGTTCTTCGGGAGAAATGTCGGGAAGTTCCGCCTCGTAGAATTCGCGATTGGCGGAGAGATGGTTGAGGGTCTCGTCAGAGAATGAAACGGCGGAGAGAGGGACGAGTTCGAGACAATTCTCAGGGCAGACATCGACACAACCGCCGCAGAGGATGCAGAGGGAGGCATCGTCGGAGTAACCCTCGAAAATTGTGTTGACCCAGCAGTGCAGGCAACGCTGCGCCTCGGTGACGGCGGTCTCTTCGTCGTAACACTCCTCGACCTCGGTCATGCCGGTGCGGCGGTCGAGGGGGAGCATAGGAATGGGCTGGCGGACGAGGTCCATGAACTCCTGCGGCATGGAGTGGCGCTTGAGTTCGGTGACCTCGATGACGGGCTCGGGATGCTTGCCGCCGCGAAGGAACTCGTCAATGCCCATGGCGGCGCGTTTGCCATCGCCGACGGAGTCGATGATGAGGCGCGGGCCGAAGACGCAATCGCCGCCGGCGAAGATGCCGAGGGCGGAGGTCATGAGGGAATGGGGATTGACGTTGATGAGGCCGCGGGGAGAAACAGCGACGCCGTCGTCGGGGCGGAGGAAATCGAGGTTGGCGGTCTGGCCGATGGCCATGATGACGGTGTCGCAGGGGATCTCGGTTTCACTGTTTTCGTAGAAGACGGGATTGAAGCGGCGATTCTCATCGAAAACGGATTTCGTCTTGAGGCATTCGAGGGCGCGGACCTTGCCGTCTTCGCCGAGGAAGCGCTTGGGGCCGAAACCGGGATGGAGGATGACGCCTTCGGTCTCCGCCTCTTCGATTTCCTCGAGGGCGGCGGGCATTTCTGCGCGATTCTCGAGGCAGACGACTTGGACCTCCTGCGCGCCCATGCGCAAAGCGGAGAGCGAAATGTCGACCATTTCTCTGGTGGCGACGGCGGCGATGCTTTCTTCGGAGGGGGTGAGTTCTTCGATGCCGCCGACATGCTGGCGCAAAACTTCGCGGGCGGCGGAGCGGGCAACGTCCATGGNNGGCGACGTTGCCGCCGCCGATGACGAGGACGTTGCGACCAATGGTGAACTTGTATCCGAGATTGACGTTGAGGAGGAAATCGACACCGCGATGAACGCCATCGAGGTCAACGCCGGGGATGGTGAGATCGCGGCTGCGGTGGGCGCCGATGGCCAGAAGAACGGCGTTGAATCCCTGCTGGCGGAGTTCGGAGATTTGAAAGTCACGGCCGGCGCGGTAATTGAGTTTCAAGTTGATGTCGCCAGTGGAAAGAATCTCGCGGACCTGGGCTTCGACGACGTCGCGGGGGAGACGGTACTCGGGGATGCCGAGATAGAGCATGCCGCCGGCGACGGGAGCGGCCTCGAAGATAGTGACGGAATAGCCCATGAGGGCGAGGTCGTGGGCGGCGGCGAGCCCGACCGGGCCAGCGCCGACGACAGCGACTTTGAAGGGCAGTTTGGTTTTGACGGCGCCGGCGTTCACGTCGATGTGACGCTTGGACTCGGGCCCATAACGCTCGGTGAGAAAACGCTTGAGGGCGCGGATGGAAATGGGTTTGTCGATTTGACCGCGGCGGCAGGCGGTTTCGCAGGGATGAGCGCAAACGCGGCCGCAGATACTGGCAAGAGGGTTGGGGCCGCGGGCGTACTTATACGCTTCTTCGAAACGGCCCTCGGCAATGAGGCCGACGTAACGACCTGCGTTGGTGTGCGCAGGGCAGGCCATCATACAGGGGAAGTTAGTATGGAGCCAGTCCTCATCCACCCGCTTTTCTAAGAAGCGCTTCAGCATGAAATGTTCCCGACGCCGGTTTGGAGCAGGTTGCGAAATGTCTGGAGGGCGGGCAATTGGCGCGCCCTCCGTGGGCTTGGAGTTAGTTGCTTCGTGCGTGTTTCATAAATACCCTTACAACTCGACGCGTTCGTCCCGCAGGGGCTAAAGCCCGCATTCTTCCAAGCCCTAAACGGCACGGCTAAAGCCGTGCCCTACCAAAAAGCGATTCATGACAACATGCTCTAGTTACTTGCTAGCGTTACTTACTAGCATTATTTGCTTACTGTGAAATCGGCTTTGGAGTCGCCGGATACTGCGACTGCCTTGGTGGAGGCCTTGGCGCCCTCATGCCAGGCCACGACGTTGTATTGGCCGTCGGGAACGTTTTCGATTTTGTAGTCGCCGCTCTTGTCGGTCTTTGCGAAGTATGGAGTGGGCGAGACGACGATGTATCCGGCCATTTCCGGGTGAACGTTGCAAAGAAGCGAGGCGACACCGGGCTGATCAAATTTGAAAGGACGCTTTTCACCCTGGGGCCAGGTTCCGAGATTTTTGCCGGGGAGTTTTTTGGATCCCTGCATGACGGATGGCCAGAAAACGTTGTGGGCGACCTTGTCGCTATTGAGGAAATCCACGGTCGTTCCGGCCTGGACGATCATAATATGCGGGGAAAAAAGCAGACCCTTCTGATCCATGACGGGATGGTCGGCGGGGGCGGGGAACGTTTTTCCGGCGATGGTGTCAACGTAAACGACGGACTCGCCGTTCACGCCTGAGACTTTTCCGCTGATGCTGCCGGCACTAGCAGCGATGGCGAGTGCCAATACGACGGTGAAAATTGCTACGAGATTGCACTTCATGATTTCTCCTTGTCCGAGTTGCGTGCTTAGTTTCGTGTACGACGGAAACGTGTGAGACAAACTAATAGACCCATTCCAGGCCAGCGATAGCTTGATTTGTGCGGAACGGGTTGGAGAGCGCATTGCCGGCACCATCATAGATTCGTTGCTGCGGCCTCACCTGATACTCAAAGGAGGCTTTGATGTTGGCGTGAATCAGGAACTGGATACCGGGGCTGATACGGTTGCGGGTGGAGCTGGCGGGCGAGAAATAATTGGTGCTGCCACCGACCTCCGCGTTATAGAGGTCGGCCTCAGACTGAACGCGGTCGTAACGCATGATGGCCATCAGCCAGGGGAGCGCGAGGTAATCGGTCTCAAGAAATCCGCCGCTGAAATGCGCGGGAGAACCGTTCACGAAGCCAGTACCAGTGCTGTTGTAGAAGAGATCTTTGTCGTGTCCGTACATGTAAAGGCCGAAGAAGTTGAAGGTGCGGTAGTTGAAGCTGAAGTCGCCGCCGGTGCGGTAGAAGGGCTCCTGGGCGGTGAGGACGCCATTTTCCGCGGTCACGTGCTGAGCAGAGCGTCCGTAAAAGTAGTAGGTACCGAGCTGGAGATAGGTGTGATCGCGCGGGCCATTTGGTCCGGCAGCCTGAACATCGTTGCGGCTGGTCGTATCCTGCTCGAGGTTGAAGCGATATTGGACGCGGCCGTAGATGTCTTTAAAGTTTGAATCGGAAAATATTCCGACCTCAGGACTGACGTTGGGCGCTGGGTTCGTTGTTCCCGAGGTGTTTTGATTGAGGATGGCGAGAGAGTAGTGATAGCCACCGTAGTTGTGGCCGCCGCTGATTTCGACTCCCTGCCCCGCGGAGGAAAAGGCAAAGGTGTTGGCGACGCCGGGCAGGCCGTTGGCGGCGCCAAAGTTCGCCTGATCGTAGATGTCCCACCCGCTGAGGTTCCAAGTGCGAGCCTGGCTGAAGGGCAGGTCAATCTCGAATTGCCCGATGCGCAAACTGAGGGAGTCGGTGGGCAGCTTGAAGAGGCGGCCGAGGTTGACGAACTTGAGATAGCCATCTCCCAACTCGCCGTTGGCGTTTAATCCGCCGACGCTGATGTCGTCGTCAACCCAGAAGGCGATGCCATCGCCGAAATTGCCGGCGGTAAAGATGCTGAAGAGGCCGGGCTGAAAGTCGGTTCGAGGAATGTAGGGTCCGGTGGTACCGGCGTTGAAGTTGTTCGCGTTTTTGGAATAGACCTGAAAAAAAGTATTGAAGCGGAGGCCGATCTGGGGCATGCCGGGGATGGTGCCGGGCCAGATGGTGTGGGGAAACATTTCTTTTTGCGCGGGGGCGCCGAGCATGACGGGCGGGACTTTTATGAAATCCTCGTCGTTCTTGGGGAATTTGAAGCCGGCGTCTTTGAAAGCTTTGCCAAAGTCGTTGAGCTTGGGGAAATCGATGTGGCAAGTTGTACAGGACGTGCCGTACTGGCGCGAGAAGGCGGGAATGGCGAAAGTGTTTTGCGACACGACAAACAGGAACCCGACAAGAACCAGCAAGGCGGCATTTCGCATACGCAAACGTCTCCTCAAAACTGAGATGACCAAGACTTGTATACCCCAGCGGGATCGGGGAATTGTCAAGGAAAGGTAAACTCATTGGCAGTGCGCTCAGTCACAGCCGAATGTGACATTGATCACACGAGGCCAGGAGAGGGTGGGGCCGGGGAGAACCAAGGAGGGTCGTGAGAGACCGTCACATCTCCGAGTATTCAGAGGGAGAGTGATTCAAGACAATGTAAGCGGGGTGCCATTCATCTTTCTGAACGCGAGTAAAATTTCGTTTTGCCGGTTGTGCGGGATCAGGGTAGGCTTTGGGGAAGAATTCGGCGACTGGCGAAGGAGACGGAAGGCATGGCGGAGAACAAGACTAAACCCACCAAATTAAGCGTGGCTGCATTCATCGATGGCATCACGGACCAGAGCAGGCGCGCGGACACCAAGGCGCTCGTCAAATTGATGCAACGCGCGACAGGGGAAAAGCCGGTGATGTGGGGACCGTCGATTATAGGATTCGGCAGCCGCCACTACCGGTACGCGAGCGGGCGCGAGGGCGATATGCCGCTGATTGGTTTTTCGCCGCGTAAGGCCGCAATTGTTCTGTATAGCTTGATGGGGTTCAGCGACGCGAACGCGCTGCTCGCAAAGCTCGGCAAGCACACGATGGGGAAGGGCTGCCTCTACATCAAAAAGCTCGCCGATGTGGACCAAGAGGTGTTGGAGGACATGGCCGTGAAATCGCTTGCTGCCAAGCGGGCGCGACAGCCAGGCAGCACCGATTGAGATGGCGCGTCGAGGCCGGGCAAGGAAAGAGAGAGTCTGGCACAACCAAGAAGGCAAAATTCCGGGCACAGCGACGAAAGAGTGATCCCCCGGCCGCCTGGAGAGTTTCGGTGTGGGCTAAGAATTAACAAACTACGAAGGTATCTACTAAACCCCATTATCGGTGAGGGTTGCCGCAACGAAATCAGTCATTCGACCCTCATTTCTCCGCACCGGGCTGCTGAGATTGTGGGGGAGTTCTCCAAGGTGCTCGTTCGCTTGCTGAATGCGATCTCGTGCTTGAGACGATTCCGGCTGTTTGTTGCTCTCACCCTTGAGAACAACGGAACCTCCTGGACAGCCAACGGCAAGTTGCTTCGTGGGTCAAATCTGCATCATCCAACAGCCACGATGGTGCTTAGAGCGCCGCCGCTAACCAGACACGTCGCTGTCATCGTTGATACGGCTGTGATAGCGAATGTAGGCCCGCTAATCGAGGTCGTATTGTCTCAGAAAGGTGACTGGGATGTGTACAAGATTTATAACAAGCTCGGCGAGAAGGGAATCGAGTTTGAGTTCATTCCAAATTGAAGATTCTTCCCAAGCCGAATCGGTTATGTGAACATGCCCACAATCATCTGTTTTTGAGCCGCTGCCCGTCACTGGTTGGATCCTTTATGAATCAAGTATTTAGGCAAATGCCATTGCAAGGGTTTTTGGGCAAGTCTCTGAAAAAGTCAGGTCGGCTCCTGCGCTCAGCGTTCACTCACGTTATGGCCTGTACGCTCGCCAAGTCGCCTTAGCAACCCTCTACACCGGAGGCTTCCACGGCTTCGTTTCCTCCACCACCGCTCCGATTGCTTCCGGGTGGAACGAACCAGTTCCCGGGCGGGACTTTCACCCGTAGTGGACCAACGCCTTTTCACGGCGCACGAGCTATCGAGATTTAACGTCAACTATAGGGCCAGACTCCGAGTGGCCGCCGACCCACCCGGAATCGTCGTTTGACAGAAAAACAGCCAAGTTGTATGCTGCACTGCAGCAATCTGACGATTGAAATCTCATCGCTAAAGGGGCAAGGCGGCTGTGACTAAGGCGTCCAACATTCACCATTCTGCCGCCTTGATAGGGTTCGGTCGCTTAACGACTGATGCCATTACGGGATTGACTGACGTGGTAGAGGCCGTACACCGCCAGATTGCGTTTTCCTCTCGGGACGCGGCGTCGCCGTGGGCACAAAGTTCCGCGGGTCTTACTGCGCTCGTCTATGGCAGCATCCGCGGGGTCACCGGATTGGTCGATCGTGGCCTCGCTGAATTGGCGCCGCTAGCGTCTCCGGTAGACGAGAGGCCGTTGTCACCGGCGCACGAGGCCGTAATAGCTACTCTCAACGGTGTCGTCGGGGACTACTTGGCCCGAACACTCAATCCGCTAGCGATCTCCATGTCTCTGCGCCGTCATGGCCAGCCACTTGAGATCGAAAGGCACGCCCTGCAGGCGACCATACCGCAGGTCACGGGTAGAGTGCTCCTGCTGGCGCACGGTCTCTGCCTTAACGACCTGCAATGGAAGCGGAAAGGACACGACTACGGAGAGGCGCTGGGCGGCGAGTTCGGTTACACGCCGGTGTATCTGCACTACAACAGCGGTTTGCACGTGTCTGAAAACGGGCGGCTGCTTGCCGACTTGCTTGAGACCCTCTTCCACCAATGGCCGGTTCCGGTGGAGGAACTGGCGATCATTGGCCACAGCATGGGAGGACTGGTATCACGGAGCGCCTACTACTATGGTGAGGAGGCAGTCCACGATTGGCCTCGGCATCTGGAACGACTCTTGTTCCTGGGAACGCCCCACCACGGTGCGCCGCTGGAGCGGATAGGGAATTGGGTGAACACAACCTTGGAAGTCAGCCCTTATTCTGTCCCATTCGCTCGTCTCGCAAAGATCCGCAGTGCCGGCATCACCGATATGCGGTACGGTAACTTGCTGGACGATGACTGGGAAGGGCGCGATCGCTTTGCCCGCGCAGGAGACCTCCGCGTTCCTCAGCCTTTGCCACCAGGGGTGCAGAGCTACGCCATCGCCGCCACCACCAAGCGACACGCAAAAGGAAGTCCCAGACTCGACTTGTTCGGAGACGGCCTCGTACCGGTGAACAGCGCCTTGGGACGCCATCGGACTCCCGGAATGAGCTTGCAGTTCAGCGAGTCCCGTCAATGGATCGGTTATGGCATGAACCACTGGGATCTCCTCAGCCATCCCGCGATTTACGAGCAAATCAGGCGCTGGTTCGGCTTGCAGTCCTCAAAGCTGGTTGCGGGCGAGTCACGCGCAAACCGAAATTGAGTGTTGTAAACACGATGTCATAAGCTTGCGGCCTTCCATTCGCCTTTTCGAAGGTCGATGAGCGATACAGAGATGGGGATTTATCGTCAACGATGTATGAACGCACTTGACAAAACCACCTTCCCTGACCGACAGCACCTCTGCTTTAATCCAAAAGGGAACTCTCTAAGTTGCCGCGTCACAGCTACGCGTGATAACAGCCCTTGACGGTCCATTTTCCCGAGTAAGACAATTTCAGGTATCGGCACTGGTTGCGCCGTCTCCCAAGCGCCAAGCAGCCAATGCACCTAGCTGGGCGCCTACCTCCCTCGCGAGTCTTAGTGCATCGCCAAGTCGCGGAGCTTGCGCGACGGAGGATTTCTAATGACTAATCCACGAACTTTTGGGCTGTTTACTTTTGTATCTGTATCCCGGCGAAGCCGGAAAAGTGACAGGCGCGGGGAGATTTGGCTGAGAATGGCTTGCATGGTCCTTACGTTTTGCCTCGCGACGGCGATGGCCGCGCCGACGCAGACCTTCACCGTTCTCTATGACTTCAATATCAATAACGGGAGCAGTGTCGGCAATCCCGTTGGGTCTGTGGTGCAGGGCAGCGATGGGAATTTCTACGGAGTGGGTACGTCCTACTATGGCACGGTCTACAAAATGACGCCGGAGGGCACGGAGACCACGCTTTACAGGTTTTGCTCGCAACCTAACTGCACGGACGGCGAATACCTCGCGGCAGGGGTATTTCTGGCAAACGACGGGAATTTCTACGGCACAACCGAGGAGGGCGGGACGGGCCTCTATGGCACGGTCTACAAAATGACGCCGGAGGGTACGCTGACCACGCTTTACAATTTTTGCTCCCAACCTAATTGCACCGATGGGGAAAGCCCCATGGCAGCGCTAATTCAAGCCAGCGACGGAAATCTTTATGGGACGACCGCTTTCGGCGGGAGCAACGGCTGGGGCACGGTCTTCAGAGTTACTTCCGGGGGCACCCTGACCACGCTTTACAATTTTTGCTCGCAACCTAACTGCACCGACGGCAGCGATCCTTCTACAGGGCTGATACAAGCCAGCGACGGGAACTTCTACGGGACAACTGCGGGCACGGTCTTCAAAATCACTTCTGGGGGCACGCTGACCACGCTCTACAGGTTTTGCTCGCAACCTAAATGCACCGACGGCTCGGGGCCTAAAGGAGCACTGATTCAAGCTACCGACGGGAGCTTTTATGGGACAACGAATGTGGGCGGGGTCGGCAGTCCTGACTGCCAGGGCCTGTCCCAGGGCTGTGGCACCGTCTTCAAAATCACGCCGCAGGGCGCGCTGACCACGCTCTACAGCTTTTGCGCTCAGGCGAACTGCGCCGATGGCGTTTACCCGGCGGCGGGGCTGGTGCAAGGCAGCGATGGGAACTTCTACGGGACAACTTCCTATGGGGGAATCGGCTACGACAAGAGCTATCCGTTGACCGGCAACGGAACAATATTCCAAATCACCTCGGGGGGCACGCTAACGACGGTGCACAGCTTCACCGGCACCGACGGCGCGAATCCGCTGGGCGGGCTGCTGCAAGCCAGCAACGGAACGTTCTACGGGACGACCTCTGGGGGCGGTGAGGATTATGGAACCTTCTTCAGCCTGTTGATGGGGGTGGGCGGCCCGGCGATCACGCTCTCGCCCACAGCGCTGAACTTCGGCGATGAGATTCGCGGCGAACCAAGCGCCGCACTGACGGTGACGGCGACCAACACCGGCTCGGCCACGCTGGACATCGACAGCATCACCATCAATGGCGATTTTGCAATTTTCGCGAACACGTGCGGAGCCACCTTGGCCCCGGGCGTGATCTGCAATGTGAGTGTTACCTTCACGCCCCAAGCGCTCGGCCTGCTGACGGGAACGCTCACCTTTACCGACAATGCTCCTAACAGCCCGCAGGGGGTGGCACTATCGGGTACGGGTGTCAAAGTAATGCCGGCGACGCTTACGCCGGCCACGGCAAAGTACGCGAAGCAGAAGGTCGGCACGACCAGTAAGCCGAAGACGTTCACCTTGACGAACAAACAGATTGCAACGTTGACCGACATCGCTATCTCGACGACCGGAGACTTCGCGGTGTCCGCGACGACATGCGGGACGAGCCTGGCGGCGAAACAGAAATGCACGATCAGCGTGACGTTCACGCCGACGCAGACGGGTACGAGGACGGGGGAACTGAGCGTGAGCGACAGCGCCGGCAACAGCCCGCAGACGGCAAGCCTAACCGGCACGGGCGATTAGCACTTGATGGGCTAACAGATAAGCCGCGCATCGCTGCGGGGCTTATCTTTGCTGGGCTAAAGTGGTTTGCGCGTAACTTTTGTTACTAGGTCAGCATGACCGGAGTCCGGTCACAACGAAGGATGAAAAGAGGTTCCCCGCCAACCACCTGGTTGCAGTGAGTTGCGGCTCTTTTCTAGGGAGGCGATGTCGCAAGCGTGCGCTGTTTGTTCGCCTTTTTCGCAGCTCTATCCATGCGCGCGGGCAACTGGTGTGTCTGTTGCCGAGAAGACGTCTTATCTTCCCTTCGTAAGTTACCCAATCGGCACGGCATAGGCTCGGACTTGGTAGCCTGTGCACGATCCGGGCGCGCCGCAAGCGACGATCGCTGTGCTCACCGTGATCGCGGCAGAACCATTGGTGTTGACTGCATAAGTTCCCGCTGCAAAGGCCGTTCCACCGGTGGTAAAACTCATACTCGGGGAGAGTGTACCCAGGCCACTGACGAGCGACACCTTAGCCGCAGAGATGGCTTGGGACTGGTTGTTCGTGTAATTTAATTCGACCTGCAAAGCGCCAGGACCAACCGTGGTAC
The DNA here is from genome assembly GCA_003139095.1 of Acidobacteriaceae bacterium. Lineage (GTDB taxonomy): Bacteria > Acidobacteriota > Terriglobia > Terriglobales > Acidobacteriaceae > Acidiflorens. The sequence goes on from PLHW01000044.1 coordinate 257,650, forward strand.
AGCCAGTGCCCGTCTCGTTTGCGTAGATCGAAACCAAGTACGTCCCAGCAGGGCAGTACGTGGTCGAGCACAACGTCTGCGTCGAGACTATTCCAGTCTGCGTCCCGGAAAAATAGGTATGGTTGCTGTCGCCGCTAAACGAGCAGGTTTCAGTCCCTGAAGAGTTCGTGCAGCCTTTGACCCCACTCGCCGCGAGCGGCGGCTGATTCTCGGTGATCGGAGAAGTTGCTGTGACATTTTCGAGCAAGTAGGTTGCCCCGCTCGTGTTGCCGTTTGCGAGACCAACTGTGCCGCTGGAGGTCGCATTCTTGCCGAAGACTGGCGTAGTCGTCTCGGTCCATGCGCCGGAGACCCCGGCGACGATCCCACCGTCCGTCTCTGCGATGGACATTCCCCACGCGCTTGATCCGCCGTATACGGCAATGCCAGCCGCATTGGGCCAGGTCATCGAACCGGAACCGCCGCCGCTCATTGCCGACCAAGAGCTGCCGTTGTATCCGCACAACACCAAGTTCGAGCCGCCTCCAGTTGAGCAATCCGTCGAGGAAGCACCGTCCGTGACGGTGACCGTTGCTCCTTTACCGAAGGAGGTCCAGAGCGATAGCTTCCCAACCGTCGTAATCGGGGGCACGCCAAAACCGATGGCCCCAGAGCCAGAGCCCCCGAGAGTTTGGGCACTGGCAGATACGACGAGCATTAGCAGTAGCGAACCGAAGATGTACACTTTCATGGCGTTGGTTTTCTCCTGAGTGCCCCAAATTTGGAGCCGACGTAGTCGGGCAGCGCTGAGTTCGCGCCGCTTCATCAGCACTCGGATTCCCATGGGCTCGTTCACCTTTGCCCCGCATCGCCTTCGGAGGTAAGGTCGTTCCCGCTAGCCTCCCGTTCGGCTCTCTGGATCTTCTCAATGGCCTCCCTGCGCCACGGGGGCAGGTAGAGCCTTGGTATCATCGGCAGACTGAAAGCGCCGTTTGACACTTTCGCCCTGCTTCTTGCCTGCCTCGGACGCAGGAGCGAGGAGGCTGTTCCGTTGCAGCCCCATGATCTCGACGACAACTGCGTACTTCACTTTCGACGCATCATTTGCAAACGCCGAGTGGAGGAATTGAAAGAGCACGAGCAAATCCACATGCCGCTCGATCCAGTCGAGCACGCGGAACTGATTCAACGTTTGCGTAAGCTGGGCGAGGGGAAGAAATGGATTTTCCAGAACCGTGCGGGAACACCTATCGACCATAACAACGGTCGTAGGCGCTACCTCAAACCCGCAGCAGCGGCGGTCGGTGTCCAGATCGGTGGTTGGCACGATTTCCGCCACACTCTGTCGCGCACTTTGCGTCGTGCTGGCGTCCATCCGGTCGTGATCAAGGACACCCTCCATCACAGCAAAGTCGATCTGGCGATGAACGTGTACGACAAAGCCAGTACCGAGGACATCCGTGCGGGTCTGAGAATAGCGAGCAAAAAGCTGTTGGGCAGCGATTTGCTACCAAAGGATTTGCTACCAGCCACTCCGAAGCAGTCTGAGGCAGGCGAGAGTGCGGCTTAAGTCCCGTGCTTGCAATGAAAGATGGTGAGCGCGGAAGGAATCGAACCTTCAACCTACTGATTAAGAGTCAGTTGCTCTGCCAATTGAGCTACGCGCCCGACGGACGGTCGAGAGATGAAGGGTGATTATATCATTCGCTGGTTTGTGGCTCCTTGATTGCCCTTCAGCGGTAGTGTCCTAATGTTGCGATGCCGCAAAGACGGGCGCGCGTCAGCGGGTAGTCGGCGTGCGAGGTGAATGATCGCAGATTCGCAAGTGCGAGGGTGGGAGGCAAGGGGCGGCAAGAGCGGGGGGCAGAGGTTGCAAGTTTGCAATGTCCTGGCTCCATGAAGCGACGTTGGACGGCGTGGCGAATTGCTCTTTTTTCATTGTTTCGTAGGCTTTTGACAATCGCGCGCGGGCCGCGTGAGGAAATCTGCGGCCGCGCAGTGGCGTTTGATGGGAACCAGATATTAGAGCCGGCAGTCGTTGTTGTCTGCGCGTGGCGGTTGCCGCTCGCGACAACGAACCAAAGAACGAACGCCCCACCATACGTCGATGCCAAGCGCCCCCCCATAACTTCCGATTCGCTATACGTACACTTTATTGCGATTAAAACTCCGATCACTGTCTGCATGTGAGATGCCTCGTCGCGACCTTTCGTTGGGCTCCAAAACCGCGCTTCCGCCGGGCCGCAAAAGCAAGTCACAAAGATAGGTGATCCGAGTCACTGAAGGGATGTGATCTCTGTGCGATAAGTCACAGCTAGGAAATTCGATTGGGCGGCGCTCTCCAGACCGCTTTCGCCGCCAGGACGGACGCTTTAAGTCAATGCTTTCAAGACTTGATGCGCCGGAGGTGCATCGATGAACGGCTTCGCGGTCATTCAGCAGCAGCTCCTACTCTCCTTCTTCCTTGTGGCCTTCTCCTGGCTTAAGTGGCGGACAAGGGTGCTCCGCACGATCGCCGTAGGACGCGCGTTCGGGAGCGGGATCGACATTCTCCGCACGCCGCTCTTATTGCTCTCCGCGTTCCATTCGCAGCAGCAAAAGGCCCCGCTGTTGCCCGACAACTTGCCCAGTTCCACCGGCATCGGGAGATCCTCTACTAAAAGTCGGCCCTCCATTTCGGCTGACTGGATCGCGCCCGTCATCGTGTGGTTTCTGCTCATAATGATGGCCTTCGCAATCGTGGGCTTCTTGCTGGGCGAAAGGTAAGACGTAAACCTATGCACGCCGAGGAGACAATATGGTCATTCTAACGATCATCTTTACTGTCGTACTGATGAGTCTGTTGTTGAGCGCCACGATGTACTGCTTGCTGAAGCGCTAGCAACCTTTTCTCATGCATCGGGCGGCGTGGATAGTTGCGCCAGCGCGGCGAATTTCGGCCGGCGCCTACAGATTTGCTACGCGGCGCTGCACGACCAGGAAATAAAGAGCCAGCACAACCAGCAGCATGCCATTGACGCCGAGCACGATGGGCACGGAGAAAATAGGGACGAGCCAACCGGAGAGCAGATTTCCCATGGGCATGCCGCCGCGAAAGGCGAAGTTGTAAACGCTCATCACACGGCCGCGCATTTCGTTGGTGGTGATCAACTGGACGAGCGAATTCACATTCGCGAAAACGGCCATCATCGAGGCTCCGACAAGCACGAGCATGGTACCGCTGAACGGTAGCCATCGCGACCATGCAAAGCCCGATATGCCGACGCCGAGAGTCATGAGGGCGGTAAGGGCAAGGCGCCCCTTTCTCTTGATGTTGCCCATCCCGGCCACGCCGAGCGATCCGACGATTGAGCCGAGACCCATGAGCGCGAGAAGGTTGCCATAGGTTTCCGGGCCGCGATGGAAGATGTCCTTTACGAACACCGGGAAATAGGTGCGCATCGGCATGCTGAGGAACGTCATGCAGAAGGCGAGGAGGATAAGCGCTTCCATCGAAGGTTGATTACGGACAAACTTGATGCCCTCTTTCAGGCTGGTGAAGACCGATTCCTTGGTTTTTTGCGGGAGGAAACGCGCAGTGATGATGGACAACGAAATGACTGGAGCCAGGAAGGAAACCGCGTTGAGGCCGAAGCACCAGGTCTCGCCAAGTTTGGCGAGCGCCTGTCCGGCCAAGGCCGGACCCACCATGACCGCCACGTTGAACTGAATTGAGTTCAGGGCGATCGCATTGGGCATGTCTTCCTTATCCACGAGGGTCGGAATGAGGGCCTGATAGGCGGGTCCGCCGAAAGCCTGCGCCAAACCAGAAACGAATGAAAGGCAGAGGATGGGCCAGACGTGCGTCAGCCCCATGATGATCAGAATGGTGAGCAAGCCGGCGCTTGCCATCTGCACGTATTGCGAACCGAGGAGAATACGGCGGCGCTCGACACGGTCGGCAACTACGCCGCCGATCAAGGAAAACAAAAAGATGGGGATGCCGCCGAGAAACTGATCGAGAGCCAATAGAAATGCGGAGTGGCTGAGGCGATAGATGAGCCAGCCCTGCGCGACGATCTGCATCCATGTGCCGATGCTGGACGTGCAGGCGCCGATCCACATCAGGCGAAAATCGCGATATTGAAATGCCTTAAAGACCCGGCGAAGCAATGGAGAGCCCCAAAAGAAGTCTCCGAGCAGCCTACCATGCCGATGGACGGCGCGACCGCCAGGGATGGGTTCGAGCGGCGACGCCGGCGGCGGAAGGGAATTCCCCAAAGCCATTTAGCATAGACGGATGAGGCGAGAGAAAGTTTGTGGGCTGGCGCGGGCGCTGTCGAAAATGGGCTGCTGCTCGCGATCGCAAGCCGGGGAACTGATTCAGTCGGGGCGCGTCGGTGTGAACGGGAGGACGGTTCGGGACCCGGAGTTTCGGGTGCGGCTTCCCGGGACCCGGATCGAGGTCGACGGGTTAGCTGCCGAAAAAAGGCCTGCCATTTACGTGGCGATAAATAAACCGCGCGGGGTGGTCACGACGGCGTCCGACGAAAAAGGGCGGCGCACGATTTACGATCTGCTTGCGCCCGAGACTCCGTGGGTGGGCGCAGTGGGCCGCCTGGACAAAGCCAGCGAGGGCCTGCTGCTTTTGACGAACGATTCGGAGTGGGCGGCGAGAATCACCGATCCGGCCAACCATCTGGATAAGATCTACCACGTGCAGATTGACCGTGTGGCCGATGACAGGCTGCTCGAAAGATTGACTGCGGGCTGCGCATTCGAGGGCGGGCGACTGCGCGCCAAGCGGGCACGTTTGGTGCGGGCGGGCGGTACGAACAGCTGGATTGAGATTACGCTGGACGAAGGAAAGAACCGGCAGATTCGGCGGTTGCTTGACGCTCTGGAAGTTCGCGTGTTGCGGCTGATTCGGATTGCGATCGGGCCGCTGCAACTTGGGAAACTGAGAAAGGGCGAGATGCGGCGGCTGACGGCAGCGGAAAAGGGCACGCTTGACGGGGAGCTTGCGAAGAAAAAGGCCGGAAAAGACAACGAGCGCGTGCCGATAGATGTGGGGTGAGGATGGCAACGGCACGCGCTCTATTAAGTTGAGGCCAGACTATGCCGAAGCGAGAGCGATGTCAAGATAAATCTTTCAGATACAGTAGTTTAGCGGCTTCGGCACAACGCCTAATTCGATTTTTTGGCAAGTGCATAGATCACAGTTCTGTGTGACAAGCCCGGATAGCTTATTGCCCGCGCCGGTCGGCCGTGTTTTGCTTTGCCGCAGACAGTCCGTGCTGGGCGAGATATTCCTTCGCTTGAAGAACTACTTTGCGCTCGCCACTGTACGCCATTTGTTTCGCCGCGTCGTTGAGCGGCATCCAGCGCGCCTGTTTGACTTCGATGCGCATCTCGGGAGTTACATCGTCGATTTCGCCGGACAGGTAGCGCATCAGATAAAAGCTCACGATTTTGAAAACGCGCGCGCCGTCGCCCCAGGTGCGAACGTAAACATAGCGGAGATCTACCAGTTTGGTGATCGCTTCGGCGCGGATGCCGGTTTCTTCGAATACTTCGCGAAGGGCAGCGGCCTCGGCTTTTTCGCCGGCATCTACAAGACCCTTTGGCAGGCACAACAGGGCGGGGCTGCGTTTGCGCGGAGTCTTGGCCGCGTTCTTCGGTTCAGTTTTCCCGGGCTCGTCTTTTTGCGGTTCGTCTTTCCGCGGTTCGTCTTTCCGCGGTTCAATGAGCGCGACGTACCACACCGAGTCGATTTCGCGCAGGACCACGCCGCCGGCCGAAATTTCTCGCGTCATCGCGCACATGCGATCAGGACTCCCCGTCCGCAGTTTCACGCTGGATGCGCGCCCATGCCCGCTCCACATGGCGCGCCTGCGTATTGGTTTGCCCGACGCAGAAGCGAAGCGTCAACTTTCCATCCAACTTTGTATGAGTGAGGAAAAGATCGCCGCTAGCGTTCAACCGATCCATCAGTATCTGGTTTTTCTCGTCTCCCGAGCGCAGCCGGAAACAGACGAGGTTGAGTTTTGCGGGCGCGGCTAGTTCAAAGCGGGCGTCGCTGGCTACCCAGCCGGCAAATTGCTGGGCGAAGCGCACATGCTCGCGAATATGGTACTGCAAGCCCTGGACGCCGTAATGGCGAATGACGAACCACAATTTGAGCGCGCGAAAACGCCGGCCAAGCTGGATATGCCAGTCGCGATAATCGATGACGGCTCCCGACTCGGTTGCCTGATTGCGCAAATACTCGGGCAAAATGGAGAGCGTCTGGATGAGATGCTTGCGATCCGCCACATAAAAGCAATTGCAATCGAAGTTGGTGAACATCCATTTATGAGGATTGAAGGTGTAGCTGTCGGCGAGGTCCAGGCCATCGTGGATGAAGCGGAACTCGGAACAGAGCGCGGCCGTGCCGCTCATGGCGGCGTCAACGTGCAGCCACGTTTTGTGCTCGCCGCAGATGCGGGCAATCTCGCGGATGGGATCGAAGGCATTCGACGAAGTGGTCCCGGCCGTGGCACAGACAAAGCACGGGACCAGTCTCGCTTCAACATCGAGCGCGATCTGGCGCTGGAGCGCATCGGGTCGCATGGCGAAGTTCTCGTCGACGGCAATGTGCCGCAGGCTGTCGGACCCCATGCCGGCAATCTTCATCGCCTTCTCGATGGAAGAATGAGTTTGAGCGGAGCAATAGGCGACGAGGCGGCCGTCGCAGCCTTTGCGGTTGCTGGCAAAATGCGTGGCGCGCTCACGCGCGGCCAGCAATGCGCACAGAGAGGCGCTGGAGGCCGTATCCTGAATGACGCCTCCACCCGGGCCGGTGGAAAGGAATTTCTCCGGCAAGCCCAGCATGGGCACGAGCCAGTCGAGCACGTGCGTTTCCAGTTCGGTGCATGCCGGACTCGTTGACCAGAGCATTCCCTGGACGCCCAGTCCGGATGACAGCAGATCGCCGAGGATTGCGGGGCCCGAGGCATTCGCCGGGAAGTATGCGAAGAAATTGGGCGATTGCCAATGGGTGATTCCGGGGAGGATGATTCGTTCCACGTCGGCCAGGATTTGATCGAACGATTCGCCCTGTAGCGGCGCGGCTGGCGGCAACTTGGCGCGAATCTCTCCGGGCCGGACCCGCGACAAGACCGGAAGGCTTTCGATACGCGCCTGGTAATCGGCGATCCAATCGATGAGGGCGTGGCCGCGACGGCGAAATTCTTCGGGAGGCAGGTGAAAGGATTTTGGGTCAGGCATAGGAGATTTGGAAATTGGGTAATTTTGTAATTGAGAAATTGGCGGCGCACAATTTGCGAGCACGAATTAACTTTCTCAATTACAAAATTACAAGATTACTGAATTACAAAATTCCTCAGTCCAGTCTCGCATAGTAGACGCGCGTCTTGTACTCGAACTCGACCTCGCCGTGTTTTGCGTGGGCATGAAAGAGGCGGCGCAGTTCTTGCATCATGGGCGCGTAACCGGGCTCGCCCGCGAGCGGCACATACGAGGAAGAGAGCAGCCTTCCCACCGCGCCTTCATAAACGAAACTTTGCCGCAAGCTGAAAACATGCTGCTTGCACCTGGCTGGAGCAAAAAACTCGTGAATCATCGCGGTCGTGCGCTCGTGCCGAACTTCCTTGTAGTCGGTGCCGTAGGCAAGAAGCATTCGCTCATACTCATGCAGAAAAGGAGTGCCCTCGGTGAGGCGCTCGTTCCAGATGAGGACGCACCATCCTTGCGGCCGTAGAATGCGGCAAAACTCTGCGCGCGCGCGCCGCAGATCGAACCAGTGCGCGGCCTGCGCGGCGGTCACGAAATCGACGGAGGCGGCGCCGAGCGTGGTCTCCTCGGCGGTGCCTGCCACCCAGACCACGCGGCTAAAATCCTCGAGCAGATGAGTCCCCATCTCGCGCATCTCGGCGTTGGGCTCGACCGAAAAAACGGGGTTGCCATTTTCCAGAAGCATGCGCGTGAAAATTCCCGTGCCGGAAGCCACGTCGGCAACCACATGGCCGGGCTGCAACCCGCATTGCTCGCGAAGAACTCCGAGAACCTGCGGCGGATAGCCGGGGCGATAGCGCACATAATTTTCCACCCGATCGGAAAATCGAGCGGTTGAAGGCTTACTCATGCCTATAAGTGTACCCCGTGCAATTCGCCCTCGGGGTACGCGATACTATTTCAATTGCCACTCAGACAGCCAGCGACGGTACGGGTGTTTGAGCGGGGCAAAGGAGTTCCATGAACGTTTTGCCGAGTGCTGTTTTTTTTCTTTTTCTAATCTCTGCCAGCCTACAGGCGTTTGACAGAGCGCCTGAGGCTGCCTCCGAAACCGAATCGAAGGCGGCTCAAGCCCTCGTCATCAGCGGCTTTCGCGATGCGGCGCACGAGCAGGAACTGGAAAAGAAATTCATGGCCGTTCCCGATCCGAAACTGGCCGAGCAGCACCTTCGCATCCTGACGCAGGCGCCGCACATCGCCGGCTCTCCCGAGGACAAGGCGACCGCCGAGTACGTGGCCGGCAAATTTCGAGAGGCCGGGCTCGACACGACGATCTCCGAATACAGAGTCTGGTTCAACTATCCTTCCGAAATTCGCGTCGACCTGACCGCGCCGGCCGGCGTTTCGATGCACGGCCCGCAGCGCGAGCACGTGAGCGACGATCCTTTTCAGGATGATCCGCGGGTGGTCACTCCCTATAACTGCATGTCGCCATCGGGCGACGTGGAGGCGGATGTAATTTACGCAAATTACGGTTCGCCCGAGGACTTCGACAAACTCAAGCAGATGAACGTGGATGTGCGGGGCAAGATTGTGATCGTGCGCTACGGCCAGAATTTCCGCGGGGTGAAGGCTTACGTTGCGCAGGAGCGGGGCGCAGCCGGAGTGATCATCTATTCCGATCCGAAGGATGATGGGTACTATCGCGGGGACGCGTATCCCAAGGGTCCATGGCGGCCCGCCACGGGCGCGCAGCGCGGATCGATCGGATACATGTTCGAATTTTCGGGCGATCCGACGACACCCGGAGTAGCGGCAACGACTTCTTTGCCCGACGCCAAGCGGATCCCTCCGGCCCAGTCAGAACAGTTGCCGAAGATTCCGGTCACTCCGCTCTCGTATGCGGATGCGTCGCCGATTTTGGAAAATCTCGGCGGCCCAGCCTCACCGCGCGAGTGGCAGGGCGCGTTGCCATTCACGTATCACGTGGGGGCCGGTCCGGCAAAAGTAAAGATGCACCTGAAGCAGGATTATCAGTTCCGCACGATCTGGGATGTGATCGGCAAAATTCCGGGAACTACCGCGGCGGATCAGTGGGTGGTGGCGGGCAACCACCGCGATGCCTGGGTTTACGGGGCGGTCGATCCCAACAGCGGCACGGCCGCCATGCTGGAATCGGTACACGGTATCGGCGAGTTGCTGAGATCGGGCTGGAGACCGAAGCGCACAATTGTTTTTGCCAGTTGGGATGCGGAAGAGGAAGGGTTGATGGGTTCGACGGAATGGGGCGAAGAGCATGCCGCCGAACTGGAGAATGCCGTCGCGTACTTCAACATGGATGTGGGCGTTTCGGGTAAGAAGTTTGGAGCGTCGGGTGTGCCCACACTGAAGGAATTCATCCGCGAGATCGCAAAAGCCGTGCCGTCGCCTGAAGGCGGGACGGTTTACGATGCGTGGCGAAAAAGTAGCCGTCCGAAAGACGATACCCATCCGCAGGAAAATTCGCGGTTGCCGGCCGCGGATCTGTCGGGCGACGCGCCCGTCGGCGATCTCGGCAGTGGCTCCGACTACACGGTGTTCCTGCAACACCTGGGAGTGCCGTCGACGGACATCGGAACAACCGGTTCGTACGGGGTCTACCATTCCACCTTCGATGACTTTACCTGGTTCAAGAAATTCGCGGACCCGGACTTTGTTTACGAGCAGCAGATGGCGCGGGTGTATGGCCTGGAAGTGCTTCGCATGGCCGATGCGGACGTGCTTCCCTACGACTACGAAGTGTACGGGAAAGAAATTCTGGTGTACCTGGATGCGGCCAAGATCAAAGCGCATGACAAGTTCGGAGACGCGGCTCCAAATTTCTCCGCCGCCATCGCGGGCGCGCGCCATTTGCAGGAGGCGGGCGCGAAGCTCTTGCAGAAGCAGCGCAAGATACCGGCTGACCCCGCGCGAATCAATGCTAAACTACGGGAAGCGGAACGGGCGTTGTTGATTCCCGAGGGGTTGCCGAACCGCCCGTGGTACCATCACGCCATCTACGCGCCGGGCGAATATACAGGATACGCGGCGGTCGTGATTCCCGGGGTCAGCGAGGCGATTGATCGGGGCGATCTTCGCCGGACTGAGCAACAGATCCTTGTCCTAGCGGCGGCTTTGAACCGGGCGGTGGTGGTTCTGGAGCAGGCCCGGTAGGCGTCTACACGCGTCGTTTTACACGGGATCCGGAAAGTGGAAGTGCCGGCTGTGGGGACAATATGGCTCTGGCACGTATCATTTCGAATTCACAGGAGTGTTCGCGAGAACTCGCTCTCAATTTGTTGGAGCGGGGGTACGCGGTCGAAATTGTGTCTCCTGACGCGATTCCGGATAACTTCGCGGACCTGGAATTGCGCATCGAGTCCGATCCCTCGGAAACGTTAAAAGCCAGTGTGAAAGCTAACAACGGAGAGCGTTCCAAGACGCTCGAATTTGTTCACCATGTGAAGGGACCGTTGGGGGAATCTCATCGCAGGCTTGCCACGGCGAGCGCGCGAGTTCCGTCATTTTCAGAATCTGCAAACGGCAAACGTGAACATAGGGCGGGGGTTGAGCCAGAAGCGGCGCGTGAGGCCAGCGCGGGCGCCAGGCCGACGGTCTCCGCTGGTGCGCGTCCGGCTGCCAGGCCAAGCGTTGCGGCGAGGCCGGCCGTAGCGGCTGCACCCAGAGTGGCAGAGACGCACGCGCATCCGCTGCGAATGCCTTTACAAAATGTTTGGCGCGTCGAGGAGGCACCCCGTGCGAAGGCGGCGATGGCGGCACCAAAAACGGTGGCAATGCCGCCGTCGGTCGCGCGACCGGCGCAGACAAAACCCCAGTTTCTCAATCAGCATTTACTCACGACCGCCGCGCACAAGGCGAACTCGAAAGCGAAACTCGCGACAAGGCCGTTACGTCGATCGGAGGGCTGGTTCTGGCGCTCGGCCGGCGTTTTTGGAGGGATCGTGGCGGTTGCCGTGGTTCTTGGTTTTGGTTTGCGCGATCGCGGCGCCGCGGGACAGCCACTCTCCGGCAAAGATGCCGCTAGCCGCGGAGGCGTGGCAGAAATAGCAGCGGGAAGCGATGTTCCGGTATTCGCGAACCCGTCCTCTTTGGCAGAGGCGAGTGTATTCAATTTTTCTGTCGCAGATGGAAGCAGGCGAGAGAGTGAAAAACGGAACTCTGCATCGAGAGGGAAAGTTCTGGCGATGCCGAGTGCGTCAACAAGCAAATCTCCTCGTGACGATCGTCGCGGGCACTCGAGTCACGGGGTCGCGAATGATGTGGTTGCTCCCGACACCATCACCTACTTTGACCGGCCCAACGCCAAGCCCATTCCGATAAAAGTCGCCATTCGCGAGCGCAGACGTCCAAACCAATAAAATATTGGCATAGTTGCAACCAGCGCGACCAAGTCCAAACTTGTTTTGTAACTGTCCGAGAAATGTGACGGGAAGAGGCTGCGCGGGAGTATCAACTTCGTTTCGGGCGCAGTGCGGACATTGGCGGTTTCCGCGCCCCGTGGCGGACGTGGAGAACTTCGATTTCGCGTTTGGCATCGTGGACGCGGTAATAGACGAGGTATGGACTGTGTACGACTTTGCGGACGGAAGGCCGCTTCCGAACCAGGCCACCCATGCGGGGAAATCGAGTGAGTAGTTCAACGTGGGAGATCAGAGAGCTGCCAAAGCGAGAGGCAACCTGCGCGTCATCCTCGGCGATGTGGCCGACGATTTCGGCGAGATCGTTTAGCGCCTTTTGCGTGTAGACGAGGCGGTAGTCCACTTTGGTAAGAGGCGTCGGACTTCTTCTGCGGGCACAGTGCGGCCGGCTTCCGCGTCCCGCATGCCTTCATCGATGGCGGCAAGGGTTTCCTCGTCTTCATCATCGGCGACGGGAGCGGGGTTTTCTAAGTTGAATTTTATCGGCTTCGCCATGGGGTTAGAGTAGCACGAAAAGCTGGCCCAAGACGTTGAGTCGGGCATCCTCGCGATTTAAGTTAGGATGGGGCGTAGTGGCCGTGGATCCCCGGCGTAGTCGCCACGGAGAAGCCCACTTCTCGAAAACTGCGAGAAGTGGTGCACCCGGCGCGAACCTGGGGCACAGGCGCGTCAGTGCTTTGACTCAATTACCGCGCTAGTTACACCCGCGAAGATATGATGACCGCTGTTATCCGTGAATTCCACAATGAGTGTATTTCCCGCTGGCGTCACATGAGCGTCGCGGCAATCAGAAAAAGTCGAGTTCTTTCCGCCCATGCTCTCAGAGTAATAAATGGTAACCATTTCAGGTTTGGAGCTCGCGCATCCGGCTGGCAATGCGCAAACGATTATTGCGAGCACGAAAAGAAGGGAGAGGAATTGCATCGCACACCAATTGTTGTCCCGGCTGAGTTACCCACCTACTTGATCGTAACCAGCTTCTCGACCAGCCCCGAGTAGTCTTTTTTCTCCAGCCCGTGGACTTCTTTGTTGTATTCATCCACTTTGCTGGAGTAGTTCATGGAGCAGAACTTGGGGCCGCACATGGAGCAGAAGGCTGCTGTTTTGTAGCCCTCTTCGGGGAGAGTTTCATCGTGCATGGAGCGCGCGGTTTCCGGGTCGAGCGACAGCTCAAACTGTTTTTCCCAATCGAATTTGTAGCGGGCATAGCTGAGCGCGTCGTCGCGGTCGCGGGCACCGGGGCGGTGGCGGGCTACGTCGGCCGCATGTGCCGCAATCTTGTACGCGATGATTCCGTCTTTCACGTCTTTTTCGTTGGGGAGACCGAGGTGTTCTTTCGGCGTGACGTAGCAAAGCATGGACGCGCCGTACCAACCAATCATGGCCGCGCCAATGGCCGACGTGATGTGATCGTAGCCGGGCGCAATGTCGGTGACTAAGGGGCCTAGCGTGTAGAACGGGGCTTCGAAGCAGAGTTCGTTTTCTTTTTCCACCTGCTCTTTGATCTTGTCGAGCGGAATGTGGCCGGGGCCTTCGATCATCGTCTGGACATCGTGCTGCCACGCGATCTTCGTGAGGTCGCCGAGCGTTTTCAATTCCGCAAACTGCGCTTCGTCGCTCGCATCCGCGAGGCAACCGGGGCGCAAACCGTCGCCCAGCGAAAAACTAACGTCGTACTTCTTCATGATCTTGCAGATGTCGTTGAAGCACTCGTAAAGGAAGTTTTGCTTGTGGTGATAGGCCATCCACTGGGCGAGAATCGCGCCGCCCCGGCTCACGATTCCAGTAATGCGCCTGGAAACCATGGGTAGATACTGAATGAGCACACCGGCGTGAATCGTCATGTAATCGACGCCCTGCTGCGCCTGCTCTTCGATGACTTCGAGCATCACGCTGGCGCTCAGATCCTCGACGCGCTTGACGCGCGAGATCGCCTCGTAAATGGGCACGGTGCCGATGGGCACAGGTGAGTGACGAAGAATGGCCTCGCGAATTTCGCGAATTCCGCCGCCGGTCGAGAGGTCCATCACGGTGTCGGCACCGTAATGAACCGAGGTGTGCAGCTTTTTCAGTTCCTCATCGACGTTGGAAGTGACGGCGGAGTTCCCGATATTGGCATTGATTTTGCAGAGCGCGGCGACGCCAATGGCCATCGGCTCAAGCTCGGGATGGTTGATGTTGGCGGGAATGATCATGCGTCCGCGCGCGACCTCGTCGCGAACCAGTTCTGCGGTCAACTTTTCGCGACGCGCGACGAATTCCATCTCCTCCGTGACGACGCCCGCGCGCGCATAATGCATCTGGGAGAAATTGCCGTCAATGTTTGCGGCCTTGCGCATGGCGAGCCATTCTGCCCGCGGCTTAAGCACCAGATTGAATCCATCGCCATTCGTACCGTTTGACGCATTGCCATTGCTTGGAGACATAAACGCGTACCCATCCTTCGCTGAATTCATTAAAGATTATACCCGCGCATCGCGACGATCATGCCGCGTTTGTGCAGACCCGCGACGGCGAAAAAGCGGTCGGCCCCCAAAATCGACATTTCGGGACAGGAACAAATGAATCCGAGAGGCAGCGTTGCGAATCTAGCGGAACAGTTGTTATAACGACAATTGGCGGGCCGCGGTCCGTCCGAGGAGACAACCGAAATGAAACGACTTCTGAGCACCAGCAACGACGTGGCTCTCACGATCTTGCGGCTTGTTCTTGGTGTGGTCTTTTTTGCGCACGGCGCACAGAAGATGCTGGGCTGGTTTGGCGGATACGGTTTTCACGGCACCATGGGGTTCTTCGGCCATTTGGGGATGCCTGCGTCGGTGGCGTTCCTGGTGATTTGCACGGAATTCTTTGGTGGCCTCGGGTTGATTGTGGGATTGCTGACGAGGATCGCGGCGCTCGGAATCGGCGTCGAGATGATCGGAGCGATTTTCATGGTCCACCTGCCGAATGGGTTCTTCATGAACTGGGCGGGTAACCAGAAAGGCGAAGGCTTCGAATATCATTTGCTGGCGATTGCCATAGCGGCAACGCTGCTATTGCGCGGAGCGGGAAAGTTCTCGGCGGATGGTGCGTTGAGTTAATAACAACCCGCCGAGAATGGGATGGAATGGCCGAAGGTCGCTCAGTTGCGGAGCGTCTTGCCGGTCTTCAGGGTGTACTGAATTCTCTCCTGCGTCTTTTTTTCGCCGCACAGCGATTTGAAAGCTTCTCGCTCGAGATCAAGGACATACTGCTCGCTAATTGGGGTGCCTGGAGTGATATTTCCACCGCAAAGCACCTCGGCGATCTTTGTACCCAGCTTCTGTTCGTGATCGCTGATGTACTCGCCCTGGCGCATGAGGTAGACGCCCATCTTCAGCGCGGCCAGAATGTTTTCTCCTGGCGCCGGAATATCGCTGCGCATCATCGGAGGCTCGTATCCTGCTTTGACCAGCTCGAGAGCACGCGCCTTGGCATCGGTCAGCACGCGTTCGCGGTTCATGGTGATCCGGTCGGAACTTGATAAGAAGCCGAATCCGCGCGCTTCGTTCGCCGAGGTCGCCACCTTCGCGGTGGCAATTGTTTCAAACGCCTTTTTCATCGCCTCCATCATCTCGACCGACTCGCCGCGACCATCGGGGCGAATGGAGGTCGCGCTGTCGACCGCGCGCAGCAGCATCTCCTTGCAGCCGCCGCCGCCGGGCAGCAATCCGACGCCGACTTCGACCAGACCCATGTACAACTCGGCATGCGGCTGCCGCGCCGGCGCATGCAATGACATTTCACAGCCGCCGCCCAGCGCCAGTCCAAAAGGCGCGATGACAACCGGCTTTGGCGAGAACTTGATGGCTTGCGTCATGCCCTGGAATTGCCGGATCGCCAAGTCGACTTCGTCCCATTCCTGTTCCTGGATGGACATGAGCAAAAGCATCAGGTTCGCGCCCACGGAAAAATTCTGCGCATCGTTGGTGATGACGAACGCGTCGAAGGCGTCGCCCGCGCCTCCGGGTTTCAGCGTTTGCAGAATGAGCGAGAGGATGTCCGCGCCGAGCGAATTCATTTTCGAATGAAACTGAATGCAGGCCACGCCGTCGCCCAAATCCACCAGCGAGGCGCCGGAATTTTTCTTCACTACGCCGCGCGATTTCTTCGCCACCTCGACTGACCAGACTCCAGCGGGCACATCGAGAGGCTTCATGCTGGCGCTGGCGAGGTCGAAGAAGCGCCTTCCCGATGCGGTCTTCGGGTCGTCTTCATACCACGTCTTCTTGCCCGACGCGAGCAATGTTTCGACGTTCGGCGCAACGGGCCGGCCTTCCTTCTTCATGCGAGTCACGGTCGCTTCCACGCCGGCCGCATCCCACAACTCAAACGGCCCGAGTTCCCAATTGAATCCCAAGCGCATGGCGCGATCGATTTCGACGACCGAATCGGAAATTTCCGGGATGCGATTTGCGGAGTAAGTCCAGAGATCGGAGAGCGCATTCCACAGGAACTCAACAGCTTTGTCAGGCTTCTGCGGCGCGGCGCCGTCCAAGCCAAGCAGCATGCGCACCCTCGCGCCGGTTTCGTCGACGTTCTTCGCCATTTCGAGCGCGGCGAACTTCGGCTTCGACCGCGGATGATACTCCAGCGTTTTCCAATCGAGGGCGAGCCTCTCTTCTTCCTTGCCGCCCGCCGACTTCGCCTTCTTGTAGAAGCCGCCCTTAGTCTTATCGCCGAGCCATTTGCGCTCGAGCATTTGCTGGAAGAAATCCGGGATATGTAATTCGCTGCGTTCGTCACGCACGTTCTTCGTCATGTTTCCGACGACGTGCCCCAGAATGTCGAGGCCCACCATGTCGATGGTGCGGAAGGTCGCCGACCGCGGCCACCCAACGGCCTGCCCGGTGAGCGCATCGATGTCTTCAATGCTCAAGCCCATCTCCTGCATCAGGCGAATCACATTGAGCACGGAAAAAGTTCCAATGCGGTTGCCGATAAAGTTCGGCGTGTCCTTTGCGAATACCACGCCCTTGCCCAATTGCGCATCGCAAAAATGCGCGACCGCGTCGATCGCCGTGCGGTCCGCCTCGGGCGTTGGAATCAGCTCCAACAGCCGCATATAGCGTGGAGGATTGAAAAAATGCGTGCCAAACCACGCGCGCCGGAAATCGTCAGAGAAACCCTCGGCGATTTTGGCCACCGGCAAGCCACTCGTATTCGTCGTGACGATTGTGCCGGGTTTGCGAATCGCCTCCACCTTTCGCAGCAGAGAGCGCTTGATTTCAAGGTTCTCCACCACGGCTTCGATAATCCAGTCCACGTCGACGAGGCGTTTCAAGTCGTCTTCGAAATTTCCGATCGAGACCTGACGCGCCAGGGACGGCTCGAAAAACGCGGCCGGCTTTGATTTTTTCGTGGCTTCGAGACCCGCCGCGGCAATCTTGTTGCGCGCTGGCCCGTCCGCGTCCGGAGGAACAATGTCCAGCAGCAGCGACGGCACTCCTGCGTTAGCAAAATGCGCGGCAATCCGCGCTCCCATCGTTCCTGCCCCTAAAATCGCAACTTTATTGATCCGTTTCATAGATGGCACCGCTCCCTTTTAGCAAGACCCTCATGATTGGAACAATTTATGGTCCGAACAATTATCCCAGAGGATTATCTACAATCCGGCGGTTCTTGCCAGTGACTTCCGCGAAATAGAAGGTGGGATGGTTGGCGGCGAATCGTTCCGCGAGATGAGGTTCCACGCTGCGAATTTAATAGGTGAAGGACTGAAGTTCACCATTGAGCGGCTGATCGACGAAGCCGCTGCGGTTGCCGGGATGCAGCGTGATGTGCTGTGTGACGAGGAAACTGAATCCGTTCATGGTTTCCTGGAGGTTGCCGTTGATGTCGTACACATAGATGGTGCTGCCGCTGGGCGCAGAACTCGAATACTGTTGGGCAACGAAGAAAAGCTTGTTGACGGGATCGTACTCGACGTCGCCGCCACTGTAGAATTGCTGACCGCCCGATCCGGGCAATGTGACCTCGAAACCGGTTTGGGTTGCGAGAGTGTAAAACTCGACGGCCGCGTCGTCTTCGGTGGTGGTGCAGAAAATTCCGTCGGCGGAATCGACGGCGATGCCGTTGACAAAGCCAAAGCCGAAACCGGTGAACTCGTTGAAGGTGCCCTTGACGAGATCGGCGAGGCCGATGACGGGCAAGCAGCCAAAGCAGCCGTCGCCGCCGCCGAGAATGGCCTGATTGGTAACGGTGTCGAATGCCATGGGCGGAGGAACGCTGCCGAAATTGTAGGAGTCGGTAATGTGGACGACCCGCCCGAAGGTATTCTGCGCGACGTTCGACTCGAAAACATAGGGGATGAAGTTTCCGCTGTTGTCGAAGGCGAAAACCGCGGCCTCGGCCGATCCCTGGGTGGAAGTGACCTGATTGATGATGTGCTTTTTGCCGATGGGAGGTTTCCAGGAGCCGGTGAATGCGTTTTTGCTGAGCGGATTGAGCACATTGTAGGTCCGGCTCGACACGTAAATTCCCTTGACGTGCTCTTCTTCTACGAGACCAACACTGGTTCCAACCACTCCAAGAGTTATGAAGTCATCGCCATTGGTAAGCTTCTTTACGACTTTGAGAATTTTGCCGGTGGTCTGGTCGAAGGTCTCGACGGCAGCGAGATTTCCGCCGCCGACGATGGCTTCGCTGAGGACGCCTTCGGTGCCATTTTGATCGATGTCGTATCCGAAAATATCGCCGCCGAACTGGGCTTTCACGACGACCTTGCCGGGACCGATGGGAGGCTGTTGCGCTGAGGCGGGCTTTGCAATTGCGCCGAGCACGGCGGCCAATATTGCAAAGAGAGCGAGTGCGAGAAATGTGTGTTTGTTTTGGCGAGTGCGCATGGACGGACTCCTCGATGGAACAATCTGTCTCGACCCGGTAGACGGTTTCGACTTAATCGAGGGTAAACGTAAACAGACGCCCGCCTTGTCACTTTTTTGTCAAATATTCGTGAAGGCTGCGAGAGGTGGGGTGCGACTGCGTATACGACACCGGTTGGCAGAGGCCGCGCTGGGCAGGTTATTTGACTGTATTTCGGCGTGGGAGCGGCGCATAATATTGTGTTGGTAGCTCCTCCCCCCTTTTTATCCCTTGCTCGCTGGGAGATTCGTCATGACTCAATTCATATTTAAATTCAGCAATTGCTCTCGGGCTGGCTTGACGGCGATGACCGTGTTGTTTCTGTCCTTCGCGGCGCTGAATGCGCGGGCGACTGTGTTCGCGAGTGGCGTGGCGGTGGCAGGACCGGATCGGCCGGCGGCTGTGCCGGAGGGTTACCTGATCACACCGTCGGGGTATTTTCATCCATCGTGCGTGCTTCGGATCGAGGAAGGAGAGAAGTTGCTGGCCGATGGACGGGTGGAACATGGGGATGGAACGGTAGAGACGAAAGCTGCCGTTTGCGCTTATCCGCATTACACACCGATGGGGATGCTGGTGACGGAGGATGGACGAGCGGGCGGCGCAGCGGTTGCAGCGGCGAGCGAAACGAAACAGGAGGAAACCACGCAGCCGATTATCAGGGGATGGCTGGAAAGCATCTATGCGATCACGAGCACATCGTACGGCGAAATCAGCGCGACCTGGACGGTGCCACCACAACCGAGTGCCAACGACGGTCAGACGGTATTTTTCTTTCCGGGCTTTGAGGATACCAACGATTGGATCGCGATTGTTCAGCCGGTGTTGCAGTGGTATGCGCCGGGACCGTGGGCAGTGGCGAGTTGGAACTGCTGCCTTAAAGGCGTGGTGTGGGAGAGCCATCCGGTGAAAGTAAGTCCGGGCGATACGATTGTTGGGACGATAACTTCGATGTGTAAGAAGGGACTAAGTTACTGCCCCGAATGGAAGATTATAAGTGAAGATGCGACTACGGGTAAGAAGACGACGCTGCGGAAGACTCCTGCGGCAGGGCAAGTTTGGAATTGGGGCTTTGGGGCCGTGCTGGAAGTTTATGGCATCGGACAATGCAGCGATTTTCCGGCGAATACAAGCGTTGAATTTACAGTTCAACTTTACGACCAGAACCGGCAGCTGATTTCCAGTCCGGGGTGGATTGCGGACCCCGCAGCCGCGGGGACTTCGCCGGATTGCAACTACGGGTTGAACGTCACGGCTACCCAGGAGACGGTGGAGTATTAGGCGGAACGCCCTTAGACGGGCTGAGTTTGTACCGAGGGCTCAACTTTTAGCGTATGGCCCCTCCATCTATCCATTTTGTCCTCACACGGAAAGTGTTTATCAGGAAATTTACTTGTGCCTGCCAAACGGCGGCATTATACGCTCACCCCCAGAGTTCGTGAGGAGCGACACGATGGGGACACGGCATAATAAGGGCCCTCTACTCCGCTTGCTTGGTTATGTTTAATAGGACACCTACGCAAGCCAGGGTCACGAATAGGGAGGAACCCCCGTAGGAGACGAAGGGGAGGGGGATGCCTTTGGTGGGCATCAGGCCCAGGACTACGCTGATGTTGATGAAGGCTTGTAAGACGATCATGCTGGTGACGCCCACGGCTAAGAAGCGGCCGAAATTATCTTGGGTGCGGAGGGCGGCGCGGGTGCCTCGCCAGAGGAAGATAGCAAATAAGACGATTACAGCTAACGCGCCTACTAAGCCTAACTCCTCGGCAGTTACGGCGAAGATGAAATCGGTGTGGGGCTCAGGGAGATAGAAGAGTTTTTGCTTGCCTTCCATAAGGCCGACGCCGGTTACGCCTCCGGTGGAGACGGCGATCAGCGATTGAATAATGTGGAAGCCGAAGCCCTTGGGGTCGGCGTAGGGATTGAGGAAGGCGAGGATGCGGTCTTTGCGATAGGAGACGTGGAAGATGAGGAAATAGAGGGGAAGGATTGAGGCGGCGAAGGCGTATCCGAAGTAGCGGAGGCGGATACCGGCGACGAAGAGGATGCAGGCGGTGATGCCGGCGCACGCAATGGCGGTGCCCAGATCGGGCTGGAAGACGATTAGGCCGAGAAAGACTACGGTGGGGGCGATGGCGGGGATGAGGGTGTTGCGAAGGTCGTCGAAGGCGTTGGGACAGGCGTCAGATTCGGCCGACTTAGTCACTGACTTAGATTCCTGGTTCTTAGTTTGGGCGATCTTGCCTTGCAGGAACCAGGCTAAGAAGAGGATTAGTGCCGGCTTGGCTAACTCGGATGGTTGAAATGAGATTGGTCCTAAGTGGAACCAGCGATGCGTGCCGTGAGCGCGATCCAGGAAGAAGACGGAAATAAGGAACAGAGTTGTGAAGCCCAGGAGGCTGAAGACAAGCGCCGGGTGCTGGAGGCGCTTGTAGTCGACCTTCATGGCGACGATCATGACGGCGAGACCGGCGACGGCCCAGATGAGTTGCTTGGTGAGGAATTCGTAGGCGGAGCCAAAGCGCTCCTTGGCCATGACGGCGGAAGCGGAGAAGATCATGACGAGGCCGACGAAGACGAGCAGGGTGGTGACGGTGAACATCCAGCGATCGACACTAACGCGCTTAGCCATTGATTTATTTGATCACGGAGGGAGGAGAGCAGAGAGAGTTTACGGCGGGGAATGTCAGGCTGGGATAACTATGTTGGTTCCATTGGCAGGTTCGTATCTGCGCTTGGTATCGCCGGGCGTCTGGGGCGGCTATTGGTTTCTCCGAGGTACCCCATACCCCCTACCCCCCTAGACCCGGTATCTTAGAATCAAAGACTTAGCGGATCACTCCCGCCAGGTCTTTGAGGGATAAGGGCTTGCGGGTAAAGTCTTTATAAATCAAAGACTTGCGTGTCCCTCTCTGTGAATTCCTCCAAGGTCTTTCAGAAATAAGCACTTATCGGAAAAAGCCAACTACATCTTGGGTTTTCCTTTTCTGGTGGCCCACCCACCCCCCCCGCAAGCGGGTCTTTGAGAATCAAAGACTTAGCGACCATCTCCCGCCAGGTCTTTGGGGAATAAGGACTTACAGATAAAGTATTTATAAATCAAATACTTAGAAGCCTCGATTTGCTGGTGTTTCTCCAGGTCTTTGAGGAATAAGGACTTACTGAAAGGCTTGTGCGCACGACCGCTTGCGCCAAAACCACCTTCTCCGCAAAGTCTCATTTTCAAAGAACTTACATGCTGACTCCGCCTGGGCGGGGTCAGGGGTTGGTATCACACCCCCTGATGAGATTCTTGGAGATGTGGTTCGCTAAGTCAAGGACTTCCTGGGCGGCGCTGTCGGGAAGGGGCCAGCGATTCCGGCGAAGGACGTTTCGGTTTCAGCGAAAGCTGGCGGCTTTGTTTTTTCCGAAGGTCTAGTGCTGGTGACCGCGAGATGTTTTCTACGAGGGGAGCGGCCGGGGCCGGACGCCCTCGGGACATCCGGCAAGATGCCGGCGCTACGCCTGGCTGGCTGCGGTAATGTTCTTGCGGTCACGGCACTAGTTGCCGCGGGCGGCGATGCGATGCGAGAGAAATGCGGCGCAAAGAAAAAGAATGCCGGGAGCAGCCAGCAAGAAGAAGAATACGCTTTGCGGCAAATGTCCGGAGCGGAGCAGATTCCAGATACAAAAGGCGATCAGGCAAGCCAAAGCCAAGGATCCGCCGACTTCCTCTCGGAACCAAGCCAGGACCAAGCCGATACAAACACCGATCGGCCAGAGAGCGAGGCCGAGCCACTCTTGCGGAGTGGGCCGAGGGCCGGTGGCGTGCGCGATTTCGCCGACGGCGAATGCGAGGACGGCGAGGAGGCTGAGAATGCTCCAAACGCGGGCGATCCATCGGGTGGCGAGCGCGAACGAACCGGCTGACATGATGGCCCCCTTATTCGTGCAGAATTCCGCTCGGCTGTCTCGCGGCTTGGTTAATCTTACTCCCTAGCGTAACCAAGGTTCACGGAGTCGAACGGGCGGCCAGCGACTGCACTACTTCTTTAAATACGGTGCCGCGGTGCTCGTAATTCTGGAACTGGTCGAAACTGGCGCAGGCTGGGGCGAGCAGGACAACGTCGCCAGGGACGGCGGAGGCGGAGGCGCGCTGGACGGCGGTTTCGAGGGTTTCGGCGCGATCGATTTCGGTGGCGCCCTGGATTTGGGACTCGATCTTTGCGGCGGCGGCTCCGATGGTGTAGACGCGCTTGACGCGAGCGCGAAGCAGATCGTTGAGGACGGTGTAGTCGCTTCCTTTGTCTTTGCCGCCGAGGATGAGGTGAATGTTGGCGGGGAAAGATTCGAGAGCTTTGATAGTGGCATCGACGTTAGTGGCTTTGGAGTCGTTGAAGTAATCGACGCCGGCGACCTGGGCGACGAATTCGAGGCGGTGCTCAACCGCTTTGAAGTTCTGGACGGCGTGGCGAATATGCTCGGGGGGACAGCCGGCTAGCATGCCGATGCAGATGGCGGCGAGGACGTTCTCGAGATTGTGCGCGCCTTTGAGGGGGGTTTCAGAGAGGGGCATGATTTCGACTTCGAGTCGTTGGTCGTTGGTCGTTCGTCGTTCGGGGCTCCGGAAGAAGATGATGCCGTTGCGGACGAAGGCTCCGGCGCCGACTTCCTTTTTGCGACTGAAGAGAAAACGTTGCGCGAGCGTGCGCTCGGCGAGGCCGACGGTGGTTGGATCATCGGCGTTCAATACGGTGAAATCCTCGGCGCGCTGATTTTCGAAGATGCGCGCTTTGGCGCCGATGTAGTTGGCAAAGGTCTTGTGGCGGTCAAGATGGTCGGGCGTGATGTTGAGGATCACGGCGATGCGCGGGCGGAAGTTGACGATGGTTTCGAGTTGGAAGCTGGAGACTTCGAGGACGATCCAGGTCTTCGCTGTAGCCTGATCGACAAAGCTGATGGCGGGCGTGCCGATGTTACCGCCTACGAGGACGGGGAGTTTGGAGGCGGCGAGAATTTCGCCGGCGAGCGCGGTGGTCGTGGTTTTTCCGTTGGCTCCGGTGATGGCGGCGATGGGGCCGGGAAGAAAGCGGGCGGCGAGTTCGATTTCGCCGATGACCGACTCGCCGAGACTGCGAGCCTGGACAAGCTGCGGGGAGTCGAAGGGAACGCCAGGGCTGACCACGATCAAATCCTGATCGCGGAAGGTGCGGTCGCCGTGGCCGCCGGTTTCGACGGCGATGCCGTGCTCGAGGAGGAGCAGAATCTCGTTGCGCAGTTCGGCTTCGGGCTTGGAATCGGAGACGGTTACGCGGGCGCCATGCGCATTGAGAAAGAGAGCGGAGGCCACGCCGGATTTGCCGAGACCGACTACGAGGGCGCGCTTGTCTTTGAGATCCATGTGGGCGATTTGGTAATTGGGTAATTTTGCAATTGGGTAATTTACAATCGCACCCCGAGCACATCAGGCTTGGACTTTTAGATTACCCGATTACGAGATTACACAATTCTTTCTTTTATTCACTCACCGTAATTTTAATGTCGTTAGAGCGAAGAGAGCGAATACCAGCGATGCGATCCAGAAGCGCACGATCACCTTCGACTCCGACCAGCCTAGCAGTTCGAAGTGGTGGTGGATGGGCGCCATTTTGAAAATTCGTTTTTTGCGCAGCTTGTAGGAGCCGACTTGGAGGATGACCGAGAGGGCTTCGATGACGAAGACGCCGCCGATGAAGGGCAGCAGGAGCTCCTGCTTGATCATGACGGCGACGGTTCCGATTGCGCCGCCGAGCGCTAACGAGCCGACGTCACCCATGAAGATTTCGGCGGGATGCGCGTTGTACCAGAGGAAGCCGATGGAGGAGCCGACCATAGCGCCGCAGAAGATGGTGAGCTCGCCGATCTGCGGCATGCGCTGGAGTTCGAGATACGCGGCGAAGGTGGCATGGCCGCTGAGGTAGGTGAGGACCGCGAGCGCGCCGGCGGCGATGACCGTGCAGCCGATGGCGAGGCCGTCGAGACCGTCGGTGAGATTGACGGCGTTGCTGGACCCGACGACGACAATCACCACGAAGAATACAAATGGAAGAAAAGCTATGGGCCAGAGTTGCGGATTTTTAGCCCAACGTTCGATGACGAGATCGGGATGGACCTGCTTGAAAAATGGGACCACAAGTTTGGTGGAGTATTCTCCGCGATGATCGAGAGCGATGAGGGCGATGGCGATGCCGACGCTGGAGGCGATCTGGTATCCGAGCTTGGCGCGGGCGGTGAGGCCGAGATTGCGGCGATGAACAACTTTGAGGTAATCGTCGGCGAAGCCGATGGCGGCGAAGGCGATGGTGGCGAAGACGGCGATCCAGACGAAGGGATTGGTGAGGTCGGCCCAGAGAAGAGTGGGGACGAGAATTGCGATGGCGATGAGCAGGCCGCCCATGGTGGGAGTGCCGGCCTTTTTCTGGTGAGCCTGCGGGCCTTCTTCGCGAATATATTGGCCGATTTGGAATTCGCGCAAGCGCTGAATGACGATGGGGCCGACGATGAGGCCAGTGAAAAGGGCCGTCAGACTGGCGAAGGCGGTGCGAAAGGTGAGATAGCGGAAGATGCGGAATGGCGGGAAGTAATGGTAGAGCTTCAGGTATAAGAGCCAGTAGAGCAAGATTCCCTCGTCGTCAGTCGTTCGTCGTCGGTCGTTCGTCGTTAGTCGTTCGTCGTTCGAGGATCGCGGCCTTCCAGGTTTCCAGGGCTTTTTCCAGCTTTACGCCGCGGGAGGCTTTTAACAACACCGCATCGCCGCCGCGTGTTTCGCGGGCCAGCCACTCACCGGCTTCTTCGGGCGTGGCTACGAATTTTGTTTTCACTTCGGCTGCGGCGGCAGCTTCAACCATCGAGATTGCATGGCCGCGCACTCCTAAAAGGAAATCTACTTTCTTGGCCGCCATATACCGACCGCACTCCGCGTGCAGTCGCCCGGCCGTCGGACCTAATTCAAGCATTTCACCTGCCACAACGATGCGGCGCTGGGCGGGCATTGCAGCCAGCGTGTCGACGGCAGCCAAAAGCGCCCTTGGACTGGAATTGTAGCAATCGTAGAGAACTGTGATGTTGCCCACTTGAACGACCTCGCCGCGCTTATCGGCAGGAGCGAGTGCGGGGAGAGCCTCGGCAATTTCGGAGGGCGCGATGCCGTGATCCATCGCGACCGCAGCCGCCGCGAGAACGTTATAGACATTGTGTTGGCCGAGCAACGGGCTGTGTACGGGTTGACGCATGCCATCGCAGATGAGGTCGAAGCGCGTGCCTTCAGTTCCGATGGCCTCGATGTTTTCGGCGCGGACATCAGCGATGGAATTGAGGCCGAAGAGTACGACCTTGCCTTTGAAATCGCGGCCGAACTGGCTGACATACTCGTCATCGGCGTTGAGGAACGCGGTGCCGGTGGCGGGGAGGGCCTCGATCAGCTCGTACTTTGCGCGTGCGATGCCGGCGATGGAATCGAAGTATTCGAGATGCACGGGAGCGACGTTGGTGACGAGGCCCTGGTCGGGGCTCGCGATGCGGGCGAGGGCGGCAATTTCGCCAGCGTGGTTCATCCCCATTTCGACGACGGCAAAATCGTATTCCGGTTCGAGCGTGAGCAGGCCGAGCGGGAGACCGAAGTGATTGTTGAAGTTGCCCTTGGTGCGGTGGACGCGGTATTTGGTGGACAGCAGGTGCGCGACGGCCTCTTTCGTGGTGGTCTTGCCCATCGAACCGGTGATGCCGATGGCGGTTTTTCCCCACAATTTTCGGACAGCGGTGGCGAGGGTTTGGAGCGCGATGAGAGCGTCGTCAACGGCGAGCAGGTTTTTGGGATTGGAATAGCGCGCGAGTTGATCTTTGCGGACTACGGCTGCGAGCGCGCTGCGGGCGAGGGCGGCTTGAACGAAGTCGTGACCGTCGAGGCGCTCGCCTTTTACGGCAAAGAAGAGATTGCCGGGTTGGACGGTGCGCGAATCGATGGAATATGCGTTGGCGATGCCGCGCGGGTCGTAGTCGCCGGAGGCCGCAATGAATTCGGCGATGCGCGAGAGCGGGAGTTTCATGCCGGCGTCTCCGCGAGACTTGGCTTGTTTGCAGCACATTCATAGCCAATCGTGGCGAGGGTTTCGCGGGCCACTTTGACATCGTCGAAGGGGATGACTTTGCCGTTGGCAGCTTGCGTTTTTTCGTGGCCCTTGCCGGCGAGGAGAACGATGTCGCCGGGTTCGGCTTGGCCGACGGCGAGCGCGACGGCTTTGCGGCGGTCGGGTTCGGTCACATACTTTGCACCGGACTTTTGAAGGCCGACCAATGCGTCGTTCATGATGGCGAGCGGATCTTCGGAGCGGGGATTGTCAGAGGTGAGAACAACGAAGTCACTTCCCTGGCCCGCGGCTTCGCCCATAAGCGGACGCTTGGCGCGGTCGCGGTCGCCGCCGCAGCCGAAAAGGGTGATGACTTTTCCTTTGAGTCCGGCTTGCGCGACGAAATCGCGGGCGAGAGTGGTGAGATTGCGGAGCGCGTCGTCAGTGTGCGCGTAGTCGACGACGACGGTAAAGGGCTGGCCGCAATCGACGCGCTGGAAGCGGCCGGGGACATGGTTGAGGTTGGCGATGCCGCGAGCGATGGAGTCAGCGGGGCAGTTGCGCGCGTGGGCGGCGGCGGCCGCGGCAAGCACGTTGTAGACATTTACTTTACCGATGAGCGGGGTCCATATATCGAGTTGGCCGGCGGGTGTCGTCATTTGAAAGCGGCTGCCGCTCGCGGTGATTTCGAGATGCTCGACGTGGAAGTCACCGGTGGTCAGGCCGTAAGAGAAAACTGCGGAGCTTTTTTTGTTTGCGAGTTTGAGCAACTCGCGGCCGTATTCGTCATCGGTATTGAGGATCGCGGCGCGAGGGGGTTCGGTGCCGCAGCCTTCGAACAAAAGCCGCTTGGCGCGGAAGTAATCGTCCATGGTGCCGTGGTAGTCGAGATGATCGCGCGTGAGGTTGGTGAAGACGGCGACGTCGAAGGGGATTCCGAATACGCGCTGCTGCGCGAGGGCGTGCGAGGAGACTTCCATTACGCATTCGGTGACGCCGAGGGCGAGACCCTCGGCGAGGAGTTGATTGAGCTCAAGGGCCTCGGGCGTGGTGTGGGGCGCGGGAAGAATTTTGCCGGCGACATGATATTCGATGGTGCCGATGAGAACGGTTTTGCGGGCGGCGGCGTTGAGGATGGATTCGACGATAAAGGCGGTGGTGCTTTTTCCGTTGGTGCCTGTGATGCCGGTATTGGCGACGCGCTCGGCGGGACGCTTGTAGAAATTTGCGCTGAGGCGGGCGAGGGCGCGGCGGCCGTGCGGCACTTGCGCCCAGGCGACTGCGGGGCGCGGATTTTGCGCGGTTGAGTCGGTGACGATTGCAACGGCGCCAGCGGCGATGGCTTGGTCGATGAAACGATTGCCGTCGCTGGTTTCTCCTTTCATGGCTACGAAGACGGTGCCGGGATGGACGCGGCGGGAGTCGTAGTCTATGCCTTTGATCGGCGGATTTCCGCTTTGGGAGAGGATCTCGGCGCCATCGAGGAGTTGGAGGAAATTCATTGGGGTTCTTCTATTGCACGGCCAGTGTGCGGAAATGTCAATCAACTCGGTGCGCTTTGCTCCGGCGGCGACTGTGATGGTAGAGATCCTGCACTCCGCGTGGCCCCGCTGCCTTCGGTCTCGCGGCGTTCAGGACGACAGCCTTCTTATTTTGCACCGCAGTTGATTCGACTTCTACCTTCCGAAGTGCACGACGATGTGTGCGCCTGAGGCTACGCGGGCGCCAGGTAGCGGAGATTGTTCGCGGGCGATGCCGCTGCCGAGCGCGTCGATTTCGAGGCCAGCTTCTTCGGCGGATTCAAGGGCGCCGCGAAGATTTTTCCCGAGAAACGATGGGACTTCGATGCCACCTTCTTCCACGTCGAGGACGACTGTGCCGCTCGACGGCAGTTTGGTGGAAGGAGCGGCAGCCGCAGGCGACGAACCATTCGATCCGGTGGCGGAATTCGATGGAGGCAGAGATTCCGTGCGCGTCAGGGCCGCGTTTACGACTTCGCTGCCACCGGGAGTTGACTTGGATGCGTCGGCGGTTTGCTCCGTAGCGGATTTGGGAGGCATGGCGGTTGCCTGCGCTTCGCTGGCCGCGATGTCGAGACTTGCGCCGAGGTGATCGGGCGAGCTCTCTTCGAGATTTTTGTCCGGGATGTTGCGTCGCGCGAAGAGGACTTGGTGGCTGGGCGGCAGTTCGACATCGTGCGGAACGTGCTCGTACTCGAGTACCTGCTGAACGATACGTTGGAAGATGGGGGCGGAAACCTGTCCGCCCTGATGCAGGCCGACGGCGGAATCGAGGATGACGACTACGGCAAGCTGCGGATTGTTGATGGGCGCGAAGCCGGCGAAGGAACCAACGTATTTTGTTTTTGAGTAGGCACCAGTGGCGGGGTCCACTTTTTGCGCAGTGCCCGTTTTGCCGGCGGAGCTGTAGCCTTCGAGAATGGCTTTGCGGCCGGTGCCGTGCAGCACGACGCCCTGGAGCATCTGGCGCATCTCGGCTGCGGTTATCGACGAAATTACGCGCGTGCCTTCGGCGGGCTGGAAGGCGATGGTTTGCGGACCATTCTGTGGAGCGATGGCTCCGGCGACAATGCGCGGGGGAACACGAACACCGTCGTTGGCGATGGTCGAAATCAGCGACGTGAGTTGCACTGCGGAGATGCCGATTTCCTGGCCCATGGAGATGGCGGCGAAGGAAACCTTGGACCAGCGATCTACGGGCTTGGTCATGCCGCGCGTTTCGCCGGGGAGTTCAATGCCGGTCTGCTGGCCGAATCCGAAAGCGCGAATGTATTTGTAAAAGCGATCGTTGCCGAGGCGCATTCCGACTTTGATGGCGCCCACATCGCTGGATTCGGCGATGATGTCGGCGACGGAGAGCCAGCCGTGGGGCCTGCTGTCGCGAATGCGCATGCCGTTGATGACGATGGAGCCCATCTGGCAGTCGAACATTTCCTCGGGGGTGGTGACTTTTTCTTCGAGGCCAGCGGAGATGGTGACCATTTTGAAGGTTGAGCCGGGCTCGTAGATGTCGCTGACGGCGTGGTTTTTCAGGGTCTCAGGCTTGATTTCCTTGCGGTTATTTGGATTGAACGTGGGGCGATTCGTGAGGGCGAGAATCTCTCCGGTGTGGGGATTTTCGACAACAACGGTACCCGCGATGGCTTTGGTTTCTTCCATGCCGCGCTGGAGTTCGCGTTCGGCGATGGCCTGGATATTCTGGTCGATGGTGAGGACGAGGTTGTTGCCGGGCTTGGGCTCCTGCTCGACGCTGGCGAACCAGCGCTTGCGGGCGTCGACGGAGATCATCAGCTTGCCGGGCTTGCCCTGGAGCTGCGAGTTGAATTCGCGCTCGAGACCACTCAGACCCTGATCTTCGGTGCCGACGTAACCGAGAACCTGAGCGGCGAGTTCGCGCTTGGGATAAAAGCGCTTCGGCTCTTTTTGAAAATGGATGCCCTGAAGATTGAGGGCGCGGATACGCTCGGCTGTTTCAGCGTCGGCTTTGCGCGCAACCCAGCAGAAGGTTTTGTGGGCCTGACAGTCGGCGAGGAGCACGCGCGGATCGTCGTTGGTGATGCGGGTGATGAGATTGATGACGTTGGGGAGATCGGGGGTTTCGCTGGGCACAAGGAAAGCTGACTCGACCTGGATCGACATCGCGAGTTCGTGGCCGGCGCGGTCGTAGATGACGCCGCGCTTGGCGGAGAGTTCGAAGCTGCGCTGCTGCTGATGCTGGGCGCGGCGCTCGAAGTCGCCGTAGCAGAAGATCTGCAGGTAGACGAGCCGGATGCAGATGACGACGAGCCAGAGACAGAGGAAGCCGGCGAGAAGGTAGAGCCGGAAACGCGCGTTGGAAGAGGAGTTTGCCGACACGTTCATTCCTCAGAAACTTGCGGCGGCCCCGGGGAGCCGCCGCAAGAAAAATCAAACGCGGCGGACAATGGTGTCCGCCCTATAGCCGTTAGCGCACCGAGACAACTGCGACGGGCGTTGCGCTGGCCATGACGGGCGAGCCAACGTCGCCGGCCGCATCCATGCGGATGACCTGGCCCGGGTCGGGCGATTGCAGACCGAGTTTGCGGGCCAGCGCATCGATGCGCTCGGGATCACGCAGCGAAGATTCTTCGAGCTGAAGCGCCTGGTTCATACCCCCGAGACCGTCGCGCTGAGCGCGAAGGGTTTCGATGCGATAGCCGTATTCGATGGCGCGAAAGTGTTGCAACGCGTAGGCCATGACAAGCAGAAAGAGGCAGACGAGCGCGGCGCTGAAGATGCGCATTTCGCGCTCGCGGCGCGGGTCTTCGACTTTGACGAGGCGCGAGTTGTCGATCGACTTCCGGAAATAAATTTCCGGCGTGCCCAACCAGCAGGACTTGCGCCGATCGGGAGTGATTGCCTGCATTGCGACGGCCGCGCTCATAATTTCATTACTCCAAACTTAATTTTGCAGACTGCGGATCTATGCGACTTCAATCAGTTTCGAATCGTATTCAGCGTTGTCCTGGAGGGAAGCAAACCAGGAGTCGGATATCAGAGAAATGGGTCTTTCATGTTTGTCCAATTGCGCCGATTGCTCGGCCCGTTCGACGGTTGCGATCAGATCCTCGATCAAGCTGCCGGTGAACATTTGTTAGCGTCCGCCTTTGTTTTCGAGCCCGGCCTTGTTTTTTCCGCTTATTGGCCGATTCGAAATCACTCCACCACAGAGTCCGAAAACGTGCTTACCCCTCATAACCTTTACCCGGCGCGCCTAGCAATCACCGCACCGGGAGCCCGGCAGTTTCTCCGGACCAACTCAAATTCGTTTGCCGGCGAGATGCCGGCGCTACATTCTTTCCGCCGCGCGCATTTTGGCGCTGCGCGAACGCGGGTTGCGATCGATCTCTTCTTCGGTCGCAATCACCGGCTTTTTTGTCAGCAGCCGGTACAGGCCTTGCTTCGCGCCATCGCGCATCGCATCCTTGACGATCCGGTCTTCGAGCGAGTGAAAACTGATGATCACCAGCCTTCCGCCCGGCTTCAGCACGCGAGGCGCCGCCTCCAGCAGTGCTTTCAGATCGTCCAGTTCACGGTTTACGAAGATTCGGAGAGCCTGAAAGGTTCGGGTCGCTGGATGAATTCGCCGCTCTGCCTTGTTCATGGGCCGAGCCGCGGCTGATATGACGTCAACGAGATGCTTTGTCGTCTGTATCGGCCGCGACCGGACCAAGGCTCTGGCGATTCTCCGCGACCTCCTTTCCTCACCGAATTCGTAAATCACATCGGCAAGCTCGCGCTCGTCGAGGTGGTTTACCACTTGTTCGGCGGTTCGGCCCGACAGCGGGTTCATCCGCATGTCCAAAGGCCCATCCGCCTGAAAACTAAATCCCCGCGCTGGGTCGCCGAGTTGCAAACTGCTTACGCCCAGGTCGGCCAGAATTCCGTCGATGGCCGCTGTTGGCTGGTCGTGGGCAAGCTCTGCAAACGATCCATGCAGCAACGTAATCGTCGGCCAGTCCTGGCTTGATCGCTGATCGTTGGTCGCCGGTCGTCCGGAATCAGTTTCGCTGACGACTGACGACTGGCGACTGTCGACCGGCGCAAGGTTCTTTTGAGCTACCGCCAGCGCCGCGGGATCTTTATCGAAGCCAATCAAATGTCCCAGTGCGCCGAGGCGTTTTGCTATTTCGAAACTGTGCCCGCCCAGGCCCACCGTGGCATCCAGATAAGTTCCGCCACGCTGTACCGCTAAGAAATCGATCGCTTCTTTTAAAAGAACCGGAACGTGGCCAACTGCCGCTTTTCCCGGCAAACCACGCCCACCCCGCTCGGGGGTGTCTTGTCCAAAATCCGTTTGCACTAGATGCCCAAGTCGACGAGCGTCTTTGTGTCTTCATCCGTGAAGGGCTCTTTGATCTCCTTGTCGAGCGCTTCCAGGTTCCGGACCTCCAGGTAGGTCAGATTGCCGAGCACTGCCACATCGCCGCGAAGCTGCGCCGATTCGCGCAGAATCTGGGGAATGAGGAGACGCCCCTGCCCGTCCATCTCTACNNATCTCTACGACCTGCCCGTAATAGTTTGTGCGCGTCAAAAATTTCTTCTTGGTAGGGTTGTAGGCGGAAAGCTGAGCCAGTTTCTGTTCGATCCGCTCCCATTCCTCGAAGGGATATATCTGGGCAATTACGCCGTCCAAACTTGTGATGTAGAATCGCTGCGCATATTTCTCGTCGATCACGCGCTTGAATTCCGCGGGAACTTTGAGTCGTCCTTTTTCGTCCACGCGAGTTGGGTGATTTCCGCGAAACATGCGCCCTGCCGGTTGCCGGGGTCCGTTTATTGGTGGCTGCTACCACAGCCGACACCCTGAGGGAGGTAGAAGCGGCTGAAAAACAAGTGGAAGCGGGTTCGTTTGGGCTTTGAATTGGGGTGTCAGTTACCACTGGCGCCTCATGAAGATCTAAATTCGCCCCGAACTCTACTGTTTGTACCACTTACTTCCACATTTGACCACCATCCTACGCTTAAATCGTTTGTTGTCAACAGGAAAGTTTCGGGCTATAAGGTGGGTTTTCCGGCGGGTGGGGACTCAAGGTGCAAAACGCGAAATGTTGTGGTTGATCGAGGTGGTGACCGCAACAGGTTGCGTTTAAAAAGATGGTTCCGGGGGTGAGGATGGGCAGTGTTCGGCCGCACGGGCGGGCGACAAGCCGAGGGAATCTGTGGAAAAGTAGGCTTTAATTCTCGCCAGACACATCGCGGCCGGCTGAGGGGCTGAGGTTTCTCCCATCGAGTGGCAACTGCAGCTGACCTGCTTCACGCCGGACGGGGAGCGTCTGGTCGTGCGCGAGTCCTGACGGTATAACCAAGCGATGCCGGCAGTGACCACTTCTGGCAACTTTTCCATGCCTCCTTTCAAGAGTAGACTTGGCCCGCATTGAATTGAAGTACAACTCAGGAGGTCAAATGAAGCTGAACACAACACGTGTGTGGCTAGGGGGAATTGCCGGCGGAGTGGTGTGGAATATTTTGAGTTTCCTGCTGAACATGCGGCAGGCGCCGCTCTATCAGTTCATGCAGACGAAGGGTTTGTTTTTGAAGGAGCCGCGCTACCCGCTTTTCGCGGTGCAGTGGATCGTGCTGATTTTTGTGCTCTCGATTCTGCTCGCATATTTGTACGCGTGGACGCGCGGAACGGCCGGGGCCGGACCAAAGACGGCGCTGAAGGTGGGCATGATCGTCGGATTTTTCGCCGGCTTCCCGGAGAACTTCGCGCAGGCGGCGTGGTCGCCGATTCCCCGTGTGATGCCGCTCGGATGGATGATCGAGATGTGGTTGGGATGCATTCTGGCGACGCTGGTAGCGGGCTTTTTGTATCAGGAGTGACGCGAATATTGCGCCAGGGAACTTCTGCGTGGAGTGCAGCGTGCCGCGCATTCGCACGCATGTACCGGGGCGATCGGCAAAGGCGGACAGGTGCCCCGTTATGGATCAGAGAAATCCCGCAACTACTTAGCCTGCTCGACGAACACCGCGGTTCCGTAGGCGAGGACTTCGGTGACGCCTTGCATCACTTCGGTGGCGTCGTAACGCGCGCCCACTACAGCGTTTCCGCCCATTTCAGCGGCGTGCTGCAGCATGAGGTCGAAGGCTTCGGCGCGCGTCTTCTCGCATAGATTGGTGAGCAGAGTAATATTGCCACCGACAAGCGTCTGAAGGCCGGCTCCAATGGTGCCGAAGATGGAGCGCGAGCGCACCGTGATTCCGCGCACCACGCCGAGCGTGCGAACGACGCGAAAGCCATCGAGTTCGAATTGCGTGGTCACCATGTTGTGGGGAACCATGCGTCCGGTGGTTGTGGGGTAAGCGCCCATGAATTCTCCTTTTTGACTGAAACTTTCCTGGCGGACTTTCCTTTCTACTCCAAACTCACGCGAAGCTCAAAACATTTCGAACGGGGCGGCATCGCACTTCTCTATAATTGGCTGCTCACAATCCATTTGGCTGGGAGTTCCCATGCTTTCACGTCGCACCTTCCTTAAGAGCGCATCGATTGCGGCTTCTGTGCCTATGTTTCCGCAGTTCGCACCGGCCGAGCGAACCAACGATCCCTTGCCGACCGCCATTGCAGCTCTTCGGTCGCGGGGCGACGAGGCTAAGCCCATTTCCGTGGAAGAGCGCGGGGAGCGGCAGGAAAGGGCGCGGCGATTGATGCGGGAAAACAATCTTTCGGCCATTTTGCTGACGCAAGGCACTTCGCTGGTTTACTTCGCGGGAATTCACTGGTGGGGCGGAGAGCGTCTGTTTGCCATGGTGCTGCCGGTGAAGGGAGAGGCATTTTATGTAGCGCCGGCGTTTGAAGAAGGCAGAGCGCGCGAGCAGATTGCGCTTGGGCCCGATGGAGAGAATGCTGACGTGCGGGTGTGGCAGGAGGATGAGAGTCCATATGCGCGGGTGGCGCAGGGACTGAGTGACCGCGGGATTGCGGGCGGGACGGTCGGCCTGGAGGAGACGACGAAGTTCGTCTTCAGCGACAACATCCGAAAAGCGGCGGCCGGCGCGGCATTCACGAGTGCGACTCCGGTGACTGCCGGATGCAGGATGATCAAGAGCGCGCATGAAATTGAACTAATGAGGCTGGCGGCCAAGGTAACGCTTGCGGCTTATGAGGCGACTTATCGTTCGATGAAGATTGGAATGACGCAACAGGATGTGGGACAGATGATTGAAGCCGCGCACCGGCAACTGGGATTTGAAGGCAGCGCGGATGTGCAGGTCGGGGAGTACTCGGCGTTTCCGCATGGGTCGGTCACTCCGCAGAGCATTCGGGAGGGGACGATTGTGTTGATCGACGGCGGTTGCACGGTTGAGGGCTATGCGTCGGACATTTCGCGCACGTTTGTTCTGGGCAAGGCGAGCGACAAGATGAAGCAGGTTTTCGAGATTGTGCACCGGGCACAGAGCGCGGCGCTGGCGGCGGCGAGACCGGGAGTGGAAGCCGGGTCAGTGGATGAAGCGGCTCGCAAGGTAATTACCGAGGCGGGATACGGCCCCGACTATAAATATTTCGCGCATCGACTGGGACACGGAATGGGCATGGATGGCCATGAATGGCCGTATCTGGTGCGGGGGAATGCGACAAAGTTGCAGCCGCAGATGACCTTCAGCGACGAGCCTGGGATTTATATTCGGGGCGAGTTTGGAATTCGGCTGGAAGACGACATGCACATTCTGGAGAATGGGGCGGAGTTGTTCACGCCGCAAAGTCCGTCATTGGAAAATCCATTTGGGAAGGCGTAGACGGCGCGATTGTGCGGGCAAAAAGATTGAACGACGGGGTCCACGGGTGACACCAAAACCTCCCGAGGCTATTTCGCGCTGCGCATCAAGTCGCCCAATGCGTGAACATCGGCCGGACTCGCATCGCCGACCACGACGTAACGTAAATCGCCGGCGCTCCACGTCTCGACGTTAAAAGCCATCTCGCGTTCGCTGGCGATACCCATTCCGGCAGGAATCATTCCCGGACGGTCTTGCAGAACAAACACCGACAATTCGTGATTGCGAATCTGGAAGAGCAGTTGGGCGGCAGGGCTGTGCTCAAAATAGGCGAGGCGGCCGCCGATGAGCTTGAAGGGAGAATTCTGGAGTTCGGGAAGATTAAAGGTGAAGGGAAGTTTGCCCTGGAACCAGGGCTTGACGGTGTGGCGGTCGGTTGACACGACATCCACGGGGTTTGCGCTGGCAAGGGTTGCGACGTGCAAGTCGACGAGTTCCGCCAGGGCCTGTTCGCGCGCCGCATGGCGCACCCACAATGTGGCCCCGATCACGAGCAGCAGGAGGGCAACGGCGAGCATTGCGATCTCAGGGATGCGCAGGAATGCCCACCGCGATCGCCGGTTTCCCTGAATGCTTTTTTCCATGCGCAGGCGGAATTCGGGCGACGGCTTGTACCGAGCCGCAGCGGCCTGGGTCATGCGCTTCATTTGGATTCTCGCAAGCGCGTCGGCGGCGCAAGTGGGGCAGGCGCGAAGATGCGCCTCAACACTCGCGAGTTCTTCGTCCGGGCAGGCGGAATCGACGTAGGCATCGAGCCTGGTGCGGGAAAAATCGCATGTCATCGCGAGGCCCCCTGAGGTTTGGCCACCAACAATTCGCGCATAGCTTT
Source organism: Acidobacteriaceae bacterium (assembly GCA_003139095.1). GTDB lineage: Bacteria > Acidobacteriota > Terriglobia > Terriglobales > Acidobacteriaceae > Acidiflorens. The sequence continues at coordinate 294,419 of PLHW01000044.1, forward strand.
GCGCGCGCGCGACAACCGCGACATCACGGTTCCCATCGGAATCCCAAGTGTTTCGCCAATTTCGCGGTAGCTCATGTCTTCCAAATCACACAACAGAATAATCTCTCTGAATTTGACCGGCAGTTGTTCAAGAGCGTTCTGTATCGTCTCCTGATTCAGGCGCGCGAGCAGCGAGGATTCGGGAGTTTCCGCGGAGGCGGGCTCGGCGGCCTCATCGTCGCCGTCAAGCGACGTCATGTTGGTCGCTTTTAGACCGGCCTCGGTGGTCAAGAACGTATTGCGCAGGATTTTGTAGATCCAGGCGCGGAAGTTTGTCCCCTGCCGGAAGGAGGAGAAACCGCGCAACGCCTTCATATAAGTTTCCTGCACAAGGTCCTCGGCCGCGGCGCGATCCTGCGTGAGCCAGTGGGCGAAGTTGTAGAGCCGGGCGAAGAGCGGCATCGCCAGTTCTTCGAATGAGCCGGTATCGCCGAAAGGATCAGCCACAGCCCAACAGTGTATCGCGGGCTGCGGTTGGAAGTTGTCGACGTCGCATTTCTCCCCGGCTGCTCATCGATCAGTGGCTGGCGATGGGAGACAAATCGCGCAACTCCCCCATCGGAGCAGGATTGGATGCTTTGCTTTTTCTCCATCTGCGCAACAGCACGGCATCGAGCGACCAGTTTCCGGGGCCATTCACGAGGAGGAACAGTGTGGTGAGAATCTGCGCGTAGTCGGAGCGGATTTCATGCAGCACGGCCCAGAAGCCGACTTGCGGAGGCGCGGGCGGCAGAGGCAAAGGGTAGGTTCCAAGATAGAGAGAGATTTTCGTCGTGAGGATCGCGACGATCATCTCGATCACGAAGGGGATGGCGATCAGCCTAGTTAAAAGTCCAGACAGCAGCAGCAGTCCGCCGCCGATTTCGAGGCATGCGACAAAGTTCGACGTGAAATGGGGAAACGGGATGCCGAGCTTGGTAAAACGGCCGATGCCCTGGTTGACATAGACAAATTTCAGGAGGCCTTCCCAGAAGAAGACGCCTCCGGCCATGAGCCTGAGAAAGAAAATGGATTTAGGACCGTCGGTGGGGGGATTGACCAGCCACGAGAAAAACTTGTTCATTGGTTGCTCCTTTCACTGCGTATAACTGGAGCAAGCCAAAATTATTCCCGGAAAAAACAAACCCCGCCTCGACTTGAAGCGGGGCCGTGCACAGGAAAATGCTATCTGGCGGCCGGTTCCGGATGCAGACTGGCCAACTGACTCTTGATGGCTATCGACAGACGGCGGATGCCTTCGCGAATCTGGTCAGGCTGCGCGTTGGAGAAGTTGAGCCGCAGATGACGAAGGCCTTCCTCGGCGAATCCATTGCCGGAGTAGAACTGGTCGCCGGGGACAAAGGCCACATTCTCTTTGAGCGCAGCGTCGAACAAGCGGTGCGAGTCCATTCCCGCGGGCAAAGTTACCCAGAGGAACAGGCCGCCGAAGGGGTGCGTCCAGGTCACTTCGTGCGGGAAATTCTCTTCAAGCGCCTGGAGCATCACATCACGCCGCTCGCCGTAGACGCGGCGGATCAGCTTGATGTGCTCGTCGAGGAAGCCGTCGCGGGCAACTTCGTAAGCGACCATCTGGCCAAAGGTGGAGGTATGCAAGTCTGCGCCCTGCTTGAGTTGCACGAGTTTGGTGATGACATCGGGCGGAGCGACCATCCAACCAAGACGCAGTCCGGGAGCCAGCGTCTTAGAAAAAGTGCTGAGGTAGATCACATTGCCGATGGAATATCCGCGGTCGCGCCGCAGGTTTTCGCGATCGAGCACAACCAGTGGAGGCAGATGTTCGCCCTCGTAGCGCAGCTGGCCGTAGGGATCGTCTTCGATGATGGGAATGCCATAGCGCTCGGCGAGCAGGACGAGTTGATGACGGCGGCCTTCGGCCAGAGTAGTGCCGCCGGGATTCTGGAAGTTGGGCAGCACGTACATGAACTTCGGGCCGGAGCGGAGCGGCTCTTCCAGCAGATCGGTGCGCAACCCGTCGTTGTCGCTGGGCACGCAGACGTACTCCGCGCCATAAACATTGAAGGCCTGGAGCGCGCCGAGATAGGTAGGCGCCTCGACGAGCACACGATCGCCGGAGTTGATGAGCAGTTTTCCGATGAGGTCGAGGGCCTGCTGCGAGCCCGAGGTGATGAGCACGTTTTCCGGTTGCGCTTTGATGCCATAGCGCGAAGTATGGCGAGCGATCATCTCGCGCAGAGGCTCGTAACCTTCGGTGGCGCCGTATTGGAGAGCAATGCGCGCGTCTTTTTCGAGCACCTTGGTACAGGCATGGCGGAAGCGCTCGACCGGAAAAACATCGGGCGCGGGCAAGCCGCCGGCAAAGGAGATGATTGCGGGGTTTTGCGTGATCTTGAGAAGCTCGCGGATAGCGGAGCTGCGGACGTTCTTGGTGCGTTGAGCGTAGCGGGAAGTCCAGGCGGTTGACATTCATACCCTCCCGTCTATTGAGTCTATCTGTTTGAGGCGCTGCGCGCGGTGATGTCAGAGCAGAGGGCGGTGACGGGAATCACAATAGGGCGGTGACTGAAGTACGCGTGGGGAGCCAAGATTGTGGAGCTTTTTGACCAGAAGGGATTGGCGCCCCGAATTCTCATTCGACGATGTAATCTTTCATGCGACGCAGAAGCGATGCGGGCGCGTCGGCTTCCAGTTCAACCGTGCCTTCGTGGTACTTACGGGAAAAGATGCGGGCGCGAGCTTCGAGCATGGCCAGCATTTTGCCCTCTTTCTGCGGAATACGCAGGCGGACGCGGGTGGGGCGATCTTCCTCGAGCGCGGCGTCGATGCGCTCAAGAAGCGTGGTCAGGCCGGTTGTCTCGATCGCGGAAACGTGAACGGTCTGGGCATCATCGCGCAAGGACTCGCGCTGCTTAGGCGGAAGAAGATCGATTTTGTTCATCACGCGCAGGCGCGGTTTCTTGTCGGCTTCGAGTTCTTTGAGAACCGTCTCAACTTGTACGTCCTGTTCGGCGGAGATTGGGCTGCTGGCATCGGAGACCTGGAGAATGAGCGTGGCGCGCTGCACCTCCTCAAGAGTTGCGCGAAAGGCCGAGACCAGCGTGTGCGGCAAATGGCGGATGAAACCGACGGTATCGGAGAAGAGCACTCTTCTTTTCGAGGGCAGTTCGGCGCCGCGCAGCGTGGGATCGAGAGTGGCGAACATGCGCGACGATGCGAGCACTTTGGAATTCGTCAGCGCGTTGAAGAGAGTGGATTTTCCGGCGTTGGTATAGCCGACCAGCGCGACGGTCGCGACCGGAACCGACTCGCGGCGCTGCCGCTGCTGAGCACGAATCCGGCGCACATTTTCAATCTGCTGCTTAACGTGGCGGACGCGGCGGTAGATCTTGCGGCGATCGGTTTCCAGCTGGGTTTCGCCAGGGCCACGGGTGCCGATGCCACCGCCGAGCTGCGACATTTCCACGCCGCGACCAGCGAGGCGCGGAAGCATGTATTCGAGCTGCGCAAGTTCCACCTGCAACTGACCTTCGCGAGTGCGCGCGTGCTTGGCGAAAATATCGAGAATCAGTTGTGTGCGATCGATGACGCGGGTGCTGACGGCACGCTCAATATTGCGCTGCTGGGAGGGCGAGAGATCGTGGTCAAAGAGGATGACGTCGGCGGAAACGGATGCGGATGCGCCGGCGATTTCCTCCAGTTTTCCCTTGCCGATCAGCGTGGCCGGATCGGGGCGGTCACGATGTTGCATGAACTCGCCCGCGACTTCGGCGCCCGCGCTGAGGGCGAGGGAGCGAAGTTCGTCGAGCGATTCCTCGGAACTGAAGTCGGGGGAATCCGATTGCCGGCTTGAGCCGAGGCTGGTGGCATGATCGCGAGCGGCCTGGGCTGCGGGCGTGATCGACGCGCCGTCTGTTTTGCGGGCGCGGGTGCGCGTGCGGAATTCCACGCCCACCAGGAACGCCCGCTCGCGGCGTTCTGATGGGTTGGAGACCACCTTAAGTTGTTTCCGAGAACTGCTCCGGTCCGTCACTCGGGAGTTATCTCTCCGCAAACAATTCTATCCTTGAGTGCCGGAGCCGGGTACTGCCGCCGCCTCCGCGAGCGTGGCTACCGCTGCCGGCTTCGCCTCGCCGTGCACGTGGCCGCCGCGCGCGATGACCACGGTTGAGATGGCGTGCTTGAAAATCAGTTGCTCCTGATTGCTGGTTTCGAGCACGACCGAGTACTTGTCGAAAGAACGGATCCGGCCCGTCAACTTCACCCCACTGACCAGATAGATCGTGATGTTGTGCCGTTCTTTTCGAGCTGTGTTGAGGAAGGAATCCTGAATGTTCTGCTGCGCCGGCTTTGCTTCCATGCCGATCTCCTCTTTCTGACGCTGCGTCTTGAGCTTTTGGGAAGGGCAATTGACGGAGCGCCTTTTGGTTGGCTCCTACAATACGGACTTGTCACGCGCTTTTCAACTTCCTTGCAAACTATTTCCATCTCCGCTACCCAGCAATTTACAAAAAACGAACAGTGGCCGGCGGTCAGCTATCATTTCCTCTCCCAGTTCTCTACAATCGTCAGTTCCCGAGCGGCAAAACAGAAGAGGAGTCCCAACTTGAACAGCATTAATCTGCCAAGCGACCTGCACACTAACCTCCTGATGATGTTTCGTTGGCTGCACTTTGTGGGAGGAATTACCTGGCTCGGGCTGCTTTATTTCTTCAATCTCGTTAACGTGCCGTTCATGAAAGGGCTCGATGCCGGGACGAAGGGGAAGGTGCTGCCCAGCCTGATGTCGCGCGCGCTGTGGTGGTTCCGGTGGGCCTCGGTGCTGACTGTGCTGATGGGGCTGGCGTATTGGGGTGAGGTGATCGGTTCGGACGCGCGCAATGGAGGCGGATCGGCGGGCGTTGTCTTCGGCTCATTTTTTGCGATTTGGACCGTGACCTGGGTACTGATGTATGCCTGCGTGATTCCTGGGAAAGGACCGCTCGACAATGGCTGGGTGCTGGCAGTGATCTATGCCGTTCTGGTAGCTGCGGCATCGTTTCTTTTTCTGCGCATCAACAACCACGAGTGGGAGAGCAATCAACTGCTGGCGATTGGGATTGGCGGTGGGATGGGCTGGATGATGATGCTGAACGTGTGGGGCGTGATCTGGCGCATTCAGAAGAGGATCATCCAGTGGACCGCCGACAACGCGGCGAATGGCACGCCCATGCCGGAGAAAGCGAAAGCGATGGCGCGGCAGGCCTTTCTCATGTCGCGGGCAAACTTCGTGCTGTCATTTCCACTGCTGTTTTTGATGGGGGCGGCGAGCCATTACCCGATGTTTGGTAGATAGATTCGGAGCGAACAAAAAGACATCGTAATTTGCCTGTCTGGCGCGGACAGGAGTGTCCGCGCCACACGAGGTGCACACCTCGGTAATCTCGTCTACCTGCTCGGCTCTCCCTAAAATGAACTCGGCATGAACGAGTTCGTTGAAACCTTCAACCAGGCGGCGGGCGCGCGCGAAGAGTGGCGTCCGATTCCGCGCTGGGCAGTGGGCGCTTGGCTCGCGTTTTATGCTCTCTTCCTCGCCTACGCATTCAACGCGCACGGTGGTTATCTCTTCATCGATTCCGCCAACCTGGTGGTGCACGAAGGCGGACACCTTTTGTTCAGTTGGGCCGGGCGGACGCTTTGCCTTTGGGGAGGAACGATTCTTCAGTGGGCCGTGCCGCTCTTGCTGGCCTTGTATTTCTTCCATGAGCGGCAGGCTGGGGCGTTTGTTTTTTGTTTATTTTTCTTTTTCGAAAACTGGCTTTACACCGCAACGTATATGGCCGATGCGCGGGCGATGGTTTTGCCGCTGGTCACGACGGGCGATCCTGAATTCGCGGAGCACGACTGGAATACGATCTTCACCAGCCTCGGCGTTCTGCAGTACGATACGGCCATTGCCGCCGTCGTACGAACGATTGGCTGGTGCGGCATGCTGGGTTCGGTGGCATGGCTTGCCGCTCGGCTTAGAACTAATAGCGACAACTAAGCGGCAACTAGGTCGCCGGAGCGACGGCCGGCTCCGGCGTTTTTGTTGCCAGCGCCTGCGGCGCCAGATCCCACGGCTTGCCATCAAAGTGCGAGGGCAAGGACAAACCAAACAACTTCAAAATCGTCGGCGCCACATCAACGATCGCCGGCTTTTCCTCGATAAATTTGTGGCTGGAGAAGAGCACTCCCGGAACCAACCGCGGATCGATGCAGTGATCGCCGCTCCAGGCCTTGAGGTTATCTTCGAAGATCTTCGCGGTAACCTTGCCCATCACCGAATCCCACGAAGCGCGGTAGCCGGCGCCGTAGCCGACGAGAATGTCGGGCGCATTGTCGGTGTATGGTCCGCGATAGACGTTGCCAGTGATGAAGACCCCGGTGATTCCAACCGTGCCGGACGCGGGATCGACGAGTCCGTTCAGCTTTTGCTTGATCTCTTCTTTCAGCGCTGCGGCTTCGCTTGGGTCGACAGTTCCCTGCTTCTCGCGGCCTTTTAAATTCAAGTAAAGGCCGTTGAGGCCCATGGTGTAGGCGCGGGTGCGCGACCAGTCGACATCTTCGAACCAGTCGCCGCTCTCGGTCTTGCCGTCTTTAAGCGCGAGATAGCCGTTCTGGTGCAGCCAGGCATTCAAATTCATGCAGCGCGCAAACGACTTGAAGCCGTGATCGGAGATCACCATCAGCAACGTTTTGTCATCGATCTTTTCCATGACCCGTCCGATGAGCTTATCCATGCGCTGATAAAGATCCTGAATCACTTCGCGGCGCTCCGCCTTGGGCACATCGCGCGCCGCGGGATGATCTTCCGCGAAATAGCGCCAGAACATGTGCTGGATGCGGTCCGTCGTATCGAAGACGCAGGTGCAAAGTCCTTGTTGAGTTTTCTCGAGCGCGTCGAAGAGCATCTGCTCACGGTCGTGGTGATTGCCATAGGCTTGCGCGAGGAAAGCATCGTCGTCGAGCACATGCTCGTTGAGCGCCCAGGTATCTTCCGCGAGGCCGAGCGTTGCGAAGGCGCCGTAAAGTTTCGCGAGGTAAATCGAGTAAGTGACGGGATGGGAGATCGGAAGATCGGGATGGCCGGGATCAATGTTCACGGGCGTGACGTAGACTTCCACCTCGGGCGAAACTTCCTTGAGATAGAAGCGGCAGATGCCGTGCGCGTTGAAGCCGAGTCCGGCTTTGAATTCGATGGGAAGCCACTCGGAATATTCGCCGACCTTGAGGGTGAACTTCTCGGAACCAACAGAAAAGCGCGCCTGATTGGCCGCGGGTTCCGGGCGGACTTCGTACTTCACGCGTAACTCGTGGCCCGCCGTTTCAGCAAGCGGGTTGTCGGGGCCGGGGACATAAGAATGGCAGACTCCGTTCTTGCGTTCGACGGGCACGCGCACGCCGCCCTCGCGAAACTTATCGCTGGCACTGCGCGTGGTGCACAGGCAGAAGGTTCCCTGGCTGCCTTTCAGGTCGGGCACGCACATACCGGAGAGCAGCACGCCCTGAAATTTTTCGGGGGGGAACGTCACCGGAACGCGGATCACGGAACTGAAGATTCCGGCCTTGCCCAGCCAATGCCAGAACGGCGTGCCTTTGCGCATCGCCTTGATTTCGGTTTTGCCGAAGGGGATGGAATATTTGCCGATCTTAATATGGCGTTTGGGGCCTTTGATTTCAGCCGACGACAGATATGGCAGGTAGTGATTGCGATCGCACGCCAGGAAGTCGTAGATGTTGTGCTTGCCGGGATTGACGCCGGTCAGGAACGTGGACCAGGCAACGGGTGAGATCGCGGGGAAGGTGGTGCGCAGTTTGCTGAAGGTGCCGCGGTCGCGAAGCTTCGCGAGATTCGGCAAGCGGCCTTCATTCATAAAACGCTCGGCGAGTTCGGGATCCATGCCGTCGAAGCCGAGAATCACCGCGCGCTCAAATATAGCTTTGCCATAGGCATTGCGGCGGCGCAGGAATCGGAATAACTGCCGGAAGGGCCACGTCATGAGCGCATAAAACGAATAGAGAAAGGCGACGAAGATCGCCCAGAACGACGAGAGCACGGCAAATCCCGCGCCCGGCCCGGCGTATGCGTGCGCGACGGCCGGAGACAAGACCACCGCAATCAGCAGGAAAACACTCGCGACCCGGACGCTCTTGCCCCCACATAATCTACTCATACCTGAATCCCCAGTAATTCTTTAAAGATAAACCCGGCGATCATCGAGAGGATGAAAAACAGCCAGATCCAGTTCATTTCGTATCCGGCAAATCCGAGAGGAATGTTGCGCTCTGGATAATCAACCGAGATCGACTCAACCGCGCTGTTGTCCGGCAGCGCCGATTCGCCGGATGAGAACATTCGTGCCCAGAAGTGGTCGCGCAGACGCTCGGGCGAAACCCGCGCCAACTCGGATGAGACGCGAACGGTCTTCGTAACTGCCTCAGTCGCATTCGGTCCGCCGGCGTTGATTCTTGCTTCATACGCGCCCGGTTGGCTCGCCACGAGGCGCCACACAACTTCGTTGTCGGCGGCAACGTGTACGGGCGGCGCGCTCGCCGTAATCTCCGGAGGCAGATCGATCGAGATACTATCGAGCGCCTGCGGATTGTTCACGCGCGCGGTCAACAGAAACGGCTTATTCGTCTGGATCGCGGTGAGTCCGAGCGAGCGATCCAGTTGAACAATCAAAAGCGTAATCGGAATGATGACGTAGAGCAGCGGCTTGAACGCCAGTTTCAGATAGCGTCCCGTCCCGCGCAGTACCTTGCCGTACGAGCCCATTACGACATGCAGTTGATCACGATAGAGACGCACGGCGAGCAGGTGCGCCTTGAGCTGATCTTTGGCGATCCCGATTGCTTTCTGGTCGGAGGTATAGCCGAACAGAAGAATCATCAGCAGGCCGATGACCACCGACAGCATGACGACGATGGCGAGGGGACTGGTAAAGAGTCCGAGCGCAAACAGGCTCACGCGGACCTCGGTCCACGCGAGCGGCGAAGTTACTGGTTGTAAGAGGATCGCCAAGCTACTCGATGTACCTTATTCAATATAACCAAGCCCGCGCAGGCGTTTCTGTATGTCTTCTTTCGACGTGTTACTCTCGTCCGGCGGAATAATTTTGTTAGTCTCTTTTTCGAGCATGTGGATTACGAATTCGTCGATCGATTCGTAGCCCGCTGCGTCCGAGCACTGCTTCACCTTCTCCAGCAGTTCGCCTTCAATTTTTACTTTGTGTGAACCGAACATGTTCTCCCCGTTATTTCACGATGTCTTCAACTTACCTTGCCTGAAACACCGACTGGCCTTTCATCTCCGGCAATTTCGCGATGCCGTATTCCGCCAGAATCGTTGGCGCAATATCGGTCAGCGCGGGCGTCTCGGCGAGAATCTTGCGATTGCTTAGGAGTACGCCCGGCACCTTGGTGTAATCCATGCAGTGATCGCCGCTCCACGGATTCGTGTTGTCTTCGAGCACGTCGGCCGGGATGGCGCCCAGAATCGTCTTCCATCCGGCGCGATAGCCGCGATTGTAACCAACCAACGCATCCGGTCCATTATGCGTGTATGGGCCTTGATACACCTCGCTCGCAAGATCGACGCGCGTAATCACCTGCGAGTTATCTTTCGGGTCGCGCACATCGAGCAGTTTGCCACGGATTTCGCCGAGCAGCGCGTCGGACTGCGACGGATCGACGATTCCCTCTTTTTCCCGGCCTTTGATATTCAGATAAAGGCCGTTCAATCCGAGGCCATACGCGCGCGTGCGGCTCCAATCAACGTCGGTGAACGGCTCGCCCGAGTCTACGCCACTGCCGCCTTCTTTGCGGGCGATGTAGCCATTGTTCCACAACCAGGTATTTAAGTTGAACGAACGATGGTAAGGCGCGAAGCCGTGATCGGATAACACGAGGAGCGTGGTGTTCTCATCCATTTTCGCCAGCACTTCGCCAAGCACCTGGTCGATCTGCGCGTAAAATTCTTCGAGCGAGTTGCCGTACTGGGCGGCCGCTTCGGCGTTGTAGGTCGGGCTTTGCGGATCGGTTAACCGCCAAAGCATATGGCCGTTGAGATCGAGGCTGGAAAAATAAAAGAAGAAGACGCCGTCGTGGAACTTGGGGAATTCGGCATCGAAGGCGCGGCGATGCTCGGCGAGCACGGCGTGCGACTGCTGGAGATACTCCTTGTCGTCAAGCACGGCCGACATCAGCGCCTTGGTGTCTTCGGCGATGCCCTGCGTGTGATATTCGCCGATCTCTTTCGCAAGATCGCGCGAAAAACTTGAGGGCGTGGAGATGGGCAGCGCCGGATTCTCCGGATCGATGTTGATGGGCGAGACGTAGAGCTGGAATCGCGGGTGCGTCTGCTTGAGATACAAACGGCAAATGCCTTTTACGTTGCCGATGACGGGCATCAACTGAAACTGAACGGGCAGCCAGCCGCTCCATTCGCCCTCTTTCAGAATGAACTTTTGCCCCTGGAGGTCGATGCGCGCCACCGCTTCCAGCGGATCGACGTCGACCGTAAACGGCTCGGTGGAGGGCGGGGCATTCTTCATGAAAGTGTTATCGGGGCCGATCAGGTTGGTGGCGACGCGGTTGTTTTTCACTTCCACCTGCACAACTTCACCGCCCTCGACTGCGCCCACCGCGGCCGTCGGGTCGTCGGTGTAGAAAGTGAATGTGCCATAGGTGCCGCGCAGGTCGGGCGTTCCCATGCCGGAGAGCGTCTTGCCCTTGGCATCGATGGGCGGGAAATTTGCGGGGATCCGATAGACGAAATTGTGAACGTGATTCTGGTCGAGAATCTCCCAGAAGGCGGCGCCGTGGCGCAACTGCTCGGCCGAGCCGCTGCCGAGGGGAATGACCCACTTGCCAATCTGGAAGCTGTGCTTCGGGCCTTCGACCTTCGAGGTGGAAAAATAAAGTTGAAAAGTTTTCGGGTCGCGGTGGATGAAATCGAAGACGCCATGGCCACCGGCATTCATGCCCGTGATCAGGTTCGACCAGGCTACGGGGCTTTGCGGAGGGATACTGGTAGTGAGGCGCCGGAACGAGCCTTCGGATGCGAGGCGGGCAAAGTTGGGCATCTTGCCATCGGCCATAAATTTCGTGAGCAGGTCCGGGTCAAGGCCGTCGACGCCGAGAATGATCATCTTCTTCGCACTCGCGGCGCCCTGGGCGCGCTGACACGATAGGAGAGAGCAGGCACACGCCGCGCATAGCGCGAGCAGGCACACGAGGCGAAGATGTTTTCCCATTGATTCAGTCACTTTTAGTCTTATCTTTAGTCTTATCTAGCATTACGTAGGCGGCATCGAGCCTGCGGCTGGGCTCCGGATGCCTGGGGAGTTCCGTCCGGCCCACGACGGAACGGCACGAAGAGCATGTATCTACGATTCTACGCCGAGTTCCGAGTACGTCAAGACGGATGCACGTCGGGTGTGGGTACCATTTTCCGGTTACCTCGCGGCTAGCCCTTCCGGCGCGCGAAGATGGGGCGCTGGAACGATTGCCGGTTTTACGATCGGCGCGGCTCGTTTTACACTTGGATGCATGATCCGAAAACTCGCCAGTGCCACTCTGGCTCTGCTTTGCTTGTGTGTCGCACTTGCCGCATCTGCCGAAGCCGCGTCGAAGCCTAACCTTGTGCTTATCACCATCGATTCCGCGCGGGCTGACCGCATGGGGTTCCTCGGGGCGAAGGGGGCGGCCACGCCCAACCTGAACCGACTCGCTGGGGAGAGCATTAGTTTTGAGCACGCTTATGCGCAGGCGCCGGGAACCGTTGTCTCTCATGCCTCGATACTGTCCGGATCTTATCCGCAGAGTGTGGGCTTGACCGAGATTGGGGGGACGCTGGCAGCGGCCGTGCCTTTTCTGCCTGAGGCGCTGAAGGGGCAGGGGTATAAGACAGAGGCGTTTGTTGGGACGATTGAGCTTGATCCGGTGAATGGGTTGGCGCAGGGGCTTGACCGTGGGTTTGAGACATACGACGCTGGGTTTCGGCCGGTGATTCCGGGGGATTCGAAGGCAGCAGTGACGGAGCGGAGTGGCGCGGAAGTGGTCGCGCGCGCGATCAATTGGCTTGGGCACAATGCTCAGGGGCCATTTTTCCTATGGGTGGAGATCAACGATGCGAGCGCGGCTCATGCTTCCTATGGAGCGGCGCTTACTGCAGCCGACTCGGCGGTGGGCAAGCTGCTGGCGGCGTTGAAGCTGGCGAAGGCCGATGCGAATACAGCGGTCATCGTGGTCGCCGATCATGGGCAGAGCCTGGGCGGGCACGGGGAAGACACACACGGCATCTTTCTTTATGACGAGACGATCCATGTGCCGCTGCTGATCAAGCTGCCGGAAGCGGCCGCGAAGCAGGCGGGCACGAAGGTCGGGGCGCGAGTGCGGCTGGTCGATGTCGCTCCTACCGTGCTCGAGATTGCGGGAATCCCTGTGCCCTCGCAAATGCAGGGGCAATCGCTGCTGCGGGCGGCGAAGGCGGGAGGCGGCTCCGATCAGCCTGTATATTCGCGCAGCGACCTGCCGCAGCGGGGATTTGGGTGGAGCGCGCTGGAGTCGTGGCGTACGGGCAAATACCTTTATGTGCGCGCGCCCAAGCCGGAACTGTACGACGTGACGGCCGATCCGGGGGAAACGCACAATCTGGCGCAAAGCTCAAAGGCGACGCTCGACACGATGGCCTCGCAACTGGACGGGTTTGACCGGAGATTCAGCGGGCAGGGGGGGAAATCATCGTCGGAACTGAGTTCGTCGGAGATGCAGAAGCTGGCGTCGCTCGGGTATGTGGGGTTGCAGACCTCGGCGGGCGCGGCGACAGCGGTGAGCGGGACCGATCCCAAGGACAAGATTGCAACGGCGAATAAGGTGAGCGCGGTTGCGCCTGCGGTGGTCGCGCCGGCTAAGGCGGAACGCGCGATTGCTGCGCTTACGCCCGTTGTTGCGGCCGATTCCAAGCTTTACCTGGCGGAGTACACGCTGGGCGTGGCGCTGGCCGAGAGAGGGCAGCTTGCCGATGCGGCAAAGCATCTGCGGAATGCGGTCGGATTGCAGCCGGATTCGGGCTGGGCGCACTTTGAGGCGGGGGCTACGCTGCTGAAGACTGGGGACTTCAAGACGGCGGTTGTGCACCTGGAGATTGCGACATCGCGTCTGCCGGCGTTTGCGCCCGCACACTCTGCGCTGGCTGAGGCGTATGACCATGTGGGACGCGCCGACGATGCGAAGAGAGAGCGGGGCAAGGCAAAGTAGAGGTCTGAGGCTGAAACCCCGATCACTGAGGTCAGCGGTCAGGTCGCGGACACCAGGTCCGGACTACTACTTGTTGCCTCACCCTTGTTTACTATATGGTAAAATTTATCGTCTAGAGTGATCTTTTGGAATCAATATCTTAGGGGAAACTTCCCGCTAGGTCTTTGAATAATAATGACTTAGCTGATATATCAGTGTAACTTATTGATAAATATATAGTTATTGTGATTTTGGCGGCATCGCGGGACTTCCTCGGTGGGTCGCGGTTCTTGTTGTCGTAGGTAGAATCAACAACTTAGCGGGGCTGCTATTGGGATTGCGTGTGCTGCCAACTTCGTAAGTTATTGACAAATAAATAAGTTAGGTCTATCAGGCGAAATTGAGGGCTCTTTGGGGTCGCGAGGGGTTTCTATGACTCTGTTCCGTTCACTGGATTTGTGACCTTGTTTTGCCCGGAAAGAAGGAGGCCGGCTCGGGGGAACCCGGACCGGCCTTTTTTCTTTTCTCTCTTTTCTGCTTAGCCCACCGCTTAGAACGAGACTTTCAATCCGAAGCGGATGAGTCGGTTGGCGCTGCCCTGGTTGCCCGCACTGTTTTGCACGTACGGATTGGCAAAGCCGGTGCCGAGTCCCACCAAGCCGGCATCTTCCACGAAGGGATCGATGCTGGCGTAGTTGGCATGGTTAAAGACATTGACCATACTCATGTGCCAGTTGAGGCGAACGCGCTCGCCCCAGTTTGAGGTTTTGGCCAACTGGAAGCTCGCCGTGTTCGATTTGTAGTCGCGCAACGAGTTACGACCGGCATTTCCGTAGGGCGTGCCATTGATGAGCTGGGCCTGCGCTTCATTCAGGATGAAGTGCTCCTGCTTCGGACTAACCACGGTGGTGGAGCCGACGGAATTCAGCGCCGTCCAATCGATCAGCGCGGTCGGAGAAGCGCCGCAAGCCGTTGGATCGCCGTAGATGGCGCAAGCGTCTCCAGCGTACATTCCGATCGACGCAGCGGGCGCCGACGGATTGCTGAGGAACGGCCGCGAGGTATCCAGGCCTTGGTTGAACGATCCGAGGAAGCTGCCGTCGGTGGCGTTGACGAGACCGAACCCGTCATAGCCGGAGGCAAAGAACGCTTCGGTCGGGTTATAGGCCTGGCCGGATTGCAGGACGTAGCTGCCTGCAATCGACCATCCCCCGAGGATGTGACCGACGATGCCCTGCTGCGATTTGTAGACCGGAATCGTCTCGTTGAACGAAAGGGTCCAGGTTTGCGGGAAATCCAAGCCGGAAGTCCCGTGCTCGGCAGAGGTGTAATTAAAAGGATCCTGGGAGAAGGCGACGGTGTTGGCGCCGGCGAAGGTACCAAAGATTTCGCTGACGTTATCGGTCGTCTTGCTCCAGGTGTAGTTGGTCTTCATGGTCAACTGGTGGAAGAGGTTGGTGGTCCGGAACTCGGCCTGGAGGCCGTTGTAATCCGAATAGGCAGTATTGGTGCGCTCACGAATTTTGCCTTCGTTGCAGTTCTCGCGGCCAATCGCAGCGGAAACGACGGCGCTGGCGGCTGGGCACGGAGTGATACCACCCGGCAGCAAGGTCGACGGGAAGTAACCAGCAGCGATTCCGTCGGACAGGCCGGGGATTTCGCCGCCCCCGGTGATCGGGTTGACGCAACCTGCGTCACCGCAACCTACGTAGGGATTGGCGTTGATGGACTGGAACAGGTTTTGGCCGTGGTTGCCGACGTAGCGAATCTCGGCGGCGGCGTGCGTTCCCAGTTCGCGCTGGAGGCCGAAAGACCAGGAATGAACGCGATCTGGTTTGAAATCAGGACTGACCTTGGTCTGGCTGAAGGACCGGGGATCGAAGACGCCCAGCGTGAGGTCGGGCGCCAATTCGGCGCGGACATTGGGACCGGTCGGGACGGCTGGAAGCGGCGCGCCCGGAGCAATGGTCTGGGCAAGAACCTGCGGAGCGGAACTGGCGATGTTGAGGTAGATGTTATAGAAGGGAGGATCGTAGCTCAGGCGGTATCCGCCGCGGAACACGGTCTTATCCTGACCGAAGAACCATCCGCCATTTCCAAGCGCATAGGCAAAACCAATGCTGGGACCCCAACTTTCCTTGGGTGCGGGAATCTGGGGGAACTCGGTGATGGAGGTGGGCAACGAAGGATCCCAGAAAGGCGTACTGCCACCCTGCTGGCGCGCGTCATTGTTGTGGAACAGGTCGGCGGGCTGACCGTAATAGGAGTAGGTCAAACCGAGATTCAAGGTCAGATGATTGTTGAGCTTCCAGTCGTCTCCGAAATAGAAGAAGCTGTCATGCTCGACGAAGTCCAATTTGGGATTACCGAGCGTGATGAGAGTCTCGATCGGCTGGTTGGCAGCGAAAGAGCCCCAATCGGAATATACGAATTCGCCGTTGCCGTTGGGCAGGAAGGTATTCGGCGACTTCTGGATGGTGATGTTGGCTCCGGCTTTGAACTGATGGCGGCCGCGGATGTAGCTCCAGTTGTCCTGGAATTGATAAGTGTTAACGATGCGGCCTTGCGGGAAGCTGGTGCCAGGGCCGAAGGCCAACAATGAGGGATCCGTGAAAGCCGTTTCCGCCAAAGCATTCAACACGCCGCTGGTGGTTGGAACGGTGTTGCCGATCCCGTTACCTCCGAACTGAACATTCTGGCGGCCAACGCTGGCGCGGAATTCGTTCAACATGCGGTCGGAAAGTTTGTGGGTCCAGCTCAGGCCGAGGGCCTGGCCGAGCGACGGAACGTTGACCGGGTATCCCTGCGGGCCCTGGCCTTCGTCGACGTTGAAGAAGTTGAGTTTCTGGAAAATATAGCGGACGTAGACGTTGTCCTTGGCGCCGGTCACGTCGAGACGGGATACCCAGTTGTACTGGTGGGAACCGTCGGGAACGGTGCGCTGAACGCCGGCGACTTCGTAGTTGCAGCCGTTGGCATCCGTCATCGGCACGCTGGGCCCAAGCTGTTGGGGATTTCCGCCGCCGACAGCATAGGGGCCATAGGCCTGTAATGCCGCCATGCTCGTGCTGCCCGGGTAGCAAGCAGCCAGTTCGGCGATACCGGTCAGTGTGGGCGTGAGGTTGCCACTTCCAAGGACCGTCTTGGACGAGATGATTTCGTCGTCGAAACCGCCGAAGAAGAAGATTCTGTTCTTCATCCACGGACCGCCAATGGTCGCGCCGGTGAATTCGTCATTAAAGCGCGGCGGCTTGGTGAGGCCTTCACCCCAGCAACCCGGACAAGTAACCGGGTCAAATGCTTTCTCGCGCTGCTGATTGGTTAGTGTGGTGAGAACGGAGTTGCTTTCGGTGCCGTAAACCGATCCGTGCCAGGTGTTGGTGCCTTGCTTGGTGTTTACGTTGATGACGGAACCGGCATTGCGGCCGTACTCGGCACCGAAGTTGCCGGTGGTCACCTGGTATTCGGTGACAAACTCGGTGTCGCCCACGAAGATTCCGGGGCCGGCGACAGAGTTGTCATTATTATTCTGTCCGTCAATCTGCTGGTCATTGCTGCGGCCGCGCAGACCGTCGACAGTGAAGCCGATGCCGTTGGTGTTGGAGAAGTTCGCGTCACGCGAAGCGCTCACGCCGGGGAGCAAGATGGCGAGATTGTCCAAGCCCTGGTTTTCCTGAACTCCGGGGATGTTGTCGAGGTAGGTTTGTCCGAAGGTGCTGGTGATTTGAGCCTGGGTGGTTTCGACCAGCGGAGTGGCGGAGGTGACTTCGATGGTCTCGCTCGCCGAGCCGACTTCCATCTTGATGGTACCGAGGCCGGTATCGACGCCGGCGGTGACGTTCACGCCCGCGATGGTGGCGGCTTTGAAGCCCGATTTGGACACCTGAAGTTTATAGGCGCCAACGGCCAGAAGCGGGAGTTTGAAGAGGCCCGAACTGTCGCTGGTGGTGGACGCAACCTGACCCGTGCCGAGGTCGGTGGCCTTGACTTCGGCCCCGACGACGATAGCGCCGGTCTGGTCAGCGATGCTGCCTGAGATCGAACCCTTACTAACCTGGGCTACGCAAAATGCGCTGGCGAACAGGAGGACGATCAGAACCGACAGTTGAAGGTTTTTCATGCGAAGTGACGATTGCATGCTTTTTCTCCTCTAGATCTGACTACAAATTTGGTAGAGCGTTGAACCTGGAGATTGCCCACGCGGGGGGCAAGCCAAATCGAAGACATGGTTGAACGTTAGAACTTAGCAACTGCTATTCCAAAGGTGTGTGGATGTAAAATATTGTGGTGAAAAGACTTACATGGACCGGCGGCGGGTTGATACAGATTTGCGTAGAGTCAGGATCGGGGAAAATATTAAAAATGGGAGAATGGCGATTTTGGCGAGGCGCTGCGGGGCGTGCGAGGGTGAACGGGGGGCTGTCTGCAATCACGGCACGGGGCGAGATGAGGGAGGCGAAGCCCTGCTAGAATCTGGGCAAATGAAAAGCATGATTTCAAGTTCTCCGTCGGCCGCTTTTCGGTTAGCCGGCGAGTCGAGTGGTGATCGAGCAACCGCGGTAGCGGCGGTTCCGCTGCTGGATTTGCGGCGGCAATATGCGAGCCTGCGCGAAGAAGTGCTGGCGGCAATCACGCGCGTGTGCGACTCGCAGGGATTCATTCTTGGGCCGGAGGTGGAGGCGCTGGAGCGCGAGATTGCGGCGCTGACGGGAGCGGTGGCAGCGGTGGGTTGCGCGTCGGGGACGGAGGCGCTTTGGCTGGCGCTGGTGGCGGCGGGGGTAAAGCCGGGCGATGCGGTGGTGACGACGGCGTTCAGCTTTTTCGCGTCGGCGAGCTCGATTGTGCGGGCGGGAGCGACGCCGATTCTAGTGGATGTAGAGCCGGGGACGTTGAACCTGGATGCTGAACTTGTACGCAAGCGGATGGCGGAGAAGCGGCCCGCGAATCTGCGCGCGATTATGCCGGTGCATCTTTATGGGCAGTGCGCGAACATGGACGCGCTGAAGGAAGTGGCGGAGGAATTCGGCGCGGTGATGGTGGAAGACGCGGCGCAGGCGATTGGCGCGAAGTGGCGCGAGCGCGGCGCGGGTGCGATGGGAGCGACGGCGGCGTTCAGTTTTTATCCGACGAAGAACTTGAGCGCGTACGGCGATGCGGGGATGGTCACGACCATGCAGCCGGAGATGGCCGAGCACATGCGGCGTTTGCGCAATCATGGTAGTCCGCGGCGCTACTATCACGACGAGTTTGGATGGAACGGGCGCATGGATGCGATTCAGGCGGCGGTGCTGCGGGTGAAGCTGCGGTATATCGAGGAGTGGAACCGGGCGCGGCAGCGGCACGCGGCGACGTATGACCGGAAGTTTGCCGAGGCCGGATTGGCGGGGGCTTCGAGCTCGGGCGAGGTTGGGGCGGAGGCGCGGCGGAAGCCGGTGCGGTTGCCGGAGCGCAGTCCGGATGCGACGCACGTGTTCCATCAATATGTAATTCGCGCGGAGCGGCGGGACGAGTTGCGGAAGTTTTTGACCGACCGCAAAATTGGGACCGAGGTTTATTATCCGCTGCCGCTGCATCTGCAGCCGGTGTTTGCCTACCTGGGATTGAGAGAGGGCGATTTGCCGGTGGCGGAACGGGCCGCGAAAGAAGTGCTGGCGCTGCCGATGTTTCCGGAGTTGACAGAGGATGAGATTGGGTTCGTGGTTGCGAGTGTTGCGGAGTTTTATAGTTAGAACTGAAGCTGGAACCGACCGCCATGGTGACGGCCCCCAACCATACTGCGCTGATCGTGATCGACGTCCAACGTGGCATCCTTGAGGATCCCCAGCTTCAGCGCAAGCAGGAAACCCGCAAGGCTCTTGACGAAACAGTAGCGCGCATCGCCGGATTGATTGCGCAAGCGCGAGCCGCCTCCGTGCCCGTGCTGTACGTTCAGCATGACGGCGGCAAGGGGCACCGGCTTGAGCCGAATACCGAGGGCTGGCCGTTAAGGCCGGAGATTTCCCCGCGCACCGGCGAGGCCGTCATTCGCAAGCGCGCCAGCGATTCATTCTTCCAGACCAGCCTCGAGGCCAAGCTCTCAGCTGGCGGGATCCGGCGCCTCATCATCTCGGGCTGCATGACTGTGATCTTTCAACACGTTGTT